>JAFZVZ010000028.1 GCA_017617545.1 Lachnospiraceae bacterium
TACCCTTAAGATTATGACTCATATGGGCATCCTTTCCGACAGACAGATAACCTTGTATAGGATACATGCCCAAAAGAGGCTGTGCAAGAGAAACTTCTACTTTAGCGGAAAACATGTAGAAATTAAAAATTCACTTTACGGAAAGATACGGAACTTCCTCAGGGTTTTATGGTAAAAAAGTAAATCTGATGTACGCATGTGTAACGAATTATACGTAGTTCGGGTCGAACGGATAGGTGTGATGCTCGCGGAAATAGCGGCAATCCTTGTCACCCTCGCTGCCCTCGGCAAGGAAGGAGACGTAGAACTGGGCGAGCTGCTCCGGGGTTTCGCGGCAGCCGCTGTTCAGCCAGTACATAAGGATCCCGCTCATCGCGGACATGCTGCAGAAGAAGTGATAGACCAGCTTGGCGGGCGGCGCATTATCGCCGTCCTGCTCGCCTGTGCGGCCGGTCACCTCGTAGAGGAAACGGTCGAGATTTTTCGTGAAGAAGAACAGAAGATCCTGCTTCTGAAGAAGCTGCAGGAACGTCTTGTGCGTCTCCCAGTACTGGTAGTATCCGAGGCTCGTGTCGTGGAACGTATACGACGGCTCCTCTTGCATGGAGCGGAACAGTCCCTCAAACCGGTCCTTGCAGCAGGCGAGCAGCACGTCATCCTTCGTCGGAAAATGTCGATAAAACGTGCAGCGAGCGGTCGATGCCTCCAGCACGATCTCCGGCACGCTGATGTCGTGGTACGGTCTCTCCTCCATCAGGTGAAGTAACGCGTTTTTAATATTCTCCCGCGTTGCGGCGGTTTTTCTTGCGGCGGCTTTTTCGTCCATAACAGAAATCCTCCATTCTTCGGAAAAGCCCGGGTGGGTTGTTTTCCAAAATAAGACTACAGTCTCATTATAACGCATTAGGAAGACAGAGGCAAGGGAAATCCCCAGGTTCCGGCTGCGGTCGAAGGCGTTGATTATCCGGCTGAGATTCGGTATAATAAAAAAGTCAGGGGAGCTGTGGTTTTTGGGTTTACAACGAGGAGGAAAATGTATGAGCACAGTGCCGGAACGAGTGATCGAGATGCGTAAGGCGTGGGCGCAGAGCGACGCGAAGCGCGACGCCGGACTGAAGGAGCCGGAGACGGTGGAAAAATACCGTGACATTTCGTACGGTCCGTACGATACGTGGAATTTGTTGGATATCTATGTGCCGAAGGAGGCGGTGCCTGCGGGCAGCCGCCTGCCGGTGATCGTGAGCATCCACGGCGGCGGGTTCTTCTACGGGGACAAGGAGCTTTACCGGTTTTACTGCATGCACCTTGCGGAGTTCGGATTTGCCGTGGTGAATTACAACTACCGCCTGGCGCCGGAGTTTCATTTTCCGTCGCCGATCGAGGATGCGATGGGGGTGCTGCGGTGGGTTTCGGCCAACGCGGACCGGTACGGGCTGGACACATCGAACGTGTTCCTGGTCGGGGATTCCGCGGGCGCGCAGCTGGTGAGCCAGGTTGCCTGCATCCTGACCAACAGGGAGTACGGCGAGTTGTTCGGAATAGAATTACCTAAGGATATCCGCGTGCGGGCGATCGGCCTGTCCTGCGGTACGTACCGCCTTGCGGGCAGGGAGAAGGATTCGCCCCGCAATCCGATGATGATGGATTACTTCGGGGACGAGAAGCTGTTCGACGATCCCCGGACCGAGGTGCTTGAGAATATCACGGCGGACTACCCGCCGACGTACATCTTCTCGGCGTACAATGATCCGCTGATCGTCGAGTGCGAGCCGACGGCAAAATGGCTCGAGGAGCGCGGCGTTGAGGTGTGCTGCAGGATTTTCGGAACGCCGGAGGCTAAGGAGGTCGGACACGTGTTCCAGGTGAACATGTACCTCGAGGAGGGCGAGAAGGCCAACCGCGAGCAGACCGATTTCTTCAAGGCGCACATGGTTTGATCAGAGGAGGGCGACGCATGTTTTCGTTTTTTAAGAAAGAGACACACAGTGAACTGGAACAGATCCTCACGAGGCTTCATCTGAACGCGTCGAACAACTACCGCGACGCGACGAAGGAGGATCTGGAGGAACTGAAGAAGCGGTATGCGGAGCTGATGGACGCCGGAAAGCTCAACGAGAAGCAGATCGAGCACTACCGCATCAAGATCACGGAGTACACGGGGCGGCTGGCTAATTTTTCGCACAAGACGCAGAAGGTTGGGCAGTATTCCGAGAAGATCTGAGGAAAATAAAGAAATTCGGAGGTTGCCATGAAGGCAGGAGATATTGAACTTTACAAGACGTATTTGTGCACCATAGACCCGGTGCTTCCGTCGCCGAAATACAATGAGGTGAAGCTGGATCCGGAGGATGCGCTGTACGGCTACACGACGAAGTTGTGCGCGGCTGCGCTCTCGGACACCGCTGCGAGGACGGCTTCGTACAACGGGGATGATTATCTTGCGAGCGTGGCGCCGAAGGATCCGGAGGAGCTGGAGGCGATGGTGGGAACGATCTCGGAGGTGCTGTACGCGCTTGTCCGGGACAACGCGACGATGCGCGCCGGCTGCGCGATCTTCACCTTCTTTCTCGCGCAGGAGCGGCCCCACGTGGCAATGTTCAAGCTGCCCTACACGGAGATGTTCCAGTGCCGCTTGAGCCCGGAGGGCGAGGTGTCCTGGATCCTGAATTCGAAGGTGATGCCGAAGGCGTCGCTGCGGGGCTGTGAGTATTTTACGGCGGATGTCGTGAACGGTGTCGTGCGCGTGGCGGATGTTGAGGCGTACATTGACGACTGCAAGGTCAACTACCTTGCGGAGACGGTGCTTCGGCTTCGCGCGAAGACGTCGGAGAAGAAGACGGTAGAGGTGATGAGCGAGGCGGCGGTCGAGGTCATCCGCGAGTGCTACCCGAAGGAGCAGGTGCCCGAGAAGATCATGGAGTACAAGACCGAGGTCGCGAACCACGCGGAGGCGACGGGGTGCGTGAGCGTGCCTGTCGTGGAGCAGACCGTATTTTCCGACAGCGAGAGCGCGGGAGAGCGCTTCCACGAGCGCATGGAGGTCGCGCAGATCCCGTCCGAACCGATCACGGTGAGCCCGAAGACGGAGAGGGCGCTGACGCGCAAACAAAAGATCGTGACCGACAACGGCATTGAGCTGTTGGTGCCGGTCAACTACCTGCGCAACCCCGATTATGTGGAGTACGTGCAGGCGGAGGACGGCAAGATCACGATCCTTCTTAAGGATATTCAATCGATTGTGCTGTAGACAGGAGTTTTATTCATCGCCGATGGCCGGCTTCGGAAGACTGTTCAGGTAGTCGGTGATCTCGTCGAGACCTTCCGATGAGAACGGAAAATCCTTCGCTTCCTTCAGCGAGTCGTCCGTGTTTTCGTAGTTGTACGGACCGGGATAGGTGATGAGACGAAGCGCGGCGAGTTTGTATTTCGTATCGCCCTTCTCGTCAACGCCGTCCTCGACACGGACCGCCTCGATGCGGTAGTTGAGAGGACCGTCGCTGCCGTGAAACGCGCTCAGCTTGTAGAAGCCGATGGAAAGAAGATCTTTTCTGAGAACCATATGTTTTACTCCTGTGAATTCTGAATAGTATGTGATTTGACAAGGAAGCCCCGGCGGCTTCCTTTTTTGTGCGGCCGATGCTTCGTCACGCAGCTTTTCTGCCGTGCGGCCGATGTCAGCGGTTCCGCCACCAGGTGCGGATCTCCTGTTCAATCCAGAGAAGCACGTAAAGCAGAGGAACGGCAGCACAGAGAAGCAACCCCGGAAGAAAGTACTCAACGCCGTTCATCATTTTGCCGGTCGCCTGCTTGATGATATGTCCGTTGGCCGCGGCGTAACCGAAGGTGAACATGATCACGAGCGAGATGCCGGCCCAGACAAGCGTGTAGACGATGCGTTCCTTTCGCGAAAAATCACGGCTGAAGCCCAGGCATTCCGCGGTGATGACGGAGAGCGGCACCAGGATAAACAGGAAAATGAAGGTGAGCGTCTCCATACCCTTGCTCAGGTTGATCAGTCCCTCATCGATGAGATCATAGAAGACAGTCATGCCGTAACATAGAACATTGTACACCAGGCAGAGCAGGATTATTTTCCGTAGCGATTTCATTGCGCTTTCTCCAAACGGGGTTTTGAATCATTATACTACAAGCCGGGCGAAGATGCCACGCGAAAGTTTTTGTTGTATTGCCCGAAAGAAACAATTCAAGGGCTCGCGCGGGCCCGTCACGGCGAATATAGTCAATATACTTTACTTTTTGGGGCGACGTATGGTATAATTTGGAAAATATCGTAAAATATCGTAATGTTTCTCCGAGGGGCATTGAGCACCCGGATACTAACCGAGGAGTTGACATATGGAGGAGTTTTCACGCGTGGGTTCGCCGCAGGAGGCAGCGGACCGTGAGCCGACGGAGGACGAAGCGGCTGTGCAGGCGGCGAACGAAGCAAAGAAAGCGCTGTTCCGCGATATCTATACGGAGCGTTCCCCCGTAAATTGGATCGGACTCGCTGTTCTTGCGGTGTTCGTTTTGCTGTTTTGTCTCGCGATCCGGGAAATCCTGGATTCGCTGGAGGCAAGCGTACTGGGAACGGCAGTGCTTGTGGGTGTGTACCAGATCGTTTACATGCGGCGTTTTCACCGGATGACCGGATGCCACAGAAGCTTTCGGATACCGCTGATCCTTTTCGCAGTCGCCTGCTTTTTCCTGGTTGCGGGGACATTAGCCGTGATCGGGATGATCCGTTGGAAATGGCCGGGCGGGTTGGCGTTTGTGTTTCTGCCGGCCGCAATAGCGGATGTCGCCGGGATCGCGATCTATTGGAGGGCGATGGAGACGTTCTGGCGCGGGATTTCCGAGCGGATTGCCGACGACTGGCGTATGCATCGTCGGAAAATGCGCCGTTATATTATGCTTTGGATCCTGGCGATCATGATATTTTTCGTAATGGGGATGCTCTCCTTCGGGAAAACGACCGAAAGGATCGGGAAGGATGCTTCGCCGTGGGCGGGGATGGGACTGTTTATGTTCATTCTCCATTTCATGGTATGGATGGGGGTCGGAGCTGCGATGATCACCGTCATCTTCTTCCTTCTGGCAAATCGTTCCGAGAAGGATCTGGTGGAAAGGACGCTCGCCGAGTTGAACCGGGACGATGTGAACAATTGGAAACTGCTCAATCTGTAACGGCAGACGGGATTGTGAGGAGTTTCGGGTAAAGTGTGTCGCTGATGTGGGGATAAGGAGGAGTATATGCAGTCAAACGGATCAACGATCATAAAGAAAGTGATGATGGCCGTTTTGTTCTTCGTGATCATAAACGGCGCGGTCCTCATCGGGGGAAAATACCTGTTGAAGCACGTCAGCCGCGGGGAGGACACCATGGCGCTGCGCGAGGAGCGGGATACGGTTGTGAAGAAAGCCCGCGAACTCGATACGGAAACGCAGAAGATCGTGCTTACCGACGAGCTCCTGAAACTGGATTACCGGATCCATTATGCCTATAAGAAGGATTCCAACGGGATTCTGGATGTGTTTATCTACGGCGCTGCCGGAGTAGCGATCCTTGCCGGTGTGCTGTCATTCATCTTTATTTTCTTCAGCAGTAAATTTTCCGTTAAGAAATCCATCAGCTGCCTGGTCACGATCCCGATTGCGCTCGGGATTGTCTGGTTGCTGCAGCAGATGAGTTTTTACAAACTGCCGCCCGCTCCCGACGAGGCCGAGTATGATGTGAATGTCGTTGAGATTGTGGATAAGAATATCGCGACTGACGAGACCAGGGATGAGAACGGACGAGTGGAGAGCACCTCGCACTCGTACCGGATTTATTTTACGGACCGCGCCGGTGAAAGACAGCGCATGGCCCTGACCGAGGACGAGTACAAAGCGATCCGGGTTCACAGTATCGCGTATGTGGCATCCGCCGCGAAGGGGGATGAGATCGCGTACTACAAGTATTATAACCCGCTGCTGTACAAGCCTTCCGACGCGAAGAAACCGGTCAATGTTGCCGGCTTTTCGCCGGGAAACCTCGACGACGTGGACCGGGAGATTTTACGAAAACGCTACACGCAGTTCTTCCCCGAACAATCCTTCGCAAAGGAGGACAGCGACGAGGATCCCGCCAAGTACCTGGTAAGGCTGGAGGTAAAATCCGAGGACTGGAAGAAAGCCAAGGAAACGCTGGAGAAACAGGGGTGGATCCACAAGACCGGAGCCATCAAGAGTTTCGGTGTGCGGTACGCCGAGCGGTTGTTTGACCGGAAGGAAGTAAACAAACCGGCCGCATATTACCATATCATGCATGATATCGATATCCCCGGGAAGCGGACCGTTGACGAGGAGATCGTGGCGATCAGCAAGGAGGATGGGAGCGGTGTGACCGTTCTGTATTATGTATATGTGTATCATGAGTGAGGGAGACAATCCCGCGCTGCTTCGCATCGCTTCTTGCTCGCGTTTGTTCTTCGTTCATAAGGCCGGGAATGACAATTGTGATTGTCGTTCCCGGCCTTAATTTCTTAGTATCACTCGAACTGAGCGTTGTACAATGAATAGTACCTACCTTTTCTTTCCATCAGCTCTGTATGCGTGCCGGCCTCTACCACGGTTCCGTTGCCGATCACGAGGATCGTGTCGGCGTTCTGGATGGTCGAGAGGCGGTGCGCGATGACGAAGCATGTCTTGTCCTTCATCAGGGTGCGCATTGCCTTCTGGATGCGGCGCTCAGTGCGGGTGTCGACGTTGCTTGTCGCCTCGTCGAGAATGAGCATCTTCGCGTCGTAGAGCATCGCGCGTGCGATCGTGAGGAGCTGTTTCTGTCCCTTCGAGATGTTGCCGCCGTCCTCGGTGATCACGGTGTCGTAGCCCTGCGGCAGACACATGATGTAATGGTGGATGTGCGCGGCCTTCGCGGCCTCGACGACCTCGTCACGCGTGGCGCCGATGCGGCCGTACGCGATGTTGTCGTAGATGGTGCCATGGAAGACCCAGGTGTCCTGCAGGACGAGCGCGTACGCCTTGCGCAGCGACTCCATCGTAAAATGCTCATGCGGCGTGTCGTCGACATAGATCTGTCCGGACACGGGCTCGTAAAATCTCATCAGAAGGTTGATGATGGTCGTCTTGCCGGAGCCGGTTGGCCCGACGATGGCGATCATTTTTCCTGCCTCGGCGTGGATGTTGATGTCGCGCAGGATCGGCTTTTCCGGACGGTACGAGAAGTTGACATCCTCGAGCTCGACCTCGCCGCGGACGTCGGTCAGCTCGACGGCGTCCTTGAGGTCGGCGATCTCGTCCGATTCGTTTAAGAGATTGAACACACGCTCGGCAGCGGCCAGCGATGAGAGGATCTCGTTCGCGATGTTCGCGACCTCGTTGATCGGGCCGGAGAATTTTCTCGTGTACAGCACGAATGAGGAGATCTGGCTCAGGTCGATGATGCTCTTCATGTAGAAGATGGAGCCGAACATAGCCGTGAGCGCGAGCGAAAGGTTGTTGATAAATCCGATGGACGGACCGATCTTCGAGGAGATGTAGTCGGCATTGTAAAATGCTTCGCACGTCTTCTCGTTGATGTCGTCGAACTCCTCGAGTGTAAGGTTCTCATGGGCGTATGCCTGGATCGTCTTCTGTCCGGAGAACATCTCCTCGGAGTAGCCGTTCATCTCACCGTACATCGCGGAGCGCGTGGACAGAAGCGGGCGCGCCTTGCGCGTGATGTAGCGCGTGTAGAAGATCGACAGAGGGATTGTGATCAGCACCGCGAGAACAAGGGGCGGGCAGATCGAGAGCATCATGATGAACGCGCCGGTGACCGTGATCAGACTGGATAGGATCTGAACCACATCGGTCGAGAGCGAGTTGCTGATGACGTCGATGTCATACGAAACGCGGCTGATGATGTCGCCGGTCTGGTGCGTGTCAAAATAGCCGACCGGCATAGTCATCAATTTGTCGAACACCTCGCTGCGGAGCTTCTTGCCGACGGCGCGTCCGACCTTCATCATCAGGACCGAGAGAAGGAACGTGCACACCGCGGAGCCCACGTACAGCAGGAGCAGCAGTTTCAGATAGTGATAAATACGCGTAAAATCAGCTTTGCCCGCGTCGTCACCGATCGCGCCGATGGCTTTGCCGGCAAGCTTCGGTCCGTAGAGGGCGAAGAGGTTGCCCGCGATGGAGAGGACAAGTCCGATCGCCATCGGAACGCGGTAAGCGTTCAGGTAGGAGAGGAGACGAATGAGTGTGCCTTTGGTGTCCTTCGGCCGGGCCGTTTTGTTACTAAGCAGAGGCATTGACGTCACCTCCTGTCTGAGAGATGTAGATGTCACGATAGACCTCGCAGGAGGCGAGTAGCTCCTCATGCGTGCCGTAGCCGAGCATTTGTCCGTTCTCCATGACAAGGATGTGATCCATGCTCATGACGGAGCTGATGCGCTGCGCGATCGTGATTGTCGTCGTCTCGGGATAGTTCGTGCGGATGGCCTTGCGGAGCGCCGCGTCGGTCTTGTAGTCGAGGGCGCTCGAGGCGTCGTCGAGGATCAGAAGATCGGGCTTTCCGGCGAGGGCGCGAGCGATCAGCACACGCTGCTTCTCACCGCCGCTTAAGTTGGCGCCGGCCTTCGTGGCACGGTACTCGTACTGCTCGGGCTGCGCCTCGATCATCTGCGCGATGTTGGCGTCGGCGGCAGCCTGCGCCATAGTCTTGTCCGTGACCTCGCGTCCGAAAATGATGTTGTTCCGAAGCGTGTCGGCGAAGATCGTGTCGTTCTGGAACACGACGCTCATCGTGCGCCGCAACTCATCCGGCGCGTACGTGCGCACGTCGCGGCCGTTGTAATATACCTGACCTTCCGAGACATCATAGAAGCGCATCAGAAGGTTGAGAAGCGTAGTTTTTCCGCAGCCGGTCGCGCCGATGATACCGAGGCTCTCGCCGCGTCGGATGGAAAATGAGATGTTGCTGATCGCATTTTCCCTGTTCTCATCGACCTTCTCCTGCTGCAGCACGGGGTAGGAGAAGCTCACGTCGTCAAAGACAACCAAAGGCGCTTTGCCGTCCGCATCGAGCTGCCGATCGGGCAGAAGCGTTGTCTCGTCCTGAGGAAGAATGGGCTGACGGTCGTCCGCGAGCACGAGAACCTCGCCGATCCGGTTGGCGGAGGCAGCGGCTTTCGTGGACTGGATGAAAATACGGTTCATGCCCATGATGGCCTGGAGGATCATGTTGAAATACGAGAGGAACGCGATGATGACGCCGGGCTTGGTGAGACCTGAGTTGACGCGGTTCGCGCCGATCAGGATGACGGTCGCCATACCGATGTTGAGGCACAGATTCATGATGGGGTTCGGAAGCGCCATCGTGATACCGGTGCGGAGGTCGGTCTTCGTGAGATCCTCGTTGGACTGCTCGTAGCGCTCCGTCTCGTACTCCTCGCGGGAGAGAGCTTTCACGACGCGGACGCCGGTGATATTTTCCCGGAGAACGCGAGTGATATCGTCCACTTTCTCCTGTACGCGGCGGTACATCGGGATGCCCTTGAAACTGATGAACAGAATGATGGCGGCCATGATCGGAGCCATGCCGATCATCACGAGCGCGAGCACCGGATCGAGCAGGACGGCCATGAAAATACCGCCGAGAAGCATGATGCAGGCGCGCACGCCCATTCGCTGGATCATGCCGACGAAGTTCTGCACGTTATAGGTGTCGGAGGTCATGCGGGAGATCAGCGACGGGAGCGTCACGTAGTCGAACTGCGAACCCGTGAGGCGCACCGTTGTCGCGAAGAGGTCGTGCCGCACGTCGCGGATGCAGTCGCGCGCCACGGCGGTTGCGCGGCGGTTCGCGGCGATGTTGATCGTGCGGACGAGCACGGCCGTGACGATCATGAGCAGACCGAACAGAATGACCATACGGATCTGCCCGGTCGGCACGATGTCATCGAGGATGTACTCAAGCAGGAACGGGAGCATCAGCTCGCCGATGGTGCCGAAGAATTTGACGGACATGCCGAGCGCGACTCGCGCGCGGTAGCGGCCCATGTAGTGTAGGATCCATTTCATGAGGTGTCTCCCGGCAGCGGGGCTGCCTTGGTTGATTGTCAGGGAACGCGGCTGTGGGTCCCCCGGATTTGTGTGATCCGCCTTAGTTGCTGAGAAAACGCTGATAATTTATCGCATCTTCAAAAGCTCTTCTACCGTATAGCCGAACGCTTCGGCCATTTGCTCGATGAGGTAGTCCTCGCGCTGCGCCGCGAAGTTGCGGATCGTCTCACGGGCATTTTCCACATACTCGACGCTGGTCCAGATCGCGTTGCCGTACCAGCCGCCGTTGTTGTAGTTCTTCTTCATGGACGCGATGTAGGGCGATAACTCGTTGCCCTGTTCCGCGGCCATGGCGTCGATCTCGTCGCAGATGGAGGCGTAGGAAAATGCGCCTTCGGCGAGCTCGAGCACGCGCTTTACAAAATACTCGCGGCATTCTTCGCGGGCCATGAGAGCCGTGAAGAGCGGGGAGTAGCGCTGCCCCTTGGTCATCACCGTCTTGAGGTAGTCCATCGAGACAGGGCATTCCTTGGGGTTGTCGTAGATGTTGTAGCAGTAGTCCATGTCGTGCGGCAGGAAGCGCCAGCGTCCGTCGTAGACGCCCTCGCCGTACTCGCCGTTCTCGTCCGCGTAGTAGCGGAAGACTTTATAGTTGTTGTGCGGCCAGTCGTAGTTGCAGACATAGATGTTGGCCGCGTAGTAGTCGAGGTAGCTCTCCACGTCGATGAACTTCTTGAGTCGCTCGTAACTGGAATCCACGGTGTAATCCTGGTTTTTAAACGTCTCGTAGGCGTTGTTGAACTCCTTGCACTCGGCGACGTCGTTTTGGTCCGTGTCGGGGTTCTTGGTCGTCTCGGTTCCGCCGATCACGACGAACTCGCCGTTTTTGGTGTCGTCCGGGAACTTCTGCTTGAAATACGCGTCGCAGTAGCTCTCGTGCATCCACACGAAGTTGTAGAAGGAGCCGTTTAAGTAGACGATCGCGGGCCGCACTTCCTCGTAGCAGGGGTAGCCCGCCTTGCCGAGGAGGCGCTGGTTGAGCTCGTCGCGCAGGAACGCGAACTGCCAGTCGTTTCCGTAGCTGCGGAGCACCAGACGGTCGTAGGAGGCGATGTCCTCGCCGAGGGAGTTCTTCGTGCCGAAGAAGTCGTATTTGAATTTGCCGACGCCGGAGGCGTAGGATTTGCGGGCGATCAGCTTGAGTGATTTCACGGCGTTCTGGCGGGAGTACGCGCCGTAGACACGCGCGCCTGCGTACTGGCTGACGAGAAGGTTGCCGGCCGCGTCGAGGATCTCAACGTGAACGGGCCGCTCGCTCGCGTCGCCGCGAAGCTTGTAATTTTCCCCGAAGAGAATGCCGTCCGGGCTGCCTAAGAAATCGGCGTTGTCACCGACCAGGCTGACGATCAGGAGACGTTCGGAGGAGTTCGTGAAGCGCGTCGTGATCCCGGGCGCCACGAAATACGTATGCACGGCGGTCGGCGAAACGGTGCCGTCCGCGTAGAAGGTCTTGGCCTTGACGGTGCGAGCCTTCGGGTAGTTGCCCGAGCCTGTCTCGATCGCGACGGGCCCGTCGTACCGCGTCGAACCCTTGCCGTCCGGCGTGGGCTCGCTTCCGTTCATCGTGTAGAACGTGACACCGTTCGGCGCCGCGTTCGTTACGGTCAGGGCGAACTCCTCCTCGAAGAATGTTCCCTCTTCGGAAAATGAAGGTGCCTCCCCGAAGATCTCCGCGTTCGAGAAATCAACCCCGTCGATGTTGACGTAGGGCGTCGGCGTCGCCGCGCCAGCCTCACCGGGCTGGGAATTCCCCGGCTGCGTCTCTCCTCCGGGAACGGTCGTGTTGTTGCCGCCGGAGCAGCCGGTCAGAAGAAGCGCCGCGAGAAGCAACGCGATGAGACAAAGACGATTTTTGTAAATCTTGGAATAGAAAAGCATGATAAAACCTGTATCGATCCGAACCTTAATTATATTTACGCGCGTAAGTCGCAAGCCTTATCATATCACACAGCCCCCGCAAAGCGAATGTCATATCTTAATATTTCATAAAAAATACACTTATTTTTCGGAGCATTTTCCGACGAAGAAAAGAAAAAAGGCCGGCGAAAATCGTCCCGAAAAGGAGTCGAAAACGGACAAAATCGGGACAAAAAACGGGCAAAAATCGGTCCCCGAAACGGCACCTGAAAACCGATTGCGACGGCCTCTGTACTACACACGTAGAACAAAACGCGTCTCTTTCCGCGGAAAATGCATGATTTTCCCGTAAAAATCGCGCTTTCCCTTGCAAATACGCATTGACTATGCGGAAAATGCGTGATATATTCAAAAGTAGGTTATTGTCAAATAGCCTCATTTTGTGTCGTCTGCTTTTTGTACTACGAAAGTAGAACCACAGCGATTTTTTGTACGAATGGGAACCTTTTTGAATGTCATTTCCGAGAAAAAAACTGGACATGGGATTGCTGATCCTGGAGGAGCGGTCTTGCGAGGCGATCGAAGCCTGTGCGAAGAAGTTCCATCCGGACTGGGATTTTAACCGATTCGAGGCGATCCAGTGCAACGCGGCGGACGCGGAGCCGGAGGACGGCAACCGCTACGACGCATCCTACATTTTCCATATCGCGGGCCCGGCGCTCGACACGTTGGATAAGGAGATCCCGTTCCTGTTCCCGCTGGAGAGAGGCAAGCACTATCTCTGGGAATTGTTCACGGAGCTTCCGAAGAGCGGCGGCAGCCGTTCCTCGAGGCAGTTCTGGAACCGCCTGTCGAGGGCGATGTCCGGGATCGAGCTGCCGATCACGACGGATGAGCTCGTGGAGGAGTTTGAGAAGGCTTCGCTGGCGCTTCTCGACCGCGCGGTGGATCTCGGAGACCGGTTTTATCTGACCGACCTGGATTACGGCGGATGGAACGGCGGATTTGTCACTAAGGATTTTCTGATAGAGGGGCTGCGAATGCTCGCGGCCAAGCTGGATGCGACCGGGGATCGAAAGAAGGAGAAGGCTTCGGACGAACCCGGCAAGACCGATACTATTACCGAAGGGGGTAACAAGGATGAAGGTGTATCCGGACAAGAAGACTGAAACAATTTGCAAAGGCGTATTTTACGGCGGCATTGCAACGGGAGCGCTCTGTGTGATCATGGCGGTCCTGTCGATCGTGCTCGGCAAGTCCACGATCCATGCCGTACTGCGCCTGATCGCATTTCTGGCGCTCGGCGCGGGCGGCGGTTTGTTCGCCTACGCGTCGCGCATCGGTATCCGGCCGAAATTCTGCAATTTCTTCTCGTACGCGTGCCTGGCGGTGTTCGTCGGCGGCACTATGATGGCGGTTGATTTTGCGGTACTGTTCGGCAACACCGACCAAAAGTTTGCGGTGCCGCTGATCCTCGCACTTTTCATCTTCAGCATTTTCATTCTGTCGGCAGCGTTTATCTATGCGCTGGTCGGTATTGATGCCGGAAAGCAGTTCTATGAGCTGAGCCGTGACCGCATGCTCTGTATCGGGATCAGCTGCAGTGTCGCTGTGGCAGGTCTTATGACCGTGATCCTCTCGATCGTGAGCCCCGCGGAAGTTCAGGCGCCCGCGGTGTGGGAGGCAATCGCCATTCTGATCTGCATGTCCCTCGCGTTCGGTTGCCCGCTTGCGCTTCTGCTCGGCTGCAGCCGCATCTCGGATCCGATCACGGACAAGGAGCTCGAGCAGGGTTTCAAGATGTCTGACGGACCGAAGAAGGATGTTTCGGTTGATAAGAATAAGAAGAACGACAAGAACGATAAGAATGCCGATAAGGGCAAGAACGATAAGCAGAACAAGAAGGGCTTCGACAAGGATGTGAAGAAGTCCTCGGATAAGAAGGAAGAAGACAAGAAGTCTGAGGAGGCTGCCTCCGACGACAAGAAGGAAGAGGGCAAGAAGCTCGCGTTCCTTCCGAAGGGCAAGAAAGACAAGGATAAGGACCGCAAGAAGGGTAACGATAAGAAGCAGGACAGCGAGCCTGTTACCGATGTGATCTCGACCACGCGCAAGAAGCCGGTTGAGAGTACGAACCCGACCGATCTCGATGCATTCCTTCGCAAGGCGGAGGAGGAAGAGGAGCGCAAGGAGCGTGACGCCGCCTGGGAGGCTGCAAGAGAGAAGAAGGTTGCGGAGAAGAAGGAGATCGAGGAGGCTACCGAGGTCGTGAAAGCGGCGGCGGAGCAGAAAGAGCCGGAGGAGACCGTATTTTCCGACAAGAACTCCAAGAAGAAGGACAAGAAGAAAGATAAGGAACGCCGCAAGAAGGACAAGGAGAAGGAGAAAGAGCTCCGCGGCGTCAATACGGCACTCTTCGTCAACCCGAGAGAGCGCAATGAGAAGAGATACATTCCTACGTCGAGCGTCGGCTTAGGCGGCGACGATGATGCGATCGAGGAGACCGAGGCAGCAGTGGACAATGCAGCCGAGGCAGTAACCGAGGTTGCGGAGACAGCAACGAACCTTGTATCGGAGACGGTCGAGACGGTTGCCGATGTTGCGGAAGAGACCTTTGCACAGGGCGAGGGAAGCTTCTTCGGCGAGACCGAGAGCAAGATCTTCGAGGAGCTTGAGCGCGAGTCGGCTGCAGTGGATGCGGCTGAGGCAGCGGCGAGAGCGGCCGAGGAGGTTGCGGGAGCGTCCGGCAGTGCATACGATCTGACGGAAGAGGCTGTGGAAGAGATTTCCGAGGAGGAGCAGGTTCGCGCCGATCAGGAGGATGCGTTCCGCAAGCTTCAGGCGGAGATCGATCGGAAAATGACGGAGCGTGAGGGCGATGCGGAAGAAGTTTCCGCGGAAGCCGCCCAGGAGGTTGAGGAAGTAACGGAATCCGCTGTCGAGGCTGCGGAGGAGATCACGGATAAGTTTGAAGATGCTGTCAGCGACGCGGGCGAAACGATTGACGAGTTTGCCGGCGAGGCGAAGGAAGCGGTTGACAATGTCGCCGAGAGCGTGGATGACGCGATGGATCAGGCCATGAAGGCTGCTTCCGGTGAGGCTGAGGAAGAGAGCAGCGAGTCGTCCGGTGAGGAATCACTCTCCGAGATGCTTGCGAGACTTGGCCTCCTTGGCAGGGACGAGAAGAAAGAGGCGGAGGAGACGGCTGAGGAAGCTGTTGAGACCGTTGAGGATGTTGTAGAGGAAACCGCTGAGAAGACAGAAGACTTCTTCGGTGAGGTGACCGAGAAGGCAGAGGACGCTGCGGACGAGTTCTTCGGCGGAGCGACTGAGACCGTTGAGGAAGCCGAGGAGAAGACGGAAGACTTCTTCGGTGATGCGGCTGAGAAGACAGAGGAAGCTGCGGACGAGTTCTTCGGCGGAGCGACTGAGACCGTTGAGGAAGCCGAGGAGAAGGCGGAAGACTTCTTCGGTGAAGCGGCTGAGAAGGCAGAGGAAGCTGCGGACGAGTTCTTCGGCGATGCGGCTGAGACTGCTGAGGAAGCCGAGGAGAAGACGGAGGACATCTTCAGCGCAACGGTTGAGAAGGCAGACAATTTCTTCGATTTTGTGGGACGTCCAGAGAAGCAGGTAACCGCATTTGCCGAGGAAGAGCCCGAGCAGGAGGAAGAAGCGGATCTGTTCAGCCCGGTGAGCGTTCCTGCGACCAAGCGTGTCGAGGAAGTTCAGGAAGAGCCGGAGGAGGAAGAAGCAACATTCGCATTCACTCCTACGGATTTTGTGAAGTCGAGTTTTGACAAGGTCGTTAAGACCGTGGAAGAGGAAGCGAATAAGGCGGAGGAGATCGCGGACGATCTGTTCGCACCGGTAGGAACCCGCCCGGAGAAGGCAGCGGAGCCTGAGAAGGTTGCCGAGCCCGAACCCGTGCAGGAGCCGGAGCAGGCGGAAGAGGCCGAGCAGGAAGACGAGAACGAGCTTCCCGAGTACGAGCGTGCTCCTGAGATCTCCAACGCAAACCAGGCGATCCTGTGGGCGCTGAAGCACGGCAATTCGTTCGCGGATGCCGCGAAGGAAGCTGAGAAGGCTCAGGCGGATGCCGAGCAGGCTGCGGAGGAAGTGAGCGAGGCAGCGGCTGAGGCAGTGGAAGAGGCTGTTGAGACGGTTGAAGAGACCGTTGAAGAGACAGTAGCAGCAGCTGAGGAAGAGGCTGCAGCCGAGACGGTTGAGGCGGTGGAAACATTTGCCGAGGAAGCCGAGGAGGAGCCTGCATCGTTCGCGGAAGCGATGGCGGAAGCACTTGCGGGTTCGAACGAGGTGACCGTTACGGAGGCGGTGGAAGAGCCGGAGCCGATCGTGATCTCGGATGCGAACAGCGCGATCCTGGCTGCCATGGAAGCGGCAAGACAGCGCACCGCGGAGAAGGCGGAAGAGGTTGTCGAGACCGTGGCTGCCGAGGCAGAGCCGGCCACGGAGGTTGTGTCCGAGGCGATCGAGGACGCGGAAGGATCCGTTGAGGAAGCCGTAGAGGAAGTCGAAGAAGCGGCAGAAGAGGATTTTGCGCAGACGCTGGAAGCAGCACGCGAGCGTTGGGCGGATCTCGATGACGACGGTGAGGCCGACGAGGGCGACGATGAGGACGAGACGGACTACGAAGGCGACGAGGACGAGGGCGATGAGCCTGAGGAGACCGAGCCTGTGAACGAGGGACCGATCGTTCCCGAGTACCTGCAGAAGCAGACGATGGCGATGAGCCCTGAGGAGCGCGCGAGAAGAGCGGCCGCGAAGGCGACAGCAGCGAAGAGCGCACCGAAGCCGCAGAAGCAGGCAGCGTCTGTCGACAATTCGATGGATGAGTTCACCAAGAAGCTGAAGGCACTCAAGATGGCATACGAGAACGAGCTGATCACCGAGGAAGAATTTGCCGAGGCGAAGAAGCACCTGCTCGAACTGCTGTAATCGAAGAAGTAAATACGAACTATGATCGATGCCCCGCCTCGCAAGAGGAGGGGCGTCGTGGTATCAGGAGGAACCACGGGAATGAATGATGAGCGCGTAATGACAGAGGCAAGGACCGGGCGGATCCCGGTGGAGGAAGGAATTGAACTGAGCTACACGGAGTACGGCAGCGGGGAGCGGTATCTGCTCTCGGCCCAGGTGGGCTTTGCCCCGAAGGGTATGCAGCAGAAGCTCGCGGAGATGGGGTACCATGTGTATTGCATCACGCTGCGCGGGTTCGCACCGTCCTCGTACGTGACCGTGGATTACGGTGAGGCGTGGTACGACATCTTCGCGGACGACGTAGTCCGTGTGGCGGACGCGCTGGGGATTGCGAAGTTCAACTACATCGGTGCGTCGCACGGCGCGGGGCTTGGCTGGCATCTGATGCTGCGTCACCCTGAGAGGGTGGAAGGCTTCGTCGCTGTGGTGCCGGGCCCGCACAGTCTCGCGGCCGGCACGATGTCATATCGGCAAATGATGCTTCAGGGCATTATCGATGCTCCGCCGCCCATGGACCCGCCGATCGACGACGACGCCGCGAGGGAGCTTCGCAGGGAGCGACGCGCGGCATGGCTCTCGGGACTCCCCGAGGCGCACCCGCTTGAGAAAGCCGTGGACTACGGACGGCCGTTGATGAAGTACAGGAACGAGGAGACGCTCTGCGAGAAACTTCGCGGCATACAGACGCCCACGCTGATCCTCGGCGGCGCGGACGATCCCATCAGTACCCCGGAGCTGATGATGCGCACCGCCAAATGCCTGCCGCACTGCAAGCTTGTGATGTACTCAAACTGCGGGCACAACATCGACACGGACCTGATCGAGGAGCTCTGCGGCGAGGCCGACCGGTTCTTAAAGCGGGTCGCATCGACCGGAAAATGCTACGAGCCGGTACTTGAAAGGTAACGGAATAAGAGCAACAGAACAAGCAAAGACAAAACGCGAATACAGAACAACAAAAGAATAAGGCCGACGGAGCAGTTCCGCCGGTCTTTTGCATTTCATTGATATGATATTGAATACGGCTTACAGAAACCGTATCAGGTTGATCACCGCCGCGCCCACGGCGTAGAGGCCGATGGAGGCGAACAGCAGCCCGATCTCGCGGGCGCTTGCCGGTACTCTCGGCTGAATGGTGCGCTTCTTTTCCCACACGCGCTTGTCGACGATCCACACGATGATGAACTGCAGGAATGCCAGCTGTACGCCGGCGACACGGTAGAACAGGCCGGTCAGCGGCATGGGACCGAGGGTGCACATGCCGAGCAGCAGTTTGAACCCCTGCACGAAGAACCAGCCGGTGAGAAAGCCGAGCAGAAGGTGCAGCAGCAGGATCAGTTTTGCGGGTAATTCATGAAAGAACGGCATAATCAGCCTCCTTGGTCAGTTTATCGATATTGCTTGAGAGTACCGAAGGCGACGGCGCCCAGATCTTCCACAGAGTCAAAAGTCACACCGATGACTTCGTCAAAATCGTCGTATATCCACGGATCCACCATGGTCATACGCGGAGCGGGCAGGTCGCCGTAAGCATTGTCGATGTAGATGTTCACATCGCCGCGGAACCAGATGGTGGTTATGCGTTGTGCGTCTCCCTGCGCAAACGGCCAGAAGTCGACGCGGTAAGCCTGCCCGTTGTCAGGATCGGTGAAGAGCAGGTTAGCGTCGTCCTCCCAATCTGCGGCTTCCTTATCGTTCATGCCTTCATAGGAGATGCCGGCTTTGCTCAGGATGGCGGCAGCTTCCTCCCAGGTCAGCTGTTTCACGCCCTTCGCAAACTCGGAAATAACAGTCTTGTAGGTGTTCGTGAAAAGCTTGTCGTAGTCCGGCGCAGACCGCTTGATCGAGCCGTCGTAACCGCCGATCCACTCCGGTGCGAAGAGCTCGGGGTAATCCACTACGCGGACGCGCAGGGACACAAGGTCCTTCGTGAGGCTGGTGTAGTTGAAGGAGTCGAGGTAGAACTCAAGACCCTCATCCACGGCAAGCCAATGGGCGGTACCGCTCACCAGCCGTTTGCGGTAAATCTCCTTCCAGGAGTCATCCTTAAAAACTCCTGCGAGCGCGGGATCCTTGTCCGCGATCTCCGTGATGGCGGTATAGAGTTCGTCGACATTGAGCACCATCTGATCCAGGGAGAGCGTTTTCCCGGTTGCGGTCTCATAATTGTAGGTGTAGACATACTCGCGGTAGCCCATATCGGTCTTGTAACCGGAAAACCGCGTCACGGCGCTGAACACCAGCGAGTCGGAACGTCCGATCTCCGTTTCACCCCGCAGCTGATGCTTCAGGAGCTCATCGTCTGACTTACCTGTCACAGGGCTTGCACTTGCCTTGTAGGATAAGAAGACGTCCATGTTGCGATAGTTCAAATCCCCCTGCAGGTACTCGGCAAGAGACTCATAGCCGGGATCCGTGATGTACACCAGGTCCAGATGGATCCCCTGCTTCGGATCGGTGCTGTCCATCTTGTAGTAGTACCAGTCCGATTCACCGATGACATAGGACGGGCCGGCCTTCGCAGCCACTGCCGGAAGCTTCGGCGCTTCGGTCGGCGTCGGTGTAGGCGTCTCGGTCGGAACCGGTGTTTCGGTCGGGAGGGGTTCTTCCGTCGGCGTAGGTTCCGGTGTCGGAGTTTCCGTCGGTGTAGGTTCCGGCGTCGGTGCTTCCGTCAGCGTAGGCTCCTGCGTCGGCTCACCGGTCGGTGTGGCCTCTGCGGTCGGTGTCACTTCCGAAGCCTCCGTGGGCGTCGGGTTCTTCTTCGGATCCCTCTCGTCCGGATCCTCGTCCCCGCACGCAACCAGCAGAAGGCTCATCATAAGAAACAAAAGAACAATACGCAACTTTTTCATTGAACCGTAATTCCTCCTTTAAGCGGCATTGCCGGTCGAATGCGCTACACACGCGTATGCGCAGGTTCATTTTCCGAAAGCCTGCGAAAGCTATTATACTCGCAATGCATCGGAAAATGCAATCCTTATTGAGAATGATATCCCGCTAAGCGTTGACATTTTGCGGGAAAGTGCTACAATGTGCATACTGCGCAAAGTCTGCCGTAGCGGGCAGGACACTGTGAAGACGCGATGCCGGCATGGGAGCCGGCGGAACGGGAGGTAGCATATGGATGAATTGAAGGAACTGGCTTCGAGGATCCGGGAGCTTCGCGAGGTCTGCGGTTACACGCAGGAGGAGCTGGCGAAGGAATTGAACATCGATCCCGAGGTTTATAAGAAATATGAGGAGAGCGCGGAGGACGTGCCGATCAGTGTGATCTACTCCATCTCGCGCAAGTTCGGCGTGGATTTTTCGGAGATCATGACGGGTGTCAGCGGAAAGCTGCGCACGTACCAGGTGGTGCGCGCGGGGCAGGGCCAGCTGGCGGACCGCTATCCGGGGTACACGTTCCAGAACCTGGCGTATCATTTTACGAAGAAGATCATGCAGCCGTTCCTGGTGACGCTCGATCCGTCGGACAAGCCGGCGGCGCTCGTGACGCACAACGGCGAAGAGTTTAACTTTGTCGTCAAGGGCAGCATCGTTGTCGTGTTCGACGACCAGGAGATCATTCTTCACGAGGGCGACAGCATTTATTTCAATCCGACGTACCCTCACGGGCAGCGCTGCTACGGTGATGAGCCGGGCACGTTCCTGACGATGATCGCGGAGTAAGAATATAACAAAGGCAAGGACGGAAAGCATGTTAGAGCGGTATCTCCCTCGTATCGAGTTCGACTCGTACGAGGATTTCAAGAAGAATTATAAGGTAAATGCACCGGAGTACTTCAACTTCGGCTGGGACATTGTGGACGGCTGGGCCGAGGAAAAACCCGACCTCAGAGCGCTTCTGTGGTGCGACGACACGGGACTTGAGAAGTCCTTCACGTTCGCGGAGATGAGCAGACTGTCGAACAAGGCAGCGAACTTCTTCCTCTCCCTTGGCTTAAAGCGCGGCGATGTCGTGATGCTGATCCTCAGAAGACGCTGGGAGTACTGGGTGTGCGCGACGGCTCTGATCAAGCTCGGGATCATCATTATCCCGGGCACGCTGCAGCTCACGAAGAAGGACATCGTCTACCGCGCGAACGCGGCGGACGTGAAGATGTTCGTGTGCGTTGACGACGAGTATGTCATGTCCCAGATGGAGATGGCGAAGCCGGAGATGCCGGGCGTAAAGTACCTTGCCGTTGTCGACAACGTTCAGCGCGAGGGCTGGATCGACTTTAACGCAGAATTCGAAAAATGTTCCGACGTGCTTGCGAAGCCGCAGGGCGACGACCGCACGAAGGGCACCGACATTATGCAGATTTATTTTACGTCGGGTACGACGGGCATGCCGAAGATGGTTACGCACAACTACCATCATCCGCTTGGCCACATCGTGACGGCCAAGTACTGGCAGCAGGTGCAGGAGGGCAAACTCCACATGAGCGTGTCCGACTCCGGCTGGGCGAAGTTCGGCTGGGGCAAGATCTACGGACAGTGGATCTGCGGCGCGACGATCTTCGCGTACGATATGATCAAGTTCAAGCCCGCGAAGCTTCTGGAGATGATGTCGAAGTACAAGCTGACGACGTTCTGTGCGCCGCCGACGATGTACCGCTTCATGCTGCAGGAGGATGTGGCGAGCTACGACCTTTCGAGCATACAGAATTTTGCGACGGCGGGCGAGCCTTTGAACGCGGACGTGTACGACCGCTGGCTTGCGCTCACGGGCGGAAAGATCCACACCGGCTTCGGTCAGACCGAGGGCACGGTGCTGTTCGCTGATTTTCCGTGGTTTGAGCCGATCCCGGGAGCGATGGGCAAGCCTTCGCCGATCTATGACATCAAGCTGATGATGGACGGCAAGGAGGTCGAGGTCGGTGCCGAGGGCGAGATCACGATCTGCGATGTCATCAACAACCATCCGATCGGACTGTTCATCGGTTACTACAGAAATCCCGAGCAGACGAACGAGGCGTTCGAGGGCGGAAACTACAACCTCAAGGACGTTGCATGGCGCGACAACAACGGTTACTGCCGTTTCGTCGGCCGTCACGATGACGTTATCAAATGCTCCGGCTACCGCATCGGACCGTTCGAGGTCGAGAGCGCGCTCGTTGCGCATCCGGCCGTTGTGGAGTGCGCGATCACCGCGGCTCCGGACCCGATCCGCGGCCAGGTCGTCAAGGCGACGGTCGTGCTGGCGAAGGGCTACACGCCTTCCGACGAGCTGATCAAGGAACTTCAGAACCATGTGAAGAAGATGACCGCGCCGTACAAGTACCCGCGTATCGTGGAGTTCGTCGATGAGCTCCCGAAGACACTGGGCGGCAAGATCAAGCGCGCACAGATTCGTCATGAGGACGAGCTGAAGAGCGTCGGAGAGGCACGGAAGTAACACGACACTGAGAACTCCCGGTGATGAGCCGGGAGTTTTTGCGGGAATCCAATGAGGGGGATACGGAAAATGGGAGCAGTTTTCGAATATACCGACACGATCCGGTACAGCAAGGTTGACGGGGAGCTCAAACTCTCGATACCTGCGTTGATCGATTATTTTCAGGATGCGGCCATCAGCCAGAGTGAGGAGCTCGGCGTCGGCACGAAGGTGTTGAACGCGCGGTCGTACGCGTGGTTTCTGATCTCGTGGGATGTGCGGATCCGCAGGCGCCCGGAGCTCAACGAGCGGATCATCGTCGGAACGTACCCGTATCGTTTTCACGGCATGCTCGGAAACCGTGCGGTGTACATGAAGACGCCGGAGGGTGAGGTGCTTGCGGAGGCAGATGCGCAGTGGGCGCTGATGGACACGTCGCGCATGCGCATGACGAAGATCCCGGAGGATATCCTGACATGCTACGAACTCGGTGACGGGCCGCTGTTCGAGGCGAAGGGACGGAAGCTCGAGCCGCTTGGCGGGAACGCGGAAACGGTTGTCTGCGATCCCGTGCCGGTGCAGGAGTACATGCTCGACAACAACGGGCACGTGAACAACGGGCAGTACGTGCATCTGGCGATGAGCTACGCGCCGAAGGGATGCGAGTGGAGCGAGCTTCGCGTGGTGTACAAAAAGCAGGCGCGTCCGGGTGACCGGATCACGCCGGTGGTGAGCAGGGACGCGGGGCGCGTGCAGATCTCCCTCGAGACGGACGAACAGGCCTGCGTGGTGGAACTATCCTGATTTTTTTAGAAAACGCAGATTAAGGCATATCATTTTCCGTAACGGAAAATGAAGAAAACCGACAGTTGAGCGGCGTCACGCAGGTGATGCCGCTTTTTTGCTTGTGAAATCCACCGTTGTGCGGTACAATGACAGAAAGGGCACAACGGCAAAGGTATTGGGGTTACGGCAAGCCGGGTGCGTGTAGTGTATGGAGGTGCATATATGGGGAAGGGAGTTATACGATTTTACGAGCCTGACAGCGAGTACGGCTACCTGAGCAACTGGTACATGTCGGATTTCATGTACGCGGGTCGCAAGTATCATTCGATGGAACAGTACATGATGTTCCAGAAGGCGCTGACGTTCGGGGATCTGGAGATCGCCGATAAGATCATGGCGTCGCGCGATCTGCCGGAGATCAAGAAACTCGGGCGGAGCGTCGCGCACTACAACGATGTGCTTTGGAAGACGATCCGTGTGCAGATCATGCGCCGCGGTATCCGCGCCAAATTCCAGCAGAACCCGGAGCTTCTTTACAACCTGCTCAGCACGGGCAGCTCGCTGCTTGCGGAATGTGCGCCGCGAGATCTCGTCTGGGGCATCGGAATGGATATTGAGGACGCCCGAAGCGGCGACCCGAAGGAATGGAAGGGACGCAACCTGCTCGGCCGCACACTCATGCGAGTGCGTGAGGATCTGCGCGCGTGGTGCTCGGTCGCGGGAGCTACGGTGACGCAGTATGTCGATGCCGTTGATCTTCGCGTGCCGCAGCCGGTCCGCGTTTCGAGAAAGCAGGATTCCGACAAGGCGGAGCGGATCCGCCGCGAGCTGGAGGCAGCCGCCGGTTTGGGCGAGGCGTTGCCCGATCCCTCTTCGGAAAATGAAGGCACCTTCGGCGGAAGTGTCCGCGAAGCCCGCGAATCAAACGCGAACGAAGGCTTCCGGGGCAGCGCGGAGGATTACAGCACTCGCAGACAGTTCGGCGCCGACGACAGCGAGAGCTCTTCGGACGGGTCCGTGTGGAACATGCACATCTATGAAGCGTGCATGCTGCCGTACCTTTCCGAGATCGTTGCGACATGGATGGAGGAGGTGTTCTTCAACCTTCGCCGCAGCCGTTCGTACGAGGATCTCGGCGTAGCTAACTATACCTTCGAGGAACTCGAGTGGATGTTCCGGAGCGGACAGAGCGCCGGACTTCCGATCGCGGGCTTCTTCGAGATGAAACAGGATATTTTCGACCTCATGCGGTACCGCGGCGGACTTCGCAATCCGGCCACGCTGCTCGCGCAGGTCGAGAGCATGACGGACGGGTTCCACGAGACCATTCCTTCGACCGACACCGAACTTGCGGATGACGAGATCGAGGAAACGACCGCGGAACAGTACGAGGAGACCCATATCTTCGTGGATGTGGCGCGCCGGGACGAGAACAACCGTCTCGTGGGCACGCAGGATCCCGGCAGGACGTCCTCGCCGGAGACGTATCTCGGAGCTTCGACCGAGCTTGGCCCGGTCGGTACGGCGCAGTCGTACGTTCCCGAGGACGGCGAGGAAGCGACGACCAACTTCGGTTCCGCGGTCGGCGAGGGAGTTCACGCGGACGATCTCTGGAGCACCATTCGCAACATGGAAGATGATACGGCGGGCGAGGACGGAGCTGCGGTGGAAGCGGCGGTTCCTGTCAGCGAAGCCGCGGAGCAGGCAGAGGAAACCGGATCGGAACCGATCGAACTGGAACTGACGGCGATCGATCCGGAGACAGAATACGACGTTGTCGCTACGGCGGAATACGAGGTCGTTTCCAAGCCGGAGGAGTATCCGTATGCGGCCGCCGAAGCCGAAAGCGCAGAGGCAGCGGAGACCGCGGAAGCCGAATACGCATATGCGGAACAGCTGTCGCCGGTTGAACCGGAGACTGCAGCAACTGCGGAAGAGAACGTAACGGAGGCGGCTGCCGAAGTGGAAACGGAAGCAAGCACCGCAACCGAAAGCATATACGAAGCAGAGCCCGCGGGAGCAGGCTATGAGAGCGCGGAAACCGCTCAGGCTGATGTGTCGGAGACGGCATCGTACAGCGATAGCGCTTCCGCCGAAACCGCGTACGAAGCTGAGCCGGAGTACGAGAGCGAGCCTGTAAGCGAAGAACCTGATGAGACGGCTGAGACCGAGGAAGAGACGGAAGAAGACCGCTTCTACGGGGAAGAAACCTACGACGAACCCGTTGAGGACGAGGAGTCGTACGAAGAAGAGGACGAGGACGAAGACGAAGAGGACGAATCCGACGAGGATGAGGACGAGGAAGAGGAGGATGAGGATTTTCCGGAGCCTCCCGCACCGAAGACGCAGTTCATCCCGCACACGGAGCCCGCGCCGCAGAGACCTCTTACATATCGGGACGAGGTGCGAAGCGAGATCGTCATCAAGCACGGCAACATCGCGGCCGTCGATTGCGATTGCGTAGTCAACGCGACGAACACGACGCTTTTGGGCGGCAACGGTCTCGACAATTCCATCATGAAGGCTGCGGGTCCGGAGCTGTTGCGTGAATGCGCGGCGCTCAAGGGCTGCGACGTGGGACGCGCGAAGATCTCCGGCGGATACCGCCTGAAGGCACAGTTCGTCATCCACACCGTAGGACCGCGGTACTCCGGTGATGAGACCGACCCGGTCTACCTGACGATGTGCTACGAGAACTGCCTCAACCTGGCGATGAAGTACGACATTCACTCCATCGCGTTCCCGCCGATCTCGACGGGCTACTACGGATATCCGCTCCGCGAGGCAACGCTCGTTGCGAGCCGCACGGTACAGAGCTGGATGCGCAGACATCCCGATTACGGTATCAAGGTGATCTTCGTCAGCGCGGATGACCGCACCTTTGCGATGTACAAGGATGTGTTCAAGTAGGATGATGAAAAATAAAAGAATACGAAGGTGAACGACTATGAAAATCGGATTTATCGGAATGGGCAACATGGCGATCGCGATCGCGGAAGGCTGGGTGAAGAAGGGCCTCGTAGAGGGAACGGACATCTGTGCCTACGCGCCGAACCAGGAAAAGCTGGCGAACAACGCGGCGCGCATCGGATTTGTTCCGATGGCAAGCGCGAAGGCGGTGGTCAGCGCGGCGGATACGATCGTGATCGCGTGCAAACCGTACCAGATCGAGAAGGTCCTTACGGAGCTCGGCACAAATTTGTTCGGCAAGGCAATCTGGTCGGTGGCGGCAGCCTGGACGTATGAAACCTATGAAAAACAGTTGTCCGGCATTGTCGGCATAGACGATTCCGTGCGGATCCAGTGCATCATGCCGAACACGCCGGCGATGGTCGGCGAGGGAGTGTTCCTCTTCGAGGAGAAAAATTCACTCAAACCGGCGGAGCTTACAGAGATGAAGCGCCTCTTCGAGGGCCTGGGCGTGGTCATTCCGCTTCCCACGGAACTGATGGGGATCGGCGGATACATCAGCGGATGCGGTCCTGCTTTCGTTGATATGTTCATGGAGGCATACGCAGACGCAGCCGTAAAATACGGGCTTCCCCGCGCGACGGCGTACAAGCTGATCTCACAGACCGTGCTCGGAAGCGCGAAGCTGCAGCAGGTGACAGGGGAGCATCCCGGTGTCCTGAAGGATGCGGTGTGCTCGCCGAACGGAACGACGATCTGCGGTGTCGCTGCGCTTGAGAAGGCAGGCTTCCGGTCCGCCTGCATCGAGTGTATCGACGCGATCGTGAACAAGCGCAAGGGTTGATTGTGTCGTGTTGAGCAGCATTTGCTGCAGGAAGGTATGACATGAAAGAGATCGATGTTTTTGAGTGTTACTATGAGGCTTCGGCGACGGTCAACGACCGTGACCGCCACGCGGCTGTCGTCAAACTGACGGCGACGTCGGATGCGGGAATGATCAAGTATACATTTTCCGTAAACTTCTTCCCGCACGACGATGAGGAAGACTTCGCGATCAGCTACGACGGGTACGTGGAGGAGGTTGTCTTCGAGGGCAAGGGCCGCCGCTCCAAGAAGAAGGAAGCCGTGTACCTGGAAAGCCTTCAGGAGAATTGCGACGCGTTGGCGGAACAGCTGGAAGGTTCCATCGACTGGGACAAACCGCTGATCGAGCCGCGCCGCGGGTGACGCGGCGGCAATCCGTGAGTGATTGAAATGTATTGTGGGGAAATTTGTATGGGTAAAGTGGATAAGCTTGATGATTTCGGCTTTCTGAGAAAGTCGAGTATGCTGCTCGGGATCGTTCCGAGACTGAAACGCGTGCAGCGGGCCGTGTTATATGTGATGATCACGAACATTCTGATGATCGCGGCGGTGCTCATTCCGCAAATTGTCGGTAGGCTTGCGGGAAGTTTCGGGCCGGCATGGAACCTCAACTCGGTGGCAATCCCGGTGGTTTCGGCGATCTCAGTGCTCTTCCTGCTGGCGACAGTGTACTATTGCAGGAAGCTGATGTGTCTGAAGAGGTATGAGCCGAGCATGCCCAAGACGGGGATCTACGCGATCATCGTGTATGCGGCGTCCCGGGTGTGCCTTGTGTTCCTTTTCAAGGGGGATCGCAACTACATTGTCATGGTCCTGCTCTTCTGGCTTTTGCTCCTGGCTGTCTACGTACGGATGCTGCGGGATTCCATGTGGGAGCTGACCCGGGAGGTGTCCTATGCCGCCGCGAAACGCTGGAAGGATCTGTTCCGCAGATTCCTCATCATAGGCATTGTATCGTTGCTGTCACTGATGATCATGCATTACCTGTCCCTGGATTTTGAGATATATCCGGCTAGATTTGTGTTTGCGATGATCCCCATCGCTCTTCTTGTCGTTACGATTGTGTTCGTTGTGCTACAGTGTATGGAGCTGTACTGCCTCGAGAAGGCAATTCAGGTGTTCTCGCGCGTTACGGACCCGGAGATTGAGGCTGAGGACGACGAGGACAATCCGTACGCGAAATGATCGCGCGCCGGCGATGATCATTCGGAAAATGCTTTTATTTTCCGTAAAAACCCTGCAGGAATGCAGAAAAAACGCTTGACAAGGGCAGGTCGGTGTGATATCATCGGCTTGCTGTCGGGAAGTTGCCGCGTGCGGCACAAGCCTGACGACCGAAGAAGAGTATCCGCTCTCGCCTCAAGCAATCGCGCGAAGAGGTCAACATAAGATGATATCGCAACCTTTGGTTGACGTTGTTTTCTATGAGTGGATATTCGGGTATCCACTCTTTTTTTGCGCGCTAAGCGAGAGAATACGCACCGGCGGAGGGCGGCGGACGGCTGCGCAGCGGATCATGAAAACAAAGTTTTCGATGATCGCTGAGCAGGCGGACGAAAGCGGACGAAGTCCGCGATGCGGGTGCCGAGCGCACGTACACGAGCGAACGCAGTTCGCGAGTTTGCACACGCACCGCCGTGTTCCGAGCGCACGTACACCGAGCGAGCTTGCTCGCGAGGTTGCATCAGCCGCACAGAAAAGAGATCGTTTCACTGAAACAGAACACTGTGTTTAGGAGGTGTAGAGCTATCAGCGAATATTTGATCAATGAGCAGATCCGCGCGAAAGAAGTTCGCGCACTCGGCGAAAACGGAGAAACACTCGGAATCATGCCGCTTGCGGAGGCCCTGAAGATTGCGCACGACGCCAATCTCGACCTGGTTCTGATAGCTCCGACCGCCAACCCGCCGGTTTGCAAGACGGTGGACTACAGCAAGTTCCGCTACGAAGCGATGCGGAAGGCCAAGGAGAATCGCAGAAAGCAGAAGACCACGGAGATCAAGGAAGTACAGCTTTCAGCGACGATCGCAGAGAACGACATGAACACCAAAGCGGAGATGGCGCGCAAGTTTCTTGTCAAGGGCAACAAGGTTAAGGTCGCCCTTCGTTTCCGCGGACGTGAGATGGCTCATCAGCAGGCAGGCTTTGACATTGTGATGGCATTTTGCGAGAAACTCGCAGACTGCTCGTCGATCGACAAGGCCCCGAAGCTTGAGGGACGCAATCTTACCGTGATCTTGTCGGAGAAAAAATCCAAGTGACATTCTGCCCGTGCCTTCGCGGGAACGCTAAGACCGGCGGGCTTCGAATTGTTGCGACAATAAAACTATCAGGAGGACACATACCATGCCTAAGATGAAGACCAGCAGAGCTGCTGCAAAACGTTTTACCAAGACAGGAACAGGCAAACTGAAGAGAATGAAGGCCGGGAAGCAGCACATCCTGACCAAGAAGACCACCAAGCTTAAGAGAACGCTTCGCAAGTCGACGATCATGGATCGCACGAACGAAGGAAACATGAAGAAAATCTTGCCTTATCTGTAAGGAACCTGTCGAAGGAGGACAAATACCATGGCTAGAATTAAGGGCGGCTTAAACGCCAAGAAAAAACACAACAGAGTATTGAAGCTCGCGAAGGGTTACAGAGGAGCAAGATCCAAGCAGTACCGTATCGCGAAGCAGGCTGTAATGCGCGCGCTTGCATCCGCATTTGCAGGCCGCAAGGAGAGAAAGAGACAGATGCGTCAGCTCTGGATCGCGCGTATCAGCGCAGGCTGCAAGATGAACGGCCTTTCCTACAGCAAGTTTATGTATGGTCTCAAACTTGCCGATATCACCATCAACCGCAAGATGCTTTCGGAGATGGCGATCAACGATGCTGCAGGTTTCACCTCGCTGTGTGAGACCGCTAAGGCGAAGCTCGCGTAATTGCAATCGAACAACCGGAAAAGCGGATGGTTCCGCATTTTCCATACGCTGCGGCGCACTCATATTCTTCGGGAATGAGCGCGCCGTTTTTTCGTGACAAACCATGATCGTTGTGGTACAATTAACTCTGTATAGGACTATGGCGGAGGTTATCATTCGTGGCACAGAGAAGTACGGGACAATCGAAGCGGAGCAGCAGTTCCTCCGGCAGGAGCGGAAGCCGCAGCAATACCCGCAGCGTAAGCCGCAGCAACACGCGCGGAAGCGGTTCCGGAAGCACCCGGGGAACGCGCAGCGGCGGCAGCCGGGGCGGCAACGGCGGCGACAGCGGAATGATGATCCTGCTGAAGGCGACGCTGTTTGTGCTCGCGATCGCGCTCGTGTTCGGACTTGCCTCCTGGGGGCTTGAGAAGCTGCAGGAGAAGGGGGACAAAAACGAGACGGTGACGACAACTCCGGCAGGCGGTAAGAACCCGACCGGAGGACAGAACCAGAACCCGGACGAGCCGACGGATACGCCGACACCGGTGCCCACGCAGTCGCCGGAGGATTTTGCGAAATCCGTGCTGGAGAGCGTGTCCTCGTCCAAACTCGGATTGGACAAGAAGCTGTCCGAGTATGACGTGCAGTGCGACGATTATGTTTCGAATTTTAACGGGAAGGATTACGTCGGAGCGATCGTGCTCGACCGTTCGAGTGGAGGTCTTGTGGCAAGCTTTTATGTCGCCCTCGACCGAAGCGAGATCTTGAGCGAGCGGGAAGACGGAGAGTTTGACGTGATCAAACCGTAATGATATGACAGGCAGCGGAACAGGGGTGTTCCGCAAGGGGTAACAATATCGCGCGCCGGCGCGTAACCGCCGGTGTCCGGAGAAGGAGGAAGCGTGAAGGATAAGATCGCCGGGATCGCCCGGGGCAGAATTGAATACGAATTGCCGCGGATCAGCCTGAGCAAGGATCGCATCGTCGCTTCCGTGGAGATCGGACACCGCCTGAACGGACGCGTCAGCATCAGCAATGACGCCGAGAAGTCGATGAAGGGCCTGGTGTGCTCGGACAACCGCATGGTTGAGCCGGTCACGAACCAGTTCGTCGGTGTCTCCAACAACATCGAGTACGTGATCCACGCCGAGAACCTCGAGAACCTGACGACAGTCGACGGCGCGCTCACGTTCATCACCGACTGCGGTGAGATTGAGCTGCCGTACCACATCGACGTGGTTGCGCCGACAATGCCTCTGGGCGCGGAGAAGATCGAGACGCCCGAGCAGTTCGCGCAGCTCGCGGTGAGCCGCCGGAAGGAAGCGCTGAAGATCTTCTGTGACGCGGGGTTCCGGCCCTTCCTGCAGTTCCATGAACCGAAGAGCCTGTATCTTTATGATTTTCTGAAGAAGAGCGCGTCCGACGAGCGGGCGATGGAGGAATTCCTTGTGGCAACGGGTCGGAAAATGCCCGTTTCCGTTTCGGTGTCGCGCGCTTCAATCGAGTACAATGACATACGTGACGCTGCATTTTCCGATAAATTGACACTGCAGATGGACAACCCGGGCTACGTGAGTGTTCATGTGTCCTCGTCCGCGGAGTTTCTGCTGGTGGAGCACAACGAGGTCACGCCGGAACAGTTCTCCGGCGGATCGTACGATATCCGCTATGTTGTGATCCCGGAGAAGATGGCGTACGGCAACAACTACGCCGAGATCACGGTGGAGGCGCAGTGCCGGACGATCAAGGTGCCGGTTTCGTGCCGGAAGATGCACGACCGCTCGGCGGAGCAGCTTCGGCAGCACGCGCGCGACCGTATCCTCGCGGACCTGGTGGACAACGCGCTTGCGTTCCGCATGAACCGGATCCCTGTAGGGCGCTATGTGTCCGAGGCGGAGAGCCTTCTGTCGCACCTGCGCGATGAGACAGGTGAGCTTTCCACGGAGGCAAAGCTGTACCGGATCCATCTGGATCGCTTAAGCGGCAAGGAAAGCCCCGCGAACGCGAAGCTGCGCGAGATCCTGCCGGATGAGATCGCAAGATCCTCTCAGGACGCGAAGGCAGCTTACATATATCTGCGTGCCGAGAGATCCTCGGCCAACCGCGTCTCGGCGCTTGAGCAGCTGTACGGGATCTGCAACGACGCGTCGCACAAACTGATCCCGGCGCTCCTGCTGATGAAGCTGGACGACCGCTACAGCCGCAACCGCAAGCTCTGTCTCGACGAGCTTCGCGGCATTTACGACAACGGCAATCCGTCCCCGATCCTGTACTTAGAGGCGGCGGAGGTGCTCAACGAGGAACCGCAGCTGCTGCGGGAGATCGGGGAGTTTGAGCTGCAGACGGTGGCATTTGCCGTGCGGCACCATTTCCTGAAGAAGGAAGTCGCGGTGCAGTTCGCGACGCTGGCGGAGAGCGTGAAGGAATACCGGCCGCTGTACTACACGGTGCTGCAGGGGATCTACGAGCGCTACCAGCTCAGGGAGGCACTCACCGCGATCTGTACGATGCTGATCCGCGGTCGCTGCCGCGACAGCCGCTACGCCGTATGGTTTGCGCGCGGCGTGGAGGCGGAGGTTCGCGTTGCCGAGCTTTACGAATACTACATCTACACGTGCAAGTCGGATGTCGATGAGGCGCTCGACGACAATGTGTTTGCTTATTTTACGTACAGCAGTAAGTTAAACGACCGCAAACTCTCGTTCCTGTACGCGAACATCGTGCGGCACCGCGAGAGCAAGCCGGCCATCTACGAGAGCTTCCTGCCGAAGATCCGCGAGTACACGATGGACCGCCTGAAGGAGTACCACAACGACGAGTTCCTGGCGATCCTCTACGATGATTGTCTCGCATCCGACGATTACCGCGACAAGGTGATGGCGAAGCTCGACAAGCTCGCGTTCCGCGCGGAGATCGAGTGCGCGGCGCCGAACATCCACTATGTGTGCATCGCTCATCCGGAGTTGGCGGAGGAGACTGTGGTCGCGCTCGCGAACGGCAGAGCGCAGGCGGACATCTACACCGACGGCGCGGTCATCGCGTTCATGGACGCGAACCACGACCGCTATGTGAGCGGCATTCCTTACAAAATGCACCGGCTCATGCACTGCGAGAACCTGTACGGCGAGGCGTATGAGGCATATCCGGACAACACGCGCATCCTTTTGCACATGGTTGCGAAGGCGCAGGCGGAGGGCAGGTTCGACGCGAACTCCGTGGTTCTCCGCAAGAAGGCATGCAGAGTTCTGGAGCTGCGGGACGAGTTCCGCGAGGAGCTGCTGCGCACGCTCGTCCTGTATTACTATGACAATTTCCGCGATGAGGCTTTAGAGGAGCTTCTCGGGCGGTTAAACTACGCGGCGATCCCGTCGAAGCAGCGCGGGCGTCTGATCGGTCTGCTGATCCTGAGAGACCAGGTGGACCAGGTGCTGGAGCTTCTGGACCGCTACGGCTGTGAGGATGTGGATATCCGTCTTCTGGAGCGCTTCTGCGCATCCATTCCTCGGGAAATGACCGAGGAACCGACGCCGATCCTCAACGACCTGTACTATTACCTGTTCACGCAGGGACGGCGCGGGGAGCGGACGATGGATTATCTGGTCCGGAACCTTCAGGCGAAGACGCAGATCCTCTACCACGTCTGGGAGGAGGCCGACGCGGCGGGTCTCCGGGCGGATGCCCTGGAGGAGCGACTGATCGCGCAGATCCTCTTCACGGAGTCGTACCTTCCGTACGGCGACGCGCTCATCAAGTCCTACGACCGGCCGGGCAGCGACCGCAACCTGATCCGCGCGTACGTGACCTACATGGCATACAAGTATCTGACCGCGGACCTTCCGATGGGCGAGACGACGATCAACATCATCCGCCGCACGGTTTACCGCGAGGACAACGACGTGTGCGTGCTCGCGCTGCTGCGGCAGTACGCGGAGCAGGAGACGCTCACGAAGGAGGAGCAGGATTTTGCGGAGTACTGGCTGATCCGGATGGAGGCCAAGGGCAAGGTGCTGCCGGAGTTCTTGAATTTCGGGCGGTATTTTACGCTTCCCGAGAGCCTGGAGGACAAGTTCCTGATCGAGTACCGCACGAACCCGAAGCATCAGGTGACGCTGGACTACTCGTACCGTTCCTCGGGCAAGCGCATCCGCAGGGAGTTCCCGATGAGGGATATCTGCTACGGCATCTTTGTCAAGGACCTGATCCTCTTCGCCGGGGAGACGGTGGACTACGTCATCAGCGATGAGGCGGACAATGAAGAGGACACCGTGATCACGGAGAAGGCCACACTCGTGGGCGGCGACAAGAAGATCGGCAACGTCGGCAGCCGGTTCGCCCAGATCAACGAGATCATCGCTGCGGAGCAGGCGCGCGATGCCGACAAGGCAATGAACCTGCTGAACCGTTACATCAAGAACGAATTTGCCATCTCGCAGCTGTTCCATTCGGCTGATGAGGGGGCTTCGGAGTAAGCGGAGGACATAAGCTCCGCTGAGCAAGGGAGAAATACAGGTAAAAGAAAGGTAGGTATTATTCATGGCAGATCAAAACAACATCTATGATCCGAACCGCGCTGCCACAGGGGGACATATTCCTGCGGCGGATCCTGCACAGCAGAACCGGGAGCGCATGAGCATGGAGATCATGGCGGCATCCGCTGCGGCGATGCACGCGAATGTTGAGAACGAGTACATCGGTACGGGAGAGGAGATCTCAACTGAGAGATACAACACGATCATCGGCGTGCTGCTTCTGTACGGTTTCGTTGTCAACGCGATCCTGTGTTTTGTGTTTACAAAGCAGATCATGAGCATGAACTATGCAGTCCTGTTAGTGATCTACCTTGTCGGCATGTTTGCCGGCACGATCATTTGTCACAAGACGGAAAATCCGGTGATCAGTTTTATCGGCTACAACCTGATCGTGGTCCCGCTCGGTTTGTTTATCACGCCGTTCCTGTCGATGTACAGGATCACAACGATCCGGTACGCATTCTGTGTCATGGGTGTCTGCACGCTGCTCATGATCGGTCTCGCCGAACTGTATCCGCAGTTTTTCAAGGGCATCGGACGCATGCTGTTCTCCTGCCTGATCATCGGTCTCGTCGGTGAAATCGTCATGTGGTGCGTGGGACTGTCGTCCGGAGTTTTTGACTTCGTCTTCGTGGGTATCCTCATGGGATATATCGGTTATGACTGGGCGGTAGCGCAGAATAAGAGAAAGACTACGGCCAACGCGGTCCTCAGCGCCGGGCTGATCTTCGCGGACATGATCTACATGTTGATCCGTCTGCTTCGGATCCTTTCGAGCCGCAACAATTAATTCGGAGGAACTATGAACCCCAGAGCGATCATTATCGGCTACGATCTCGGCGTGGAAATGACGCAGATCGCAGTCGGACGGACTTTGGAAGAGCCTGACAGCATCAGCATTACGAGCAGTGGGAATACTGTTATTCCCACCGTTCTTTGCGTGCGTAACGATTCCAAGGACTGGCTGTTCGGGGAGGAGGCGGAGCGGTTCAACAACCGCGGCGCAGGCAGATTTGTCGATGACCTGGTCAACAAGGTGATCCGCGACGAGAGCGAGGTTATCTTCGAGATCGAGTACTCGGCGGCAGAGCTTCTGACGCGGTTTGTGCGAAAGACGCTGTCCGCCGTGAGACAGAAATATGTGACTGACGAGATCGCGAAGGTCGTTGTGACGATGCGCTCGCTTCACCCGCGCGTTGTGGCTGCGGTGCAGCAGGCGATCGAGGAGACCGGAATCGGCCGCGACAAGGCGGAGTTCCAGCCGTATGTCATGAGTTTTATGTACTACGCCGTGTGCCAGCGCCGGGATTACTGGATCAACGACGTCGGCTTGTTCGATTATAACGAGAACGGCCTGTTCTACTATCAAATGTCCAACAACAGCCGCAAGGGACCGCCGATGGCAATCACGACCGTGACGGCCGACTTGAGCGACCTGATGGATGCGGCGATGCTTGAAAATATGCAGGAGGCAAGGTTGCAGTACAGCTTCCGCCTCGTGCGCGACAAGGTTATCCAGAGGCAGATCATCTCGACGATCTACGTGACCGGCAAGGGCTTTGAGGGCACCTGGCCCGACGAGATCCTTCGTTCGATGACCGCGGGGCGCCACGTCTTCAAGGGCTCCAACCTCTACGCGAAGGGTGCGGCCTACTACGGGCAGCACAAGGATGACGAGCAGTTCGCGGATTATCTCTTCCTCTCGGAGGACATGGTCCGTTCGACGATCTCCATCCGCATGTTCAAGGACAACCGTGTGGCGGATTACCCGCTGATCTACGCGGGCGAGCTGTGGCGCGAGGCGAAGGCGACGACGGTCGGCATCCTGGATGACACGGACGAGATTTATTTTACGGTGTATAACGCGGTTCGGAAGGAATCGAAGTATTCGATCATGAACCTGAAGAACCTTCATCGTCGGGAAAATAAAACGACCCGCGTGGCGGTGAAGGTGACCTTCCTCGACCGCGATACGGCGGTGTGCACGGTGTCGGACCTCGGGTTCGGACAATTCTTCCCGTGTAGTCACCGCGTGTGGGAGAAGATCATTACGCTGTAGCAATTGAGGGAAGTATTGAATAACGCCGCCGGAGGGCGGTGACTATCGGGTGTGCTGCACCGCCCCGGAGGACGGTGCAACGGAGGATGTATGGGACGGTTGATTTACTGTATCGGGGACAAGGCGAAGGTTCCGTTTCTGTTTCAGTCAACGGGAGTCTGCGTGTACACGATGGAGGAGCTGTGCTACTATCTCTACCACAATGTGGAGACGATGGAGGAGGACATCTCCGAGAGCCAGCTTGTGCCGTGGATCCGCATGGAACTGAACATGCCTGAGCGCGCCGATTTTCTGTCCACGCTGCAGGAGCGCAAATCGGGGATCAAGGACATGGTCGTGTCGATCTTCTGCAGTACCGACTACTACAGCCAGGACGAGATCAACCATCTGATCGAGCGGATCGACCGGTACTTTGAGCTGCTGCCGATCGAGCGCAAGAAGAGACACGCGGCGGCGATCCTTCGGTACGGCAAGAACCACGAGGCGCTTCTGGAGTACCAGACCATACTGGACGACCGGGATTTTGTGCAGCTCTCGGACGAGGAGCAGGGCGCGGCGTACCACAACATCGCCGTGCTGATGGCGCAGAACGGACAGTTCCGGAGAGCGGCGAAGAATTTTCAGACGGCATATCAGAAGAGCGGCGACCGCGAGAGCCTGTGCCAGTATCTCTACGCGCTCAAGCTCGGCGGTATGGAGGAGGAATTCGACCGCGAGCTGACGGTGTACGCGGACGACACGGACGTCGTGCGCCGCATCGAGAACCAGTTCTATTTCGTTGAGGAAAATCGCGAGTATTCGCCGGACTATGTCAACTATCTCCATCTGATGGAGCTGAAGAACCGCGGACCCGAGGGCGAGGATGCCTTCTGGTGGCTGTTCGACGAGACCGTGAACAAGCTGAAGAACACGTATCGTGAGAGATAAGATAAAGTGCGTATTATACGGAGGAAGAAGATTTGACCAACATGGAGATCATCCGCTATTACGGCGGGGATATACTGGATTCGCCGGGGCTCAGCCGCGAGAAGACACTGATGCAGCACGGTGACATGAGCGTGTACGACCACTCGCTGCTCGTGACGGAGCGGTGCGTGGCGTTCGCGAGAGCGCGGCATGCGAAGGTGGATATGAGAAGCCTTGTGCGCGGCGCGCTGCTGCACGATTATTTTCTGTACGACTGGCACGAGGACGACGACAGTCACCGCCTGCACGGCTTTACGCACCCGATCCGGGCGCTTCGCAACGCGAAGAGAGACTTCGAGATCAACAAGATCGAGGAGGATATGATCAGTTGCCACATGTTCCCGCTCAATCTTCGTGTGCCGAGGACGACGGAGGGACGCATCCTCTGTTTTGTCGACAAGGTGTGCGCAACCTATGAGACGGCGAAGGGCTTTGCCGCAGTCATGAGAAGGAGAGTGAGTTCGTGGAGCTGATCGAAACGAGCTTTCTCATGTTTCTTGTGTTCAGCTTTCTGGGATGGATATGGGAGAGCGTGATCTATGAACTGATCGACAAGCATCGCATCGTCAACCGCGGCTTCATGTTCGGACCGTACATTCCGATCTACGGAACCGGCGCGATGATCGACCTGCTGATCCTGGGCGATGTTACCAACATGGTCGCGCTGTTCTTCTTAAGCGCCGCGCTGTGCACGATGGTCGAGTACGTCACGTCCTATGCGATGGAGAAAATGTTCCACGCCCGCTGGTGGGACTATTACGATATGTTCTGGCACTTAAACGGCCGCATCTGTGTGGAGGGCGCGCTCGCGTTCGGCGGTCTGTCGGTAGTGCTCGTAAAATGGGTCAACCCCGCGACGGAACACCTGATCTCGCTGCTGTCACCGACAGCGCTGCACATCGTGGCGTGGACACTGTTTGTTTTGTTCGTCACGGATTTTGCGGTGAGTGTGAAGCAGGCCGCCGATTTCGAGCAGAAGATCCGCAGGATCGCGGAGATGCTTGTCGCGGCCAAGGACCGCATGGTAGAGCTGTACGACACGGTCGTTGTGGAGACATTTTACAAGAGTGCCCTCGGGCTGCTCACGGGACGTCAGAAGCGGTTGCTTCACGCGTTCCCGGCCCTGCGCTCGGTCAGCTACCCCGGCATTATCAAGTCCATCCGGAGTGTCATGCCGGGCAGCCGTGAGAAGGCCGATCTGGTGTCCATCACGGAGCGGATCATGCGCCGGTTGAAGGGTGAGACAGCGGCGACGAAGGAAGCTGCTTCGGATGATGAGGATACTGCGATGCAGGCAGGTTTTCTGGATACCGGGGATATTGTGCTTCCGGCAGGCTCCTCAGAGCCCGCAGCGGATGTGAACAGGGAGGCAGAATTTATGGATGATAAGGATAAGACAATTCCCGCAGGCGAGATCAAGCTGGACGCTCCGAAGGAAGAGGATGTGTCTGAGCTCTCGAGGATGACGGATGATTACATGGAGTTCCTGCAGAAGCTTGATTCCGGCGAGATCTCTGACGATGAGCCGGAGAAGAGCGGGGAGTAGAGGTTTCCTGGTAATCCCGTTACCGATGAGCTGCCTGATCGAGCGGCGTAAAGAGACAGCGCAGGCTGCGAAATAGGATGGTACCGTAAACAGCCCCTCGTCCGTATACGACGAGGGGCATTTTGCGCGCTAAGCGGGAGAACACGCCGGCGGACTTCCATAGTTCCTTAAGTTATGGTATTATAGTAAGAACAACACAAAGGGGGGTGATGTTGTGGAAACGAAAAATGATTGGGAGAACAGTAACGCAGAGAAGAATCAGAGCTATATTGACAATCGTACGACCGATCTGTTTAAGCCGATGAGCGACTCGGATTATATCGACAGGGGCCCGAAAAAGCCGATGACGGCCGAGCGATTGTTCGTGGGGGTGTTCGGGGTTGTGGTATCTGTCATCGTTGTTCTGTTTATCATTTTTGTGTTCCTTATTCTCGGGTGGACGAGAGAAAGTGAAAAAACCAAAAAAGAGAAGGAAGCGACAGCGAAAGAGACCCTTCGGTCGTTTCTTTGTGACCAATGCGGCCTTGCGGAGGATTCCTATCGGATTGTGAAAAGCGACAGTTGGACGATCATGTTTGAGATCGGGGATGCGTCATATATTCTTAGAGACGGGGACTGTTCGAATTATTACGCGGAGCAATTCCGGGAGAAACTCCGGACGGATCTGACGGAAAAACTGGCGGCTTCCGACTTGTTGGCGGAGATTCCCTTCGAACTGCTGAATGTCAATTTTGAATGTAGTGTGAAAAATCGGGGAACGGAAGAAGGATTGCTTCCTCTTGCGATGACGCCCGATACGTGGGACGGTTTTTTGCGCGGGGAGACGGGGGAAGAGTCGCCGGAGTCGAAGCGTCTTGAGATTTCCTGCGAGATCAAGATTTTCCAGACGGGGGACTACCGGATTTCTGCCGAGGAATTTTCCGTGATCCGGGATGCAGTTCCGTACCTGGAATGCCTTACGGTGCAAGCTTACCTCGATGAGAACGGGGACGGTACGAAGACGCAGTTCCTTCGGAAGTACAAGTGGAAGGGGGAGGTGTTGACGACGTATGAGTGATGCAGCGGATAAAGAACAGAACGGAACAGAAGAAACGAAACACAAGGGGATAAATCTTCGACGGTGGGTAATCGTCATCGCCGTCGGCTTCCTTCTTCTCTCCTTCTTCGGTGGAAAATTGCGGAAGTATTTGCAAAAAGGCTCGGCCGCAGACAGGGAGCGCTGCGAAAAATACATCTCGCAGTACTATGGTTTGGAAAAATCGGATTTCGATGTGGAAATCAAGTCGGCGACCCGGGATCGTATTGAATTCTCTTTCTCGGTGAAGGGAGAGTATAAATGGTATTCCTCAGAAATCAAGGATGACAAGCTGTATTCCGAATATATCGGAGAGGCGCTTACGGAGAAAGCGGATGCCCGTGTGAAAGAAACGATGTCGGAGTTCCTTTCCGGTCTCGAGGGCACGGTGCGGAGGTGCGGCTGCGATATCTACATGTTTATGCTGCTGTATTTGCCGCAGAAAAACTACGAATCCCTCTTTACGCGAAGCAAGGAGAGCGAAGATACTTGGGAGAGCATCTATAATTACTTCTACATCGAAGTTGTCCAGGGCGATGCGGACACCATCGGGAAGGGATACTTTACAGCGCTGCGGGACGAGTTGTTCTTCCTGGATTCGATCCGCGTTCGGTATTATAATTCCGAGTCAGACAGTCTTGCCTATAAGGAGTTGGAGTATCGCCCGAAGGACGATTCCCTTCAGATTACGGAACGGCTGCAGGAGTCGGAGAATTGATCGGGCGGATGCAGCGGGAAATTCTTCTTGACAAAGCCCGCGCCCTGCGGTAAAGTATGCACATATTCATAACATAAAGGCATGGAAGAAGAGGAGTACGTTTCCACCGACCGACAGAGAGACCGGTTCTAGGCTGCAAGACCGGTTCGGAGACGGAGATGCGGAAGTAGCTTCGGAGCTGAGGTCTTGAAACCCGCGTGGGAGTAGAGGTCTCCGGGTAATCCCGTTACCGATGAGTCGCTTGTTGGAGCGGCGTAAAGAGGCAGCGCAAGCTGCGAAATAAGGTGGTACCACGAACAGCCCCTCGTCCTTATACGGCGAGGGGCGTCTTTGTTATCAGGGGTATCACCCCTAAAGAAAGGAGTACAACATGAAGGAACTGGCTAAGACCTACAATCCGAAAGAGATTGAAGACCGCCTGTATCAGATGTGGCAGGACAAGAAGTATTTTCATGCTGAAGTACGGCCCGAGAAGAAGCCGTACACGATCGTGATCCCGCCGCCGAACATTACCGGACAGCTGCACATGGGCCATGCACTCGACAACACGCTGCAGGATATTCTGATCCGCTTTAAGCGTATGCAGGGCTACGAGGCGCTGTGGCTTCCCGGCACCGACCACGCGTCCATCGCCACCGAGGCGAAGATCGTTGAGGCTATGGCGAAGGAAGGCATCACGAAGGAGGACCTCGGACGTGAGGGCTTCCTCGAGAGAGCTTGGGAGTGGAAGCGCCAGTACGGCGGCCGCATCATAAGCCAGCTTAAGAAAATGGGTTCGTCCTGCGACTGGGACCGCGAGCGCTTCACCATGGACGAGGGCTGCAACAAGGCCGTTAAGGAAGTGTTCGTAAACCTCTACAACAAGGGACTCATTTACCGAGGAAACCGCATCATCAACTGGTGCCCGCATTGCCTGACGACGATCTCCGACGCGGAGGTAAACTACGAGGATCAGGCAGGTCATTTCTGGCATCTGCGCTATCCCTACACGGACGGCAGCGGCTACATTGAGATGGCGACGACCCGTCCCGAGACGATGCTCGGCGATACCGCGGTTGCAGTTAACCCGAACGACGACCGCTACAAGCATCTGATCGGCAAGACCGTTACCCTGCCGCTCGTAGGACGCGAGATTCCGGTGATCGGCGATGAGTACGTTGACATGGAATTCGGTACCGGCGTTGTTAAGATTACCCCGGCTCACGACCCTAACGACTTTGAGGTAGGTCTCCGTCATAATTTGCCGGTGATCAATGTGTTGACGCCGGATGCGAAGATCACGGAGGATTATCCGAAGTACGCAGGTATGGACCGCTACGAGGCCCGCAAGGCGATTGTAAAGGATCTGCAGGAGTGCGGCGCCCTCACGGAGATTGAGGATCATGCCCACAACGTAGGCACATGCTACCGCTGCGGCACCACCATCGAGCCCCGTGTTTCGATGCAGTGGTTTGTAAAGATGAAGCCGCTGGCAGGCCCCGCAATCGACGCTGTAAAGCAGGACAAGACACAGTTCGTTCCGGAGCATTTTGAGAAGACATATTTCCACTGGCTTGAGAATATCCGCGACTGGTGCATCAGCCGCCAGCTGTGGTGGGGTCACCGTATCCCGGCGTTCTACTGCGACGCCTGCGGCGAGACGGTAGTTACGAAGGAAGACAGCGCAATTTGCCCGAAGTGCGGCAAGCCCATGCGCCAGGATCCCGACACTCTGGACACGTGGTTCAGCTCGGCTTTGTGGCCCTTCTCGACCCTCGGTTGGCCGGAGAAGACGCCGGAGCTTGACTATTTCTACCCGACGAGCACGCTGGTTACCGGCTACGACATCATCCCGTTCTGGGTAATGCGAATGATGTTCTCCGGAATCGAGCAGATGGGCGAGGTTCCGTTTAAGACGGTTCTCATCCACGGACTCGTTCGCGACTCTCAGGGCCGCAAGATGAGCAAGTCCCTCGGAAACGGTATCGATCCGCTTGAAGTAATCGACAAATACGGCGCTGACGCGCTTCGCTTTACGCTGGTTTCGGTAAGTGCACCCGGCAACGACATGCGCTTCTACTGGGAGCGAGTTGAGGCAAGCCGGA
>JAFZVZ010000029.1 GCA_017617545.1 Lachnospiraceae bacterium
CGTGCCGGAAAATGCGATGTACCGTATCATTTTCCGAAACGGAATGCGGTATGACTTCGGCTTTGAGTTTACGTATGCGGACGGTGCGAGCGTGGAGCTCGGCGAGGCGCCGGCGTATACGGAAAATGCAAACTGGCCGCTTGAGAATATCCGGCGGTTCTGGTTTGTGCAGATTCAGGCGCTCGGCAAATTGTACCGCAGGGACTATCTGATCGGTGCGCATCTTGCAAACATGAATTGCAACGAGACGCTCGTGATGCAGATGGTGTTACGGGACGTAAAGTACGGAACCAACCACCATCGCTACGGGTACTCGGAGGAGTCGGAGTACGTGAAGGATCTGGGGCGGATGCCGTACCAAAGCGTGGATGCAACGTTTGAGAGGATCGCGGATCAGCTGTACGCGGCGGCGCTTGCGTACGACCGCCTGGTGAAGGAATTCTACCCGGACTATCGTGATAACAGCGGTGATCTCTTCGCGCTCTGGGATTGGTATGACAGGAATCGGTAAAAGAAATATGGACGATATTATAAACAATCTGCCGGAGGCAATCCGGCAATTCATTGAAGGCAAGCCATACGAGACGGATGACATGGGGCGGTCCGGCTCGCAGGTGCGGATCTATGATGATGCGGTCCTGAAGATTGAAAAGGAACAGCCCAAGCTTGCGCAGATGGTGGAGATCATGAGGTGGCTTGACGGAAAACTGCCGGCGCCGAAGGTCCTCGCGACCGAGGTGAAGGACGGTTACCGGTATCTGCTGATGAGCAAGGTGAAGGGGCGCATGGCCGTCGACGAATACTACTTAAACCGACCGGAGGAGCTGACAACACTGCTTGCGGAGGCGCTCAAGATGCTCTGGAGCGTCGACATCTCCGACTGCCCGAAAACGCTGGACCTGTCGGCGGAGCTTGAGGCGGCAAAGGACCTTGTCGAGCATGGTCAGGTTAACATGAACAATGCGGAACCGGAGACATTCGGCGAAGGCGGCTTCAAGGATCCTGCGGAACTTCTGCAGTGGCTGTATGACAATCGGCCGGAGACGGATCCCGTGTTTGCGCACGGCGATTTCTGCCTGCCGAACATCTTCTTTGAGGATGGGAAGGTGAGTGGATTTATTGACCTTGGGGACGCGGGGATTGCGGATCGGTGGTATGACGTCGCGCTAGGCTACAGAAGCCTCAAACGCAATGTCAACGGAACCTTCGGCAAGGTCTACGAGGGCGTCGACCCGGACGAGTTGTTCCGCAAGCTGGGAATCGAGCCGGATTGGGAAAAAATCCGGTATTACATTTTGCTTGACGAGTTGTTCTGCTGAACGATCAATCGCAATCGGCGGCAGAGTATTGAAGGGGGCACAACGCATGGAAATCACGTACAAAAAGATGACGGAGGCGGAGCTCGGAACGTTTATCCGCATGCGGATCACGCAGCTTCGCGAGGAGTACACCTCGGAGGGCAAGGTTCCGCCGGAAGTTGACCTCGAGTCAGCGCTTTGGGACTTCTACCACAGACACATGGCGGACGGGACATTCGTGTCGTGGCTTGCGTTGGACGGAGAGAAGATCGTCGGAACGAGCGGTATGTCGTTCGTCGAGAAACCGCCGTACTTCAGCTGCCCGACGGGGCGGCTCGGGCTTCTTTCCAGCATGTTCACCGACCCTGACTACCGTCGCATGGGCATTGCGAAGGAGCTTCTTCACCGCGTGGTGGAGGAGGCGAGAGCGTACGGCTGCGGCGCGGTGCAGATCACGGCATCGAACATGGGAGTGAAGCTCTACACTGCCTACGGATTTACGCACAACGGGAACTTTATGCAGTACATACTATAGAGAAAGGGTCTCGGGCGGACGATTTTGAGCATGCTGATCGCGGAACTGTTCGCGAGAGGGTACACAAAGATCGTGCTCGACACCAACCTGAAAAATGAGCGTGCACAGCATGTGTACGAGATGTTGGGATTTCGAAAGATAAGGGTGAATATTGATTCCTGGAGGAATCAGCTCGGTGAACTGCAGTCGTCGGTTGATTATGAGCTGGTGCCGGAGGAGTTTCGAAATTATTCCGTGTAAGGCGAAGAGTGAAAGGCTTCGCCCGACCGGGAGAGATGGAGGTGATATTGCGTGGTATCATTGGTGATTTCTCTTATCGTTTTATTGATCGGCTACATGATCTACGGCAGGCTGACCGAGCGGATATTCGCTCCGGACGGCCGCGAAACGCCGGCGATCGCCGTCAACGACGGGGTTGATTTTGTGCCGATGAAGCCGTGGAAGTCGTTTCTGGTGCAGCTGTTGAACATCGCGGGCACCGGTCCGATCTTCGGCGCGCTGATGGGCGCCTGCTTCGGTCCCGTGGTGTTCCTGTGGATCGTGTTCGGCTCGATCCTCGGTGGCGCGGTGCATGACTACATGAGCGGCATGATCTCATGCCGTCATCAGGGCGGCTCCGTTGCGGAATTGTCCGGAATCTATCTTGGAAACGTCGTAAAATGGATCATGCGTGTATTTTCCGTGGTCCTGCTCGTGCTGACCGGCGCGGTGTTCGTGAACAGCCCTGCGGCATTGATCGCGCGGCTCACGCCGAAGGCTATGGGCGAGACGTTCTGGATCGTTGTGATCCTTCTGTACTACGTGCTGGCAACGCTGCTGCCGATCGACAAGCTGATCGGACGGCTGTACCCGATCTTCGGTGTCATCCTGATCGTGATGGCGGTGAGCGTGCTGGGAGGCACGATGTTCGGCGGATATACGATCCCCGAGGTTACGCTTGCGGACCTTCATCCGGACAACCTTCCGGTGTGGCCGTTCATGTTCATCACGGTGGCATGCGGCGCGATCTCCGGGTTCCACGCAACACAGTCCCCGATGATCGCAAAATGCATCACGAGCGAGAAGCAGGGCCGCAGCATCTTCTACGGCGCCATGATCGCGGAGTCGGTGATCGCGTTGATCTGGGCGGCTGCCGGAGTGGCATTTTACGGAACAACACAGGTTTTGAACGACGCGATATCGACGCTCGGACAGTCGGGCACCGTCTATGAGATCTCGAAGACCATGCTCGGCACGGTCGGAGGAATTCTCGCGGTAGTCGGCGTGGTAGTCTGCCCGATCACATCAGGGGACACGGCGTTTCGAAGCGCCCGCCTGATCCTTGCGGAGGTTACCCGCTTGGACCAGAAGAAGATAAGAAACCGTCTGATCGTCACGCTGCCGCTTTTGAGCATCGGCGCGGTTCTGACGCAGCTTGATTTCAACGTTCTGTGGCGGTATTTTTCGTGGTCGAATCAGACGCTTGCGATGATCTCTTTGTGGGTGGCGACAGCCTACCTGATCAGGAAGGGGAAGAAGCGCCTGAGTTCGCTGCTCACGGCGTTCCCGGCGGCGTTCATGTCCGCGGTCAGCGCGACGTACATCATGATGGCTGACGAGGGCTTCGGACTGTCGGCCGGTATCGCTTACCCGGTGGGAGCCGGGTTTGCGCTTGTGCTGTTTGGCTGGTACCTGGTGGTCCTGTTCAGACGGAAGGAAGACGCAGTATCGAAACAATAGGGGAAGATCCGGCAGCGGGGTGCTGTCGGTCTGTATAACGAAGGAGTAAGTATGGAAGTACGCAAGTTAGCGGGAGAGGAGCGCTTTGCCGCGTATCTGACTTCGGTGTACTGCTTCCACGCGCGAGTGGAGGATGTTGAAGCGAAGCATGAGCATCAGCTGAACGTCACGATCGAGGATTGGGGCGCATTTGACGACGACAACACACTGATGGCCCGCGTCATCAACAATAAGTTTAACTTTTACGTGGACGGTACGGCCGTGCCTGCCGGCGGGATCGGCGCGGTGTCGACACTGCCGGAGTATCGGGACAGGGGTGCGATCCGCGCGATCTTTAAAGATCTGCTGCCGGAGGCGTACAAAAACGGCGAGGTGATCTCGGCGCTCTATCCGTTCAAGCACGAGTTTTACCGCAAGTTCGGATACGAGACCGTGATCGGCTGGAGAAAGTATTGCCTCACGCCGGATCTGCTGTGCCGGTATCGCATCGACGGTATGGTTATCAAATGGAATCCGGGCGATCCGGTCACGGATTTCCTGACCGTGTACAATGACTTCGCTCCGCGGTTTAACATGGCGCATGCGCGTACGGAAGAGCAGATGCTCGAGCACATGAAGGTGGACAAGCAGTACATCGACCGTCGCTTCTCGTATGTGCTGAAGCAGGACGGCGAGCCGGTTGCTTACGTGATCTTCAAGGACATCAAGAATGAGCCGGCAGCGATCCTCAAGGTGGAGGAGTGCGCATGGACGTGCCGCGACGGTTTCCGCGCCGTGCTCGGTTTCCTGGCGAGATTCGAGGCGGATTACGGCACGATTGAGATGAATCTGCCGGAGGGCATCGACCTTCAGCGGATCGTGGTAACGCCGAACGCGTACGCGATCAAGGAGACGGTATTCCCGAACTTCATGGTGCGCGTCATCAACGCGAAGAAGCTTCTGGAGACGATCTGTAAGCCCGCGGACTGCGATTTTACGATCCGGATCACGGATGAGATGATCGCGGAAAATAACCGCACCTACCGCGTGCTTTCCGACCGCGTCGAGGTGGTCGGCGAGCGGTTCGCGGCGGATGAAACAAGCGCCGCTGAGGACACCGCGAAGGCAGATATCGATCTCAACGTGCGCGCCCTCGGACAGCTTGCACTCGGAGCACTGAATGTGGACGAGGCGATGCTTCGCACGGATGTTACCGTGCACGCGAAGGAGGAGATGCTCCGACGCGTGTTCATACCGAAGAAACTCTTCGTCACCGAAGCATTTTAAACAAACTACGGAAACTATGGAAAGACAGAGAACCATGGACACACACGGTCTTGACAACAGAAACTGTGCATTGATCGAGCGTTTTGTCCGGGAGTCTGAGCGGATCCTTGCCGACAACCTTGTCGGAGTTTATCTGCACGGCTCCGCGGTCATGGGATGCTTCCATCCCGCGAAGAGCGACCTCGATCTTTTGGTCGTGGTGGAACACGCAATGACCGATGAGGTCAAGCGTGAGTTCATGGATATGGTTGTCATGCTGAACGACGAGGCGCCCGCCAAGGGCATCGAGATGAGCATCGTGAGGCGTGAGGTATGCAAACCGTTCGCGTACCCGACGCCGTTCGAGCTTCATTTTTCGAAGATGCACCTTGGGTGGTACCGGGATGATCCGGAGGATTACATCCGGAAAATGAACGGCACGGACAAGGACCTGGCGGCTCACTGTACCGTGATCCGGGCGAGAGGCCGTTGCCTGTACGGCGCACCGATCCCGGAGGTCTTCGGCGAGGTGTCGAAGCAGGACTATATGGATTCGCTTTGGTACGACATCGCGGAGGCAGCGGAGGAGATTACGGAGGATACGATGTATCTGACGCTGAACCTTGCCAGAGTCCTTGCGTTTCAGCAGGAGGGGAGAGTCCTCTCCAAACAGGAGGGCGGCGAGTGGGCACTTGCGAATCTGCCGGAGAAGTACCATGATCTTCTTCGGGATGCACTATCGGAATATCGCGGCGAAACGCCGGGGTATGATATATGCGTGGCGAGAGACTACGCAAACTTTTGCCTTCGCCTGATCAGAAATACTATGCAACCGCAGAACGAGTAGGAGAGCATGACTCCCGCGTGTAACGAGCACGCGATGCGGATTTCGAAGGACGGGCAGAACAAAAGCCTTTAAAGGGCAGCGCGGATTGACCGCGAAATTCAAATAAGAAGGTGTAACATGAAGAAAATCGGACTTGTCGGGGGAACCGGGCCGGAATCTACGGCGATGTATTACAGAATTCTGAATACGGAGATCGATCGCCTTACAAACGGCCGGAGTATGCCGGATATTGCCATCGAGAGCGTGAACTTTCGAAGAACTTGGGATTACGTCGTGAAGAAGCAGTATAACCTGCTGGCGGATTATCTCGCGGAGAAGGCGAACGCTTTGATCGCGGGAGGCGCTGAAGTGGTTTCACTGACAGCGGTCACCATGCATATTGTGTCGGAAGAGCTGAAGGGAAAGGTTTCGGCTCCACTCGTCAGTATTCCGAAGGCAGTGTGTGATGAGGCGGTATTTCTTGGAATTCGGAAAGTAGGCCTTCTCGGGACGGCTTTTACGATGGAACAGGAGTACATGAAGCAGGATCTGAAGGCGGCAGGCATACAGGTTTTCGTTCCGAATGAACAGGAAAGGGAACTGGTGGCAAGAAGGATCTTCGAGGAGCTTGAGAACGGAATTGTGAAGAAGGAAACACTCAGGGAGTTTCAGACGATCATGAACAGAATGAAGGAGCAGGACGGTATCGAAGGCGTCATTCTCGGATGTACGGAACTGCCGCTTCTGCTGAACTCCGAAACCTGCCCGGTACACTGCCTGGATGCGGTACAGATTCACATCCGTAAACTCATTGAGTTAGCGATGGAATAAACCATCGAACAAGGAGTAAACAAATTGAATACGCATAGAAACGCCCGGATCATCGGGCTGTTCAGCGGCTTCACGGAGCATCATTTTACGGGGTCGGCGAGATTCACCCGGCCGACAAGGGTGTGATCGGACCTCTCACCGACGAAAAACTTAAGGAGTTATTGTAACATGTACGAGATGATAGAGTTGACCGAAGAACAATCGGAAGAGCTGAACGAGGCTTTGGAAGAGTTTGATACCGAGCATATCACGTACCGCATGGAGGGCAGCATTTGTCTCGGAATGCAGAAGGACGGCGAGCTGATCGCCGGCGTGAACGCGTGTGTGACATGCTTTAAGATCCTGTACATCGAGACGTTGTTCGTACAGGAGGAGTATCGCAGAACGGGCCTCGGGAAGCAGCTGATCAACGAGTTGGAGCGGCGTGCGAAGGAGATGGGCGTAAACCTCATCCGCGTCGACACGTTTGACTGGCAGGGCAAGGACTTCTATCTTGCGATGGGGTACGAGCTTGCAGGTCAGTACACCTGTGACGAGGACGGCTATTCCGAGTATTTCTTTATCAAGAGAATTTAGCAGAAGGGAAGGAATTCAATCATGGACGAAAAAAAGAAAGACATGACAGTGGCTTGCGGTGATGGCATCATCAATCTTCGTGTCGGCGCCATTATCATGAGGGACGGTAAGATCCTGATGGTCGGAAACGAGAGACGTCCGGAGTATCTTTACACGGTCGGAGGTCGTATCCAGTTCGGAGAGACCGCGGAGGAAGCGGTGATCCGCGAGGTGTACGAGGAGACCGGCGTGAGGATGGAGGTCGAACGGCTTGGCTTCGTTCATGAGAACTACTTTTACGGAGATTCCCCTTCAAACCTCGGAAAATTGATCTACGAAATTTCATTTTTCTTTTTCATGAAGGTTCCGGACGGTTTTGATCCAGCGGAAATCTTTACGGACGGCGGACAGGAGGAATTCCTGCGCTGGATCGCACCCGATGCGGACGTGAAGTACTATCCGGAATTTTTCCGCGAGGAATTGATCCGTCCGGGCGAAGGGGTAAAATATTTTACTACAGACGGAAGGTAAGAGATTTATGGTTATTTGTGAGACAGAGCGCTTGATCTTGCGCGATTTTACGAAGGCGGATATCGCAAAGAGAATCGAGTGGGAGACCGTTGACCGCGAGTGGCTTGACTGGGATGCTCCGTGGGAGCGGGACAATGACCTCCCGGTCGATGAGATGATACAGGGGCTCGAGGAGTTCGCCGACATGACGGCAGCCAAGGGACCCGAAGATATGCGCTTCGGTTTTCAGATTGATGTCAAGGAGACCGGCGAGTACATCGGTTGGATCAGCTGCTACTGCATTGATGACAACTACGAGTACACGGATGACGATGCGTTGTTCGCGTTCGGCATCGATATCCCGCCGCAGTCGTGCCGCGGCAAGGGATACGGATACGAGGCGTTCAAGGCAGCGATCGAGTATCTTCAGTCGAAGGGCATGAAGGAAATTTACACACAGACATGGTCCGGCAACACGAGGATGGTCGCTTTGGCCGAGAAACTCGGGTTCCGCGAGGTCTGCAGAAAGAAGGATTTCCGCGAGGTGCGCGGCAAGAAGTACGACGGACTTACGTTTGTGCACACCGAAGTGTAACGGTCGTTTGGCTGGACTTAGGAATACGCAGTGTACAAAAAGGAGTGTAGTGTGCGGAAAATAATAGAACCGTACTACCGGAAAGGACAGAATAACAATGCTCAGACTCAGACCATATAAGAGCTGCGACGCGGAGCGGATCGCGAGCTGGCTACAGGATGAGGATATTTTCCTCAAATGGGGCGGTAAGCTCTTCGGAGACTACCCGATCACGGCGGAGATGATCAATGACAAATACAGCCTGCAAAACGGCGGCTGCGACGAACCGGATAACTTCTATCCGTGGGTCGCGATGGATGACGACGGCGCTGTGGTCGGTCATTTCATCATGCGCTATCTGCACGGAGACCCGCGGTGTATCCGCTTCGGGTGGGTCGTAGTGGACGATACCATTCGCGGCAAAGGCTACGGAGCGCAGATGCTTCGCGCAGGCTTGACGTATGCGTTTGAAATTCTGGGAGCGAACGTTGTCACGCTCGGCGTGTTTGAAGGCAATGAGCGTGCGCACAAATGCTACCAAAGCGTTGGGTTCGTCGATCGGGAAATCCGACAGAGCGAACCATGGGATGTAATCGAGATGGAAATCCGAAAGGAACCCTGGGGACGGGGTTAGTGGTCCATAATCTGGTTTTCCGGTCGCGGGAGACTGCATTCGAAAGAGAGAAGAACATATGCTTACACCGACCAAACCGAGAAGCAGAAAGATCACCGGCGCGGAGCGCACAGATGACGGAGTAGTTCTCCGTTCAGAGTTTGAAATGCTCCGGCTGCAGGTCAAAACGCCGGAGATCGTGAGGATTACCGCGACGCCGTGCGAGCATTTTTCGAAGAAAGAGCGGCTGGGCACAGTGTATGCCGGAGTGTGTGACGAGTATTCGTTCCGCGAGAAAAATGATGAGTACACGCTCACGACCGGTGCAGTGTCCGTGCATGTGGACAAGGCTTCGGGAGCGATCCGTTTCTGCGATCCGACCGGGAAGGAATTATTCCGCGAGAACCGTCACGCGGCGAGAACGTACGAGGAGTTTGAGACGTATACGCTCGCAGGCGGGGAGCAGAAGACGCGGACCATCGAAACCGCGGACGGAACGAAGGAAGTGCTTGAGGAGCCGCTTAAGATCCCTGCGGGCAAGAGCTTTCATATCCGGCTTTCTCTGGAGCTCGGAGATGAGGCGCTCTACGGGTTCGGTCAGCATGAGCAGACGATGGGCTCTCTTCGCAACAGGACGTTATACCTACATCAGGCCAATCGGCAGATAGCCGTTCCCATGGTTGTCTCAACCAAGGGGTACGGTATCCTTTTTGATGCGTATTGTCCTATGATCTTCCGCGAGGATGAAAGCGGAGCAGTTGTCTACCTGGAGGCAGACCGCGAGCTTGATTACTATGTCATGGCAGGCGGGATGAACCGGGTGATCCGCAATTACCGTGTGCTCACAGGCAAGGCAGCGATGCTTCCGAAGTGGGCGTTTGGTTACATTCAGTCGCAGGAACGCTATGAGACGCAGGAGGAGATCCTCCGGACGGCGGCAAAATCCCGGGAACTGGGCATCGGCATGGATTGCATCGTGCTCGACTGGATCAGCTGGGGAGAAAACCAGTGGGGTCAGAAGAGCTACGACGAGACGCGTTTCCCGGCGCCTGAGGAGATGATTGAGACGCTGCACAAGGAGCAAGTTCGATTTATGATCTCGCTCTGGCCGACCATGGCGGCGCAGACGGAGGACCACAAGGAGTTTGCCGAACAGGGATTGTTCCTTCCGGCAAGCGAGATTTACAACGCGTTTCGCAAGGAAGCGCGGGAACTTTACTGGAAACAGTTGGAACGGAAACATTTTTCGTATGGAACGGATGCATGGTGGTGTGACAGCAGTGAGCCGATCACGCCCGAGTGGAACCATATGGAGCGGCCGGAACCGTCGCGTTTGTTCGAGGAATACTGCTCGGAGGCGGGACTTCGGCTGCCGTATGAATACAGCAATGCATTTCCGCTCTATCATGCGATGGGAATCTATGAAAACCAGCGCGAGTGCATGAACCGGAGGAAGTCGAATGAGGCGGATTACCGGGAGAAGCGCGTGTGCAATCTGACGCGGAGCGCGTACACGGGACAGCAGCGGTACGGGACGATCATGTGGTCGGGCGATACCGCGGCGAGCTGGGAAACGCTGCGCGCGCAGGTCACTGCCGGGCTTCATTTCTGCGCAAGCGGACTGCCGTACTGGACCATGGACATCGGCGCATTTTTCGTAAAATCCGGTGTTCAGTGGTATTGGGACGGCCGCTATGACAACACGGTGGAAGACAAGGCGTACTGCGAGCTGTATGTTCGCTGGTATCAGCTGGGATGCTTCCTGCCGGTTTTCCGCGGCCACGGAACCGATTGCAGGAGGGAACTCTGGAACTTCAAAGGCGAGTTTTACGATGCGCTTCTTAAGGCAAACCGTCTTCGCTATCAGCTTCTTCCGTACATCTACTCCGAGGCCGGCAAGGTGTGGCTGGATGACGCATCCATGATCCGCTGGCTGGCGTTCGATTACCCGGATGACCGCGAGGTGTGGAACATCACGGATCAGTACCTGTTCGGCGATTCTGTGATGATCTGTCCGGTGCTTCAGCCGATGTACTATGGCGAGGACGGCACGAGGATTGAGAATCCGGTTACGACGCGGCAGGTGTATTTTCCGAAGGGTTGCGACTGGTATGACCTGTATACCGGGCAATGCTATCCAGGCGGTAGCCGTGCGGTCGTTTCGGCGGCGCTTGATGAGATCCCGGTGTTCGTGAAGGCGGGCAGTGTCATTCCGATGTGTGAGGCAGCGATGTCCACGGACGAGCTCGGCGAGGTGACTTTCCGCGCTTACGGCGACGGCGAGTGCCGATACCGCTATTACACGGACGCGGGCGACGGCTACGGGTACGAGATGGGCGAGTACACGGTGCGGGAGATTACGGAAAATGAAACCGTTTAAGGCAAAAGATAATTGAATTATTACGAGGAAACTAACAATGGATAAGGGTAAGATTATATTCCTGAACGGAGTGACAAGCTCCGGCAAGACTTCGATCGTTGAGGCGCTTCAGGAGCGCAGAGATCAGTTTTTCTATGTAGTGGCGAATGATCTGTTCGCGGAGATGGTCGGCGAGCAGTACTTAGAGGAGAACTACTGGAAGTATCTCGCGGAGGTGATCATCCTCATGTACCACACGGCGAAGCTGTATTCGGATCTCGGGAAAAATGTGCTGATCGACGGCATCCTCGTCGAGCGCGACGAGATCAAACCGCACTATGAGAAACTCATGGAGATCATGAAGGACAGCCCGCTTAGTATCGTGGAGGTGTACTGCCCGCTTGATGTGTGCAGACAGCGAAACATCGAGCGCGGCGACCGCTTCGAGAGCCAGTCGGACGAGCAGGCGGAGCTGATGAGCAAGAATATCAAATACACGATGCGCGTCGATACGAGCGTGAATACTCCGGCGGAGTGCGCGGAGCAGATCGTGAAGACGCTGTTTGCGTAATCGTCGGAAAATGAAACCGGGAGGTTACAACTATGGTATTACTGGCAATCGATCTTCAGAAGGGCTTGGTTGTTGAAGATCTTTATAACTTTGAAGGGTTTGTTGCGAACATGAAGAAGCTTCTCGCAGAGGCGAGAGCGCGCGGCGTGGAGGTCATCTACGTGCGGCACGACGCCGGCGAGGGAAGCGGCATGAGCGAGGGCGACGAGGATTTTGAATTTTACGAAGGACTTGCGCCCCTGCCCGGCGAGAAGGTGTTCGTGAAGACCGTAAACAGCTGTTTCAGCAACAAGGAACTTTGCAAATATCTCGAGGAGAAGAGTGAGGAGACGGTGATCATCGCCGGCCTTCAGACCAACTACTGCATCGATGCGTCGATCAAGTCCGCATTTGACCGCGACTTCGGCGTGATCGTGCCCGAGGGCTGCAATTCCACATTTGACAACGACTATATGACCGGAGAGACCACGTACCGCTACTACAACGAGGACGTGTGGGAGGCCTTCGCGTACTTAGTCAGCATAGAAGAAGCATTTGAGGTAGACGCATGAAAAGAGAACATAACATAGTAGCATTGCCGAAGGAGGAGTGGAAGGGAGTTCCGATCCCGCTTTGCTACACCACGGAGGAGTATTTCGACGTGGAGATCACGGAGACACCGGACGCTTATGAGGCGAAGCTGGTCAGGAAGAAGTTTGAGACGCCGGTGACACACTCGCCGGAGGAGTATGATTTTCCGGATGGGCTGTATCAGGACCACTGGGAGAAGGCCGAGGCGTACGGCATGTACTCCGAGGAGAACGGCGAGCGGAAGCTTTTGGCGTGCATCGAGGTATGCCCCGAGGAGTGGAGCAATCGTCTGATGGTGACGGAGCTGTGGGTGGACGATTCCCTGCACCGTCAGGGCATCGGCACGGCTCTGATGAACAAGGCGAAGGAGATCGCAAAAGCGCAGGGGCGCCGGGCAATCATTCTGGAGACGCAGTCCTGCAACGTGAGAGCGATCGCGTTCTACAAAAGCCAGGGCTTTCAGCTGATGGGCTTTGACACCTGCTGCTACACGAACCGTGACATCGAACGGCGTGAAGTGCGCTTCAACCTCGTGTACTTCATGGACAACCGCGAGGGACGTTTCTAGGAAAACGCTTGATCGGACATGGGAAACGGAGGCAGTATGATCACGACTAAACAATTTCAGATATTGACCGACATCGATCTGGTGTGGAAGTTGATGACGCAGGTTTATGATCATGAAGAGAGCAACGGACCTGCGGCACCGTTTTTCGAGTATGCGATCACGTCGCCGTGGCACGACCGCGATTATGACCGTCTGGACCGGTTCTGGATGGACGGGGATGTGCCGGTTGCATTTGTCTTCTACGAGACGTCGGCGGACGAGCTCTATTTCGTGCTGCGGCCCGGTTACGAGGCACTTGCGGACGAGATGATCGAGTACGCGGACACGGCGTTTCCAAAGTTTGAGGAGCCGACGGAGTTCGTGCTCGGAAGCCGCCAGACGGCTTTGATCGAGGCGGCGAAGCGGCGCGGATATCAGCTTGTGTACGAGGATTCGGATCTGTATTTCGATTTTCGCACAGGGACGCTTCAGTACCCGCTTTCGGAGGGGTATCATTTTACGAACCC
>JAFZVZ010000008.1 GCA_017617545.1 Lachnospiraceae bacterium
GCGGAAACGGAGAGGATCAGCCACAACGGATCGTCGGAGAAGTCACCGCCGATGTCGGCGTTGCCCTTCTTGGTGAGCGGCTGGTACTGATGGTAGCAACCGCCGTCCGGGAACTGCGTGGAAGCGATGTCGATGATACGCTCCTTCGCGCGGTCCGGGATCTGGTGAACGAAACCGAGGATATCCTGGTTGGAATCGCGGAAGCCCATGCCGCGGCCGATGCCGGACTCAAAGTACGACGCGGAGCGGGACAGGTTGAAGGTGACCATGCACTGATACTGGTTCCAGATATTGACCATGCGGTCAACCTTGTCGTTGGGCGTCTCGACGTTCAGAATGCCGAGGAGCTTGTCCCAGGCTGCGCGGAGTTCCGCCATGCCTGCGGCAACCTTTTCCGGAGTGTTGTACTTGTCCATCATGGCAAGAGCCTTGGTCTTGTTGATGGTCTTGCCGTCAGCCTCAAACTTCTGGTCCGCGGGCATCTCAACATAGCCGAGGATGAAGACAAGCGTCTTCGACTCGCCGGGAGCAAGGGTGATCTTCTTGAAATGGGAAGCGATCGGAGCCCAGCCGTCGGCGAAGGAGTTGTTCGCCTCTCCGGCGAGAACTGCCTGCGGATCGCCGAAACCGTTGTACAATCCGATGAAGGAATCGCGGTCGGTGTCGTAGCCGTCGATGTCGGTATTTACCGTGTAGAACGCAAAATGATCGCGGCGGTCGCGGTACTCGGTCTTGTGGTAGATCGTGGAGCCGACAACCTCGACACGTCCGGTGGAGAAGTTGCGCTGGAAGTTGTTGCTGTCGTCCTGAGCGTCCCAGAGGCACCACTCAGCGAAGGAGAAGAGGCTGAAGGACTTGGCAGCGTCGCTCTCGTTGGTCAGAACAACCTGCTGAACCTCTCCGTCGTAATTCTGCGGAACGAAGAAGGTAACCTCGGCCTTGAGGCCGTTCTTCTTGCCGGTGATGATCGTGTAGCCCATACCGTGACGGCACTCGTAACTGTCCAGCTCGGTCTTGACCGGAGACCAGCCCGGGTTCCAGATGGTATTGTCATCCTTGATGTAGAAGTAGCGTCCGCCCATGTCGATCGGTACATTGTTGTAGCGATAACGGGTAATGCGGCGCAAACGGGCATCCTTATAGAAGGAATAACCGCCGGCGGTATTTGAGATCAGGGAGAAGAAACCCTCCATACCGAGATAATTGATCCACGGATACGGCGTCCGCGGAGTCGTGATGACGTATTCTCTTCTTGCGTCATCAAAATAGCCGAATTTCATGATAATTTGCCCTCCTAAAGCGGTGGTGATGATTCATTATACATTACTTTTTTTACCTTGTCACGGAATAAAAAAGCATAAAGTAAAAAAAAGACAGATTATTTGTCATTTGTTTTCCAACTTGGAAAATCTGAGAAAAATGCATATAAAAGTGACTAGGTCACATAAATTATTAAAAATCTGTGATATACTGCGGTTGCAAGGTTGATAGAGGTTTTATTTGTCGACCGATAATTACATAGCTGATTCATTACTTCTCAGAAGTAATTTCTCCCCCACACAAGCTGCGTTCATAGGTTTCTATGGACGCAGTTGCATTTCAATGATAATGAGCGAGCAGATAGGCCCGGAAACCACACCGCGGATGCGATGTGATTTCCGGGCCTATCTGCGAACGAATAACAAAGACGAGCATGAAGGGAATGTGAGCAAAGCGAACAGACCGGAATGCGAGTGTTTGTTAGGATTGCGGGAGCGCGTCAGCGCGAAGCAATCCGCATTATCATTGAGAAGAATGAATAACGAACACGAGCAAGTAGGGTTGTGAACGAAGTGAACAGCCCGGATTGCGAGTTGTTCGGGTCGGATTGCGGGAGCGCGAAGCGCGAAGCAATCCGCTTTTATCGTTCAAAAACGTGAATCGGTAATCTTGAATCAAAGAGACAGCACCCTTTGGGGTGCTGTCTCTACCTTTCTGCTGTTTATTCCCCGGCCATCCGGGTGAGCTCGTCAACCTTGTGCAGCGAGATTTTTCCGCGGGACAGGGTGAGCAGGCCGCGATGCTCCCATGCCTTCAGCGTGCGGGAGACAACCTCGCGCGAGGACGCGATGCTGTTCGCGATGCGCTGGTGCGTGGTGACGATCGTTGCGCCGCCCTGCTGGTGATACTCGAAGAGGAGCTGCGCGGCGAGACGGCTGTTGAGATCCTGGAAGAGGAAGTTCTGCATGTCAAAGAGAATGCGGTTGAACTGTCCCAGGACGGAACGGAGCACCGTGTTCTCGATGAAGAGATCCGAGTGCAGAAGCTGCTCAAAGTCGACCATTTGCACGACAATGCCGCGGGAGTCGACTTCCGCCTCCAGCTCATAGTTGTTGAGAACATTCGGCGTCGGATTGCCGCCGATGTAGATGATCTCGTCGCGGCGTGCCACGCTGATCGTAACTTCGCGCGCGGTTGAAGAGACCAGCGAGACGCGGATGCGGCCGGTCATGACAACGACAAGTCCGACATTGGAGTTGCCGGCGTCGGTAATCTTCTCGCCTGCGATAAATTCCCTCACATACGAATGCGTGCGAAGCTGCTCGGCGAGGTCCTCCGAGATATGATCCCAGAACGGGAGACGTTCCCGAAGGGATGAGTAGTCTTTTTCGTTTAACATTGCCTTCTCCCGGGTGGCAACACATGCCCGGTTCCCAACGCGACAGACGATGCTTCCCCACGTTTTGCATCGCTCTGAAATGAACCGCGGCTGCCGTTGCAGGAAAATCAATTTTCCATATACAAAAAGTACCATATTTGACATTCTTTTTCAAGATGAAACAATTGAGTACAGCGGAAAATTACGGTATAATAGCGAATACAGTATTCGCATATGTATCTTTGTGCGGCGTGGAGGAAAGAAACATGAGAATCGGTATTGTAATTGCGATTGAGAGGGAACTGAGAGCGTTTCTGGCGCAGGGCGGCGACATTGAGACCGTGACGGTCGGACGGCGCGAGGCGTATCATGTGACCATGGGCGCGCACGACATCTACGCGGTGCTCTCCGGCTGGGGCGAGATCGACGCGGCTTCGGCGACGCAGTTCCTGATCACGGCATTTGACGTAGAGGCGGTGATGAACTTCGGTGTTGCGGGCGCGATCCGCAGAGGCCTTGAGGTGAAGGATCTCTTCGCGGTCCGCGGAGCGATCAACTACGATTTCGATACATCGCTGATCGATGACGTCGCGCCGCACCAGTACATGGAGTATGAGGACGCGATCATCCCGCTGGACGAGGAGTTCACGGCGCTCGCGAAGAGCATCAACCCGGAGATCCGAGAGACGGTCGTGGCGAGCGGCGAGAGGTTCATCGAGGACCCGGCGGACAAGGACGCTTTGGCGGCTCTCGGATGCGACATCTGCGACATGGAGATCGCCGCGATCGCGCGCGTGGCTGAGCGGAACGGAGTGAGAGCATTTTCCGTAAAATGCATCAGCGACACCTACGAGGGCGACGGCGGAGACTTCCAAAAGAACGTGACCGCGGGCGCGGAGAAGGCGTTCGCTCTGCTTCGCGAGCTGTTGCTCCACATTGACGATGCGGGGGAACTGTGCTAAGATATCGGGAGGAAAAAGATGCCCCGAGACGGTGCGAAAGCGCCGTGAGAGCAGTTTCCGATAACGCTCGTTAACGGAGGAAGACAGTCAGCATGGGTTATGTGGTTTTGATTTTGACTGCGGTCGGTCTGGCGATGGATTCGTTCGCCATGTCGGCGCAGAAGAGTCTGATACGGGAGCAGCGAGGCAAGCGGATCGCGATGGCATGCGCGTTCTGGTTCGGCCTTTGCCAGGCGTCGATGGTTCTGTGCGGCCTGCTGTTCGGGAAGCTTGTGTCCCTGATACACAGTTATGATTCGTATGTGTGGGTGCCGTGCGCGGCGCTCGGCATCGCGGGCATATACATGATCGTGGAATCCATGACGACGCGCGTTCCGCCGGAGAACGACGGAATCGACGCGATGAGCATGCTCGGACCGGCGATCGCAACAAGCTGTGACGCGCTTCTGGTAGGACTTCTCTTCGTCAACGAGAGCGCCGGGATCGTGATCACCGGGCTTCTCATGATCGGCCTTGTGACGGCGCTGATCTCCATCTTCGGCGTGTGGGTAGGCCGCAGGAAGGGTACCCGCTACAACGGGATCGTACAGGTTATCGGCGGTGTCGTGCTCATCCTTCTCGGAATTGAGAAACTGCTGGAGAACCTTGATGTATTGAAGTTTACACTGTGATGTGAGCGGGTGGGAACCGTTCGCAGGTCGGACAATCGGACATGGAAATGCAGCCGGGCATCAGCTGGTGCCCGGCATTTTTAAAAAATTCTGCGGAATAAGGAGGTATTCGGGGTATGGTGCTTGACTACGCAAAATACGAGGAGCTGGCCCGGCGCGTGATCGCAGAGGGCGTGGTTCTTTTGAAAAATGACGGGGCGCTGCCGATCGAAAAACCTGCCCGTATCGCATTGTACGGGCGCATTCAGAGCAAGGAGTACATCGCGGGCATCGGCTCGGGCGGTTTGGTGAACATCCCCAAGAGAGTTCGTCTTGTTGACGCGCTCACGGCGGAGGACGGGATCGCGCTCGACGCGGGCCTTGCGGAGGTATACCGCGCGTGGGAGGAGGCAAACCCGCGCGAGGTCGGCATCGGCTGGGGCAAGGAGCCGTGGTCGCAGGTGGAGATGCCTGTGTCGGCGGAGCTTGCGGCTGAGGTCGCGGCGCGCACGGACGCAGCGATCGTGATCATCGGCAGAAGCGCCGGCGAGGATCAGGACAACAAGAATCTGCCGGGGTCGTATCGGCTGACCGAGGCAGAGATGTCGATGCTCAAGACGGTCTGCGCGGCGAGCCCGCGGACGATCGTTTTGCTGAACACCGGCAACATCATCGATATGAGCTTCATCGACGAGTGCAACCCCGCCGCGGTCATGTACATGTGGCAGGGCGGCGTGATGACGGGCGCCGGCGTGGCGGACGTTCTGCTGGGGCGCGTGAGCCCGAGCGGACACCTCGCGGACACGATCGCGTATGACGCGGCGGACTATCCGGCGAACGACAACTTCGGAAGCCCCGTGCGCAACCTGTATGCGGAAGATATCTATGTCGGTTACCGGCATTTTGAGACGGCGGCGAAGGAGAAGGTGCGTTTCCCCTTCGGTTACGGTCTCTCGTACACAACCTTTGAGATCAAGCCCGGGCAGTGCGAGTACGACGGCGACTACCTCTACGTGTCGGCCGACGTCACCAACACCGGCGCACACTCCGGTAAATGCGTCCTTCAGTGGTACGTGGCGGCGCCTCAGGGCGCGCTCGGCAAGCCGGCCCGCTCGCTCGCGGGATGGACGAAGTCCGAGGAGCTGGAGCCCGGCGACAGCGAGACCATGGTGCTCAGCATCGACCGCCGAGACCTCTCGTCCTACGACGATTCCGGCGCGACCGGCCATGAGAGCTGCTTCGTCATGGAGGCGGGCGAGTACGTCATTTTCCTCGGGGAAAATGTTCGCGACGCGAAGGAAGTGTACCGGTTTACCCTCGAGGAGACCGAGGTTGTCGAGGAGTGCGAGACCGCGATGAAACCGGCGCTGGCGTTTGAGCGGCGCAAGGCGGTGAGAAAGAGCGCGGGCGACGCGAACGGCAACGAATACGAATATATCAGCGAACCTGTCCCGCTCCGCACCGATCCGTTCGGCTGCGGCGAGGGCGCGAATCCGTTCCTTCTGAAGGCGCCGGATTACACGGGCGACCGCGGACTGATGCTCAAGGATGTGCACGACGGCAACGTGACGATGGACGAGTTCCTCGCGCAGTTCACGGAGGAGGAGTTGTTCCCGTTCGTTCGCGGCGAGGGCATGGGAAGCCCGAAGGTAACGCCGGGCACGGCTTCCGCGTACGGCGGAACGAGCGAGGTCTTGAAGGCACACGGCGTGCCGTGCGGCTGCTGCTCGGACGGACCGAGTGGCCTGCGTCTCGACTGCGGTGACAAGGCTCTGGCGATCCCGATCGGAACGCTGATCGCGTGCACCTTCAACCGTGAGCTTGTCGCGGATCTTTTGGAGATGGTCGGTCGGGAAATGCGCCTCAACAAGGTGGACTGCCTGCTCGGCCCCGGCATGAATCTGCATCGCCATCCGTTCAACGGACGGAACTTTGAATACTTCAGCGAGGATCCGCTTCTGACGGGCCGCATGGCGGCAGCGGAGCTTGAGGGTCTGCAGCGCTCCGGCGTGACCGGCACGATCAAGCATTTCTGCTGCAACAACCAGGAGCTGAACCGCTACGCGTCGGATTCCGTCGTCTCGGAGAGAGCGCTCCGCGAGCTGTACCTGCGAGGCTTTGAGATCGCGATCCGCGAGGGCGGCGCGTGCACGGTCATGACGACCTACGGTCGTGTGAACGGCATGTGGACGTCGTGCGACGCGGAGCTCAACACGAAGATCCTGCGCGAGCAGTGGGGCTTTGACGGCTTTGTCATGACTGACTGGTGGGCGGCGATCAACGACGACGCGGCGACCGGCCGCTCGGAGACTGCCGGCGGAAACCACAAGAATTTTGCGGATATGGTTCTCGCGCAAAATGACACCTTCATGATCTGTCCGGACGGTTCGAAGAACAACCACGGCGACAATCTTCCGGAGGCGGTTGCCTCGGGCAAGGTGTCGAGAGAGGTGCTCCTGCGCACCGCGACCAACGTGTGCGGCGTTCTGATGCGCCTGCCCACGATGCTCCGCATGTGCGGCGAGGACGAGGCGGTCGAGGTGCTCGGCCGCGGACCCGAGTGGGAGACGACCGCCGACAGCAACATTGAGTATTTTACGGTGACGAGAGACACGACGATCGATCTTTCACACGTGCGCGCGGTGCGCGGCGCGGATTACTCGTACGGCCTCGACATCGAGGAGATGGGCGGCTATGAGATCGAGCTGACGGTCATCGGCGAGGGCACCGAGGCGGCGCAGCTGCCGGTGACGTGGTTCTTCGCGGGGATCCCCGGATTTTCCTTTGTGTTCCACGGGACGAACGGACAGGAGGCGAGCAAGAAGGGTACGGTCTTCTTCAACTCGAACCACGCGATCCAGAGAATGCATTTTTCGGCGGACGGATTGAAACTCGTGCGCATGAACCTGAAGTATATCGGCACGCTCGACGAGGTCATGGGAATTCCCGACATCGTGCACGGCAGTTGATACATACCGATCGGCCGCGCGAAGTGCATCCGCGGCTTCAAGAATACTTAACCGGAGGGTTTACACATGGTATTAAAGGACGTTTTCAAGGACTTGTTTTACATCGGAACGGCTGTGGAGAGCATCCACGACCAGTTCACCAACAATGAGATCGGCAACCCGGACAAGGAGGCGCTGATCGTGCGCGAGTTCTCGAGCATGACGTGCGCCAATGAGATGAAGCCGGCGTACAACATGGGCTGGAACAGCCCCGACGCGCGCGAGGATTACCTGCCCTACGTGATCAACCCGAACGCCAAGACAATGCTTGACTGGGTGAAGGCGAACGGCCTGAAGATGCGCGCCCACGTGATGGTATGGCACAGCCAGTGCGCCCAGGAGGCGTTCTGCAAGGAGTACAAGCCGGTGTTTGTGCCGGTGGACGAAGAGAAGCTGAAGGAGAACCCGAGACTTCGCTTCTTCCAGAAGCTCGACCCGGTCTGCTTCGTTGACCGTGATACGATGCTCAAGCGTCTTGAGAGCTACATCGATTCGATGCTTGAGTACATTTACCGCGAGGGCTACGCGGAGCAGATTTACGCGTGGGATGTCGTGAACGAGGCGATCGAGCTTGCGGACAAGACCGAGACGGGTCTCCGCAACAGCTACTGGTACCAGGTCATCGGCGATGACTTCATCTACTGGGCGTTCCGCTTCGCGAAGGCAGCGGTTCAGAAGCACTCCGTGCAGTACGCGGGCGTGTACGGCATTGATCCGACGGACGAGGCAGCGCTTGCGCGCATCCGCCCGACGCTGGTTTACAACGATTACAACGAGTGGCAGCCCGACAAGAAGGCAGCCATCATCGCGGCTCTCAAGCGCGAGGGCCACGGCCACGGCAGCATCATCGGCGAGGGCCTGATCGACGGTATCGGCATGCAGGGCCACATCTCCGACAACAACAATATTGACGAGTATATCGACGCGCTCAACGAGTACGCGAGCCTTGTGCGCGAGGTACAGATCACCGAGCTCGACGTAAAATGCACCTGCACCAACCAGAATCGCGAGTACTACCAGGCAGTATTTTACAAAGAGTTCTTCGAGAGACTGCTTGCGGCGAAGAAGGCCGGCGCGAACCTTACGTCCGTGACCATCTGGGGTCTTACGGACGACAACTCCTGGATCCGCGGCGCGGACCCGCTTTTGTTCAGAAAGGACCTCTCTGCGAAGAAGTCGCACGAGGCGCTTGTGTACGCGGTGATGGGCGGCGATCTCGGCGAGCCCGAGTACGTGGCGAGAGACCTCAGCAAGCATGTTTATGACTTCGAGACGCCCGAGGGCGAGGAGCAGAAGGATCCGGAGACGTACGGCTTCAAGATGCGCGGCTTCGGAAAATGCGTCCTCTCCGAGGAGAAGGCGCACAGCGGTAAGTGCTCCCTCACCACGACGCAGAGATTTGCCGACTGGATGGGCATCACCTGCGACGTCACCGATTTCATCGGCCAGACGATCCAGATCGACGCGTGGGTGTACAGCGAGGCGAAGGAGATCACCTTAGGCGCTGATATTGAGGGCGTGTTCCCGCAGATCGCGACCGTAGAGGGCGGCACGGAGTGGAAGAAGCTCAGCGCGTCCTACAAGGTTCCTTCCGGACAGCACTCGCTTCGCCTGTTCTTCGGAACGAAGGAGGAGCATCAGGGACCTTGCAGTCCGCTGTTCCTCGATGACGTGGAGATCTCGCTGATCGGCCAGGAGGAGAGCTTCGAGGAGGAGACCAACATCGCGGCGATCCGCGGCGCAGGTCACCTTCCGTTCATCTTCGTGACCGACAAGGAGTCAGTGGACGGCAAGAGCAAGTCGCTCGGCGTAACGCGCCAGGAGAAGGACGCGACGATCTCTCTCGACGTATCCGCATACATCGGCAAGACGATCGACGTGACGATGTTCGTCAAGACGACCGATTCGGTGATCCGTGTCGGCGTGGACGGCTCCGAGCCCGTGCTGTGCGCGGAGGTTGCCGCGAAGGACGGTGATTGGACCGAGGTTCACACGACCGCGACGCTTCCGGACGGCGTGCTTTCCGCGAAGCTTTACGTCGAGACCGACGGACGCGCGGACTTCTTCGTGGACGATGTGTTCGTGAAGCTTGCGTGACCGTTGCGCGGGTTGCATTTTCCGCATAATAGAGAGTTCAAAAGTGAAAGTACGTAACGAGGGAGAATTTGACTGATGAATGAACTGCTTCGGATCGGTGGGCCGGATTACAACAATTGCCTTGTCAATCTGGCCAACTCGATCCTTAAGAAATTCGGCGCTGAGACGTCGGCTGCGACGCTCGGCCTTGCCGACCGGTATCTTGCCGGAAAACATAAAAACACGGTGCTGCTTCTGCTTGACGCGATGGGGATGTCCATCCTCGAGAAGCATCTCGCGAAGGACGGTTTCTTCCGCTCGCACGTTGCGGGCGAGTACAGCTCCGTGTATCCGCCGACGACGGTCGCGGCGACCACGTCCGTGCTGAGCGGGCAGTATCCGAACGAGCACGGATGGCTCGGCTGGGATATTTATTTTCCGCAGCTCGACAAGAATGTCACGGTGTTTCGCAACACCGAGCAGATGAAGGAGCGGGAAGGAGCGGAGCCGGAGTCGGTTGACGGTCGCGTGGAATGGACGCGGGAGTCTCTCGTCGAGGGTCAGCCCGCGGCGGAATCCAGCGCGGGATATACGTACATTCCGTACAAAAACATTTTGGACAAGATCAACGAGGCAGGCGGCAAAGCCTACGCTTCCATGCCGTTTCTGCCGCCGTACCCGGCAACATTTGACGACGTGCTTGCGCGGGTGAAGGAGCTCTGCGAGGAGCCCGGCGAAAAATTCATCTACGCATACTGGAACGAGCCCGACTCCACGATGCACCGCACGGGAACGACGAGCGAGCAGTCGCACGCCATGATCACGGAGCTCGAGGAGAAGGTGAAGGAGTTCGCGGCAGGGCTGTCGGACACGCTTCTGATCATCACGGCCGACCACAGCCACATGGACAGTGAGAACCTCTGTATTCTCGACTATCCGGAGGTTCTGGACTGCCTTGTCCGCATGCCGTCGTTTGAGCCTCGCACGCTCAATCTGTTCGTGAAGGAAGAGTACAGGGAGACGTTCCCCGAGATTTTCCGAAGAAATTTCGGCGACGGATTCCTTCTGCTGACGAGGGAGAAAGTGCTCTCGGAGAAGCTGTTCGGACCGGGTGAGGACATGCCCGGGCTGCCGGAGATGATCGGCGATTACGTGGCGCTTGCAACGTCCGCGAAGTCGATCTTCAACACACATTATGAAGCACAGGTGATGCCGGGAGGACATGCCGGCCTGACCGCAGAGGAAACCGGGATCCCGCTGATCGTCGTGTGATCCGCCCCACGGAGGAGATCATCGGAAGATTACAGTGACGTGACACGAAACACACGGAAGGAGAGAAGGTATGTTTGGATTTCGGTATTTTACACCCACGAAGGTGGTGTTCGGCAAGGATACGGAGTATCAGGTCGCGGACCTGATCAGGGAGTTCGGCGGCACGAAGGTGCTGATCCATTACGGTGGCGGAAGCGTGATCCGCTCGGGACTTCTCGCTCGTGTCACGAAGGTGCTTGACGACGCGGGGATCGCGTATGTAACGCTCGGCGGAGCGGTTCCGAACCCGCATCTGACGCTCGTGTATGAAGGCATTGAGCTGTGCCGCAAGGAGGGTGTTGACTTCCTTCTCGCGGTCGGCGGAGGAAGCGCGATCGACTCGGCGAAGGCGATGGGCTACGGCCTTGCGAACGAAGGCGATGTCTGGGATTTCTATGATTACAAGAGAAAAGCGAAGGGAAGCGTGCCTCTCGGTGTCATCCTCACGATCGCTGCGACCGGAAGCGAGATGAGCGACTCCTCCGTCATCACGAAGGAGGAGGGCCTTGTCAAGCGCGGCTACAGCAGCGATTACGGCAGACCGAAGTTCGCGATCCTCAACCCGGAGCTTACGATGACCCTGCCGGACTACCAGACGGCGTGCGGGTGCACCGATATCATGATGCACACGATGGAGCGGTATTTTACGAACGGCGGAAATATGGAGATTACGGACGCGATGGCGGAAGGTCTTCTCCGCACCGTGAAGGAGCAGGCGAAGATCCTTGCGAAGGATCCGAACAACTACGAGGCGCGCGCCGAGGTGATGTGGGCCGGAAGCCTTGCGCACAACGGTCTCACGGGCTGCGGCAACGACGGCGGCGACTGGATGACGCACAAGCTTGAGCATGAGCTCGGCGGCCTCTACGACGTGGCACACGGCGCGGGCCTTGCGGCAATCTGGGGCAGTTGGGCACGCTACGTTTACCAAAACTGCCTGCCGCGGTTCAAGCGCTTTGCGATCAACGTGATGGGCGTCGCGGACGAGGGCAGCGATGAGGAGATCGCTCTTCGCGGCATCGAGGCGGTGGAGGACTTCTACCGCGAGATCAAGATGCCCACGAACCTCCGCGAGCTCGGCGTCAAGGCGACCGAGGAGGATCTCGTGCTCATGGCACACAAGTGCGCGGTCGGAGTCGGCGGCGAGATGGGCTCGGCAAGAAAGCTCCGCGAGGAGGATATGCTCGAGATCTATCGGATGAGCAGGTAACCTATAGGAAAGTGAACACGAAAGTTGCAGAGCGGTGTCAGTTACCGCTCTGCAACTTTTTTGATTTTTCGTAAAATAGTACTTGCAAGATGAGAATGAGTGTGATGGCGTATCGCTTGATCTGCGGTTGCAAAACCGGGTCGGTTGCGGTATTCTGTAAGAGGAAGCCGGAAAACCGGAAACGGATATGGAGATGTTGTCTATGTGGAGTAAGGATGTCATTCTCGGATTGCTGATCCCGTTCGCGGGCACCGCGGGCGGTGCGGCCTGCGTGTTCTTCATGCGCGGGCAGTTGAACGAAAAAGTGCAGCGCGCGCTGAGCGGTTTCGCTGCCGGCGTGATGGTGGCAGCATCCATCTGGAGCCTGCTGATCCCGGCGATGGAGCAGGCGTCAGGCAAAGGACGCTGGGCGTTTGTGCCTGCGGTTATCGGTTTCTGGTGCGGCGTATTGCTTCTGTTGTTCCTCGACTCGGTCATCCCGCATCTGCATGTGGACAGCGATAAGCCCGAGGGCCTTCACAGTAACTTCGCCAAGACGACGATGATGGTTCTGGCGGTGACTCTCCACAACATCCCTGAGGGCATGGCGGTCGGCGTTGTCTACGCGGGTTTTCTCGCGGACAATACTGAGATCACAATCGGCGCGGCGCTTGCGCTGTCAATCGGTATCGCGATACAGAATTTTCCGGAGGGCGCGATCATCTCGATGCCCCTGCACGCAAACGGAAAGAGCCGCCTCGCGGCGTTCCGCGACGGTGCGTTGTCCGGTGCCGTAGAGCCGATCTTCGGCGCGCTCACGATCCTTGCGGCGGCCTTGCTGGTTCCGACGATGCCGTATCTGCTGAGTTTCGCGGCCGGAGCCATGATGTATGTCGTGGTGGAGGAACTTGTGCCGGAGATGTCTGCCGGAGAGCACACCAATATCGGCGTGTTGATGTTTTCCGTAGGATTTACGGTGATGATGGCTTTGGATGTTGCGCTTGGGTGAGAAACAGGAGGAAACTATGCACAAGTTGGTATTGATCCGTCACGGTGAGAGTGAGTGGAACAAGTTGAATCTTTTTACGGGTTGGACAGATGTGGAACTGAGCGACAAGGGACGCGAGGAGGCGGCGCTTGCGGGCGACACGCTGAAGGCGGAAGGGTATGATTTCGATGTGTGCTACACGTCGTACTTAAAGCGCGCCATTCACACGCTGCAGATCGCGCTTGACCGGATGGAACGCGCATGGCTTCCGGTTATCAAATCATGGAAGTTAAATGAACGCCATTACGGCGCTTTGCAAGGGCTCAACAAATCGGAGACAGCCGCAAAATACGGCGAGGATCAGGTGAAGATCTGGCGCCGCTCGTACGACGTGAAGCCGCCGGCACTCACGGATGACGACGAGCGGAGCGCGAAGAAGCAGGAGATGTACCGCGATGTGGATCCGGCGCTTCTGCCTGCGAACGAGAGCCTTGAGACGACCATCGAGAGAGTGATCCCGTACTATGAGGAAGTGATCAAAAAGGACATGGAGGCCGGCAAGCGCGTGATCATCGCGGCGCACGGCAATTCCCTGCGCGCCCTCGTCAAATACCTCGACAACCTCACCCCGGAGGAGATCCTCGGCGTGAACATCCCTACGGCTGTGCCGCTGGTGTATGAGCTGGATGACGATTTTTCAGTGATCCGCCATTACTATCTGGGCGACCAGGAGGCTTTGAAGGCAAAGATGGAAGCCGTGGCAAACCAGGGGAAGAAACAATAAAGGAAACGAAGGGGAAGCATCGATCTGATCCGTCGAAGCTTCCCCGTTTTGATATCGGATATTGTGATTACTCTTGATGTGCAGGCGCGGTTTCTGTGGCAGCGGCGGTTTCCGCGGCGGCAACGGTCTCCGCGGCGGCAGCGGTCTCTTCTGAAGCGGCCTCCTCGCACTCCGCATCCTTCCACTTGTTGAAGCACAGCTTGAGGGTGATCGGCGTGACGATCGAAGAGACGATGATCAGCAGGATGACGGCCGTGAAGTAGTCCGACGTCATCAGGCCGACCTTCAGGCCCTTCTGGGAGATGATCAGCGCGACCTCGCCGCGTGTCATCATGCCGCAGCCGATCTTGAGCGCCTCGTTGTTCTTAAACTTACACATCCTGGCCATCGCCCCGCAGCCGATAACCTTCGTGACCATCGCGACGATGACGAACAGGACGGAGAACACGAAAAGGCTCACACTCATGGTGTCGATCGAGGTCTTGATACCGATGGATGCGAAGAAGACAGGCCCGAAGAGCATGTAGGAGTTGATGTCCATCTTCTCCGCGATGTACTTCGAGTCGCGGATGTTGCACAGGATGATACCCGCGACAAATGCGCCCGTGATGTCCGCGATGCCGAAGAATTCTTCGGCGGAGTAAGCGATCAGAAGGCACAGCGCAAGGCCCAGGATCGGGATGCGGCGCGTGTGCGGATGCATCGTGTCGTATTTGCGGAAGAGGCGGTAGCACACGTAGCCGAGCAGGAATGCGGCTGCGAAGAAGAGCACCGTGTTGCGGATTGTCGTGAGCGGGCTGAGGGTCTCGTCCTTTAAGCCGAGCACGAAAGTGAGCACGATGATGCCGATGACGTCGTCGATGATGGCGGCGCTCAGGATGGTCGTGCCGACGCGGCCCTTCAAGTAGCCCATCTCACGCAGCGCCTCAACGGTGATGCCGACGCTCGTGGCGGTCATGATGCAGCCGATGAAGATCGCCTCGTGGAACTCAGGTCCGGAAAATGAATGCACCCCATAGTAGAGCATGTACAATGCCGTGCCGCCCGCCATCGGGACCGCCACGCCGAAGCAGGCGATCAGCGTCGCGACAAGGCCGGAGCGCGCGAGCTGGCGCAGGTTGGTCTCAAGTCCCGCGGAGAACATGAGGAGAACAACGCCGATCTCCGCCATCGTCGCGAGGAACTCCGACGCCTGGACCCATCCGAGGATGGCCGGTCCGAGCAGCAGACCCGCGAGGATCTCGCCGACGACCTGCGGCGCCTTCAGTTTTCTCGCGAGGATGCCGAACACCTTCGCGAATATGATGATCAATGCAAGATCGAGAAATACTTCATAACCCATTTCAATACGTCCTCTTTACAATCAAAGACCGGCGCATCTTCAGTCGCCGGCAGCTGTCTGTTACCTCGGTTGTCGTATAAGCGCAATCTCCACTGATTTTAGCCGATAGTTAAAAAAATGCAAGCACTTTTTTTATAATTTCTTTATATTTCGGAAAATTCTTCCTCGCGCCGAAAGAAAACCGAAAGGAAGCAAACTATTACGTCAATTTGGCGTCAGAGTGAGGCGTTCAATACTTTTTCACAAATTGGCAAATTGACTGTGATCGGGAGTTATGATATAGTTTGTGTGAGTTAAAAGGAGATGCCGACAGAGTTGCCGGTGAAAGGTAGATAACGCATTTGGGGTGCGCGTATTTGGAAAGCGAGGGGTGACTTGTGAATATCGGATTGATTGCGGATGATACGAGAAAAGCGCTGATGCAGAACCTCTGCATCGCGTACAAAGGAATATTGTGCAAGCATGAGTTGTACTCGACGGGCGTCACGGGGCGCATGATCGAGGAGGCGACGAACTTACATCTTCATAAGTTCCTTTCCGGAAGCCTCGGCGGCGAGCAGCAGCTTGCGATGATGATCGAGCAGAACCAGCTCGATCTGGTGATCTTTCTGCGGAATACCGACCGCGCCGTCAACTATGAGGTGCAGTTCAACTACGTGATTCCGCTGTGTGATGAGTACAGCATTCCGCTCGCGACGAACATCGCGACGGCGGAGATGCTCCTCAAGGGCATGAACAACGGTGACCTGGAGTGGCGGAACCTGTATCGTTAGTACCATTTGAACAATGAAACCAATCAAGGCGGGGAGTGATCCCCGCCTTATTTGTTGTAGTAATACGTTTCGGGATATGGTATACTTGCCTCAACTGTGTTATGACAGTGTATTGAGATGGGAGGAAAATAAATGTTGAGAGAAATAAAAAGAGCAATAGCCATAGCGTGCCTGCTCTGCATGACGGCGCTGCTTGCGGCCTGCGGCAACAACGACGACGGCGACAAGCCGACGTCCGCGCCGACCGAGGCAGTGACGCCGGCGGAGGCAACTCCGACGGAGGAGGTTACCCCTACCGCGGAGGCGACTCCTGCTGAAGTGACCCCGACGGAAGAACCTACTCCGACAGCAGAGCCTACGCCTACGGCTGAGCCGTCTCCGACGACGGCCGTGGAGCCTACGGGTGAGCCTGAGCCGTCAGGAGAACCGAACCCGACCGGAGAGCCCGTACCCAGTGGTGAGCCGGTACCGAGCGGAGAACCTGAGCCGACGGGAGAGCCTGCTCCGAGCGGTGAACCTGAGCCTACCGGAGAGCCGGTACCGAGTGGTGAGCCGGAACCTACCGGAGAGCCGACGCCGACGACCGGATTGATCACGGAACTTCCGGAGAAGTGGGATGTGAGCGAGAAGACGCTCGAGGAACTGCGCGTCAAGTACGCTCAGTACGCGGAAACACAGAAAGAGGCGAGGCTGGAACTGCTTCAGCATACGTATGAGCGCACCGGCCGTCCGGCTACGCAGACATTCCTCAAGGACGTGATCCGTCCGAGCGAGCTGCTCGGTCCGCAGTATATGGAGTCGCTGATGGATTTCTGGGTTTTTGAGACGTGGACGTATTTAGATGTTGCGTACGAATATGACACGGAACCGATGCTCATCTGCCAGTATTTTCTGTATTTTCCGGAGAATCGGTACGGCGTACACGAGAAAAAGCTTCTGTACCAGATGAATTGCGGCACGAAGAAACTTTCGGAAGACGCGAGCCTTCGCACCGGCATTGCGTTCAATGAGAGTGAGGGTCGTTACCTGATTGCGTATGCGGAGACGAAGCGTGAGGATGTGGATACGGATTGGATCCGCACGACGTATGTCTATGACAGGACCTCGGGCGTTCCGAGTTATACGATTCATTTGGAGCGTGAATTCCACACGGACAAGGACGGCAACCGGTCGCTTGTGGCGGCGAAATTCGAAGTCCTTTTTAAGGACGACGAGGTGACTCAGTGGGGCAAATTCCGGATCGACGGTGTAGTGCCGCTCGGCGAGGTCGGTGAGTATGCGAGCAGGCAGGCGGCGGAAGCGGTTTGCAAAGAAGCTTTTGAAGCGTTTGTGGAGGATACGATCACCGGCGAAGGCGGTGATATGGAACCGGTACACTTCAGCTTCAAGTATGAGCTGCAGGAGATGGACGAGATGTACATCTTCGTTGTTACCGATGCTGAGGTGAAGGTTGACTATCTTGATGGTGCTGACTGGCCGGACGCGGCTTGGACGGAGAAGTAATCAAGTAATCAAAAAAGCGGTGGTTTTCGCCGGAACGGGCGAAAACCA
>JAFZVZ010000003.1 GCA_017617545.1 Lachnospiraceae bacterium
ATTGGTATGAATTTGTCAGGGAGACCTGAGCGGGGAAAGAGACGGAAAGGTCTCTTTTTCGGCTATGATCCTCGATAGCTCAGTCGGTAGAGCATCCGGCTGTTAACCGGAGTGTCGTAGGTTCGAGTCCTACTCGGGGAGCTGGACTATGCAGGCAATGCTTGCATAGTCCTTGTTTTTTACCGTTGTGCATTACGAAACAGAGGACCTTCTATGAACTGGGGAATCGCTTTCTTTGTGAACAGCATCTTGCTGGGGATCGGACTTGCGATGGACGCATTTTCCGTATCACTGGCGAAAGGACTTCAGGAACCTTCGATGCGACATCGGAAAATGGCCGGCATCGCCGGCGTCTTTGCAGGGTTCCAGGCGTTGATGCCGATGATCGGATGGGTGTGCATCCATACGATCGCGCAGAAGTTCCATGCGTTTGAAAAGTTTATCCCGTGGATCGCGTTGGCTTTGCTTGGATTTATCGGCGGCAGCATGCTCATAAGCGGTATCCGGAGCGTGCGTGAGGGAAGCGAGGAGGACAGTGAGCAGGAGAGAAAGACCGGGCTTTGGTCGCTTCTGGCGCTTGGCGTGGCGACGTCCATCGATGCGCTTTCGGTAGGCTTCACCATCGCGGATTACGGCGCGGTGCAGGCGCTTGTGTGCGCGCTGATCATCGGTGTGCTGACCTTTCTCATCTGTGTTGCGGGTATTCTGCTCGGGCGCAGGATCGGCACGAGGATCGGCGGGAGAGCGGAGATTTTCGGCGGTATCATTCTGATCGCGATCGGTCTGGAGATCTTCATCACGCACGTGTTTTAGTTCCCTGTGGCTCTATTTCCGTAAAATGTGGTGAATACGGCGCGGAAACGTGATATTTTGCTATTGACGAAGACGCGTTTTTCTATTATAATCATCAAGTGTTGCGGCTCCATGGTCAAGTGGTTAAGACACCGCCCTTTCACGGCGGTAACAGGGGTCCGAATCCCCTTGGAGTCATCGTACGATAGTACGATTTGCCGACGTGGCTCAATTGGCAGAGCAGCTGACTTGTAATCAGCAGGTTATCGGTTCAAGTCCGATCGTCGGCTTTCTGCACAGCCTTCGGCTATGTATGATGCGGACCATTAGCTCAGTTGGTTAGAGCAGTCGGCTCATAACCGATCGGTCCTGGGTTCGAGTCCCCGATGGTCCATACCTTGAGGACCCGCCCTCAAGAAACAATTTCATATCCGGCCCGGTGGCTCAGTTGGTTAGAGCGCCGCCCTGTCACGGCGGAGGTCATGGGTTCGAGCCCCATTCGGGTCGTCGGGATTGTCTGGCTTCAGGCAATCCCGTAATTTTTCCCTGCAGCTTTTGCAGGCATTTACCACGTCGGCGTGGTGGAACTGGCAGACACACAGGACTTAAAATCCTGCGGGCTTAATCTCCCGTACGGGTTCGATCCCCGTCGCCGGCAATAACGGAAACGGGCAGCGGATCGCGATGCGGTCGGCTGCCCATTTTTTATCTATCGGGTCTTGCCCGTGAAACAACGATGATCAGAAAGGAACTTGTACCATGTCGGGAGTTATTGATCGCTTTCTTACCTATGTAAAGATTGATACACAGTCGTCGGAGATGTCGGAGGAATCGCCGACCACAGCGAAGCAGCATGATCTTGCCAAGTATCTGGCGGAGGAGCTGCGCAGCATGGGCGCGTCCGATGTGCGCTATGATGACCGGTATTGCTATGTCTACGCGAAGATCCCCGCGACGGACGGAGGCGCGCAGCCGAAGACGATCGGATTTCTCGCGCACATGGATACCTCGCCGGAGGTGAGCGACACGGACGTGAAGGCGCGGATCGTGGCCTACGAGGGCGGCGATATCGTGCTCAATGAGGAGGGACCGATCGTCCTGAGCGAGAAGGATTTTCCGGAGCTTGCGGACTATGTCGGGAAGCACCTGATCGTCACGGACGGAACGACGCTTCTCGGCGCCGATGACAAGGCCGGTGTCGCGGAGATTATGACGATGGCGGATACCTTGCTGAAGCACCCGGAGATCAAGCATGGGCCGATCGCGCTGTGTTTTACGCCGGACGAGGAGGTCGGAGCGGGCGTCGATTACATCGACCTGCAGGCGCTCGGCGCGGATTACGCGTACACGGTGGACGGCGGACGCCTCGGCGAGCTCGAGTACGAGTGCTTCAACGCGGCCGCGGCAACGATCACCATCATCGGGCGCAGCGTGCATCCCGGTACTGCGAAGGGGAAAATGATCAACGCCATCCGTGTGGCGATGGAGCTTGACGCGATGATCCCGGCGACGGAGAGACCGGAGACGACCGAGAAATACGAGGGCTTCTTCCACGCGACAAGGATCGCCGGAGAGACCGAGGGTGCGGTGATGTCCTACATCATCCGCGACCACGACCGCGCGAAGTTTGAGGAAAAGAAGCAGCGCCTGACCGGGCTTGTCGCGGCGCTCAATGAGAAATACGGCGCCGAGATCGCGACGCTCACGATGAAGGACCAGTATTACAATATGCGCGAGGTGATCGAGCAGGGAAATCAGTTCCTTGTCGACAACGCCGTTGAGGCGATGAAGAAGCTCGGGATCACGCCGATCGTGCAGCCGATCCGCGGTGGCACGGACGGGTCGAGACTCTCGTACATGGGTGTTCCGTGTCCGAACCTTTGCACGGGCGGTGAGAACTTCCACTCGCGCTACGAGTATGCGTGCGTGGAGTCGATGGAGCAGATCGTGAAGCTTCTGACGGCGCTCGCGATCGGCGAGTAAGACGTACCAGGGGTTAATCGGAACGGGTGACAGGAGAGAAGGTATGGTTTGCAAGATTGTAAAGGATGCGATGTTCCTTGCGATGAAGTCGGAGCCGGCGAAAGACTGCCCGGAGGACCGCAAAGTCGTGCAGGATCTCTGTGATACGCTGAAGGCGCACGGCAGCGTCTGTGTCGGTATGGCCGCCAACATGATCGGCGTGCGGAAACAGATCATCGCCGTGACGATGGGATTTTTTCAGGTGCCGATGATCAATCCGGTGATCGTGGAGCGGGAGGATCCGTATGAGACGGAGGAGGGCTGCCTGTCGCTGACCGGCGTCCGCCCGACAAAACGCTACCGGAAGATCACGGTGGAGTACCTGGACAGGGACTTTAAGCCGAGAAGGGATACATTTTCCGACCGCGTAGCGCAGATCATCCAGCACGAGTATGATCACACGCGGGGCATTGTGATCTGAGAAAAAACGGGGCAACTATGAGGGAAAGCATAATAGGAATGCACCGCAGGAACCGGTGTGAAGGGGGAATTATGCTTAGGAAAATAACAACAGCGATTTTTGTCTTAATAATTGTGTTTCAGTCAGTTGCGTGCAGCAAGGGCGGAAACAACGGAACCGTCGGGAACAGGGAGGAGACGCCCACGGCAACACCGACGCCGGCGAAGAAGGCGTCGGGATTCCGCATGTACGAGCGCAGTATGAGCGGAACGATCAATGACCAGTTTCTGAAGGGAGAGTACGAAGATCTGATCACGGAACGCACATATAAGACGTATTCTTCGGATGGAGAGATATTGGAACTGAAGCAGTGGTACTATGATGATACCGGCGAGCATCTTCTGAAAATGGTCGAGTGGGAAGCCGCCGGCAATACTCCGTCCCGTACGTATGAATATGACCTGAAGGGACGCCTGGTCTGCTTCACGGAGAAGTTTGAGGGCAAGCACACACGGTTTGACGGCGGCCTGGATCTCCCGAAGGAGTATTACGCATGTGCCGAAAAGGAATACATTTATGCCAGGGATGATATGGTGGAGACGTTGGAGCCCGATATTTCGGAACTTCGTACCGAATACGCGTACAGGGAAGATACCGGCGAGCTCGTTTCCATCAAATCTTACGCGGATGAAGAACAGGTATGTTCCCTGGAACTCGGCGAAGGAGATATCATACTCTCGGAAAAACTCCGGGGCCGGCGTGGTTCCTCGTATGAGGAGACCTACAACCCGGAGACGCGTAAGGGAACCTGGAGCGCACGGGAAGATGATAGCCGGGGCGAAAGGTATGTCCGGGAGTTCACCGGCGAGAAGGAGTATGATGAGAGCGGGCGCTGCACGCGGAACGTCACCTATGTGAATATCAACGGCGAAGAGAGTCTGATCGAAGATACGGTTATTGTCTATGACGAAGAGGGAGCACTGGCTACGACTAATATTCCGAATGGAACACCCGGGTCGCTGGTTGGTATTCCTTACGACGTGACACTGTATGTAATGAAGACGGTGTCGAGGTACGATCATAACGGCAGGCAGATGAAAACGGAGGAGTACGTGATCTACGACGGGGAAATGGTCCCCTATGCTGCTGAAACGTGCACGCGGAATGCGGACGGAAGCGTTGCTTCGATCACCAGGGAGGTCTACAACTTCGATCAAATGAAAATGTGTGTGGTCGAGGAGGAAACATATAATGACGTCGGCGAACTGATCTGTCAGCGGTCTTATGATCCTGACAATGGAGCCCTTTGTTATGATAAAACGATCAGTTATACCAGCGATCCGGAGGTTGCCGGAACGGTACGACTCGAGGTAGAGAACGGTTATGTCTCTCCGTACAGGGAGGAAAGCATGCGCGAGGAAGAATATCAGGTTTGTATGCGCGATGAATTCGGAAATGATCTGTGGGTTACCTACCTGTTTTCAGGCCCTGTCGGAGAAAGGAAGTACGGAACCTTTGACGCGGAAGGGCACATGATACGATACGAGGATGGTTACTGGGATATTAAGGAGTTCGACACACAGGGGAGAATCCTTCTCAAACATGCAAGTGATAGCGAAGGCATCATGCGCAAATACATCTACGAGTACTGGGAAGGCACGAAGCCGGAGTAGGCATGTGCGGCGCAAACGGCGGGAAGGCGCGAGGCCGGAGCAGATGCCCGGCAGTTAACGGGAGAACCGTTCGGCGGCAGGAAAAATGAGACGCCGTGATTTGAAAAATAGATGTATTTGTTTTGAAAAACTGCTTGACATTCCCGCATTGGGGCTGTACAATAGCCATTGTCGTCAAGACGTGTGCGTGTAGCTCAGCTGGATAGAGCACTTGGCTACGGACCAAGGTGTCGGGAGTTCGAATCTTCTCACGCACGGAACAGGGGATCGCTTCAGCGGTCCCCTTTATCGTTATACGTGCGGGAACCATTCCCGCGCGGTAGTCTGCGCCATAGGTATGGAGACTGAGGAAAATGGGAGCATACGAATTTATCGCGCCGTGCCATTTCGGGCTTGAGGCGGTGCTGAAGGCCGAGATCATGAAACTCGGGTATGAGATCGTCCGGACAGAGGACGGAAAAGTCACCTTCGCAGGTGACGAGAGCGCGTTCGCGAGAGCGAATGTGTTCCTGCGGACAGCGGAGCGCGTGCTTTGGAAGGTCGGGGAGTTCACGGCGGAGACGTTCGAGGAGCTGTTCGACAGAACCGCGGAGATCCCGTGGGAGGAGTTCATTCCTGCCGATGGTAAATTCTGGGTGACCAAGGCGACGTCCGTCAAGAGCAAGCTGTTCAGCACCTCGGACATTCAGTCGATCATGAAGAAGGCGATCGTTGAGCGCCTGAAGAAAAAGTATCGCATCTCGTGGTTCCCGGAGACCGGCAACGAGTATCCGATCCGCGTGTCGGTCATCAAGGACGTGTTCCTGCTCGGCATCGACACCTCGGGTGAGTCGCTTCACAAGAGAGGCTACCGCAAGCTGGTAGGCAAGGCGCCCATCAGCGAGACACTCGCCGCGGCTTTGATCAGCCTGACGCCGTGGAACGAGAGCCGCATCCTTGTCGATCCGTTCTGCGGAAGCGGCACGATCCCGATCGAGGCAGCGATGATCGGCCGCAATATCGCGCCGGGTGTGAGCCGCGCTTTCCGCGCGGAGCAGTACCGCGAACGCCTTTCGGAGGATCTCTGGAAGAGGGCGCGCGAAGAAGCGAGAGACGGGGAGCGTCACGACGGAGCGCTGACGATACAGGGATATGACATCGACCGCGACGCGATCTCCATCGCAAGGCAGAATGCCGCGGCTGCAGGCGTGGCGGACGATATTCATTTTCAGGTGCGCGCGGTGAAGGAGCTGCGGCATCCGAAGAAGTACGGGTTCCTGATCACCAATCCGCCGTACGGCGAGAGACTGGAGGACCGGAAGGATCTGCCGGAGCTGTACCGACAGATCGGGGAGGCGTACCGCGGGCTTGATTCGTGGTCGATGTTCCTGATCACCTCGTACGAGGAGGCGGAGAAGTATCTCGGACGCAAAGCCGACCGGAACCGCAAGATCTACAACGGAATGATCAAGACCTATTTCTATCAGTTCCTGGGGCCGAAGCCTCCGAAGCAGCCTGCGCAGGGCAGAGCGGAGGGCGACGCGGGATCGGATCAAGGATCGGGAGAGAAGAGATGAGTGAGCGAGAGCGGCTGGTGTTTGCCACCGGCAACGAACATAAGATGGTTGAGATCCGCGCGATCCTCGGCGACCGTTATGATGTCGTCTTCATGAAGGAGGCGGGTGTTTCGGCACACATCGTGGAGGATGGGGACAGCTTTGAGGCCAACGCATTGATCAAGGCGCGCGCGGTGAGCAAGCTTGCGGGCTGCATGGCCATGGCGGATGATTCCGGGCTTGAGGTGGATTATCTCGGGAAAATGCCCGGCATTTACTCGGCACGGTTTCTCGGAGAAAACACAAGCTATGACATAAAGAATCAGGTGATCATCGACATGGTGTCGAGGGCGAAGCCGGAGGAGAGGACTGCGCGCTTTGTGTGCGCGATCGCCTGCGCCTGGCCCGACGGCCGCGCGGAGGTTGTGCGCGGAACGTTCGAGGGCGAGGTCGCGAAGGCGCCGGCGGGACCGAACGGCTTCGGGTACGATCCGATCTTCTTCCTGCCGGAGATCGGCAAGACGAGCGCGGAGATCGCTCCCGAGGAGAAAAATGCGATCAGCCACCGCGGCAACGCGCTTCGTCTGATGCGCGCGCGTCTGGAGCAGATCGCGGAAGAGGGATGATGACTACGAAACAACGGGGGCTTGCATGAAAATCCTTGTTATCAGCGATACACACGACCGGAGAGAGCCGATCGAGCAGCTTCTGACACTGAAGGACGCGAAGACTGCGGACTGGCTGATCCACTGTGGTGACGTCGGGTACGATGACGACTGGCTGCGCAACGCGTTTCACGGTGCTGTATCGATCGTTGCGGGCAACTGCGACTACGGCTCGGATCTCCCGAGGGAGCTTGTGGTCGAGCGGGAGGGGACGGACTTCCTGATCACACACGGGCACAGGTATCTGATGGGCGGACTTGACCGGCTGTCCTACCGCGCGCAGGAGCTTGGTTGCGGAGTTGTTCTGTTCGGACACACGCACGCGCCGCTGGTGGAGGATGAGGGCGATATCCTCTTCGTAAATCCCGGAAGTCTCGCGCTGCCGAGGCAGGCAAACCGCAGAAAGACCTACGCGGTGATCACGGATGAGGACGGCGTGTGGAAAGCGAAGATCCGCGAGCTGCCGGAGTAATCCGGGCCGCGAAACGGCGGAACAGTGCGGCGAAAACAAGACGCAGTAAACCGGTACACAATATTTTCCGAAACATCAAAAAACGGCTTCCGTCGACATACGTCTTCGGAAGCCGTTCGTTATTCATTCCCTATGCGAAGAGGTTAATTTCCGGCAGCAGCCTTCTCAGCCTGAGCCTTCTCAAAACGCTCCTTGCATGTCTTGCATACATCGTTGCAGCCGTTCTCGAATGCGATGTCCACGCACTCCTTGTCCTCCGGCTTGTCAAGAGCCGCATCGTAAATCGTGTTGCTCTGATTGATGTGCTGGCAGTCGAAATACAGGTGGTACTTCTTACCGAACTGGGTGAAGTATACGGTGCCTTCCGGAAGCACCTTGTCGGCGAAGATGCCTTCCTGCTCAGCCTTCTGCTCTGCGGAGAGCGGGTTCCATTCAATACTGAAGAGACCGCCGATCAGCAGTGCCACAATACCGACAACCGTTGCAACGATCTTGGTCTTCTTGTCTGCCTTCTTGTTCGTCAGCGTGAGGATGATGAACGGAAGGAAAGCAGCGACACATACGATCAGACCCATGTTGTTCCATATCCAGAACAGTGTCTTGTTCTTCTCTGAGGCGGGATCGATGTGGTTGGCCTGCTTCCAGAGAAGGGAGCCTGCGATAACGCAGATCAGATCGAGCACAAGAAGAATGACGATCGCCGTGAGCGTGTTCATAAAGGTGATCTCAATCTTAGCGAACAGAAGGAGAATAGCGAGAACCTCCAGAGCGATGGCGATAACCCAGAGGATTACGGCGCCGACGCGTCTTCCGGTAGCATTGCCCTTACTCTTCGCGGCTACTACAGTTTGTCCGCTTTCCGTCTTCTTGGCGGGAGCAGCTTTCTTTCTTCCCGACTCAGCGGCGGAAACAGTTTTCTTTTCAGCCATATGGGTACACTCCTTTTCACTTGAATGCGGCAACCGGGCGCGGCCCGTGACCCGGCATGACACCCGTCCGGAAGGACATCGTCACACCGCTTGCCTATGATGTCATTATAAACGAATCTTTTTCCATTTTCAATTGTAAATACTTTCATTTTTCGGTGCATTTTTATAGGAAAACTGACGGAAAATAGGGGTTGACTTTTGAAGTTGTTTATGGTATCTTTTAATTCGTTTCTGATACGGGGTGTGGCTCAGCTTGGCTAGAGCACCTGATTTGGGATCAGGAGGTCGCAGGTTCAAATCCTGTCACCCCGATCCATAGTAGAAACCCCGTAACCGCGCGGGTGTAGTTCAATGGTAGAACACTAGCCTTCCAAGCTAGACACGTGGGTTCGATTCCCATCACCCGCTTCGTGCGAGCGGTCTGATACTGCTCGTATGTTTTTTGTCTGTTATATGTGTGCCAGTAGCTCAGCTGGATAGAGCAACGGCCTTCTAAGCCGTGTGTCGGGGGTTCGAATCCCTTCTGGCACATTTCCGGTAAGGAAACAAGTTGATATGGTGGGTATAGCGCAGCTGGTTAGCGCGCCAGATTGTGGCTCTGGAGGCCTTGGGTTCGAATCCCAATATCCACCCTGCGGAAGCCTATCGGTTTACCGACAGGCTTTTCGTTTATTTACGGACAATCATGCGGATTGTCCGGGACAGCATCATATGTCCGGTCATGGGCCATCGCCAAGCGGTAAGGCACAGGGTTTTGATCCCTGCAGTCGCTGGTTCGAATCCAGCTGGCCCAGTCTTGACGGAGCACTTTGCCATGCGTGCTTCACGGGGCGCCTCACCTTGCGGTGGGGCGTTTTTTATTCGGAAAATGAGCGGTGCGCACGGTGCGTAAACGGCTCATTTACCGTGTTTTTTGCAGTTTGCGAAAAAAGAATGAAAAAATGTGAAAATAGTAGTGCATTTTGCGGATAATTGTGGTATGATATGCCATGGAATGTAATTCGTATTTACATTTTCCGCATACTTCGGTGTGTGGGCAACTAAAAGGATAAAGGAGAAAAAGAGTATGGGACTTATCAGTGCACTTGTTGGTTCTGCAGGCGGCGTACTTGCGGATCAGTGGAAGGAATTTTTCTATTGCGAAGCGATGCCTTTTGACGTTCTTATGAAGAAGGGCGAGAAGGTTGTCGGCGGCCGCAGCTCCAACACAAAGGGCTCGGACAATATTATTTCGGCCGGTTCGAAGATCGCGGTTGCGGACGGTCAGTGTATGATCATCGTTGAGCAGGGCAAGATCGTTGAGGTCTGCGCTGAGCCCGGTGAGTTCATCTATGATGCATCCAGCGAGCCGAGTATCTTCTACGGCGGTCTCGGCAAGGGTATCCTGAATACCTTCAAGCAGATCGGCAAGCGTTTCACCTTCGGCGGTGACACCGGCAAGGATCAGAGAGTTTACTATTTCAATACCAAGGAATTGATGGATAACAAGTTCGGTACGAACAACCCGATCCCGTTCCGTGTATGTGACGCGCGCGTCAACCTCGATATCGACGTTGACCTTCGTCTGAACGGTGTGTATTCCTACCGTATCGCAGACCCGCTTCTGTTCTACACGAACGTTTGCGCGAATGTTCCGAACGAGTTCCGTCGTTCCGAGATCGACACGCAGCTCAAGACCGAGTTCGTGAGCGCTCTTCAGCCCGCACTTGCGAAGCTGTCCGCTCTTCAGATGCGTCCGAGCGACATCCCGGCTCATGCTGAGGAACTGTCCGACGCGATGAACGAAGTTCTTTCGAAGAAGTGGGGCGAGATCCGCGGTCTTGCTGTTGTCAACGTAGCTATGAACCCGATCACCCTGACTCCCGAGGATGCTCAGATGATCAAGGCTGCTCAGAGAGCTGCTATGTACACGGATCCTTCAATCGCGATCGCATCCCGTGTTGACGCTACGAACACCGCTATGGTCAACGCTTCGAACAACGCCGGCGGCGCTGCTGTCGGTATGGTCGGCGTAGGCATGGTCAACCAGATGGGCGGCAATGACATTGCTAACCTTCAGGCTGTGAATGCGGCGAAGCAGGCTGCTGCTCCCGCTGCAACCTGGACCTGCTCCTGCGGCAACAAGGTTGACGAGCAGTTCGGTTTCTGCCCGCAGTGCGGCAATAAGAAGCCCGCTCCGGCTGGTTCCTGGCTCTGTGGCAAGTGCGGCGCGCAGGTTGACGGAACGTTCAAGTTCTGCCCTCAGTGCGGTACCCAGAAGCCCGAGGCAGCGAAGTGCGCGAACTGCGGAGCTCCGGCTCCGGACCCGGCGAACCCTCCGAAGTTCTGCCCGGCATGCGGTAAGCCTTTCAACGGCTGAGCCTGAGCATTAGCGTAAGATAATAACTCTGCGGAAGCGCCGATCCTGTCGGTGCTTCCGCAGATGTTTGAAAGATTACTATTTCGGAGGAAACTATGGAGAACGTTCAGGGCTATAAATGCCTGTGCTGCGGATCGCCCCTTGTGTGGTACGCCGAGGGTCAGACCTGGAAGTGCACGAACTGCGACAACATGTACAGCCTCGAAACGTTGCAGGCCGCGCAGGTTTCGGACCAGGCTGCGCAGACGCAGAACGATGTAATTAACTGGAACGAATACAATGTCAGCGAGACGATCAATGAGATGGTTTCCTACATGTGTCCCTCCTGCGGTGCCGAGATCGTTGTCGACGGTACAGTAGCGGCGAGCCGCTGCCCGTACTGTGACAACGTTGCGATCATGCAGCCGCAGGTAACCGGTATGATCAAGCCGGATTACATCATTCCGTTCAAGTTGACGAAGGATGATGCGAAGAAGGCGCTTCTGAAATTTTACGAAGGAAAGAAGCTTCTTCCCGACCGGTTCTCTGAGGCGAACCATATGGATGAGATCACCGGTATCTATGTTCCGTTCTGGCTGTTCGACTGCGAAACCAGCGCGGACATGACTTTTGATGCGACAATGGTCACCAAATGGCGCGACGCCGCGTACGACAACACGAAGATCGACCACTACCTCCTGCAGAGAAGCGGAACGCTCCGCTTTGAGAAGGTGCCGGTGGACGGATCCGTGCGCATGGATGACGCGTTCATGGATGCCATTGAACCGTTCGATTACTCGGGACTGGTTCCTTTCAACCAGGCCTATCTCTCCGGTTATGTGGCGAACAAGCCGGACGTTGACGTGAAGAGCAGTCTGCCACGTGCCAATGAGCGCGTCATTAACAGCACGGTGTCCGCTTTTCAGAAGACGGTCAGCGGGTATGTTACGATCACGCCGAAATCCCGCAGGGTACAGGCACACGAAGGAACGATCAAGTACGCGATGTTCCCGGTATGGCTCCTGACGACGCGGTATCTGGATAAAGTGTACACATTTGCCATGAACGGACAGACCGGCAAGCTTGTCGGTACGCTTCCGGTTGACGAGGGCAAATACAAGAAGGCTATGTACACGAGAGCAGGTATCATCGCTGCGATCGCCATCATCCTGACGGCTTTGATAGGAGGTGTGTTCCGATGAGAAAACGCTTATGGATACTCCTTCTCTGCCTGACGGCAGCCATGGTCCTGCTGCTTTCGTCCGTCGCTGCGGACGGCAGTTCGGACGCGACCCGCGTGTTCGACGAGGACGGCATTCTCGATGATTCCGAGAAGGAAAAGCTTGAGAACCGCATCAAGGAAATCCGCCAGGAGTATGATTTTGATGTTGTCATCCGTGTCGTAAACATGGAGGACCTGAAGTACGAAATGCTTGAGGCATTTACCGACGACTACTATGACACCGGGATCAACAGCAAGTATCATTTCGGCGAGGACGGCCTTCTGATCTTCCTCAACATGTGCAATGACGAGGACGGCCGTGACTACTGGTTCAACGGATGTGAGAAAGGTGCCGTATGGTTCGATAACTACTTCTTCGAGTTCATGCAGAAGCAGACGAACTTCATCAGCTATTTGAAGAGCGGTGATTACTACAAGGCGTTCGACGAAACCCTCGACTACGTGAAGATCTTCCTTGAGGAAGCCACGAAGGGAGAGGAGCCGTACAGCTACAGTCATCCGTACAAGAAGCCGAAGGAGCCGATGTCCGGCACGAAGTTCACGGTCCTTTCCCTCATTGAGGCAGGCGTGGCGCTTCTGTTCGGCAAGGGCTACGCGAAGAAGCTTCGCAACTCGATGAATACCGCGATCAAGCGCACGGAGGCAACGGAATATATCAACCAGGGCAGCTTCAATGTGACGCAGGCTTCGGATATGTTCCTGTATTCCAATGTGACGCGCACGCCGATCCCGACGGAGACACGGTCGAGCGGCGGCAGCAGTATTCACACCTCGAGCGGCGGTCATTCGCACAGCGGTGGCGGCGGCCATTTCTAGGAAAGCAGTTTTTTCTTAGCGCATTCGGCGGCGGTTGACGCAAGCGTAGATCGATTTTAATCCGGATTATTAAAGCAAAATAAATCCCCCGACATTGTTGAAATGCCGGGGGATTTTTGTGTGCTGCACCTGACAGGACTTGAACCTGCACCCTCGCGGACTGGAACCTAAATCCAGCGTGTCTGCCAATTCCACCACAGGTGCGAAGGCCGTCTGAAGCGGCTTTGTCATTGTATCACGGCGGAGGGGGAAAGTCAATTTTCCTTGACACGGAATGTTGCGGTCGTGTATCATAATTACATATCTGTTAATGTATGCTGGGGTGATTTTTAGTGGAGGAGGTGCCCTATGGCGGGGAAGAAAATTGATTATTCGGCAATTACAAAGGAGATTACGGCCTATGCCGAACTGTGTCAGAACAACAGCAACATCGATCCGGCGCTGTACGAGCGCTATGACGTGAAGAGAGGGCTTCGCGACCTGAACGGCAAGGGTGTTCTGACCGGTCTCACGGAGATTTCGGAGATCCGTGCGACGGAGACCGTGGACGGGGAGAGTGTGCCCTGTCGCGGTTCGTTATTTTACAGAGGCTACAATGTGGAACAGCTGATCGGCGGCGCGAAGGCCGACGGACGGTTCGGTTTTGAGGAGGTTGTGTACCTGCTGCTGTTCGGCGAACTGCCGAACCGGGAGGAGCTTGATGAGTTTTGCAAGGTGCTTGTGAAATACCGCTCGCTGCCGTCTTCGTTCGTGCGCGACGTCATCATGAAGAAACCGAGCCCGGATATGATGAACATGCTCTCGAAGTGTGTGCTGACGCTGTATTCCTACGATACGAACGCGGACGACACGTCGCTTCCGAACGTGCTTCGTCAGTGTCTGCAGCTGATCTCCATGTTCCCGATGATCTCGGTCTACGGCTACATGGCGTACCAGTACTACAACAAGACGGGAGACCTCGTCATTCACAAGCCGAAGGCGAATCTCTCGATGGCGGAAAATATCCTGCACATGCTTCGCACGGACAGCCGATACACAGAACTCGAGGCGAAGGTCCTCGACGCCGCGCTCATACTGCACGCGGAGCACGGCGGCGGCAATAACTCGACCTTTACAACGCACGTGGTCACGTCCTCGGGCACGGACACGTACTCCGCGATGGCAGCGGCGCTCGGGTCCTTGAAGGGACCGAAGCACGGCGGTGCCAACCGCAAGGTCGTGCAGATGTTCGCGGACATGAAGGACAAGGTCAACGACTGGACTGACGATGAGGAAGTCGGCACTTACCTAAAAGCACTTTTGCACAAGGAGGCATTTGACAATGCCGGCCTGATCTACGGCATCGGCCACGCGATCTACTCGGTGTCCGATCCGAGAGCCGTGATCTTCCGGAACTTCGTTGAAAAGCTCTCGGTCGAGAAGGGGCGAGAGGAGGAGTTTGCGCTCTATGCAAAGGTGGAGGAGCTTGCTCCGAAGATCATCGCGGAGGAGCGGAAAATGTACAAGGGCGTCAGCGCCAACGTCGATTTCTTCAGCGGCTTCGCGTATGACATGCTCCGACTTCCGCAGGATCTGTACACGCCGATCTTCGCGATCGCGCGCGTTGCCGGTTGGAGCGCTCACCGCATGGAGGAGCTGATCAACACGAGCAAGATCATCCGCCCGGCGTACAAGAGCGTGTCCGAGGAGCGGGAGTATGTGCCGCTTAGCGACAGATAAAGAAGGTATGGGGTCATGGTAGAGAAGTTTTTCTGGTACAGTGCGTTTGTGATCGGCCTGGGGCTGTTTGTGTACGGAATCGTGCGCCTGTTCCGGAAGAAGGAAACCCGGGAGGGACGCTTTGCGTGGGCAGCTTTGTTTGAGTTCCTGTCCTGCTGGGTTTTGTTCATTCCGGACGAGTTCTACAATGATGTTCCGAAGTCAAAACCGGTACTGCATGTGATCGAGACCGTAGTGACGGCACTTGTGAAGACCTTCAATATTTATTTCGGAGATGCTTTTAAAAGCGTCAAATGGGAAGGACACCCCGTATTTTCGTCGATCTACGGAATACTGGTGATGCTCACGAATGTCGTCATTCTTCTTTTGGTTGCAGGCTTCCTGGCCAGCTTTCTCGACGGAACGCTGCAACGGATCCGGTTGTACTTCAAGCGAAACAGAAGAATCGTGTTATTTTCCGTATGCAATGATAAGACGCTCACGATCGCCGAAAGCATACCTTCCAAGGGGAAGAAGCCGGTGTTCGCGAATTGCGGAAAGAACACGGACGGAGCGTTGAAGGAACGGATCGAAGCGATCGGTGGTGTTCGGTTTGACGCTTCCGTGTCGGAAGTGATGCGCAAGATTGTTGGTCACTCGAGGCGTGTAGAGGTGTTTCTGTTCGGCAACCGGGAGGAGGACAACCTCTCTGAACTGGAACGCGTTTGCAACTGTGTTGAAGGAGCGAGCAAGACGAAGACGCGAGTGTTCGTTGAGCTTTCGGAAACGCCGTGGAGTATGTACGATGAATATCTGAAGAGCCATAACTCCGCGGACGGGGAGAAGCTTGTGATCAACTTCGTGCGTACGGAGGAGAATTTTGCGTATAACAATCTGTTGAAATATTCGATCTTTGAGCATGCGAAGGTGAGCACTGTCGGTGCGGTAAGAGATATTCGGTTCCTTCTGGTCGGCATGAACGAGCGCAATCTGGAGATGCTCAAGGCGGTTCTGCATCTGTCGCAGATGCCGGGATACCGGATTACCGTCATGGTTCTCGACCCGGGGGCAAATCGTGAGTTTCTGAAGGCGAAAATGCCGGAGATCTATGATGAATGCAATATCCCGGGAGAAGCCGTGTACCGGATACTGTATCGGGAAAATGTCAAGACGGATACGGAACAGTTTGAAGGCATCATCGGGGAGGAGTTTCCGGACTTTACGTTTGCGTTTATCGATGTCGGGGACGATATGCGGAATGCGGGCCTTGCGATGCGTCTGAACGCGCTGTGCTTTCGAATGAAGCGGGACGACGGTTACAGGATTCAGGTGAACATCGATGAGGACGGCGTGTGCGACCACTGGAATCCCGATCTGATGAGGCACGTGGATATTGTCGGCACGCGCAAGGCCACGTACGACTACTCCTTCGTCACGATGTCGAACATCGAGAAGGGAACCGTGGCGATCCACAACGTGCGGTACCCGAAGGAGGATCCGAAGAGCCCGACGTGGATCTCGTACTGCAACAACGAGTACAACCGTCATTCGGTCTATGCGAGAACGCTCAGTTTCAAGTACAAGGTACAGCTGATCGACGAGTTTTACGGTTCCGACTATGGAATCACGCAGAGCGACCGGATATGGAAAATCTATGAGCATATGCGATGGAACGTGTACACGCGCACGCTCGGCTATGTCCGGGCGGACAGCAAGCTTCTGGACGAAGCCGGCAAGCTTGACCGGAAATCCCGGATGATCGGGCGTGTCCATCATGATCTGATCCCGTTTGATTCTCTGCCGCCGGAGGAACAGGACAAGGATGCGCTGATCCTGACTCCGAAGATCGTGGAGATACTGAAGAGCATATAAACCGGCGCCTGATATGGATGAGACCGGACCGGCACCGGGTGTGAGGTCGCATTTTCCGACGGAGGAGGCGTTCTGACATGAAAAAGGGAGCACCGTTCCCCCCGTATATGGGAGGCGAAGACTATCTCTTTACAAGCTACGCGCACAAGGACAGTGACCGCGTGTTTGAGATTATCACCGCGCTGCACCGCGACAAATACAGAGTGTGGTACGACGAGGGAATCGAGGTCGGCGTCAACTGGCCGATGGTGGTGGCGGAGAAGCTTTTGCGCAGCGCGCGCGTGATGATCTTTATCTCCGCGAACGCGATCGCTTCGCAGAACTGTATGAGGGAGATCAACTACTCGGTCTCGCAGAGGAAGGAGATGCTCGTCATTCTCCTTGACGACTGCAAGATCCCGGCGGATCTCGAGCTGCAGCTGTCCGTGGTGAAGAAGATCCGGTACAGCGACACCGCGCGCACAGTGGCCGAGATCGAAGCATGCCTTGACGATTCCCTGATCGGGGACGGTGTCAACGGCTACGGGACGACGGCGGCGAAAAAGAGGGGCTCGCTGTCTTTGTGGCATGTGCTGACCGTTGTGTTCTTGCTCCTGTTCGCGGCAGCGGTCGGATTTCTTTTGTACCGTATGAAAAATCAGCCTGCCGCGAAGCAGGCACCCGCGCAGAAGATCATATCCACCGAGACCAATCCCGAGGTGAACGTGAGCACCTTCAAGGACGCGACAGCGCTTACGATCGCTCTGAAGGCCTCGGAGGACAAATACATTTTCCTCTGCGGAAACAGCATGGTGTCAGATGCCTCCGCAATCGTGCGGAAGGGCGGTAAGTGGTACATCGGGGAGGATGCTGTCCCGACCGGAGGAATCACGGATCTTTCGGTGTTTCAGGGAAAAATGATAGAACAGCTCGCCGTGGTGAACGAGCAGATCACGACGATCGCGGAGCTTTCGGCGCTTACGGAGCTTACCTACCTTGACCTGTCAGGCAATCCGATCAAGGATCTCTCCGTGATCAGTACATTGCCGAAGCTTGAGACGCTGCGGATCGTCGGGATTTCCGCGGACGCGGATCTCTCGGTGCTCGCGGGGATGAAGTCGCTTGCAAAGGTGTACATCAGTTACGAGCTTGCTGCGTCCGCGAAGCCTCTGGTCGACGCGGGGATCGAAGTGATCCTGAAGCAGTGAGCGGATAACCGGGATTGATGCAGGAGAAGGGAGGACGTGTCACATGAAGAAGTACAGCGGAAACCGGAAAGCGTTCGTGATGGCCGTCTACGACGCGAAGAACGAGGCGGAGGCACTGAAAGCGATCGAGGAGCTCTCCGCGAAGGTGAACGTGTATTACACGTCGGAGCTCGGCAACCGGGATAAGAAGATCATGAAGAAGGCCGCCGCGCTTGTGTGCTTCTTAAGCGAGGACACCATGCCTGCCATGCAGGAGGTCATCGCGTACGCGGCAACCCTGAACAAGGAGATCGTGCCGGTGTACTTCGACCGATTCACACTTGAACCGGGCATGCGCATGATCCTGGGCACCAAGCAGGGTGTATCGAAATACAAGTATGAGGACGAGACGGAATACCGCAGGGAACTGGCGGAGGCACCGTTGTTCAGCGGGTTGCAGATCACGCCGGAACAGAAAAAAAGCTTCAAACTGATCGTCGCGCTCTCGGCAATCGCGGCGGTTGCCGTCATCGCGGTCGCGTTGACGATCGCGTACATCAACTATTATTCGGCCAACAAGATCGATGAGACTTCCCTGTTAGGGCAGCTCGGCCTCTCGGGCAACGCCAAATCCATCAAGAAGGTGTATGTGTACGGCGCGGAGCTGCGCGACACGTTTGAGAAGGACGGCGTGCATCTGATCAGCTACGCCGGTTCCTACGATAAGTTCCATGTGATCCTGCCGAGCATCAACGGCACGGTGGAGGTGGGGGCCATCACGGATGTCAGCGATTTTACGCAGCTGGAAAACCTGGAGGAGTTATCCATCGCCGGTAATCCGCTGTCGGACCCTGCTCCGCTGTGGGAGCTTAAGAAGTTGAGAAGGCTGGATATCTCCGCGAACCAGGCGGAGCTGAAGCTCGACGGGATCAGCGGCCTTACGAACCTGCAGTTTCTGAATATCGCGTATTGCAATGTCACCTCGGGGCTTGAGGAACTGAAGACCATGTCATCCCTGAAGACGTTGTGCGTCAGCCACGAGATGGGAGAGCAGCTTGCGGCACTCAGCGAGGTCACGTTTGACATTGTTTATGTGGACGTGGCAGTGCATACATACGAGGAGCTGAAGGCAGCGAGCGAGAACGAGCACGTGTATTTTATTTTCGTGCAGAATCCGGACTATCGTCCGGACGCAGAGTATGATGATGTGAAGGATCTTGTGATTGAGATCCCCGAGGGCGAGACGATCACGATCCGCCGCAATGTGCAGGTAGGCGGCGTCCGGATCCACCTGATCAACCGCGGTACGATGATCGTCTCCGGGGAGATCGAGATGGGCCTTACGACCATCGAAAACCGAGGGACTATCGATGTGTGTGAGGGCGGACTGTACCTCTGCGGAATGGCAGGGACCGAAAACTACGGCACGATGATCATCGAGAAGGGCGCGAGACAGCAGGTGGAGCGCGGCAACGAGATCTGGCTGAAGGAAGGCAGCACCTATACGCTCAACGGAACGCTCGGACTGTACATCGGAGGCGCCTTCTACATCGAGGGCGGCGAGATGGTCAACAACGGGGAGATCGAGGTCGCGCATGCGGACAATTTTCAATGGTATCCGGATGATTCGAGAGATGAGTTTACGTCCCTTCCAGGCAGCGGGACGGTGAAGATCGTTGAGGTTGAGTTTGAAATGGATCCTGAAGCTGAGTGACAGGATACAGAAGAGCAAAAAAAAGAGCCGGCAGGAACAACTCCTGTCGGCTCTTTTGTATTGTGTTAACTTACGTCAGTTGTGTTACGTTGTGGTCTGGCTGCTCCACCGGTCCGGAATGTCGGGACAACCTGCAGCGGCCTTCGCCGCGCGGTAGAGCACGAAGCAGCCGCACAGACGGCACATGCCTCCCGAGAGCTGCGGGCACGTCTCACAGACCGCAAGCCTCTGCCCATAGATATCGTCGGGCGTTCGAAGTTCCGGCTCGATGGCGTCGATGTATTCCGTAAGCTTCGCCATGACCTCATCCTCGTTGAGACCTTCGATCAGGCAGCGGCGGCAGGGGATCTTCACGCCCATTACTTTGTGAAGGTCAGCGTTACGACGCTGCACGGAGGAAGCTTGATCGTGCAGGCCTTGTCGTCAAGCACGCAGTCATGGAAGACGGTGTCGCTGACTTCGTCCGGCTTCTCGAACGAGTTGAACGCGCGCACGTTGTCGGTCAGGATGCGGCCGGTCCAGCATGCATACGCCTCGTCGAGCTCGGTGTTCAGACGGTACGTGTTGGTAAGGCTCGCGTTGGCAAGCGTCACGGTCAGGGAATTGTCCTTGACGGAAGCGGATACGCTGACTTCGGCGAAATCGCCGCCCTCATGCTTCACAAAGGTGTCCTCCAACTCACTTTCTACAAGTGTAGAACCTTGATGAGGTTTGAACATCGAGAAGACATAGAAGGTCGGGGTCTTGATCATCTTCGCGCCTTCCGTGAGGACTACGGACTGCAGCACGTTGACAACCTGCGCGATGTTGGCCATCGGAATGCGGTCCGCATGGTTGTTGAAGATGTTGAGGTTGAGCGCCGCGACGATCGCGTCACGCATCGTGTTCTGCTGATAGAGGAACCCGGGGTTGCTGCCCGGCTCAACGTTGTACCAGCATCCCCACTCGTCGACGACGAGGCCGATCTTATGCTCGGGATCATACTTGTCCATGATCTCGAGGTGCTTGTCGATGATGCCCTCGATGCGGAGCGTGTGGAAAATGGTGGAGCAGTAGTCCTCGTTCGTGAAGCCCGTCGCCGGTCCCTTGTTGTTCCAGTCACCATGGCAGATCGTATAGTAGTGCAGAGCGATCGCGTCCGTGAGGAACGGGTTGAGCATCTGCATGAATTTTTCGGTCCAGTTGTAATCGTCGCCGTTCGGCCCGCATGCGATGCGGTACAGGCGGTTGTCGCCGTAGTTCTTCGCGAAGGAAGAGTAGCGGCGGTATTCGCTCGCGTAGTACTCCGGCGTCATGTTGCCGCCGCAGCCCCAGTTCTCGTTGCCGATGCCGAGATACTTCAGCTTCCAGGGCTCCTCACGGCCGTTCTTCTTGCGAAGGTCGGTCATCGGGGATACGTTGCCGGAGGTCATATACTCGACCCACTCGGAGAGCTCGCGGACCGTGCCGCTTCCGACGTTGCCGCAGATATACGGCTCACACTCGAGCTGACGGCAGAGCTCCATGAACTCGTGCGTACCGAAGCTGTTGTCCTCGGTCACGCCGCCCCAGTTCGTGTTGATCATCGTGGCGCGCTCGTCCTTCGTGCCGATGCCGTTCTTCCAGTGGTACTCGTCGGCAAAGCAGCCGCCCGGCCAGCGGAGCACCGGAATGCCCATCTCGCGGAGAGCGGAGACAACGTCATCGCGCATGCCTTCATGGTTCGGAATGGGGGAGTCCTTCGACACGAACAGACCGTTGTAGATACATCTTCCGAGATGCTCCGAAAAATGTCCGTAGATCTCCTTGTTGATCACAGCCCCCTGCTTCTTCGTACGAATAGAAAGTTTCTTGTTGATCACGCTTTTTTCCTCCTTGTATTCCGACGGTGCGCATCGGTCACGGCGCGCACCATCGTCTCTTTACAGAATATCGTATCCCACCGAAAAAGACAATCGATTTTTGATAGTTTTTCGCGATCCGGCATGGTTTATTTTTGCTTTTGCGAGGGGCGGTCGGGCTTCATTTTCCGAGGCCCTGAAAAAGTTGTGAAAAAGCGTCGGAAAATGTGGAAAAACGCTCTGTTCGGTTGTTTTTCCCTGTTGATTATGATATAATTTTCGAACAATGATGAAACATGGAATGCGTTCTTTGGCGGGAACGCGACGGAGGTGTTGCAATGGCATTGGTTTACATTATGTTTGCCGACGGGGTAGAGGAGATCGAGGCGCTCACGGCTGTCGATATTCTTCGCCGCGGCGGGCAGGATGTGGTGATGGTGTCGGTGACGGGAAGACGGATGATCTACGGTTCCCACGGCATCGAGTTCGCCACGGACCGGCACTTTGAGGAGTGCGATTTCTCCGACGGGGACATGCTTGTGCTACCGGGCGGGGGCAAGGGAACCCAGGCGCTTCTCGCGCACGACGGATTGCGTGAGCTTCTGCGGGAGTATGAGGCGGAGGACCGCTACATCGGAGCGATCTGCGCCGCGCCGAGCGTGCTCGGAGCAAACGGTCTTCTGGACGGACGCCGGGCGACCTGCTATCCGGGCTTCGAGGAGAAGCTTGAGGGCGCGACGGTGACCGGCGAGTCGGTGGTTGTCGACGGAAAGATCATCACCGGCAAGGGCATGGGTGTATCCAATGAATTTGCGATCGCGCTGCTGCGGGAATTGAACGAGGAGGAAGCCGACAAGGTTGCCAAGGCAATCCAGATGCCGCAGGGAACGGAAGCGTAAGGGACACATTTTCCGGAAAGTGACAAGAGGAATGCCGTAAGGGGTTGCGGCAGGAACGGCGGGTCAGCCGCCGAGAGAAGAGATAACAGCCGTCTGCGCGGACGGACTACAGATACAGGACAGTCGGCATGAGCCGGCTGCCGGGAGGAAGGTATGGAAGAGAACAGAGAGAGAACCGATCGGGAACGAATACGGGAGCTTGAGCAGGAACTGGAGCAGCAGAAGGCCAAATACCGTATCATCAGCGGTATGGTGCAGTGCGGTCTGTGGGAGTACGGCATTGCGACGGGCGAGCTTGTGCAGAGCAGGCGCGTGGAAGGCATGGCGCCGAGTGACCGGCTTCGCATTCCGGATTTCCGACGCACGATGAGCGAGAGCGGACTGATCGCGAAGGAGGATGCGGAGATCTTCTCCGCGCTGTGCGACAGCATGGAACACGGCGACGAGGCATTCTCCTTTGACCTGCGCGCGTATGTCGACGAGAAGACGCGCATCTGGCTCCGCTACGAGGGCTACACGGTGTACTCGGACGACGGCGCGCCGCTGAAGGTCATCGGACGAACGCTCAACGTCAGCGATGAGAAGGAAGAGGAAAATGTCGTGATCCGCGAGGCGGAGACCGACCCCGTGACCGGTCTGTACACGCAGGTTTCGCTGCAGGACAGACTGGAGGAGATCATCCGCACGAGCGGTGAGAAGGAGAGATTTGCGCTGTACGTGCTCGATGTCGACGATTTTTCGGCGATCACGGGCGAGTGGGGCCACGCGTACGGCGATTACGTTTTGGAGAAACTGGCGAAGGGCCTGCAGTCCGTGTTCATGGACAACGACGCGATGGCACGCATCGAGGACGATGTGTTTGTCATGATCAAGACCGGCGTCAAGGGGCCTGCGGATGTCTATTCCGCGGCGCGCGCGGTCGCGAAGGCGGCGGAGCGGATCGACTTAAAGAAGGGCAATGCTCTCAAGGTGAGCATGGGCGTCTCGATCTTCCCGCTCGACGGAAGGGATTACACGAGCCTGTACCGCAAGGCGGTGATCGCTCTCGAAGCTACGAAGAAGAACCCTGCCAATGTGTGCACGATGTACGAGGAGGCGCTGAGCCTTCACCAGCAGTACAAGCCGAAGCGCGAGAACGCGCCGCAGCCGCAGAAGACGGAGGCGCAGAAGGTCGTCGCCGCGCAGCAGAGTTCGAAGTACGGCCCGGTTGAGAAATACATCGTCAACAAGACGTTTGACATGCTTGCCGGCAGCGGCACCGGAGCCGAGGAGGTCGTGCAGATCTTCGAGGAGATCGGTAAGTACTACAAGTACCGCCGCATCTACACAATCCAGTACGATGTCCGCAAGCAGCTCGCGAAGGTGCGTTACGACTGGGAGTCGGAGAAGAACCCGTACTACCCGCAGTTCGACCGGGTTGTCCGTGACAACTACGATTCCATCCGCGCGAGATTTGCCAACGACAGATTGTTCCTGTCTCTCAACACGGCGCAGCTCGGCATCGTGATGCCGGAGGAGATCCGCGGACTGTACGGCAATTCCTCGCTGTTCCAGTACGTGATCATCGACAACGACGAAACCTTTGCCTGCATCTGCTTCGAGAAGGAGGCGGACCGCAGCTGGAGCAAGGAGGAACAGGATGTCCTGATCAACCTCTCGAAGCTCCTTGCCATATACATTGAGCGTGCGCGCACGAAGGAGATGCTCGCGGACGAGCTGAAGTATACGCACGCGATCATCGAGAACCAGCAGATCACGAGCTACGCGGTCATCCCCGAGACGATGGAACTTGTGTATGTCGGGGATTTCACCGGAAGACAGTATCCGCTCGCGCACTCGGGCGAGCACTGCTACTCGGCGATCATGGGACGCAACTCCGTGTGTCAGAACTGTCCTGTCGCCGCGCTCGGCGAGCGGGATAAGGTTCACACGACCGAGACGTACTACACGAAACAGAAGCGCTGGATCAGCACGACGGCGTCGCGCGTGACCGGCGAGGACGGAGAGAAGCAGTGCCTTGTGTGCTGGTCCGATGTCACGGAGTTCGTGGAGCGCGTCCGCTCGAAGGATGCCCTCACGGGTCAGCTCACCGCCGAGAAGTTTGAGGCGGATGCCACGCGGTACGTGTCGGAACATCCGCGCGCGAGCCGCTGCATGGCATACTTCAGCTTTCCGCAGTTCCACGACCTGAACGAGGTCTGGGGCTATCAGGTGTGCAATGAGATCTTACGCGTATTCGCATCGACCGTTGCGTCGATGCTCCGGACGGACGAGCTGCTGGCGAGGATCAGCGGAGCTGACTTCGTCATGATGCTCGACTACGAGGATCGCGAGCGCACGCAGGCGCGTGTCGAGATGATCCTGCAGAGCGCCAACACCGCGGTGCTCCGGCTCTACCCGGATCTGCAGCTCAACGTATGGTGCGGTCTGTACCGCTTCCAGAACAAGGAGGACACGGTATCCGCGGCAGTCGAGAAGGCAAACCGTGCGCGCAAGGCGGTCGGAAGCATGCAAAGCATCGCGACGATCGCAGTCAATTACGAGGCGGGCGACGCGGAGCAGAAGAACAGCTTCCGCGCGTTTGTCGAGAACTCGATGCGCGATGCTCTCACGAACCGCGAGTTCAAGGTGTTCTTCCAGCCGAAGAGAGACCCCGCGACGGACAAGGTCATCGGAGCGGAGGCGCTGGTGCGCTGGATCACCTCCGAGGGACAGGTGCTGGAGCCCGGATCGTTCATGCCGATCTTCGAGGAGAACGGCTTCGTCACGGAGCTTGACTACTATGTCCACAAGGAGACGTTCCGTCTCGTTCGCGAGTGGCTGGAGAACGGCGTCAACCCGCCGGTCATCTCCTTGGGAAGCTCGTGGCAGTACATGTTCAGCGCGGATTTCGTGAGCCGGATCAATTTCCTGCTGCAGCGCTACAATGTTCCCGCCGATCGGATCGAGCTTGTCATCCCGGACGGCATGAGCGAGGCCAACATGAACTCCGTCATGGAAGTGCTGACCGAACTGCAGGAGATCGGATTTGTCGTGGATATCGACAACTATCTGGCAAGATGCTCGCTCAAGTCGCGCACGCGCGACCTGCCCGCGAACTACATCAAACAGAACCCGGAACTGGCGAGCAGGATCGCGGCTTTGGAGCGGAAACGCCTGAGCGGACCGATGGCGCCGGAGGATTTTACGAACCTGATCTCATAAGATTTTCGGGGTTTGACGGAAAATGGGCGTCCGGAGACGCATTTTCCGCATGAATAACGTACTTTCTGCAAGAATTTCTTGAAATGCGTATAAGGCTATGGTATACTATACACTCGTTGAATTCTAACAAGATGAACCGACAACAAGGAGGATATACCGCAATGGGTTTTCAGGTTGAAGATTTAGGCAAGAATATGATGAAGCTTGTCATCGAGTCGACTCCGGAGGAGTTCGAGGAGGCTGTCAAGAAGGCTTACGAGAAGAACAAGAATAAGATCAGCATCCAGGGCTTCCGCAAGGGCAAGGCACCGTACGCGATGGTAGTCAAGATGTACGGCAAGGAGATGTTCTACGAGGAAGCTGCCAATCTTATCATTCCGGACGCTTACGAGGCGGCTGCGAAGGACTGCGGTTTCGAGATCGTTTCGAGACCGGAGATCGACGTGACGCAGATCGGCGGAGACAAGCCGTTCATTTTCACCGCAACGGTTGCCAAGAAGCCGGAAGTAACGCTCGGCGAGTACAAGGGTCTCGAGGTTGCCAAGACGGAGATCGCGGCTACCGATGAGGAGATCGATGCCGAGATCAAGAAGGAGCAGGAGAAGAACGCGAAGGAGATCAACATCGAGGATCGCGCGATCGTTGAGGGCGACACCGCCACCATCGATTACGAGGGTTTCGTTGACGGCGTAGCGTTCGAAGGCGGCAAGGGTGAGAACCATCCGCTCGTGATCGGCTCCCACAGCTTTATCCCGGGCTTCGAGGAAGGCCTGATCGGCAAGACGCTCGGCGAGGAGTGCGATGTCGAGGTTACATTCCCCGAGGAGTACCATGCGAAGGAGCTTGCAGGTAAGGCTGCAGTCTTCAAGTGCAAGGTGAACAAGATCACTGCGAAGGAGCTTCCGGAGATCGACGACGAGTTCGCTTCCGAAGTTTCCGATTACGATACGCTTGCGGAGTACCGCGAGAGCATTGCCAAGACCATCTGCGAGAAGAAGGAAGCGGATGCGAAGACCGAGCGCGAGAACGAGCTTGTGAAGAAGGCGATCGAGAACGCTACGATGGAGATCCCGGATGCGATGATCGAGTCGACCGCACGCCAGATGGGTGAGGAGTTCGCACAGCGTCTGCAGATGCAGGGCATGAACATCGGCCAGTACTTCCAGTACACCGGACTTACCTCTGAGAAGTACCTTGAGACGCTGAAGCCGCAGGCGAAGAACCGCATCGAGACGAGACTTGTTCTCGAGGCGATCGCCAAGGCTGAGAACATCGAGGTTTCCGAGGAGGAGACCGACGCTGAGATGCAGAAGATGGCGGATCAGTACTCGATGGAGCTGGCCAAGGTGAAGGAGCTGTTCGGCGAGGAGGAGCTTACGCAGCTGAAGCAGGATCTCTCCGTACAGAAGGCGATCAACGTACTTGTTGACAACGCAAAGGAAGCGTAATTGCGGTTTCTGCGAAATGGAAGATGAGGCTTCATTTTCCGAATAAACATAAGCAGTTCGAATGGCCCGGTCCCTTCGGTCGGGCCATTCTTGAAAGTACAGAGTTTTGAAAGAGAGGGTTTACAATGAGCTTAGTACCGTATGTCATTGAGCAGTCCAGCAGGGGTGAGCGTTCGTATGATATCTATTCCCGCCTTCTGAAGGATCGCATCATTTTCCTCGGGGAGGAAGTGAATGAGGTGACGGCGAGCCTTGTCGTCGCGCAGCTTCTGTTCCTTGAGTCGGAGGATCCGGGCAAGGACATCTGCCTTTACATCAACAGCCCCGGCGGCTCGGTTACCGCGGGACTTGCCATCTACGACACGATGCGCTACATCAAGTGCGATGTGTCCACCATCTGCATCGGAATGGCAGCCAGCATGGGCGCGTTCCTGCTTGCGGGCGGAACGAAGGGCAAGCGGTATGCGCTCCCGAATGCCGAGATCATGATCCACCAGCCTTTGGGCGGTGTGCAGGGTCAGGCGACCGAGATCGAGATCGCTGCCAAGCATATCCTGCAGACGAAGGAAAAACTCAACCGCATGCTTGCCGAGAACTGCGACAAGCCGTATGAGACGGTTGCGGCGGACACCGACCGTGACAACTGGATGACGGCGGAGGAGGCTAAGGAGTACGGTCTGATCGACAAGGTGATCGTTAGTCGATAATCGGAGGTTACAATGGCAAAAACCACGGGAAGCAGGATGCATCGCTGCTCCTTCTGCGGTCGTTCGGAGAAGGAGGTCAGCAAACTGATCGGCGGTGCCATCGGCGATGTGTATATTTGCGATCGTTGCATTGACCAGTGCTACGAGATCATGTATGAGGGGTTTGAGAACGGCGACGCGGAGTACGGCTCGTCACAGGGCGACGGTGCTCAGGCCGGGATCAATCTTGTTACGCCGCGCGAGATGAAGGAGTTCCTGGACGAGTATGTTATCGGTCAGGACGAGGCCAAGCGCATGCTCTCGGTGGCGGTGTACAACCATTATAAGAGAGTATTTTCGGGCAAGGATTCGGATGTGGAGCTTCAGAAGAGCAACATCCTGATGATCGGACCGACCGGTTCGGGCAAGACGTATCTTGCGCAGAACCTTGCGAAGAAGCTGAGTGTGCCGTTCGCGATCGCGGATGCCACGACGCTCACGGAAGCCGGCTACGTCGGCGAGGATGTCGAGAATATCCTGCTGAAGCTGATCGTCGCTGCGGATTACGACATCGAGCGCGCGCAGTACGGCATCGTTTACATCGATGAGATCGATAAGATCTCGAAGAAGTCGGAAAATGTTTCCATCACCCGCGACGTTTCCGGCGAGGGCGTTCAGCAGGCACTGTTGAAGATCCTCGAGGGAACCGAGGCGAGCGTTCCGCCGCAGGGCGGCCGCAAGCACCCGCAGCAGGAGATGTACCATATTGACACGACGAACATTTTGTTCATCTGCGGCGGCGCGTTTGACGGCCTCGAGAAGATCATCGAGAGCCGCGTCGGCCAGAAGATGATCGGTTTCAACGCCGAGCTGGAGACCCCGATGGACCAGAAGAACATCGGAGATGTGTTCCGCCAGGTGCTGCCGCAGGACCTTGTCAAATTCGGTTTGATCCCCGAGTTTGTCGGACGTGTGCCGGTAACGGTTTCGCTCGACCTTCTCACGGAGGATGATCTGATGCGGATCCTGAGCGAGCCGAAGAACGCACTCACGAAGCAGTACGCGAAGATGTTCGAGTTTGACGGCGTACAGCTGGAATTCGAGGAGGAAGCGCTCCGTGAGATCGCACGGAAGTCCGAGGAGAGGAAGACCGGTGCGCGAGGCCTGAGAGCCATCATGGAATCCATCATGATGAACACCATGTACCGCATACCGTCCGAGAAGGACATCGTGCGCTGCATCATCACCAAGGAGGCGGCGCAGGGAATCGAGGAACCCGTGCTGATCCGTGACGAGACATTTGCCGGTGAGACATCGGAGATGATCGCTGAAGAAAGCGGAGAGCAGGGCGCTTAACGAAACAAGTTTACGGCGGGGAGCGATGCTGCCCGCCGATTTTTCCTATTCGGGAGGGAATATGCCGAACAACGAGAAGAACAAAGCAAAACCGGTCCGGGTCCATGACAATGACGGCGATGTGTTTGACATGCTGCAGGATTCGTTCGACGAGCATGAGCAGACGGAATCCCGCCGGATGATCGTGATCCCGCAGAACAACAAGGTCGTATTTAACGAGATGGTTGCTGCTGTCGACCTGCCGGAAGGACCTGTGGTTGACGCGGTCAAGGAGGCCATGCTCAAGCATGAGAGCCTGTTCCTGGTGCTTCGCGTCGATCTTCAGGACGAGTCACTCTCGACCAATCTGTCCGAGTACCATGAAATGGGAAGCATCGTGGACATCCGCCAGATCATGAAGGCGCCGAGCGGCGCGATGCGGGCGTTTGTCTGCGGCATGAGCCGCGGCTCCATCACATCGATCCGCAAGGTGGGCGGTGTCCTGTACGGCGAGATCGAGGAGATGCCGATGGATATCATCCCGATGCGCCGTGTGGAGAGGGAAGCGCTGCAGCGCGCGCTCCAGGACCTGATCGAGAGGTTCTTTGAGGTCGCCGACAAGAAGGTTCCTGAGGAAGTGTTCAAGCGTCTGCAGGGCATCCGCGAGCTGGACCGCCTAGTGAACCAGACGATGATCCTGATGCCGATCCCGGTGGAACTCCGCCAGGCTCTTTTAGAGGCGAAAAATAACATCGAGCAGTACCAGACCTTATCCCGCATCCTCGCCAACGAGACCGAGGTGATGCGCATCCGCCATCAGCTCAAGGAGAAGGTGCAGGAGGAGCTCGACAAAAACCAGAGGGACTACATTTTACGAGAACAGCTCAAGGTCATCCGCACGGAACTCGGGGATAATGCCGAGTCCGCCGGCGACGAGTATACGAAACGCTTAGAGACGCTCGAGGCGTCCGACTCCGTGAAGGAGGCGATCGCCAAGGAGATCAAGCGGTTCACCACGCTCGGGACCAACTCGAGCGAGTACGCGACGAGCCGCGATTACATTGAGACGCTTTTAAGCGTGCCGTGGGACCATGTGAGCGTGGACAACGAAAACCTGCTGCAGGCGAAGGATATCCTCGAGAGAGACCACTACGGACTCAAGGATGTCAAGGAGCGCGTGACCGAATTTCTGGCAGTGCACATGTATGCCAAGCAGGCGGATTCGCCGATCCTCTGCCTCGTGGGACCTCCCGGAACCGGCAAGACCTCGATCGCGAAGAGCATCGCGGAGGCCATGAACCGCCAGTACGTGCGCGTCTGCCTCGGCGGCGTGAGCGATGAGGCGGAGATCCGCGGACACCGCAGAACGTACGTCGCATCCCTGCCGGGACGCATCATCCAGGGAATGATCCAGGCGAAAACTGCCAACCCTCTGATGCTCCTCGATGAGGTGGATAAGCTCGGAAGCGACTACAAGGGCGATCCTGCGTCGGCGCTTCTGGAGGTTTTGGACAGCGCGCAGAACAGCAGATTTGTCGACCATTACATTGAGATCCCGATGGATATGAGCCGTGTGATGTTCATCGCGACGGCGAACACGACGGAGACGATCCCGAAACCGCTTCTGGACCGCATGGAGATCATCGAGATCAACAGCTACCTGAGAACGGAGAAACATCATATCGCGAAGGAGCACCTGATCCCGAAGCAGATGAAGCGCCACGGGCTCACGTCCCGCCAGGTCGCGTGGAGCGACAAGGCGATCGACGATATGATCGAGTACTATACGAGAGAAGCGGGCGTCCGCGAGCTGGAGCGCACGATCGGCAAGGTGTGCCGAAAGGTAGTTCTCGGCATTACGGAGGCGACCGCGGAGGGCAAAAAGCCTGCCAAGGCGAGCATCTCCGGCAAGAATTTGACCGAGTATCTCGGAAGACACCGTTTCCAGCCGGAAGACCGGATCGGTAAGGCTACGGTCGGCGTCGTGCGCGGCCTTGCGTGGACGGCGGTCGGCGGCGCGACGATGGAGATTGAGGTGAATATATTCCCCGGAGGAGGCAAGCTTGCGCTGACAGGCAATATCGGCAATGTCATGCGCGAATCCGCCATCACGGGTATCAACTACATCCGGTCACTGATCGGCGGGAAGCTTGAGGAAGGCTACTTCGACAAGAACAGCATCCACATTCATATTCCCGAGGGAGCCGTTCCGAAGGACGGTCCGTCCGCCGGCATCACGATGGCGACGGCGGTGTATTCCGCGATCACCGGCAAGCCAGTCGCGGCGGATGTCGCGATGACCGGCGAGATCACGCTGCGCGGGCGCGTGCTGCCAATCGGCGGACTGCGCGAGAAGCTCCTCGCTGCGAAGAGCGTGGGTATCCGCAAGGTGCTGATCCCGTTCGCGAACAAGGAGACGCTGTCGGAGATCCCCGAGGAAGTGACGGAGGGCATGGAGATCTGCCCTGTGAAGACCATGGAGGAAGTGCTCCGGGAGGCGATAGTAACCAAGTGAACATCAACAAAGCGGAATTGCAGACCGTGTGCGGTATCACGAGCAAGCTGCCCGTGAACACACTCCCGGAATTTGCCTTTGCGGGGCGTTCCAATGTCGGCAAATCCTCACTGATCAACGCGCTTGTCAACCGCAAGGCGCTCGCGAGGACTTCCTCGCAGCCCGGCAAGACGCAGACCATCAATTTCTTCCTGCTCAACGACTCATTGTACTTCGTTGACCTTCCCGGCTACGGCTACGCGAAGGTGACAAAGGAGCTTGTCGCAAAGTGGGGGAAAATGATCGAGCGGTATCTGACCACAAGCAAGCAGCTCCGCAGGATTTTCCTGCTCGTGGATATCCGCCACGAGCCGAACGACAACGATAAGGCGATGTACGCCTGGATCGTCGACCGCGGGCTGCAACCGGTGGTGATCGCCACAAAACTGGACAAAATAAACCGGAGTCAGCGTGACCGGCAGCTGGCGATGATCCGCCGAGCGCTCGGGATGACTCCGGAAGATGTATTGATACCCTGTTCCTCGGAAACGAAACAGGGGATCGAAGATGTATGGAAGGTTATGGAAGAGTGTCTGTCTGCTCCGCAGTAGGCTGTTCCTTGTCGCCGAGAAGAGCGTTCAGCACGTACGCGTAGATGTCCGCGTTTTTCTTGCGCCAGTTGCGGCAGATGGTCTCGGCGTTGTCGCGGGACGGCATCGTGAGACGGATCTCGATCACGGGCGCGTCGCGCTCGAGGACCTTGAGCTCCACCGTGTACTCGCCCTTGCGAACCTCGTAGTAGTCAGCGACGTTCGAGGATTCCTCGCGGAGCGTGTACTGCTGCTCGGTCAGGTACATGTCGATATCGTCGCGGATGTTGCGGGAGATATTCTTGTAGAAGAAGGAGAGCGCTTCATGCCCGTCCGGTGTTATGCGGTAGAACGCGGCGTTGCGTTTCTGCTCAAGCGTGATATACCCGTCATCGACCAGATCCGCAAGCACCTGCTGAACATTGAAGTAGGACGTGTACTCACGCTCGGTGATGAAGGTCGCAAGCTGCGCGTTCGTCATCGGAAAATCCACCCTGTCCAGGATGTAGAGGACGATCAGCTTGTAAAGCATCAGAGTTTCGGGCTGCATGGCGGCGGCTCCTTTCAAAAGGAAATTCAAAAGAAAAGCGGTGTGGCTAACCACACCGCTTTTGTAATCGACTGTAAATGAATTACTCGGTAGCAGCAGGAGTGGGCTCTGAGGTTGTCATGCCGAGGCTTGCCTTGAGAGCTTCGAGTTCCTTGTCGACATCCGGATTCTGCTCGTACTTTGCAGTGAGGTCGCGGATCGTGCTGCCCGGACGCTGAGCGTTGAGCTCTGCCTCCGCCTGAGCCTTGTCGAGTTTCTTGTTAGCGAGCTGCTCAAGACGCTCGAAGCTTGCGATGGAGTCGTTCGCACCGGTAACGTTGGAGGTCATCTTGTTGATCTTCTCCTGAGCGTTCGCAACGGCGATCTTCGACTTGATGGTATCGCGGCGGCTCTCCAGCTCCTCGATGTCGTGCGTCAGCTTCGCATGCATGTCGCGCATCTTCTGAGCATTGTCGGCAGCAACCGTATAGTTATCCTGAAGACCTGCGAGCTTCGCGGTCAGCTTAGCCTTCTCAGCGAGGAACTTCTTAGCGTCCTCCTCGTTGCCTGCTTCCAAAGCCTTGATCGCGTAGTTCTGCATCTTCGCAATGTCGTTCTCGCATGCGGTCAGATCACGCTTGCAAGCCTTCTCCTGAGCCATAACACCGGCGGTCTCGGACTTTACTTTCGCGAGGTCGGAGTTGAGGTTGCGAAGGCACTGGTCGATCATCTTCTCCGGATCTTCCATCTTATCCAACATGGCGTTGATGTTGGCAGCCATAATATCCTTGAATCTGGACAAAATACCCATTTCCCAAAATCCTCCATATAATTATTCAGAATTGTACGCGATTATTCGCGCTCACAGAATCATTCTATTACATTTCCATGGCTTCGTCAAGAGTTATAGGTCGGTTTGCTTGCCAAAACGCGCATGTTTTGCTACAATGTTACGCGGAAAATGAAAGATGTTACCGGCGGGCGGACTGCACCGCTTGCCGTTTTACGGAAAGGGTATCCTATGTGGATTGCTGAGGATTGGAAAGATTACGAGGTTCTTGACGCGAGCGACCGCGAGAAACTGGAGCGCTGGGGCAAATTCATCCTGGTGCGCCCGGACCCGCAGGTGCTGTGGAAGACGGAGCGTGTTCATCCGGACTGGAAGAAACCGAACGCATGGTATCACCGCAGCAAGAGCGGCGGCGGAGAGTGGGAGTTCTTCGACCTTCCGCAGATGTGGAAGATCGGGTACAAGGGTCTTTCCTTCCGGCTGCAGCCGTTCGCGTTCAAGCACACGGGACTGTTCCCGGAGCAGGCGGTCAACTGGGACTGGTTCTCCGGACTGATCCGCGCGCGCAAGGCGGCGCAACCGGACAAACCGGTGCGCGTGCTGAACCTGTTCGCCTACACGGGCGGCGCGACGCTCGCAGCAGCATTGGCCGGAGCGCAGGTCACCCACGTGGATGCGGCGAAGGGCATGGTCGCATGGGCGAAGGAAAATGCCGCGGCCAGTGGTCTTTCGGACGCTCCGATCCGCTGGCTCGTCGATGACTGCCGGAAGTTTGTCGAGCGGGAGATCCGCCGCGGCAGCAAGTACGACGCGGTGATCATGGATCCGCCGTCGTACGGGCGGGGACCGAAGGGCGAGACCTGGATCATCGAGGACGCCATCTATGATTTTGTGAAGCTGACGGCAGGAGTACTGTCGGACGATCCGCTGTTCTTCCTGATCAACTCCTACACGACCGGACTTCAGCCCGCGATGATGGCCTACATCATGAACACGGTGCTGACGCCGGTGATCGGCGGTATCGTACGCGCGGACGAGATCGGACTGCCCGTGACACAGAGCGGACTGGTGCTTCCGTGCGGAGCGGCCGCGCGGTGGCAGAAGAGTGAGGACTGAGACACACACCATTATATAAGGAAAGGAGAAGAAACCATGGAAAAGCCGCTGCTTCGGCTGATGCCTTATTTTCTGCTTGTCGTCATGATGGCGGCGATCGGGTTCTTTCTCTTCTCCAGAGGAAACGACTCCGGATCGAAGGCGAAGTATACGACGGGTACCACCGAGCTGGAGATGGACGGCACGAAGTACGTGATGATCAACGACATCCTCGCTGAGGAGTATGTCGGTTCGCAGGTGCAGGTGGTCGTCGGAGCAACGAGGGCAGAGCAGGTCGGCATTGTGAAGTCCGTGGGCATCACGCTCGCGAAGCTGTTCCGCGTGGAGGGCGACACGGAGGGACGCTTCCTTATAGATAATACCGGAAGGATCTACGCGCGATCGGACATCGCCGAGGAGACGAAGAACCGGTTATCAGCGGCGGACGGGTTTCCGGTGTTTAGGATCGTCGGAGCGGATCACGATCCGCTGACGGCGCGCGATCTGACAACGGAAGACATGGAAGTGATACTGGCTCTGGCGGCAGCAGTGACCGGAGGGAACGCCGGGGAGGCGGAGAGCGTGACGATCACGGACAAGGCGTTCGTCACGGATTACACGAACCGCCGCGAGATCTTCGCGTTCACGTCGGACAATCTCTTTTATAAGGTAACAACGGAGCTGTTTCTCTACAAGGGATCCGTTTGGCTGACCACCGGGTTCACCGGCGACAAGAACACGTTGAAGGACCAGACACTCACGGGAGTGAAGCTCCCGGAGGAGCTGCAGCGCTACGCAGAATACTGGAAGTAAACGGTGAGGGGCAGGAGACTGCCCCTTATTTTGCGGCGTCGGTCACGGAACAGGAGCGGACGGTGCCTGCTTCGGGTCATTTTCCCGCGAAGATGTCGAAAACAGGGGCATTTTTCGCGGAAAACAGTGCATTTTCCCGAAAATGCGAAAAAAGTCGGAAAATTCTAAAAATTTTCCTTGATTTTTATCTGAGCATGAATTATAATCGCTGATGTTGTGACTATGATAGCGGTGAAGCGTGAGGTTGCTGCCTTTGAGCAGGTAACTCCGTGGAGCGAATGTCATGTTATGAAACTGACGACAGGTCACTGTACCAGTGAAGTTCTGCCGATGGGCAGAGAACAACGTGCGCAACAGCGCCCGATGGTAACAGTAGCCAAGCACGTGTGCTTGGCTGTTTTTACCGGAAGGCAGGAAACACACGGAAGCGTGTACAGTCACCGCTTGTCGTACTCAAACAAAGTGCGAAAAGGAGGCGGCTATTTATGGCAACAAAAGTAATGAGAATCACCCTGAAGGCTTACGAGCATCAACTGATCGATGCGTCGGCAGCCAAGATCGTGGATGCGGCTAAGAAGGCTGGCAGCAAGGTCAGCGGTCCGGTGCCGTTGCCGACCAAGAAAGAGGTCATCACGATCCTGAGAGCTACTCACAAGTATAAGGATTCGCGTGAGCAGTTCGAGCAGAGAACTCACAAGAGACTGATCGATATCATTGCTCCGTCCCAGAAGACGGTAGATGTTCTTTCCGGTCTCGAGATGCCGGCCGGTGTATTCATCGGCATCAAGATGATCGACAAATAAATCATCTTGTTATTTTAGAATGACCCCCACGGGGGTCCGCTGTAGATGAAACAAGGAGGTATAGACAGCATGAAGAAAGCTATTTTGGCTAAGAAAGTCGGAATGACGCAGATCTTCGACGAGAACGGTGCATTCGTACCGGTTACCGTGCTTCAGGCAGGTCCCTGCACGGTTGTTCAGAAGAAGACCGCGGACAAGGAAGGCTACGATGCGGTTCAGGTCGGTTTCGGTGAGATCCGCGAGAAGCTCGTCAACAAGCCGGTGAAGGGACATTTTGCTAAGGCCGGTGTTGCAGTTAAGAAGTATCTCAAGGAGTTCCGTTTTGAGGACGCTGCTTCCTATGAAGTAGGCCAGGAGATCAAGGCGGACATCTTCGCTAACGGAGACAAGGTTGATGCAGTCGGTATCAGCAAGGGTAAAGGTTACCAGGGCGCGATCAAGCGTTTCGGCCTCTCCCGCGGACCGATGAAGCACGGTTCCAAGTATCACAGACATGCAGGTTCCAACGGCTCGAGCGCTTCGCCGTCCCGCGTATTCAAGGGCAAGCATATGCCCGGCCAGATGGGCCATGTACGCGTGACCGTACAGAACCTTGAGATCGTGCGTGTGGATGTTGAGAACAACATGATCCTTGTCAAGGGTGCAGTGCCCGGTGCAAAGAAGGCCCTGATCATCCTCAAGGAAACCGTTAAGAGTGCGAAGTAATCTTGAGAAAGGAGGAACAACATCATGGCAGAAGTTAAAGTTTACAATAAAGAAGGCGCTGCAGTAGGCTCCCTTGAACTTAACGACAGCGTATTCGGCGTTGAGATCAACGAGCACCTGATGCACCTGGCAGTTGTTGCACAGCTTGCAAACAAGCGTCAGGGAACGCAGAGCGCCCTTACCCGTTCGGAAGTCAGCGGCGGCGGCAAGAAGCCCTGGAGACAGAAGGGTACCGGTCATGCAAGACAGGGTTCCATCCGCGCTCCTCAGTGGACCGGCGGCGGTGTGGTTTTCGCTCCGAAGCCCCGTGATTATTCCGTAAAGATGAACAAGAAGGAGAAGGCAGGCGCTATCAAGTCCGCACTTTCCTCCAGAGTTGCCGAGGATAAGATCTTTGTTATGGAGGATCTTGCATTTGACGGCATCAAGACGAAGCAGGTTAAGGCTGTTCTTGACGGCCTTAAGGTTGAGAAGGCGCTGATCGTGACCGCTGACAAGGATGAGAACGTGATCCTTTCCGCAAGAAACATCGCGGGCGTTCGCACGGTTACCTCTAACGCCATCAATGTATACGACATCCTCAAGTATAACAACCTCGTTATCACGAAGGACGCCGTTGCGAAGATCGAGGAGGTGTACGCATAATGGCTGATTTGAAATACTACGACGTCATTCTCCGTCCGGTTGTAACCGAGAAGAGCATGAACGCGATGGCTGACAAGAAGTATGCATTTTACGTTAATCCCGATGCTACGAAGAGCCAGATTAAGGAAGCTGTTGAGAAGATGTTCGCAGGCGCCAAAGTTGCTTCCGTGAACACGATGAACCTCAGCGGCAAGACCCGCAGACGTAATTCTGCGAACGGTATCGTTTCCGGCAAGACCGCCGAGCGCAAGAAGGCGATCGTACAGTTGACCGCAGACAGTGCAGAGATCGAACTCTTCACCGGTCTGTAAGATGCGTTGAACGAAAGGAGTTAACAAAATGGGAATTAAGAAATACACTCCGTATACACCTTCGAGAAGAAACATGACCTGCTCGGATTTCGCTGAGATCACCTGCAGCAAGCCGGAGAAGTCGCTGTGCGTTTCGCTGAAGAAGTCGGCGGGCCGCAACAGCCAGGGTAAGATCACCGTTCGCCACATCGGCGGCGGCTCGAGAAGACTGTACCGAGTTATCGATTTTAAGAGAAAGAAAGATGATGTACCCGCGGTTGTAAAGACCATCGAGTACGATCCGAACAGAACGGCCAACATCGCCCTGATCTGCTACGCAGACGGCGAGAAGGCTTACATCCTCGCACCGAACGGCCTCAAGGTCGGCATGAAGATCATGAACGGCGCTAACGCGGAAGTTCGTATCGGCAACTGCCTGCCGCTTGACAGAATTCCGATCGGTACGATGATCCACAACATTGAGCTTTATCCCGGCAAGGGCGGCCAGCTGGTCCGCGCAGCCGGCAACAGCGCTCAGCTGATGGCTAAGGAAGGCAAGTACGCTACGCTGCGTCTTCCGTCCGGCGAGATGCGCATGGTTCCGATCGTGTGCCGCGCAACCATCGGCCAGCTTGGCAACATCGACCACGAGCTGATCAACATCGGCAAGGCCGGTCGTAAGCGCCATATGGGTATCCGTCCTACCGTTCGCGGTTCCGTAATGAACCCGAATGACCATCCTCACGGCGGTGGCGAAGGCAAGTGCGGTATCGGTCGTCCCGGTCCGAGCACTCCTTGGGGCAAGCCTGCTCTCGGTCTTAAGACCCGTATCAAGAACAAGCAGTCCAACAAGCTGATCATCCGCAGACGTGACGGAAGCACCATCAAGAACAAATAGGAGGTAAACCATAATGGCACGTTCTTTGAAGAAGGGACCTTTTGCAGACCAGTATCTGCTTGACAAGGTCAATGAGATGAATGAGAAAGGCGACAAGAGCGTCATCAAGACGTGGTCCCGCCGCTCCACCATTTTCCCTGCCTTCGTTGGTCACACGATTGCCGTATACGACGGCAAGAAGCATGTTCCGGTGTACGTGACTGAGGATATGGTTGGCCACAAACTCGGCGAGTTCGTTGCGACGAGAAACTTCCGTGGACACGGCAAGGATGAGAAGAAGTCCAGATAATACGGACTGACAGTATAATTTGCGTGAACGTTGCGCAGGAAGAATGAATAACGGAGAACCGTTAATTGAAAGGAGAATCTCATGGCTAACGGACATAGATCCCAGATCAAGAGAGAAAGAAACGCCAATGCAGATACGAGACCTTCCGCGAAGCTTTCCTTCGCCCGCGTCTCGTCCCAGAAGGCCTGCTTCGTGCTTGACGCGATCCGCGGCAAGGATGTACAGACGGCATTGGGAATTTTGGCATACAATCCCAGATACGCTTCGACGGTGATCGAGAAGCTTTTGAAGTCGGCAATCGCCAACGCCGAGAACAACAACGGCATGGACGTCAACAAGCTGTATATCGCCGAGTGCTACGCTAACAATGCTCCTACGATGAAGAGAATTCAGCCCAGAGCTCAGGGTCGTGCTTACCGCATCCTGAAGAGAATGAGCCACATCACCGTAGTACTGGATGAGAGATAAGGAGGTATCGCATGGGACAGAAAGTAAATCCGCACGGATTAAGAGTCGGCATCATCAGTGATTGGGATTCCAAGTGGTATGCTGAGGCAGATTTTGCTGACAACCTCGTGGAGGACTACAAGATCCGCGAGTTCCTGAAGAAGAAATTGTACAACGCTGCAATCTCCAAGATTGAAATCGAGCGTACGACCGATAAGGTTAAGGTTTCGGTTTACACCGCTAAGCCCGGCGTAGTGATCGGCAAGGGCGGCACCGAGATCGAGAAGCTGAAGGCTCAGGTACAGAAGCTCTCGACCAAGAAGCTGAACCTCGAGATCAAGGAGATCAAGAGACCTGACAGCAATGCTCAGCTTGTAGCGGAGAACATCGCAGCTCAGCTCGAGAACCGTATCGGTTTCCGTAGAGCAATGAAGTCCACGATGTCCCGCACGATGAAGACCGGCGTTAAGGGTATCAAGACCTGCTGCGCAGGACGTCTCGGCGGTGCTGACATGGCTCGTGTAGAGTTCTACAGCGAGGGTACCATCCCGCTGCAGACGCTCCGTGCCAATATCGACTACGGTTTCGCAGAGGCCAACACGACATACGGCAAGGTCGGTGTCAAGGTTTGGATCTACCTCGGCGAGGTACTCCCTGCGAAGGGAAAGAAAGAAGGGGGCGATAAATAATGTTAATGCCGAAGAGAGTGAAACGGCGTAAGCAGTTTCGTGGAACGATGAGGGGTAAGGCGCTCCGTGGAAACACCATTTCCTACGGCGAGTACGGTATTGTCGCTGCCGAGCCCTGCTGGATCAAGTCGAATCAGATTGAAGCAGCCCGTATCGCCATGACGCGTTACATCAAGCGTGGCGGTCAGGTCTGGATTAAGATTTTCCCCGACAAGCCCGTAACGGCGAAGCCCGCTGAGACCCGAATGGGTTCCGGTAAAGGAACGACCGAGTTCTGGGTTGCGGTAGTGAAGCCCGGTCGCGTAATGTTCGAGATCGCCGGCGTTTCCGAGGAGATTGCAAAGGAGGCTCTCCGTCTTGCAACGCACAAGCTGCCTTGCAAGTGCAAGATCGTGTCTCGCGAAGATTTGGAAGGAGGTAAAGAGCAGTGAAATCCAAGAAGTATCTTGACGACCTGAAGTCGAAATCGGTTTCCGAGCTGAATAATGACCTGGTTGCCGCTAAGAAGGAGCTCTTCAACCTGCGCTTCCAGAACGCCACGAATCAGCTGACCAACACAAGCAGAATCAAAGAGGTTAGACGCAACATCGCGCGCATTCAGACGCTGATTTCCGAGAAGGAAGCGGCCAACTAACCTGAGGCTCGGAAAGGAGAATTCAAGTGGAAAGAAATTTGAGAAAAGTACGTACCGGTAAGGTCGTGAGCGATAAGATGGATAAGACCATCGTGGTTGCTGTTGTCGACAACGTCAAGCACCCTCTCTACAACAAGATCGTGAAGAGAACGTACAAGCTGAAGGCGCATGACGAGAACAACGAGTGCAAGATCGGCGACCGTGTTAAGGTTATGGAGACGAGACCTCTGTCGAAGGACAAGAGATGGAGACTCATCGAGATCGTAGAAAGAGCTAAGTAATTCGCCGGCAAGCGTCGGATTACCATGAAAGGAGTTAAGCGCTATGATACAAACAGAAACCAGACTGAAGGTTGCTGATAACACCGGTGCCAAGGAACTTCTCTGCATCCGTGTTATGGGCGGTTCTGTGAGAAGATATGCCGGCATCGGCGACATTATCATCGCCTCCGTAAAGGACGCTACCCCCGGTGGAGTAGTTAAGAAAGGCGATGTAGTCAAGGCCGTCGTAGTTCGTACGGTCAAGAGCGTTCGCCGCAGAGACGGTTCCTACATCCGTTTCGATGAGAACGCAGCGGTGATTATTAAGGACGATTTGAACCCCAGAGGTACCCGTATCTTTGGACCGGTTGCTAGAGAGCTCCGTGACAAGAAGTTCACGAAGATTGTCTCCCTCGCTCCGGAAGTTCTGTAAGGAGGCGTCGATATGGCAATGACAAAAATCAAAAAGGGCGACACTGTCAAGATCATTACCGGCAAGGACAAGGGCGCTGAGGGCAAGGTTCTTCGCGTCGAGGACGGTAAGGTTTTGGTACAGGGTTGCAACATGGTGAAGAAGCACCAGAAGGCAACACAGGCAAACCCTAAGGGCGGCATCGAGAACAGAGAAGCGATGATCGACGTTTCCAACGTGATGCTCGTGCACAACGGAAAGCCTACGAGAGTCGGTTTTAAGACCGTTGCAGACAAGGACAAGACGAAGAAGGTCCGCGTTGCAAAGTCTACCGGCGAAGTGATTGACTGATTCTGGAGAGGAGGCTAACTACGTTGACTAGATTAAAAGAAACCTATTTGAACGAGATCGCGGACGCTATGCAGAAGAAGTTCGGTTACAAGAACGTGATGCAGATCCCGAAGCTCGACAAGATTGTGATCAACATGGGCGTAGGTGAGGCAAAGGAGAATGCCAAGGCTCTGGAGTCCGCCTGCAAGGATATGGAGATCATCTCCGGCCAGAAGCCCATTATTACGAAGGCAAAGAAGTCCGTCGCAAACTTCAAGATCCGTGAGGGTGTTGCAATCGGTTGCAAGGTAACTCTCCGCGGTGACAAGATGTACGAGTTTGCTGATCGTCTGATCAACCTCGCACTGCCTCGCGTGCGTGACTTCCGTGGTGTTAACCCGAACGCATTCGACGGCCGCGGCAACTATGCCGTAGGTATCAAGGAGCAGTTGATCTTCCCTGAGATCGAGTATGACAAGGTGGACAAGGTCCGCGGTATGGATGTCATTTTCGTTACGACGGCGAAGACCGATGAGGAAGCCCGCGAGCTGCTGAGACTGTTCGGCATGCCGTTTGCCAAGTAATAGGGAGGTACAGAATACATGGCTAAGTTATCGATGAAACTGAAGCAGCAGCGCGCTCCGAAGTTCTCGACAAGAGCGTACACCCGTTGCAGACTTTGCGGTCGTCCGCATGCTGTGCTGAGAAAGTACGGCATTTGCCGTGTCTGCTTCCGTGAGCTGGCATACAAGGGCCAGATCCCGGGTGTTAAGAAAGCAAGCTGGTAAGCGTTACGTTGCGAGTTTGCAAAGGATAATAGGAGGTTAAATCATATGACTATGAGTGATCCGATTGCAGATATGCTTACGAGAATCCGTAACGCCAATACTGCAAAGCACGATACGGTAGATGTTCCCGCTTCGAAAATCAAGGTTGCCATCGCTGACATCCTTGTGAAGGAAGGCTTCATCAACGGTTATAAGATGGTTGATGTCGGGAACTTCAAGGACATTCAGATTTCGCTGAAGTACGGCAAGGATAAGAATGTCAAGGCAATCACCGGTATTAAGAGAATCTCGAAGCCCGGCCTTCGCGTTTACGCGAACAAGGAAGATCTTCCCCGTGTTCTCGGCGGTCTCGGTGTTGCGATCATTTCCACCAACAAGGGTATCATCACGGACAAGGAAGCACGTCAGCTCAATGTAGGCGGTGAAGTGCTTGCTTATGTCTGGTAATCAGTCTAAGGAGGTACGGGCATGTCACGTATAGGAAAAATGCCAATCGCCATTCCGGCCGGTGTTACGGTCGAGGTGGCAGAAAATAATAAAGTGACGGTTAAGGGGCCCAAGGGCACCCTGGAGAGAGTACTCGCTCCCGAGCTTACCATCAAGATGGAAGACGGGCAAATCGTTGTCGAGAGACCGAACGATCTGAAGAGAATCAAGTCGCTGCACGGTCTCACGAGAACGCTCATCAACAACATGGTTGTGGGTGTTACGAACGGTTATGAGAAGGTCCTTGAGGTTAACGGTGTCGGTTACCGTGCCGCTAAGCAGGGCAAGACGCTCGCGCTTACGCTCGGTTACTCCCATCCGGTGAACATGGATGATCCCGATGGCATCACGACGGAAGTTGACGGCCAGAACAAGATCATCGTCAAGGGCATCGACAAGGAGAAAGTCGGACAGTACGCTGCCGAAATCAGAGACAAGAGAAGACCTGAGCCTTACAAGGGCAAGGGTATCAAGTACGCGGATGAAGTTATCCGTCGTAAAGTCGGCAAGACCGGTAAGAAGTAGAAAGGAGAATAGATATGGTTAGTAAAGAATGCAGATCTGAAATTCGTGTCAAGAAGCACATGAAGATTCGTAATCGTTTCTCCGGTACTGCAGAAAGACCGAGACTTGCTGTCTTCCGCAGCAACAACCACATGTATTGCCAGATCATCGATGATGTTGCAGGCAACACGCTCGTGGCTGCTTCCACCCTTGAGAAGGATGTGAAGGCACAGTGCGAGAAGACCAATGACGTAGAGGCCGCAAAGGTTCTCGGAGCGGCAATCGCTAAGAAGGCTCTTGATAAGGGTATCGATACGGTTGTCTTTGACAGAGGCGGTTTCATATATGCAGGTAAGATTCAGGCTTTAGCTGACGCAGCTCGCGAAGCCGGTCTGAACTTTTAATCGAGGAGGAATAAAGGATGCGTACAATCATTGATACGAACCAGTTAGAGCTGGAAGACAAGGTTGTCGAGATCAAGCGTGTCACCAAGGTTGTTAAGGGCGGCCGTACCATGCGTATCAGCGCGTTGGTGGTTGTCGGTGACAAGAAGGGTCATGTAGGCGCAGGCCTCGGTAAGGCTGCCGAAGTTCCGGAAGCAATCCGCAAGGCTAAGGAAGACGCCATGAAGCACATGATCAACATCGCGATCGATGACAACGGTTCCGTTCCTCACGATTTCGTAGGTCAGTTCGGCAGCGCTGAGATCCTTCTCAAGAGAGCTTCCGAAGGTACCGGTATCATCGCCGGTGGTCCCGCGCGTATCGTGCTGGAGCTTGCAGGCTACAAGAATATTCGTACGAAGTCCCTCGGCTCGAACAACAAGCGCAACGTAGTTCTTGCTACGCTTGCAGGTCTCGGCGAGCTGAAGACTCCGGAGCAGGTTGCTGCACTTCGCGGCATTTCCGTAAGTGATCTGTAGGAGGTAGCGAAATGGCAGAATTAAAAGTAACATTGGTGAAATCCACCATCGGTGCAATTCCGAAACATAAGAAAACCGTTGCAGCTCTCGGCCTTCACAAGCTCGGCAGCAGCAACACGCTTCCCGACAACGAGGGAACCAAGGGCATGATCGCTCAGGTTCGTCATCTTGTCAAAGTTGAAGAGATTCAGTAACAAGGAGGGGCATACGATGAATTTGGCAGAGTTAAGACCGGCCGAAGGTTCCAAGCACAGCGACGCTTTCCGTCGCGGCCGCGGACACGGCTCGGGTAACGGCAAGACCGCAGGCAAGGGTCACAAGGGCCAGAAGGCTCGTTCCGGAGCTCCGAGAACTGGTTTCGAAGGTGGTCAGATGCCTTTGTACCGCCGCCTTCCCAAGAGAGGCTTCAAGTGCATCAACACGAAGAACATCGTTGCGATTAACGTTTCGATGCTGAATCGTTTTGATGACGGCGCAACGGTAACCGTTGAGTCTCTTATGGAGATCGGTCTGGTGAGCAATCCCAGAGACGGCGTTAAGATTCTCGGTAACGGTGAGCTTACCAAGAAGCTGAATGTTGCAGTTGACGCGTTTAGCGCATCTGCGATCGAGAAGATCACGGCTCTTGGTGGAACTGCTGAGGTGAAGTGAAATGTTAACAATGTTCATCAACGCATTTAAGGTCAAGGATATCCGCAAAAAGCTGTTCTTCACCTTCTTGTGTTTGATCGTCATTCGGATCGGCTGTATGATCCAGTGCCCCGGCGTTACGAAAGCGGCGGCGGACTACATGAAGGGTCTCGGCTCGGATCTCGGATTTATCAGCGTGTTGACCGGCGGCTCTCTCGAGCAGCTTTCCATCTTCGCGCTGAACGTGTCCCCGTACATCACATCGTCAATTATCATGCAGTTGTTGACGATCGCAATTCCCAGTCTTGCGGAGTTGCAGAAGGACGGAGAGACCGGACGCAAGAAGATTGCCGAGTACTCCCGTTATCTTACGGTTGTACTTGCCCTGATCGAAGGTACGGCAATCGCCATTGGTTTCAGCAGACAGACCGGATATCTGGTTGACAACAAGTTTACGACGATCGCGATCATCGTTCTGGCATTTACCGCTGGTTCCGCATTCCTCATGTGGCTCGGTGAGAACATCACGGAGCGGGGAGTAGGCAACGGTATCTCCATCATCCTGTTGATCAACATCGTTTCGGGTCTCCCGAGATCGTTCGTACAGATTTTCCAGCAGTTTGTATCCGACAAGAAGAGCGAGCCCGTGAAGATGATCATCGCGATCATCATCATTGTGGCGATCATCCTGCTTACGCTTGTACTGGTTGTTCTTCTTCAGGATGCAGAGCGCAAGATCGCTGTTCAGTATTCGAAGAAAATGCAGGGCAGAAGACTGGTTGGCGGCAACTCGTCGTTCATTCCGCTGAAGGTTAACACCGCGGGCGTTATCCCGGTTATCTTCGCGGCTTCAATCTTCCAGTTCCCGGCCATCATCAGCAGCTTCTTCGGTGTGCGCGGCAACGCGTCCGGATCTGTATGGCAGAAAATCCTGTACGCATGCAACACAGGAAACTGGTTCAATTTCGATTCGATTAAGATGTTTGCGTTCACGATCGGCGCGGTATTGTATGTCGCAATGATCCTGTTCTTCGCTTACTTCTATACCAGTGTCACCTTCAACCCGATTGAGGTGTCCAACAACATGAAGAAGGACGGCGGCTTTATCCCGGGTATTCGTCCCGGCAAGCCTACGACCGACTATCTTGTGAAGGTTTTGAACTACATCGTGCTGATCGGTGCGATCGGACTTTCCATCGTCGCACTTATCCCGATCATCTGCGGCGGCGCGTTCAAGATCAGTCTCGGCTTCGGCGGTACCTCGCTGATCATCGTGGTCGGCGTTATCCTGGAGACGATGAAGCAGATCGAATCGCAGCTGCTGGTACGTCATTACAAGGGATTCCTGAATGACTGATAAAACGAAGAGTACGGGCGGGACGAAATCGTTCCGCCCTCTTTCCGTGTAACAACGTAGGAGGATGACATGAAAATAGTTATGCTGGGAGCGCCGGGGGCCGGCAAGGGCACGCAGGCGAAAATGATTGCCGCTAAATACGGCATCCCTCACATCTCGACGGGCGACATTTTCCGCGCCAACATCAAGAACGGCACGGAGCTCGGCGAGAAAGCAAAGCAGTATATGGACCAGGGCCTTCTGGTTCCGGACGAGCTGACGCTCGCGTTGATCATGGACCGCTTCGCGCAGGATGACTGTGCCAACGGTTATGTGCTTGACGGTTTTCCGCGCACGATCGCGCAGGCTGAGGCTCTGACCGCAAGTCTGAAGGAGAACAGCGACGCGCTTGATATGGCGATCGACGTCGACGTTCCGGATGAGAACATCATTGAGCGTATGGGCGGCAGAAGAGCGTGCGTTGCATGCGGCGGCACATTCCACGTGCTGTACAACCCGCCGAGAGTATCCGGCAAATGCGACCTGTGCGGCGGCGAGCTGAGCATCCGCAAGGATGACCTTCCGGAGACCGTAAAGCGCCGTCTTACGGTGTATCATGAGCAGACGCAGCCGTTGATCGACTACTACACGAACGAGGGCATCCTCCGCACGGTAGACGGCACGAAGGACGTCAACGCAGTGTTCGCGGAGATCACCGCGCTGTTTGAGTAAGAAGAATATTTAGCCTGAGACTGAAAAGCCTGAGACTGGCGCGTACGAAGTGCGCGTATGGAAGGAGAGGCCACAATGGCAATTACGATTAAATCGAAAAGTGAAATTGAGAAAATGCGGGAAGCCGGACGGCTGTTGTCCCTCGTCCACGACGAGATGGCAAAGTACGTGAAGCCCGGTGTCTCCACCATGGAACTGAACCGGATCGGCGAGGATATGATCCGCAGCTTCGGCTGCATTCCGTCGTTTTTGAACTACGACGGGTATCCGGCATCGATCTGCACGTCGGTCAACGACCGCGTCGTACACGGGATCCCGAACAAGCATGACATCCTCAAGGAGGGCGACATCGTCAGCCTTGACGCGGGTCTGATCTACCAGGGATACCACTCGGATGCCGCGCGTACCTGGATGGTCGGCACGGTTTCACCGGAGGTGAAGAAGCTCGTCGAGGTTACGCAGGAGAGCTTCTTCGTCGGCATTAAGCTGGCGAAGGCAGGCAACCACCTCTACGATATCTCGGCTGCGATCGAGGAGTACGTGAATTCGTACGGATTTACGTGTGTCCGCGACCTAGTCGGCCACGGTATCGGCACGAGCATGCACGAGGACCCGCAGATCCCGAACTTCCGTCAGCACCGCCGCGGTGTGAAGCTGCAGGCAGGTATGACGCTCGCGATCGAGCCGATGGTCAACATGGGCGGATGGGAAGTACGCATTCTCGATGATGACTGGACGGTTGTCACGGAGGACGGAAGCTTCTCGTCCCACTATGAGAACACGATCCTCGTGACCGACGGGGAGCCCGAGATCCTGTCGCTCCGCTGAGTGTGACGGATGCGGAAAATGATGGTTTTCCGGGGGAAGACGTGTCAGGCTTCGGCCACCGCTGTTTTGCGAAAAGTTTCATATTGTACAGCGGCACAAATCGTGCTATAATGACGGCGGACCGAAGACCGGTCCGAGGTTAGGTTATATTTTACGGAGGAAGTTTATGTCGAAATCGGATGTTCTTGAGATGGAAGGTACCGTGTTGGAGAAGTTGCCGAATGCAATGTTCCAGGTTCAGCTGGAGAACGGCATGAAGGTGCTCGCCCACATCAGCGGTAAGCTTCGCATGAACTACATCAAGATTGTTCCCGGAGACAAGGTTACGCTTGAGCTCTCGCCCTACGATCTGACCAAGGGTCGCATCATCTGGAGAGACAAGTAAGTTACACAAGAACAAATTGCGGGAGCCTCCCCTTCGCGGGGAGGCTTTCTTCGTCCCGGAGGGAGGCGGAACATGCCGTTTTTCCGCGGGGAAACTGGCTCATTTTCCGATAACGGGGGAACAAGAGAAGAGTTTTGGTAAAAAGAATCAAAAAAGACCGAAAAAACCTTGAAAATTCGGAAAATTGAGGGTTGCATTTTACACTAAGCATGCTATAATGTTAAACGGACTTTTTTCGAAGAAAGGAGTGAAACCATGAAAGTAAGATCTTCAGTAAAGCCCATTTGCGAGAAATGCAAAGTCATCAAAAGAAAAGGGAACATCATGATCATTTGTGAGAACCCGAAGCACAAACAGAGACAAGGCTGATAATCAACAATACTTGATTCGTTTTTTGTGAGTATTGTTGCTACTCATAAAGAAACAGCACTTGCTTTTTGTG
>JAFZVZ010000030.1 GCA_017617545.1 Lachnospiraceae bacterium
CCCGAGTGGCCAAAGGGGGCAGACTGTAAATCTGTTAGCGACGCTTTCGAAGGTTCGAATCCTTCCCCATCCAGTTGCCGCGGGGTAGAGCAGTCTGGAAGCTCGTCGGGCTCATAACCCGGAGGTCGCTGGTTCAAATCCAGTCCCCGCAATCGTCCGAGCCACCCGGTTCGGAGTTTTGTTTCCTTTCGAGGTTTTTCGAGAGGGAGACAATCTCATATATACCATGCCCAGATAGCTCAGTTGGTAGAGCAGCGGACTGAAAATCCGCGTGTCACTGGTTCGATTCCGGTTCTGGGCATTTTTTCATATCCTGTTGACAGGATTTTTCGTTTTTGTGTGCTTTTTTCGCAGGGAAAGGGTACATTTCGGGGCGAAAGATCTTCCGGACAGGGATGAAAAAGGAAGATGGAGCACTAGCTCAGTCGGTAGAGCACTTGACTTTTAATCAAGGTGTCGCGGGTTCGAATCCCGCGTGCTTCAGGACGGAATTGCGCCGGAAACGCTTGTGATGATGCGGGTTCCGGCGCTTTCTTTGTTGTAAAAATAATGCTTAAACAGGTAAAAAATATGCGTTCATTTTACAAGGGCTTTTTTCTATACTATTTCCACAACAAGGGAAATAACAGGTTTTGTGCTGATACTTTTTATCGAATTACGAGGGCTACAGTGGGACGATTCAAAAGGCTGCTTGCACTGTCGTTGGCGGCGGTGCTCGCAGCAGGCCTGCTGTCCGGATGTGAGCCCAACGGGAACACCGGTGACAGCGAGAAGATCAAGATCCGGATCTGGACGATAGCGACGCCGGGCGACGGTTTCCACGATCCCTTTGTCAAGGCGATCGAGGATTATAACCGGACGCACACGGACTGTGAAGTGGTCATGACCACGTTTGAAAACCAGCTGTACAAGGAAAAGCTTCAGATCAATGTCGCGGGCGATGAACTGCCTGATATATTTTACACCTGGGGCGGCGGTTTTTCACAGGGGTTCGTGGAGAGCGGCAAGGTGCTCGCGATCGACAGTTACTATGACCAATACGCTGACGAACTGCCGCAGGCGGCGCTCGTCAACTGTACATACGACGGCAAGCTGTACGGCGTGACTTATGTGACGCCCATTTCACTTGTTTTTTACAGCAAAAAGGCATTTTCCGAGGCCGGAGTGACGGTACCGACTACCTTTGAGGAATTTCTCAACTGCTGTGAGAAGCTGAAGGAGGCAGGGTACATCCCTATCGGCAACAGCGTGAAGGACTCGTGGGTGCTCGCGATGCTCCACGACGGTCTGACGCTGAAATCCGTAGGACCCGAGCGGCTCGGCAAGGTCCTGACGGCGGAGGAAGGCTCCTACAACAGCGAGGATTTCATCAAGGCGTCAACCGCGATGGAGACCATCATCGACAATCGCTACATGGCGCGGAATGCGGCCGGTCTTACGAATGACCAGAGCGTCGATATGTTCTACGCCGGCAAATCGGCGATGTATATCACCGGATCCTGGCTCGCCGGCGGCTTTTACGAGAAGCGCGGCAACGAGTACGTGAATGTGGAAAATCCCGAGGATTTCGACTGTTTTCCGCTGCCGGTGATCAACCCCGACAACGCGAAGATCACGGATTACATGGGAGGCGCGGCGGACACACTTATGGTTGCCCGCTCCACGAACCACCCGGATAAGGCTGCGGAAGTGGCGTTTGAGCTGGCGCGCAGCGTATCCAAATACGCATATCTCTCCGGCGCGGGCGTTCCCGCATGGAAGGTCGATTACGACGATTCCGAGGTTCCGCCGATGCCGAAGAAGGTTGCTCTTCTCGCGGGTAACGCGACGACCTTTACCTTATGGTTTGACACGCTTATGACCGCGGAAAATAAAACCGTCTACCTCGACCTGATCTGCGACCTCTACCAGGACGCCATCAGCCCGGAGGAGCTGTGCCGCCGCATGAGCGAACAGCTCGGCAAATGAAACAGCTTCATTTTCCGATAAAGAAGACCGTACGATCGCAGGGAGGCGGACGGTACTGAAATTGCCATCATCGTAACATTTTTCCAAATATACGCACAAACCTCGAGGGAGAAGTTCTGTTGTGAAAGCGATGGAATCGTTGGCCGACCGGGAAATTCCGGCGGCCGACGCAATCGGGGAACAACCAAAGTCAACCCTATATTGCGCATAACGAAACTGCCCCGGGATACCCGGGGCGGTTTTGTGTTGAGTTTTCCTTTATTTTTTGCTATAGTTACAATACTCGGGAGTACGTAAAAAGGCGGAGGACAAGATAGTCATGAGCAAGTCGGACTCGGACAATCGAACCTTCTTCGAGGACGATGCGGCGATCGAAAGCGCGGATGAGCAGCTCGATCTCGCGGCGGACGCGATGAATGTGAAAAAGAAGAAACGTCGCGGATTCGGCTCGTTCACGCTGAAGCAGAAGCTGCGCCGTCTGTTTACGGTGACCCTGATCCTGTATGTCCTGTGCATCGGTTTTCTGTTCGTGTTCATCTACCAGAACCAGATCGTGGATACGGAGAGAAAGACGGTCGCGGCCGATCTGCAGACGATCGGACAGACGATCCAGACGCGCATCAACAACGTCAATGAGTTCATGCTCGCCATGACGGGCAATGACGTCGCGAAGGAGTATTTTACGAGGGAAGACGCGCCAAGCAGCGAGGATATGCTGAACAACAACGCGATCGCGCGCATGATGGCGCCGTTTGAGGAGGTGTCGTCCGTATTCCTGATCCGCTTTGACTATCTGGACGGCACGGCGACGACGGAGCCGTACAGCAAGATGTCCTCGATCCTCCGGCTCGACCGGGACGCGCTGCGTGAAAAGCGCGAGATCTTGGAGGATAAGCGAGGCGGTTACGTCGTGTGGCTGAACGGTGACGGCATTGTGAAGCCGCAGCGTGAATCCGTCATGTGCATGCTCCGTGTCTTCTACGACGCGGGTACGCAGCGGAAGGTCGGTATCATCTGCGCGACGTTTGAGCTGTCGCAGCTGATCAACGCGCTCGACAACTACAAGGCCGACAACCGCGAATACATATTTTACGACCACAACGGCGACACGATCTACGTGACCGGCGAGGAGGAGACGCTGCGTAAGCACGATTCCGTCCTTTCCGCGGAACAGTCCCGCATCACCAAGGGTCTGGTGCGGCGCGACATTTACGCGACCTACGAGATCCCGAAGACCGGGATCCGCATCGCCTGCGTGGAGCATTACGTGCTGTGGGAGAGCCTCTCTTACAAGATCATGGTGATCCCGTTGATCTCCGTGGCGCTGATGGTCCTGGCGCTGATCATGCTCGACATGATGATCCGCCGTTACATCACCCGCCCGATCCTCAAGCTCTCCGACTCGATGCAGGCCGTCAAGAAGGGATGGCTGCGCAGGGTGTCGATGGAGACCAACGAGGATGAGATCGGCATGCTCAAGGAGAGCTACAACGAGATGCTCGTGGAGATGAACCGCCTGATCGAGGAACTTCTCGACAAGGAAAAATCGGTTCGCAAGACCGAGATCAACATTCTCCAGCAGCAGATCAAGCCTCATTTTCTGTATAATACGATCGAGATGATCGCGAGCCTCGCGATCGATGACGAGACGCCGCGCGAGCAGGTGTACGACGCGCTCGAGACGCTCGGCAGCTTTTACCGCCAGTTCCTGAGCAAGGGCAGCAACGAGGTGCCGCTGTCGACGGAGCTCGAGATCGCGAAGAAGTACCTGAAGCTGCAGAAGCTGCGGTACGGCGACATTTTCGACGATGAGTACGAGATCGCGGACGATTGCCTGGAGCGCCTGCTGCCGAAGCTGACGATCCAGCCGCTGATCGAGAACAGCCTCTACCACGGCATCCGCAAGAAGGGCGGGCACGGGCTGATCCGCCTCCGCGTTTACAAGGAAAATGACCTCGTCTACGTCGAGCTGTACGATGACGGCGTCGGCATGAGCGAGGAGAAGATCGCGCAGATCATGGAGGGCGAGGAGGGCCAGCACTTCGGTCTGCGCCGTACGATCGAGCGGTTCTGCTATTTTGAGGAAACCAACGACTGCTACAAGATTGAAAGCAAGGAAGGCGAGTACACGAAGATCACGCTGATCCTGCGGTATAAATGACGTATAAAAGACAGTGATCCCCAAACGGAAAGGCAAGCATATGTATCGAGTAATGATAATTGATGACGAGCCGGCAATCTACAAGGTGTTGTCGAAGACGATCGACTGGGCTTCCTATAATATGGAGATCGTCGGCACGGCGGCCAGCGGCATCGAGGCGATCAACACGATCGACGAGCTGCAGCCGGACGTGTGTTTTGTCGACGTGCAGATGCCGTTTATGGACGGAATTGAATTTTCCAAGCTCGCGAAGGAGCGGTACCCGCAGCTCGCGATCGTCGTGCTGTCGGCCTACGACGAGTTCCAGTACGCCCGCGAGTGCATCGGCATCGGCGTGTTCGACTACCGCCTGAAGCCGATCGAGAAGGCGGACATCAACGAGACGCTGAAGCGGCTGTTTCTTCACCTGAACGAGCAGCGGGAGGCGCGCGGCGAGGAGCCCGAGGTTTTGGAAAATGAGAGCGTCCTCGAGCTCGGAAGAATGTCTCACGGCATTGAGAAGGTGCGCGAGTACATTCAGACGAGATATTTCGAGACCGACCTAAACCTGACGAAGGTCGCCAACGCGTTCGGCTTTAACCCGAGCTACTTAAGCCGCAAATTCAAGAACGAGACCGGCGAGAGCTTCGTCGACTACCTCAACAAATGCCGCATCGAACATGCGAAGCGCGCGGCGCTCGCCGGAAAGCCGATGTACCAGATTGCGGCGGAGGTCGGCGTGCCGGATCCGAACTATTTCAGCCGGTGCTTCAAGCGCTACACGGGGATCGCATTTTCCGCGTTCGTAGCGAGCGAGAAGAAGGACTGAAACGGGCGCAGACTTTACTTTTCGGAAGTTTTTTGGTATAGTGTATAAGCGGTGCACTATGAGAAAGTGAGCCGAATTGACAAGGAGGAAATGTAGTATGGGATTATTTGAGAAGAAGTTCTGCGATTTCTGCGGCGAGAAAATCGGCCTGCTGGGCAATCATAAGTTGGAGGACGGCAATATGTGCGGTACCTGCAACAAGAAGCTGTCCCCGTTCTTCAACGGTCGGAGAAAGACGACGGTTGAGGAGATGAAGCAGCATTTTGCGGAGAGAGAGCAGAACCGCGCGAAGTTACCGCAGTTTGTAGTCGGCAGCACGTTCGGCGAGAGCCAGAAGATCTATATCGACGCTACGGGTCAGAATTTTATCGTTTCCTATTCTTCGCCCGCAGGGTTCGAGAAGGAGAACCCGGACATTCTCCCGATCACCGCGATCACGTCCTGCAACACGGATATCAAGGAGAACCGCGAGGAGGAGTACACGAAGGATGCGAACGGCAACCGCGTGAGCTACAATCCGCCGCGTTACCGTTACTTCTATGATTTCAAGATCACCATCACGCTGAACTGGCGCTGGTTCAATGAGATCACGGTCAAGCTCAACTCCTCGAAGGTGGAAGGCCTCAACTCCGCGAACTATCACACCTATGATGTGATGCTTGGTCAGGCGCGTGCAGCACTGCTCGGTCAGCAGTATGTTCCGCCGACCGCAGGATACGGCCAGGGCGGTTACGGTCAGCAGAGCTTCGGACAGCAGTTCGTTGACGCTGTGGCAACGACAGCCGGTGTCGGCGCAGCGGGAACCATCGCGATGAACGGTACGCAGTACAACACGCAGCAGAATGTGCCTTACGGTCAGAACGCACCTTACGGCCAGAATGCGCCTTATGGTCAGAATGCTCAGAATGTGCCTTACGGCCAGAACGCGCCTTATGGTCAGAATGCGCCTTACGGCCAGCAGCCTGTGCAGAACGTCCCTTATGGCCAGAACGCTTACGGTCAGCAGCCTGCGCAGAACGTTCCTTATGGTCAGAATGCACCCTACGGTCAGCAGCCGGCACAGAACGTGCCTTACGGCCAGAACGCACCTTACGGTCAGCAGCCTGTTCAGAATGCTCCGTACGGCGCAACAGTGCCGACGGGCAACGCAGGTGCTTTCTGGACTTGCCCGAGCTGCGGTGTGAACAACGACACGGCATTCTGCAAAAACTGCGGACAGGCTAAGCCTGCGCAGGTGAAGATCTGCACGAACTGCGGCTGGAGAGCAGAAGGGGATAACATTCCGAGATTCTGCCCGCAGTGCGGAACACCTTTGCAGGGTTAATCCGACGGACAACGGAGGATTTTCCTGCGAAAACGGGTTGATGCGGCCTCGCGGCACCGCCGGATGACGGTTGCGGAAGCCCGAAGAAAGTTTGATCTATGCGCGGCGCCCTTCGCGGGGCGCCGCTGATAAGGGAGGAATTATGACTTTTAAAAAGGCGAGAGCAGGGCTCTCGGCAATGCTGCTGTATTCACAACTTCTGTTGTTGTTCATGGTTGTCGATACGGCGATTGTCAAGGGTGCGGAGCTCTCAAAGGTGACAGCACCGCTTGCTTTGCAGGAAGCAGCGCTGATGCTGATCCTTGCGGTTATCATTTTTGTCGGATACTACCTGGTCCCGGTTGCCAAGGCACAGACGGTGTATATCGGCGCTCTCGGCGCGGTGGAAATCCTGTTCTGGCTGTTCTCGGCAGTGATGATGGGAGTGAAGAAGATCCTCGGGACTCAGGAGATTCTCTTTGTCGTGATGGAATGTGTACTGATCGCGGCCTGCTGCGCCGGGTTGTGCATTCTGTCACCGAAGAAGGAGAAAGGAAACTGGACCTCGGTGCGGGTCGTGGAGACGGTATGTGCCGTTGCTCTGTTCGGATCCGCAACGTATGTTGCCGTGCAGTATCACAATGAACTGATCAGCGCGGGCATCAACATCGTGATGTTCGGTCTTTGCGCAGCATGCATGCTGCTGTTCTGGTGGTTCACCGATTCGGTCAACCATCTCGCCTCCGTGGTTGTTGTCATCGGTCAGGCGATCGTTTTTCTGTACTGCTTTTCCTCACTGTGCCGCAGAAAGGAATCGGTTGATCTCTTCAGCGGAGCGTACAAGATCATCCGCGGCAATGAACCGACGCATTTTCTGACATGGATTGCCGTCGCACTTGCATTTTTCCTTGCGCTGGCGATGCTTCTCCATTATCTGAAGAACCTTCAGATCATCGGCAAATACGTATCCATCATCCTGTCCTGCTTCTGCCTTGTGCTGGTGCTTGCGGCAGCGGGTATCCAGAAGACCGTAGGGGATTCGATGGGAGTGAATCCGGATGAGGTGGTAAAGTACACGGATTACAGCGTGATTGTTCGCGATGACGATCCTGCGCAGGCAGGAGCGGATATCGCAGGGTATACGGTCGGGTATTCTTCGGAGGGCAGAACCCAGTCCATGTCCAACGCGTTGAAGGCGCTTGAGGAGAAGATCGGGTCAAACTATCAACTTGTGGAATATCCGTCGATTGCGGAAGCCCTGGATGCACTTGTTGCAGGCGAGGTAAACGCGGTATTCGGTGATGCGGAGACGATCAATATCGGTCTTGAATTCCTGGAGGAATTTGAGGGAGGAGCGTTAACGTCTCGCGTCGTTGAGACAGTGCAGATTGAGTTCATCGATGAGGTTGTTGAGCCGTGGAATCCGGATGATCCCGGCGGAGACGATCCGGAGCCTACGGATGAACCGGAGGATTCGCCGACCCCGACACTTCCCGAAGGAGTGACGGCAACGCCGACGCCGACGCTTCCCGCGGGTGTGACTGCGACGCCGACCCCGACGAAGAAGCCGAAAAATACGGCAACTCCGGGGGCAACGAAGACACCGACCCCGACGACAATGCCGAAGAAAGCGCGCAAGGATAAGTCCGGAATGGATCTTACGAAGGAGTCGTTTGTCATCTACATCAGCGGCATTGACCGTTACGGTGACGTATCTGTTAGAAGCCGAAGTGATGTTAACCTGATCATGGCGGTTAATCCGAAGACGAAGAAGATCTCGATCGTAACGACGCCGCGTGACGCGTATGTGCACATCCCGGGCGTGACTTCCTCGCAGAAGGATAAGTTGACGCACGCCGGATTGTACGGAGTAGATTACTCCATGGCAACGCTGGAGAACCTGTACGGAATTGAGATTGATTTCTATATCCGTCTGAATTTCTCGAGTATGATCAAGTTGATCGATATGATCGGCGGTGTCGACGCGGAGTCGTTCTATGAATATACGACGATCAACGGCGCGTATCATTTCCCGAAGGGATGGGTTCACCTGGACGGAACGACTGCGCTTGTGTTTGCCCGCGAACGTAAGGGTGTTTCCGGCGGTGATTCCGCCCGTGCGAAGCACCAGATGGAGATCATCAAGGGTATCATCCGCAAGCTTTCGTCGGCATCGATCCTCTCGAATTATCAGTCGCTGCTTGATGGATTCTCGAGCTGCACACAGACCGATATCACGCTGTCCCAGTTCGTCTCGCTTGCGACGATGCAGCTTGGCGACGGTGCCAAGTGGTCCCTTGACAGCTACTCGACGTCGGGAGACTCGAGCTACCAGTACTGCTACAGCTACAAGGGCAAGAAGCTGTGGGTATCCCTGCTGAAGCAAGATTCCATTAAGAAGGCTGCGGATCTTATTAAGAAAACGCTGAATTAATTCAGGGTATTGTCAATAACGTAGAACCGTATATGCTGTAACAAGACATAGTGCGGCGTAGGCTGAGCCCTGCGCCGCATTCCTGTATAACGGGGGCTGAGAGGAGGTGTCGTAGAAAGATGCGTCTTAAGAAACGAATTCTCGTGTCGATCATTCTGTGCCTGCTGCTCCCCCTTCTTCTGATCGCGGTCACGGTCTGGCTGATCCTGCATTTTCAGGTACAGCTGATCTCCGTGTCCTACAACATGAACACCAACATGATCGAGATCATTCAGAACTCGCCCTCTCTGTTTGAGGGGCTTGTAAAGGATGACTTCAACGAGCTTCTGAAGATCGTGCGGGAGAAGCCGCAGCAGCTGGCGGACCGCAGCTGGGTTGAGGAGCGGAACGCGGTGCTCAAGGACAAGTTTTCGTTCCTCTGCATCCGTGAGGGGGACGAGATCGTTTATATCGGTGATGAAGCATTTTACGAAACCGTACAGGGAAGGCTTCCGGAATTCCACAGCGATGAGACGGCCTCCGAGAAGAGCATGTTTCTGGAGGGCGAGTCGCACGCGTTGATCCGGCAGATCGATTACCGTACGGCCGAGGGGAAAGACGCGACACTGTTCCTGATCACGGACATCAACCACCTGCTCCCGCAGTGGCGGCGCACGCTCATCGAGGGCCTGATCGCGCTGCTCATCGCCCTGGGCATCACGACGCTCATCGTTGTGACCTGGCTCTACCGGAGTATCGTCCGGCCGCTCACGGAGCTGAGCCGCGCGGCGAACCGGATCAGTGAGGGCAACCTCGACGGTGAGGTTGCGGTCGGGAAGAAGGACGAGATCGGCCAGCTGCAGCAGGATTTCGAGTCCATGAGGCAGCACCTGAAGGAGCTTTCGGAGCAGCAGCTCCGCTACCAGCAGGAGTCGCGGGAGATGATCTCCAACATCAGCCACGACATGAAGACCCCGCTCACGGCGATCAAGGGCTACTCCGAGGGGCTTTTGGACGGGGTTGCCGATACGGAGGAGAAGAAAGAGCGCTACTACCGCACGATCTACAGCAAGGCCGCGGACATGGAGCGCATGGTGGACGAGCTTGGATTTTACGCGAAGATTGAGCAGAAGGCGATGGCCTACGATTTCCGTGTGGTGCAGGTCCGGGAATTCCTTGAGGACTGTGCCGCGGAATGGCAGCTTGACCTGGAGACGCAGGGGATCGACTTCCGCTGCGAGGAGCTGTGCAAGGCGGACACGAAGGCGTTGATCGACGCGGAGCACATCAAGCGCGTCATCATCAATATTATCGGAAACTCCGTAAAATACATGGATAAAAAGCCGGGGCATATCGAGCTGTCGGCGACCGAGGACGCGGAGCGCGTGTGGATCGCCGTGACGGACAACGGCTGCGGCATCCCTGCGGACGACATTCCCCATGTGTTTGACAGGTTCTACCGCGCCGACAGTTCCCGCGGAACCAAGAAGGGCGGCAGCGGCCTCGGGCTCTCCATCGTAAAATCCATCGTGGAGGCGCACGGCGGCACCGCGGAGGCGGAAAGTACGGTCGGCGAGGGGACGACGGTAAAGTTCTCACTGCCGAAGTATTATGAGACGGGAGCCGATGCGGACCTTTCGTCGGAAAATGCAGCGGCAGGCCGGGGAAGTAAGCGTCGGAGACGGAAGAACAGAAAGGAATAACCGCAGCGGAGGAACTGCGGAGACGGGGAATTCTTTGTGGTCCGCCGGATGGCGGAATTGGAGGCGAAGGATGGATAACGGAAAGCAAACGATACTGATCATTGAGGACGAGGAGGCGATCGCCGAGCTGGAGCGGGATTACCTCGAGCAGGCGGGATACCTTGTCGAGATCGTGACTGACGGCGACAGCGGTGCTTCGCGCGCGCTGGAGGGGGATTTCAGCCTTGTCATCCTGGATCTTATGCTGCCGGGCATGGACGGCTTTGAGGTGTGCCGCCTGGTGCGCGAGAAGAAGGACATTCCCATCCTGATGGTGTCGGCCAAGAAGGACGATTTCGACAAAGTGTGCGGGCTCGGGTTCGGCGCGGACGACTACATTACCAAGCCGTTCAGTCCGAGCGAGCTGACCGCGAGAGTGAAGGCGCATCTGGCACGGTATGAGCGGCTGGTCGGCAGCGCGATGCAGTGGCAGTCCGCCCGGAAGAACCGCACCGTGGAGATCCGGGGACTGTGCATCGACAAGGACGCGCGCCGCGTGTACGTGAACGGCGAAGAGAAGATCATGACCAACAAGGAGTTCGATCTGCTCACGTATCTCGCGGAACGGCCGAACCGCGTGTTCTCGAAGGATGAGCTGTTCCGCGCCATCTGGGACATGGAGGCGGTCGGCGATATCGCCACCGTGACGGTACATATCAAGAAGATCCGCGAGAAAATCGAGACAAGCAGTGCCGATCCGCAGTACATAGAGACGATCTGGGGCGTCGGATACCGGTTTAAACTGTAGCGGAACATGTAATTATGACGGAAAATATTGCAGAATTACTCAAAACTGACACCACATTTTCCGACGCGAAAACTTTCGAAAATAAGTGGTTGAAGACATGAATAATACGTGCTATACTGCAGTCAGAAGAGAACAAGAGGACAGATTACCCCCCATTAACATTTCAACATAACATTGACAGTATTCACCTTTGTTATTAACACTTTCCGGAAGGGCCGGAAGACTTTATAAGTCTTCCGGCTTCTTTCGTGTTGAAAGACCTTGTGAACTATGGTATGCTACGTGTGATATCAACGCGCCCGTTCCGGCGGCGCGAAGAAACGGAGGAGACAGGATATGTTGGAAGGATTGAAGCCCGGAAGGGTCTGGAAATATTTCGAGGAAATCTGCGCGATTCCCCACGGCTCGGGCAATATCGGAGCGATCAGCGAGTATCTGCAGAATTTTGCGAAGGTGCATGGACTTGCGTACATCGCGGAGCCGTGCGGCAATGTGATCATCCGGAAGGATGCGACACCGGGCTGCGAGCACGCGCCCGCGGTCGTTCTGCAGGGACATATGGATATGGTGGCAGTGAAGGAAAAGGACTGCGGAAAGGATATGGAGAAGGAAGGCCTTGATGTGGCCGTCACGGAGGACGGACAGTTCGTGTATGCGAAGGGGACATCCCTCGGCGGCGATGATGGGATCGCGCTTGCCTACGGGCTCGCGGTTCTGGCGTCGGACGATCTTGCGCACCCGGCGATCGAGCTTGTGGCGACGGTCGATGAGGAGACCGGAATGGACGGTGCGCATGAGCTGCTTGCGGAGGATGTCAGAGGCCGTCGCTGGCTCAACATCGACTCCGAGGACGAGGGCGTGCTTCTCGCGGGCTGCGCGGGTGGACTCACGCAGCATTCGGTGTTCCCTGTTGTGCGCGACACGGTTTCCGGAGATCTGCTCCGCATCGCCGTGACGGGCTGCCGCGGCGGACACTCCGGCACGGAGATCGACAAGAACCGGGCGAACGCGATCCTGATGCTTGCCCTGTTGATCCGCGAGATGGATTGCGGGAAAATGCTGCAGCCGCTGTGGATCGCGGGCGGTGAGAAGGACAATGCCATCCCGACCTCCTCGGAGATCGTGATCTGTGTGAACGAGTACGAGAGATATGAGGTTTGCAGGGCATTTGACCGCGCGGAGAAGAACCTTTTGGAAGCCTTCCGCCGTCAGGAGCCTGAGGTTGCGTTTGTGCTGGAGGAGACAACCGGGGGCGGTGAATTCGAAATCCGCGAGGGAAGCTACCGGGTGATGAACCAGACATCCTTTGAGAATGTACTGAATTTTCTGCTGCTTGTGCCCTTCGGCGTCAGCGCCATGTGCGTGGAGCCGGCGGGGCTCGTGGAGACCTCGAACAATGTCGGTATCATCCGTACGGTGGGCGAAACGGTTGTTGTGGACAGCTCCGTGCGCAGCATGATCCATGTCCGCAAACAGCAGCTTGGCGACAAGATCGCATTGTTGACGATGCTGTGCGGCGGTATCGCGGAGCGCCACAGCGAGTATCCGGGCTGGGAGTACCGGCCGGAGTCGCCGCTTCGTGACGCGTGGGTCGCGACCTACCGCGAGGTGTACGGCGCAGAGCCGAAGGTGGAGACCATCCACGCGGGGCTTGAGTGCGGCCTGATCATCGAGCATATGCCCGAGACCGACGCCGTCAGCTTCGGACCCAACATTTTCGACATTCACACGACAGCGGAGAGGATGGAGATCGGCTCGGTGGAGCGCACCTGGAATCTGCTGGTGAAACTTCTTGAGCGGCTCGGCAGAGGCTGATGGTAAAGTCTCCGAAACGGCTCGGCAGGGGCTGATGGTGAAGCCTCCGGAACGGCTCGGCAGGGGCTGATGCCGGAGACCCCGGCAGGGGCATTCGATTATAGATTGTTACAGTAAGCGCGTAGTTCCCTCCATGGATAAAGATTTGGAAAATGCGGAGGACAAGAGATATGAAAAGGAAAAGGAGACTTTCTGTTTCTGTCGGCTTGGTCGCAGTGCTGATGCTTTGTCTGCTCAGTTCCTGCGGGAGCAAGGATAATAAGACAGAAAAGAATCAGACAAAAGAAGAGCAGCAGACGAAGGGCGGTATATTTTCCGACGAAGAGATCAACCGCCTGATCGATGAGAACTACAAGGAAGTTCAGAAAAACGGCTACGCGGAGCTGCGCATTCCGCAGAAGCTTCACCACATCACCTATGACGATCTGTCGCCCAGCTGCGTGGACGCCTCGCGGAAGCTCATGGATGCCGGATACGAGGTCTACGTCGTGGGCGGTGCTATCCGGGATATGGTGATGGGGCTGGAGGGTGATGATTTCGACATTACGACGAACGCCGACTACGATGAGATCGAGCGGATCCTCGACGAGGTGACGTTCCACAGCACCCAGGAGGGGTATACCTTTGCCTATGCCCATTATCCGGACGAGATCATCGATGTCGCCCGTCATCTGAACATTCCCGCGGCCTACAAGGGGCTTGAGGGTGTTCCGGATTTTGATCCGAACGTTCTGTACAGCAACAGCCTTCTCTTTGACTCCTTCGAGCGCGACCTGCCCATGAATGCCATTTACTATGACATGAAAACGGGCGATATCGTGGATTTCCACGGCGGGCTTTACGCCATCCGGGAGCACATGATCGACACCATGGTGGATCCCAATGTTCAGTGCCGCAACAACCCGTCTTCGGCAATCCGAGCGCTGCGGTTTATGGCAAAATACAACTACCCGGCCTCGGAGCGGCTGGATCAGGCTCTGAAACAGAACGGGCTGGAGTTTATGCAGCTGCTGACGCCGATCACGCTGAATTTTCAGCTGGCAAAGTTCTTCCCCGACGGCTATGCCCGCGCGGGCTATGACAATCTCATGAAGTACGGCGTGTTCTACGAGTTTTATCCCGTGGCCGCCGAGTTGTCAGACCGCGGAAAATACGAGACGTACTGCCGCGATGCAATGGATTTCATGGACAAATGGCGCAAGGAATACGGCAAACATTCAAGTGTTCTCTCCATGGCGGTTTTCCTTTGGCCCGTCATTGAGGACAAGCTCTCCGGCGATCTCTCCGACAAGACCGCGTATACCGCGGCAGCGGCGGATATCCTCTCCCGCGAGGAGGAACGCTACGAGCTGACCGAGGAGGATCACGAGTTTCTCACCGACGTATTGCAGACGGAGTACGATATTACCGTATGCGGCTTCGACGCGTCGGGGACCCCGGTTGAGAAGGAGCAGGCCGAGGCGATGATCGACAGGGTTGAGTTCCAGACGGCCTACGTTCTGCTGCAGATCCGCGCGCAGAAGGACGAAAAGCTGTCCGCACAGGTTGTCAACTGGGCGAAGCTGATGGAGCAGCACCTGGAAGACTGATCGCGGACAAAACAGTTTACGTAGATTAATAAGCCTCCGGCGATCCTGCCGGAGGCTTTAATAACGGCCGAGGTTTCCTGATAAGATCAGGAACGCCGTCGGCGTGTGTGGGAGGGATTTTTACGGCCGTGACTAATAAAATCCCCCGGACAGGTCATTGCACTATGCTATGCGTCCGGGGGCTGTGTGTGTAACACTCTGTTTTAGTTTCGGGCTAAGCCCCGTGGATCAGTCGATGTTGATCGAGGAGCCGTCGTCCGGGCACTCGCAGGAGACGGTCAGAACGCCGTTGTTGAAGTTTGCGCGAACCGTCGAGACATCGATCTTGCCGACCTTGAACTCGCGCTCGATCTTGCCGTAGTAGCGGTCGCTGTCGCGCTTGTAGTTGCGCACGCCGTCCGAATTCTCGCCGGGCTCAACGTCAACGAACTCACGCTCCGCGCGGATGATGATCACGCCCTCGCGGTAATCCACATGGATCTTGGACTTCTCATAGCCCGGAAGCTCGGCGCGGATGGTGAGCACGCCGTCGCAGCGGATCACATCGGCAGCGATCTTGTTCTTCTTGAACGGGTTGTCGATGTTCGAAAAATTCTTCGTAAAATCCGCAAACGGAACGCGGTAGTTGGTCTTCGGCTTCTCCTTCTTCTTCTCACCGAACAGACCGTTGCGCTCCACATTTTTCTTCATGTCCTTCAGTTCGCCGACACCGTCGCGCAGGCCCTTGTCCAAATTGTCCAGCATATCGTGAAATGCTTCGGAAAACTGGTTAAACAGATCATTGTCGTACATTGTCATTTCCTCCTTTTAAGAACAAAGCGAAGCAGCCGGGGCTTTGCAAGTCACTGCCTGGCGCGCCGCGCTCTGTTGGTAAACCACAATTACCTCACAAGTATGTTATACACCCAATAGAACATTTCGTCAAGAGGAAAATAAAACCGGCCCCGCCGTTGCATTGGCGAAGCCGGTATTTTTGTCATATGACGGAAAATCCGCTGCCGGATGTCAGCAATCCGAAGCGTCGGGATCAGCGGTTGTAGTAGAAGCTGTCCTCGGGAAGCTTGCCGCCGACCGATGCGGGATTGGCATCGAACAGGATCGAAAGGTACGCGGAAGCGGCAGCCTTCATCTCAGCGCCGGTCAGGCATACGATGTTGCAGTACGGGATCGCCTTCTTGGCAACCGCGGCCTTGAAGATGTCGAAATGCTCCGCAAGCTCGGCAGTCTCATCGACATGCTCGGTTGCGTAAGCCGTGCTGAGTGCGTATTCATCGAGAAATGCGTCAACTGTCTCTTTGTTCGAAGCAAGGAAATCGTTGGCAACAATGATGACGCCTGTCACAACGGTGGAGTCGTTGGTCTTCTCCCACTCCTCGGTGACATCGAGCGCGATGCGGGCCTTTTCATTTTGCGAAAGAACCGAGATGACGAAGGGCATCGGAAGCATGGCGATCATATCCTCCTCGGATGCGGCCAGTCTTGCGGCGACCTCACTTGCCTCGGAGAGGAATACGATGTTGACATCCTTGTCGGGGTCGATGCCGTTGGTCGACAGCAGATAGCGGAGCGTGTACTCGGGTGTCGTGCCTGCGCCGGTGGTGTAGATCGTCTTGCCTTTGAGGTCGGCAACGCTCTGCACCGAGGTGCCGGTGTCGAGAATGTACAGAACGCCGAGCGTGTTGACCGCGACGATGGAGATACCGCCGCTCAGTTTGTTCCAGAGCGTTGCGGCGAGGTTGCAGGGAACGGCAGCGATCTTGATGTCTCCGCTCATGAGGGAGGGAACGATAGCGTCAGCCGCGCCTGCGACGGTGAAGTTGTAGTCGTTGGCGGAGGTTTCGGCCTCATCGTCAGCCATGAGCTTCAGCATGCCGATGGCCGTAGGTCCCTTGAGCACTGCGACATTGACCTTGGTGCGCTCCTTCGGTGCTTCCGTAGGGGTCGCGGTCGGGTCGGACGGCTGGTCACCGCCTGCCGTAGGTGTTGCATTTTCCGTGTTAGAGTTGGCCGGCGTCGGCGTAGCGGCGTCGGTGGAGTTGTTGTTGCTTCCGCAGCCTGCGAGCGCAGCGATGAGCGCCAGGCACAGAAGCAGTGAGAGAAATCTTTTCATGGTGGTTACCATCCTTTCTGCGGCTTGTGAGCCGATACGATCGAGTTGCTTTGTGCAATAAAAGAACGCTGTCTTTCAGGTTGGAACTCGCGGGAGATCCGTCCTTTCAGAAGCAGGGTTACGATACGACCTGGAAGTCAGGGGCAGTGTCCGGCGGGAAGCCCGGCGCAATGAGCATGCAAGGCTTTGGTTTCCGGTGTTCTGCCGCTTTCTTCGCGGCGTTATTAGCGTCACGATTGTAGCACAGAGGAATGCGGAAGTCAATACGGGAGAATCGTCGGAAAATGCTCCCCGACGGCATTTGCCGCTTGTTTTTAGGCGGCATTTTGTGTATTATTATATGAATGGAGAGTGTGTGCTGCGCGCGGGATTATTTATCGGAAAATGCGGATGCGCGGCACGGGAAGGAGCGGAGCATGAAACTGTTGGAAGACCGGATTTGCAGCGAGGGCGTCGTACGAAACGGCGATATCCTCAAGGTGGACAGCTTCCTGAATCATCAGATGGACGTCAGTCTGTTCCGCGAGATGGCGCGTGAATGGAAGAGAAGGTTCGCGGGCTCGGAGGTGACGAAGATCCTCACGATCGAGGCGTCGGGCATCGGGCTTGCGTGCATCGCGGCGGAGGAGTTCGGCTGCCGCGCGGTATTTGCCAAGAAAACGGCCGGGAGCAACATGGACGCCGAGGTGTTCTCGACGAAGATCACGTCCTTCACGAAGGGTAAGGTGTACGACGTGGTTGTCTCGAAGAGATTCTTAAAGCCGGAGGACCGCGTGCTGATCCTGGATGATTTTCTGGCGAACGGCTGCGCATTGCTTGGATTGATGGATCTCGTAAAGCAGTCGGGGGCGACGCTGGTCGGCTGCGGCATCGCGATCGAGAAGGGGTTCCAGGACGGCGGCAAGCGCATTCGGGAAATGGGTGTGCAGCTCGAGTCGCTGGCGATCATAGACAGTATGGAGGGCGGGACGCTTGTGTTCCGCGAAGAATAACGGATGCGGTTTTTGATTCAGAGAGTGACCGAGGCTTCGGTCACGGTTGACGGTGAAGTGATCGGACAGATCGGCAAGGGGTTCCTTGTGTTTATGGGTGCGTGCGACACGGACACGGAGGCGATCGCCGACGCGATGGTGAAGAAGCTTTCCGGCCTGCGGATCTTCGAGGACGCGGACGGGAAGACCAACCTTTCGCTCGCCGATGTCGGCGGTGAGGTGCTTGTTGTCTCGCAGTTCACGCTCTACGCGGACTGTCGCCACGGAAACCGGCCGTCGTTCGTGCGGGCGGGGAGCCCGGACGCGGCGGAGAAGCTCTACGAGTATGTAGTGGCGAAATTGAAGAAAGACTACGGCTTGTCCGTGCAAACCGGAAGCTTCGGCGCGGACATGAAGGTGCGGCTCTTAAATGACGGGCCGTTCACGGTACTGTTGGATTCCGATGAACTCGGAAAGCGCGGCTGACACGGAAGCATGTACGGCGCGTGATACAAAGGGCAGACGGAAGGAGTATGAAGAAGGATGGCTCAGAATCAGCAGAGGGCCCCGCAGAGAACTGCGCAGAGGACACAGACAGGTCAGAGGACGCAGGCGGGCAAGAAGCGGATCAGTAAGAAAAAGAAGCGTCAACAGCGCAACCGGATGCTTGTGATGGCTTTGGTTTTTGCACTGTGCGTGACGGGTGTCGTGTATTTCCTGTGGCCGAAGGGCGGCAACGGGGGCGATACAAAGCAGACACCGACGGGTTCGGCGACCCCGAAGCCGGGGGATCCGACCCCGACGGGGACCGAGATTTCGCCCGGAGTGATCGATCCCGGCGGTGAGGATACCATCGATTGGAAGGCCATGCCGCTCACGGGACTTGAATTTGACGAGGCGATGTCCTCGAACAGCAAGTACGCCGAGCTGGACGGCAAATTTTACGACTGGGTCGAGCTGCTGAACTCGTCCTCCGTCGCGATCAACCTGAGTGAATACTGGATCAGTGACAGCAAGGATAACCCGCAGAAGTACCAGCTGCCGAACGTTACGCTCGGCGCGGGTGAGCGGTATATCATCTACTGCAACGGTGTCGGCGAGGGCAATCAGGCACCGTTTAAGATCAAATCAAGCGGAGAGAAGATCTATCTCTCCAACAAGGACGGGTTCTGCGACCGGATCAAGATCCCGGGCGACCTGCCTGCGGATTCGAGCTACGGCCGCAAGGACGGGGAATGGATGTATTTTGACGATCCGGCTCCGGGCAGGGAAAATGGTGAGGGCTACGCCGCGAGAACCTCGGTGCCGGAGGCAAATTACGTGACCGGCGTGTACAACGGACCGCTGATGGTGACTCTGTTCGGCGAGGGAACCATCTACTATACGACGGATGGAAGCAAGCCGACGACATCCTCGAAGGTGTATGTTGACGGCATCACCGTGACCGGCGTGACGACCATCCGCGCGATGGCCGTGAAGGACGGCCGCGAGAGCCAGGAGGCCGCCTACACCTACGTGATCGACAGCACGACGCACACGCTGCCGATCCTGGTTGTCAACGGACCGTACGATACGATCCTCGGAGCGAACGGTGTCGTGAAGAAGATCAGCGACCGCAACCTTGAGGCGCAGGCGATGATGACGCTGATCGAGAACGGCGAGGAAAAATTCTCAATCCCGTGCGGTATCACGCTCCACGGCAACGACAGCCGCAACATGGCCAAGCAGAATTTTACGGTGCATTTCCGCTCCGCTTACGGCGCGAGCAAACTGAATTACAAGCTGTTTGACGATATCGATCTGGAGGTCTTCAACTCCATCCTGTTAAAGGGAGGAAGCGAGCGCTTCAAGGACGCGATCATCGAGGATGAGTTTACGACGCACATGGCGCTTCTCAATTCCGATGTGAGCGCGCAGGCGTGCAAGCCTGTTGTGATGTATCTCGCGGGCGAGTTCTGGGGCATCTATTTCATGCGCGAGCGCTTCAGCGCGGACTACGTCGCGGACCATTACGATGTTCCCAAGGATTCGGTCAACATCGTTCAGGGCTACAGCGGGTATCAGATGAAGGAGGAAGGAAGCGCGGACGACTACAACGCGCTTGTGAAGTTCGCGAAGGAAAAAGACCTCAACATCGACGAGAATTACGAGTATCTGGAGAGCCGCATCGATATGAACAGCCTGATGGACTGGTACATTTTACGCGGATACTACGGAGATTCGGACGACGCCAACATCCGCTGCTTCATGTCAACGGAGGGCGACGGAAAATGGCGCTGGATGTTCTACGACCTCGACTGGGGCTTCTGTCTGCAGGACCACGCGTTCACCACGAACGTCAAGAACGCGAGCAAGCACCCGCTGATCTGGTACATCATCCACAGCAAACGCGGCAAGGACGCGTTCCTCAAGCGTGTTGCGTACCTGATGGACACCTGCCTGAACGAGGAGTACATCACCAAGGAGCTCGACTGGTGGAAGGCGACGCTGGAGCCGGAGATCGAGGCGGAGCGTGCCCGCTGGGGCGGCACCGTCAACGGCTGGAACAGCAGCATGAACGTGCTGTACAAATACGTCCAGGACGGCAAGCGCGACAAGGCGCTTCTGAAGGATATCAAGTCGCTCCTCGGTCTGTCCGATTCGGACATGAAAGCCTACTTCGGGGACAAGTGGAATCCGTAAAATAAAGGCCGTCGGCAAGGGCAGTTACGTGCAAAAGAGAGCGCGCGAACCAAGATAAAAAGTAACCGGGAAGGAACTGACGAACTGTCATTCCTTCCCGGTTTTGTATTGGTGTTGGGTTTTTAGGCGTTTTACAGCAACCGGTTGATCATGCGGTAGAGCTGATACTTTCGGGGGCTCATCTCCCGGAAGGTCTCGGTCAACGCGTCGTTGCCCAGCTGCATGGCTGCGACCACGGTCTCCGGCGCGGTGTCCCTGCCGTAGAGGTAGGTCTCGTACGCGGTAAGCCACGAGACGGCGTCGTCCGGCAGCTTCGGAAGGAGGCGTTCGCGGTATTCCGTGAGCGTCTCGTCCTCGTCCATGGGCAGCTCGAGATAGGTGAGCAGCCTGAGGTTGCGCCGGTACAGCACGGCGATCTGTTCCGCGGCGGCCATGCGGCGGAAGTGCCGATTGACAATGGCGCGGTCGATCAGAAGGACCAGGATCGCGAACAGGAAGAGTGCCGCGATGCCGAGCAGCGCGAACAACAGGACACGCGTGCGGGATGTCGGGGCGGGCGTGTTGGCGGCGACCGGCGGTGTCACGGGCGCGGTCGGAGCGACGGACGGCTGCGGTGTGGGCACCCACGGCGTCTTGTCGCGATCGCTGTAGACGGACCAGAACGAGCCCTCGGTGTGGCCGGGGGTGGCATCGAACGGGATCCAGCCCACATTTTCGAAATACACTTCGCACCATGCATGAGCGTTTTCGCTCGTCACGTAGGTGGAGCCGTCCGGCGCGAGCGGCGCGTGGAAGCCGTAGACAAAGCGTGCCGGCAGGCCTTCCGCCCGGGCAAAGAGCGTCATCGCGGTCGCAAAATGCGAGCAGTATCCGCGGCGCGTCTCCAGGAAGTACGTAAGGAATGAGGCGCCGTCCGTGACGGTGTCGGGCATTTTCCCCGGAGTGGTCGTGTAGGTGAAGCCGGAGAGAGCCTGCTCAATCAGCATCATTCGTTCAAACGGGTTGTCACTGTCTCCGGCTGCCTCGTCGACGAAGTTCTGCGCGGATTCGGGCAACGTCACCGGTTGCAGGTACTGTGCTGCCATTCGGCGTCGGTAATCGGCGAGGCCGCTGTAGGGCAGGTCCCCTGTGAGAGACCGGTTGGCGCTGAGAGCGCGGTTCCATTCATCCTCCGTGATCGGCGCGGGATCGGCCATGAATTCAAGGAACACTTCATGGAGCAGGTTCATGCGGTACCCGCCGATGACAAAGGAGTCGTTCATTCCTTTTTTGGTGCTGAAGACGAGATTCCGACCTTCCGCTGTGAGATTTTCCGAGGCGCGAAGAGACGGGACAGGAACGGTTTTCTGCGGTGAGATCAGGTACCTGCTGGAAAACTCGCGGTAGGTGACGCGCAATTCGAGGTACTTCATATAGTCCGTGGGGCGTTCGGTGTGCCGGAAGGCGCACAGCGTCTCGAGGTAGTCCCACTCGCATTCGTTCGTGTCATCGGAGACGGTGTTGCGCCAGGTGAGCCCGTCGAGGGTGTCACAGTACTGTCCCGCGAGGTACGCGGAGGTAGCCGGCGAGCCTGCGGTGCGCTCGATGCGGAGAAGGCTCTTGTTGTCCTCCGAGAGGTTGCCGCCGACGTTGGCTTGTTCGTCGGAAAATCCGGCCTTATACGAATCGAAGTCGTCCGGTCCGGAGCGCCCCCTCATCTGGGAGATGCTGATCGCAAAATCCTCCATGCGGATGAGCAGGTTGCGGAACAGGTTCCAGTCGTACGGCTTTTCGCTCGCGGGGAAGAGGAGTGAAATGCCGAACCAGATCGCGACGAACGGCGCGATGAAGGTGAGGTGCAGCGCGTGGTCCGTGTGGCCGCTCTTGCGCCACAGGCGCTGCGTCTCGTCGGCGAGCAGCAGAAGAAGCACGCCGAGAAACAGCATGACGCACCGCTGCGACAGCGGGATCTCGCGGACGAGAAAGACCACGAGCACGGCGATGATCGCGCCTGCGGAGAGGTACCGCGCGGCGCGGAAGCGACGGCACAGCACGGCGCACAGGTCACAACCGATGCCAAGCAGCGGCAGAAGCCACAGGTACCGGTGTCCGTAGTAGTAGCCCGAGGCTGTTCCGAGAAGCCCGTAGAGCGCGGGAAGGATCAGGAAGATGCCGGCCGCGCCGAGAAGCAGGAGGCGGTCGCGTCCCTGCAGGTATCGAAAGAGCGCGCACGCCAGGCAGGTGATCAGTATGTACAGGATCGCGGCGGGCGTAGGGCGCGAGAGGCCGAGCTCCGTGTAGATGACACAGAGCACGGCAACCGCTGCCGGCGCCGCGAGGATCGGTTCATAGAGGAAGGATGCGGGTCGTCTCATCACATCACCTCCTTGAGATCGGCGTCCGGGGAGACCGGAATGATCTCCGTGCGCGGAAGCGATTTTGCGAGGGTGGAAGCCTCGTCGGCGTGGTCCGTGACGAGGTATACGACGACCGCGATCCCGTTTCCGTTCAGGATCCGGGCAAATTTCTCCGCGCCGGCGCTCCACGAGGAGAGCACGAGGAAGGCGATGTGTCCCTGCACCGCCTCGGGGTTGCGCGCCATGTCGGCGAACAGGAAGACATCGTTGTATGCTTCGGAAAATACAAGATGGGCGCAGATCTCATAATACGAGTTGAACGCTTCCCGCCCGTCCATGAGGACGGTCTCCGTAGCCTGCGTCCGGTGGGACGCGCACACGGGGATACCGCTGCGAAGGAAGAACGAGGAGAGGGCGAGCGCGATCTCGAGGATCTTATTTTCCGTAGGAAGATACTCGGACGGATCATCCGACTCGCGGCAGGTGCTCATGAAGATGCTGACCCTGCGCTGTTCCTCGCCGCTGTCCCGGCGGACGAGCAGACGGTTCTCCTTCGCGGACGCCTTCCAGTGGACGCGGCGGAGCGAATCGCCCGGCTGGTATTCCCGCACGGTCGCCTCCGGAACGCTTCCGGGGCGCGTGGATTCGCGCGCGAGAAGGCGCGGCATGCGAACGCCCGTAAGACGGTCGAGCATGACGGTGTCGGGGCGGATGAATACCTCCAGCGGCTCGCGGTTTTTATATCGGATGCGGAAGAGGCGCAGAAAGTCGGTGATCTCGATGGTGCGGATCCCGACGTTGTAGCTGCCGCGGTACTTGCACAGAAGCGTCGTGTCGCGCGTGATGCCCGTGCCCGGCAGGAGCTCGTATTCAACGCCGTCCGAGAGGTCGGTCAGCGTTGAGTAATCGGAGTAGAAGCGCACCCGCACGCCCGCGAAGGCGAATTTGGATTCGTCCTGAAGTGTGAAAAAGTACGGGATCGCGTGATTGCTGACGAACGTCTTGCCCTCGAGCTTCTGATACACGGAGAATCGCAGGCGAACACACAGAAGATAGAGAAGTGAGAGGATAGGAAGAAGCGTAACCGCTGTGAAAAACCCATACGAAATCGTGCCGCCGTAGAATGTGATTCCGACCAGCGACACAATCCAGAGGATCCCGACAAAAATCCGGTTTCGCAGCATATGATTCCGTCCTTAATAATAGTTCAACCTGGTAATTGTTCGAAAATCGATTACCGCCGAGTGCGCGCCCGCATCGAGGGCACCATGCGGTCCGCCGAAGACTCTGAGAAGGCGTTTCCGTCAGGCTTCCTTCGGTATCCTTGCCTTGCGCACGACCGTCGTGATGACCGTATCGGCGTCGGCACCCGACATGCGGGCCTCGTCGCTCAGGATCACGCGGTGGTGAAGCACATTGATCGCGACCTTGCGTACATCGTCCGGGCGCACGAATTCCCTGCCGTCTAAGTACGCGCGCGCCTGCGAGGCGCTGACAAGGGCGAGCAGCGCGCGGGGGCTTGCGCCGAGCGAGAGCTGCTTTTCCTGGCGCGTGAGTTCGATGATCTCCCGGATATAGCCGAGGACGCCGTCGCTCACGTGGATGGCAGCGGCTTCCCTGCGCATGCGGACCACATCCGAGGCGTCGCAGACACCGGAGGGAGCTTCATTTTCCGAAGAAGCAGGATTGTTCCGGTCGAGGAAGTTGCGGGCCATCGTCAGTTCGGCCTCCTCGGACGGATAGCCGACGGAGAGCCGCATCATGAAGCGGTCGAGCTGCGCTTCGGGGAGCGGGTAGGTGCCGAGGTATTCGATCGGATTTTGCGTGGCGATCACGAAGAACAGGTCCGGCAGCGGGTGACGGACGCCGTCGACGGTGACCTGGCCCTCCGCCATGGCCTCGAGAAGGCTTGCCTGTGTCTTCGGCGAGGTTCGGTTGATCTCGTCGGCGAGAAGCACCTGGTTCATCACGGGACCCTCGCGGTACTCAAACTCCGCGGACTTCTGGTTGTAAACGTACAGACCGGTCACGTCCGAGGGGAGCGTGTCCGGCGTGAACTGGATGCGTCCGAACCGGCACTGCAGCGCCTGCGCCAGCGTCTTGGCGAGCGTGGTCTTGCCGATGCCGGGGACATCCTCGAGCAGCACGTGGCCGCCCGCCAGCAGGCATGTCAGAACGTTGTCGACAACATCCTCCTTGCCGACAAACACGCGGTTGATCCGGTTTTTCAGGTCTTGTATCATGATATCCTCCGTAACGGGTTGAGTATTCCGGGAGCGTGCCCGGAGAGAAAAATGCAACGTATGGGAGCCCGCGGCGAGCATGGGCGGGTTCATACTGTTCAGTATACCATCAACGTGGCGAAACCGCCATGCTTTTTCCGATAGGGAGTTGTAATATCGTGTATGAGTTTGAAACCATGAAAAAACTGTTAAAAAAGTAAAGAATAGGAAAAATCGGTGCATTTTCTATTGTAAATGGAATTTACATGTGATATAATTCTGCATGTTGTGAATAATGAAGGCGATTGTCGGCAAACGGTTGACGGTGCACAGCGCGCGGAACAAAGAGGAACCGCGGCGCGGGGGTTATCAGAGCACCGCGAAGACCGCTGTCACGGCAGCGATGCTTCAAAATGGGAGGTTTGGAAAAATGTCTTTTGAAGTACGTGAATTGGTAAAGTCCTACGGAGAAAAGACCGTTGTGAACGGTCTGAGCTTCAAGATGGACGGCCCGGGCGTGTACGCGCTCCTGGGTACGAACGGCGCCGGTAAGACGACGTCGATCCGCATGATCCTCGGAATGCTGAAGAGAGATTCCGGAGAGGTTCTCTGGAACGGCGCCGAGATGCAGCCGGAGAAGATGAACATCGGTTATCTTGCCGAGGAGAGAGGTCTGTATCCGAAGTATACGCTTCTCGACCAGCTTCTGTATTTTGCGAAGCTGAAGGGTGTCGGCAAGACCAAGGCGATGGAGAAGATCAAGTACTGGTCGAAGAGACTGCAGCTTGACGAGTATATTTTCCCGCCGAAGAACGCAAAGGGCAGACCGGTGAAGAGCATGCGCGCAGAGCAGCTCAGCAAGGGTAACCAGCAGAAGGTTCAGCTGATGGCCGCGCTTCTCTCGGATCCTGAGTTTGTCATCCTCGACGAGCCCATGAGCGGTCTTGACCCGGTCAACACCGACCTGTTCAAGGAAGTGATCCGCGATGAGATCTCGAAGGATAAGTATGTTATCATGTCGAGCCACCAGATGCCGACGATCGAGGAGTTCTGCACCGATATCATCATCATGAACCGCGGTAACGTGGTGCTGCAGGGCAACCTGAATGAGATCAAGAAGAGCTACGGCCGAGTGAACCTTTACGTAAAATGTGAGCAGCCGATCGACAAGTTCATCGAGGAGGCGGGCCTTACGATCATTGAGGAGACGCCGGCTGAGACGCAGCTTCGCGTGACCGGTGAGGAGCAGGCGATGGCCTTCCTCAACTTGCTTCTCGCGAACAAGATCACGGTGATCCGTTTCGACCTGCGCGAGCCTTCGCTGCACGAAATCTTTGTGGAAAAGGTAGGTGCAGGCAATGAAGAGTAGTGAGCTTCGCGGAACCGGTTCGGTATTCCGCTTCACGCTCATTCAGACCGTCAAGAGCAAGGCGTACATTGTATCGGCTGTCATTCTGCTGGTACTCTCGCTTCTGGTCGCGCCGGTGTTGCAGCTGATCAACGGCGGATCCGGCGAGAAGAAAGTCGAGTCCAGCAATATCGAGACGGTATATATCTGTAATGGGCTTTCGTTCGTTTCCAAGGGAACGGACATCACTGACCTGTCCGGGATGAATGCATTTTCCGGGGTCAAATTCGAAGAGCTTGAGCTGAAGCTTCCGGAGGGCATCGAATCGATGTCCATCGAGGAGATCTCCGAGGCCATCAACAAGGCGGACAGAGAGAACTACGAGAAGATCAGCAAAGAGCTGGAGGATAAGGGTTCGGAGTGCAAGGACGCCATCCTTCACGCGTATCTGGATGATGAGCGCGGTATCGTTGTCGAGATCGTGCGCGTCGCGGGCAGTGAAGTCGGCGACGACGAGTGCCAGGAGCTTCTCGAGCGGATCTGCGCGAACCTGGACGACTATAAGGTCAAGATCAGCGGCCTCTCCGAGGAGGAGTTGACGCTTCTGGGATACAACTATACCGTGGAGATGAACTACCTCGGTGAGGACGGATCGATCTCCGCTGCCGTAGATACCGGTATCGGCGGAAAGCAGTTCGGTGTCGCGTATGCGATCATGTTCATCGTGGCAATGATCTGTATCATGTCCGGTACGCAGGTAGCCACGGCGGTTGTCACGGACAAATCGAGCCGTGTCGTTGAGCTTCTGCTCACTTCGGTGCGTCCGATGGCGCTTCTGCTCGGCAAGATCCTCGCCATGCTCGTGGCGACGATCGGTCAGTATGTCATTCTGTTCGCGGCAGTAGTGATCTCGAACAAGCTGACGGGAGTTATTTTCCATACGGAAACATCGTATCTTTCCTCCATCATTCCGAAGGGAATCCTGTCGAACATTACGATCGGAAACGGCCTGATCGTTCTCGCGCTCGTTGCGCTCGGCCTTGTGTTCTACGCGACGCTTGCCGGCCTGTGCGGCGCTATGGTCAGCAAGATGGAGGAGCTGCAGGATACGCTTAAGTATTTTACGTTCGCTTCCATGATCGGCATGTACATGGCGATCTTCGCGATCGTCTCGATGCAGAAATCGTCGACCAGCGCTTTCGTAAGATTCTGCGAGGTGTTCCCGATGACGTCGCCGATGACGACGCCGGGCGCGCGGATCGTCGGTGTTGTGCCGCTGTCATACGCACTGATCGCGATCGCGCTTTTAGTTGTGCTTGACTTCTTAACGCTTCGTTTTGCGGCAGGAGTCTATGAAGGTCTGATCACCAACATGGGCACCCGTCTGAAGCCGGGCGATGTCATCGCGATGGCGAGAAACAAGAAAAATAAAGGAGGTACGAAGTAATGGGTGGCTCCTTTTACAGACAGACCAAGACGGTGTTCGGGTTTTCCTGCTCGCAGATGCTGAAGAAGAAAGGCTTTGTGATCTCGACGATCCTGATCGCGCTGTTCATCTTCGGCGGTATTTTTGCCGTCATGGCGATCAGCGCCTCCAGTGAGCACAAGGAGGCTGAGGAACCGACGAAGGTCGGCAATCTCATTGTATGCAACGAATCCGACATCGTGTGCGAGGACGGATCCGTGCTTACGACCGCGCTTCTTGCGGACGCGATCCGTGAGGCGACGGACAGCAAGACGATCACGGTGGAGTGGAAGGATAAGGCCGTGATCGCGGATGAAGTCAAGGCAGTGGAAGGTGCACTCGGCGACGGGGATACGAACACATTTTTCGCAGTGATCCGGAAGACCGACGACGGGTACGGCCTTTATATGGTGCGCCCGAAGGAGTGCTCCTGGAGAGAGGGTGAGGTCACAAGCGCCGGTGAGGCGATGATCCCCCTGCTGAAGGAGTATGTGGAGCGCAATGTCAACGCGGAGCTGGCGATGTTCGTGCGCATGCCTACCGCGGGCGATACGATCGTCGTCGGTGAGGACACCAGCATTGCCGCGCAGTTTATCAAATATTTACTTCCTATGATTTCGGGTATGCTCGTGTATTTCATGGTGCTCATTTACGGCCAGGATATCGCGAGAAGTGTTGCGGCGGAGAAGACGAGCAAGCTCATGGAGATGATGCTCTCGTTTGTCTCTCCGGACGCGTTGATTTTCGGCAAGATCCTCGCCGGATTTGTGATGTCGGTTGTGCAGGTACTGATCTGGGTTGCCAGCGGTATCGGCGGCTACCTCGTCGGCGGGATCGTTGCAAGGTCGATCGATCCGAACTATACGGACCGTGTGGCGCAGGTATTTAACGCGGTACGCGCGATTACCGGCAGTTCGGCATTGACGATTGTTCCGGTCATTCTTTCACTGGCCATTCTGTTCCTCGGCCTGCTTCTGTACTACGCGATCGCCGGCATCGGCGGCAGTGTTGTGACGAAGCCCGAGGAGATCGGTTCAGCCAATGCGGTGATCACCTTCCCTGTCCTGATCTTCTGGATGCTTGGGTATTTCGCGGCACTGAGCCAGAATGAGACAGTGCTTACCGTGTGTCGGTTTATTCCGTTCTCGGCGCCGTTTACGGCGACCGCGGAGATCCTGGTCGGCAAGATATCCATAACCACCGGCCTGATCATTGTGGCGGAGATGCTGGCGTGCACGTTGTTCATGGTTTGGCTTGCGGGTAAGATTTACCGCGGTCTCGTGCTTTACAGCGGCGAGAAGCTGAGCATTAAGAAGGTCTTCGGTGTGGTTCGCGGAAAATAAACCCCGGGCTGCATCCGCAGCCTGAGAAGATCGAAACAATCGAAGAAAATTAAACAGATACCGTGGGAAACGTCGTAAAATGTTTCCCACGGTTTTTCGTACTCAAAAACGCCTTGCGTTTTTGAGTGCCTCCGGCAGATCGCACGAATGCGCAGAGGAATTTTGTCCGCTTTGCGGACGCGCATTCGGCGGCGATTGACGCGGAGACGTCAATCGAATAACGCCGTGGCGTTTTTGAGTACAGGAGAGGAGTAATTATGAAAAAGACCACAGGGATGAGGAATATTTTGGTGGTCGCGGTGCTTTTCGTAACCGCGATGATGTGTACGGCGTGTTCCCGGATGGAAGGCAACGATATTCTTCCAAACTCGAATATCGTGACTGTGATCAACAACGCGGGGCGGAAATGGGAAGCCGCGCAGGAGGCAAAGAAGGCAGCGGCGGTGGAGATCTCTGAGCGCGTTGCCGCAGCGGCAACGAAAAATTCCGCGGACAACGCGTCCGTGACGGACAACAGTGAGGCCGGCCGCGTGACACAGCTTGCCACTTCCACGCAAGCTTCGGAGGAGGAGCCGACAGTCTATTTGCCGCCGGAAGTTTCGTTCGACACGTCCGGCAACATCACTGTCGACAGGGAGGTCGGCAGGGCGACCTACGACGACGGGATCATAACATTTTCCTGGGACATCACCAAGTATTATGTCACCGTGCCCGAGGGCGAACCGCCCATGCTGATGTGGATCACAAACGGCTGTGAGGCGACATTCCGGGTGTTCCGGCATGAGGGGATCGCGGATGATCTGACGACGTATGCCTCGAACAATATCGTGAAGTACCTTAAGCTGAGTGACGACCCGTATTGGTGGGCGCGCGTGTACGCAGTAGGTGTCGACACGTATTTTGCGGAGAGAGGATATTTCGGGATCCGCACGGGGTACGCCGACACCCTCTACCCGAAAAACGCTTTAGACTGTGACCTGCTCACGGCGCACTCATTTTCCGACGGAAAGAACTCGGCGCTCGTGACGATCCGGGTGAACGGGTTCCAGAAGGATGTTGCGGAGTTTGAGAAAGAGATGTTCATTGACTATGAGTATCAGCCGGTCCTGGAGGATCTCTTTGAGGATGTGATCGCGTCGTTTTCGTTCTCGGAAGCGAAGTGATCAGGGGATGTAAAGAAATAAGGATGTATGTTATGAACAGCAAAGAGATCAAACAAATTTTGGAGAAAATTTACGGCCCGCCGAAGCAGTCGATGGTGATCGATGAGGAAGCGAAGGTCACGGAGGATACGGAGGAGAACGTCAAGGAGCTCTATTATTACGTATACCCCGACACCGATAAAGTGCGGAACGTGAGGGACGCCCTGACCGCAGGGCTTGAGGGAAACGGCGGAAAATGGATCGCTGATCTGACGCAGACGTACCCGAAGAATTCGGGCGGGAATCTGTCGGAAAATCGTATCCCGCAGTGCGCGAAGTATTATGAAAACCGGGTCGGCTGGAGCCTTACGTTTCATTCGATCACCGGAGTTCGGTATCACAAATCGCGCGGCAAGCGGATTGTCGCGAAACTCATGCTCAGCGGGCGCCAGGCGGCGTTCCTCCACGAGACGGGGCAGGAGGCATTTTACGGATACTGGGACGAGGGCTTTTACCGCTATAACGCGAAGCGTCAGACGACGGAAGGCTTCTGCTACTGGATTAACAAAAATCTTGTCATCGACCCGTTGTTCCGGAAATTTTCCGCTGAATTTTTCACCTATATGGGCGAGCACAGCGAGCACCACATTCTCAAGGATATCGGCCGCACGATCGACAAATTCGGTTTCTTCCTGCTGCCGATGCGGTATAAGGAGATCATTCAGTACCGCACGCCCAAGGAGTTTGTCATGTCGATGCTGCCGGACGCGGACCGGCTCGGGATCAACCTGGACGCGCTCGATCTAAACACGGCGTACGTGATCGCGAGACTTGCGCCGATCGTCCGTCCGATCGACTGGAAATACCTCAAAACCCTGGATGAGAATGTGATCCGAAAATCGTTCACGCTGAACGGGATCTTCGACGGGGTGAAATCGTCGGACCTTGTCGCCGCGTACTATTGGGTGAAGCTGTGCCCGTACTGGACGTGGAGCTGCGATACCGTGGACACGGCGAGGGATTACGCGCGCATGTGTCTTGAGTGCAACGCGCCGATCGGGCTGCGGTACACGGAAGGCGGCCTCGAGCGGGCGCATGACGAGATGGTCCGGGTCATGGAATCGAGAACCCTTGAGGACGACCTCAACACGCCGCTTGTAACGGTTCCCTCGCGGTTTGACCGGCTGGAGCACGGTCTTGTCGAGCTGTATCCCAGGGAGTTTGAGCGGATTAAGGACGCGAGGAGGCTGCTGGAGGAAGGTCAGAATCAGCACAACTGCGTGTTCTCGCGGAGAGATCTCGTTCGGGAGGACCGCGCGGCGATCTTTCATTGGCGCTTTGCGGAGGAGGATTATACCATCCAGTTCGAGCGGAATTACCGCGGCGATTATGTCATCGCAGAGATCCGCGCCAAATTCAACGAGGAATGCCCTGCGCCCGTGCTGAAGGAACTGCACGACACGCTCCGCATGCTGAGCATCATGAGCTGGGTATAGCGCGCAGCGGGCAGAAAAAAAGGAATCTACGGAAAACGGCGAGAATTTTCCATTGTTAATTCCCGCCGTTTATGCTTTTATGGGGACATAGGATGCGGTCGGTTCCCGTTGCAGGCGAACTGCAGTTTGAACGGAACCCGGTCTGTTACACAGGAGGAAACGAGATGGTATTTTACGAGGACAACGGTGCCCTTGTCGCGAAGCGCCAGGGCGAGACGCTGCGGATCGAGGGATGGGGAGAGAACTCCCTGCGCGTAAGGGCGACGATGCAGACGGATTTTACGGACGATAACTGGGCTCTGACGGAAGCCGTGCCGGCATCGGCAGCGGTTGTGACGATCGGCCGCGAGGAGGACGGAAACCCGTGCGCGGAGATCGTAAACGGGCGTGTGAAGGCGACGGTGAACTTTGCCGGAGTGCTGTCATTTTACAGAGACGGGTGTCTCATTTTACGAGAATACTATAGAAGTTACGGCGGTACGCTCTCGCGTGAGAGCCGCTGCCTCAAGGTTGTGAACCGCGAGTGGAAGGGTGTCATGGGCGGCAGCGAGTACAGGCTCAAGGTGCTGTTCGAGAGCAATGACGGCGAGAAGATCTACGGCATGGGCCAGTACCAGCAGCCGTACCTGGACCTCAAGGGCTGCACGCTCGAGCTCGCGCAGAGAAACTCGCAGATCAGTGTTCCGTTCATGGTTTCGTCGCTCGGATACGGCATGCTCTGGAACAACCCCGCAGTCGGCAGCGTGACGTTCGGCAAGAACATCACCGAGTGGACGGCGCGCGCGACGAAGCAGATGGACTACTGGATCACGGTCGCGGACACGCCGAAGGAGATCCTCGCGGCGTACACGGCGGTGAGCGGCCGCGCGCCGATGTTCCCGGAGAACCTGATGGGGCTTTGGCAGTGCAAGCTCCGCTACCGCACGCAGGATGAGATCCTGGAGGTGGCGAGACGCTACAAGGCCGAGGGAATCAAGATCGACCGCATCGTCATCGACTTCTTCCACTGGACGCTGCAGGGCGACTGGAAGTTTGACAAGACGTACTGGCCGGATGTGAAGGCGATGGTCGACGAGCTGCATGAGATGGGCGTCGAGGTGATGGTGTCCGTGTGGCCTTCGGTGGACCGCAAGAGCGAGAACTTCTACCCGATGACAGAGCTCGGGCTTCTGATCCGCACCGAGCGCGGCGCGCAGCAGACGTACGACTACCAGGGCGACTGTGTGGAGATCGACCCGTTCAACCCGGCGACGCGCAAGTATGTCTGGGAGGTTTGCAAGAAGAACTACGCCGACCTCGGCATCGACTCGTTCTGGCTCGACAACTCCGAGCCGGACTACGGCGTTTATGATTTTGAGAACTATCGTTACAGCATCGGCCCTGCGCTTACGTGCAGCAATATGTACCCGCAGATGTACAGCCGCATCTTCTGGGACGAGATGAGCAAGGGCGGTAAGACGCCCGTGAACCTTCTGCGCTGCGCCTGGGCGGGCAGCCAGAAGTACGGCAATGTCGTGTGGTCGGGCGACGTGCCCTCGACGTTTGAGGCATTTGCCGACCAGCTGCAGTGCGGTCTGAACATGGGTCTTGCCGGCATCCCGTGGTGGACGACCGACATCGGCGGTTTCATGACCGACGACGTGAACGATCCGTATTTCCGCCAGCTGCTGATCCGCTGGTATCAGTTTGCGACATACTCCGCTGTGCTCCGCATGCACGGTGACCGCGGTCCGTATGACATTCTCGCGCTCGACGACCGCGACTGGGGCGGCGGCTACCTTCATACAGGCCAGCCGAACGAGCTGTGGAGCTACGGCGAGGATAACTACCGCATCATGCGCAGCTACTACGATATCCGTATCGCGATGAAGGATTACATCGCTTCGCTGTATCGCGAGGCGTCGGAAAATGGATCCCCGCTCATCCGCACGATGTTCTACGAGTTCCCCGAGGACGGCCGCTGCTGGCAGGTGAACGACCAGTACATGTTCGGAAGCCGCTACCTCGTGGCGCCGATCCTTAGGCACAACTGCTTCCGCCGCGACGTGTATCTTCCGGCGGGAACGTGGAAACTCACCTCGACGGGCGAGACGTACGTCGGCGGCCAGACCGTCACCGTGGACGCGCCGATTACGTACATGCCGGTGTTTGAGAAGATCTGATCTTGAGACGAATGCAAAAGCCCCCGCTATGGCAGCGGGGGCTTCGTTGGGTTTATATGCATTTATTTTGCTTTGATCCTGGCCAGAAGGGCCTCCTGCAATACCTGCGAGAAGTTGATCTTCCGCTCCTGTGCCGCTGTGTTGAGCCACGCGGGGATCGTCAGCGTCTTTCGCACGGCTTTCTCAAAATGCAGCTTCGCATACTCATCGACATCGACCGCGACCATGTTGACGAAAGCGTTTCCGGTGTCAGAATCCAGTTCTTTGGCGACATCGGATGCGGAGATTGATTCGATCGGAGACGGAGCAGGGATCGGATCGCCGTCCTGCTTCAGAGTATACAGATAGCCGGCGAGACAGTCTACTGCCATATTCATGGCATTTTCCGGACTGTCTCCACAGGTTGCGAGCCAGTTCAGGTCGGGGAATACGACGGAATAGCCGTTGTCCTCTTTGAAGAAGCATGCGGGATAGATTGATAACATAGTCAGCCTCCTTCCTACGGCGCGCGGCTAATCCAGCCCGGCCTGCTTGCGGATAGACCGTTCAACGATCTTACTCAGTTCCTTGCTGTGAAACGGGATTGTTACCTTTCCCGGTTTGTGTGGGTGCACATAGTGACGGTGAGAGCCTTCCTGGCTTTTAAAAACCCATCCGTAAGCGAGAATCTCGCGTTCCATCTCTTTAGGCTTTTTGGGCATAATAATACACCCCTTTCTAAGAGTATAGCAGAAGAATACGCATTATGTCAATGCGCATTGTTGTGATGCGTGTTTGCTTGGGAGAATTAGGTCTTTGCTTTGGAAAGAACAAGGAAAATGGGGCTGGAAAACAGTATTGTGATATAACTGAAATGAAAAGTAAGAAATGTAGAGATGGGCTGCGGAAAAACCCGCAGCCCGTTGTTTTGAATTACTTACTGACTTTTTTGTTACGATAAACCGTGAACAGCAGACTGTCTTTGTGGTTTGTGTCCGGCGTGATCTTGAAGACGAGCATGGAATTGAAGTACTTGAGCTCGTCCGAACTGCCGCCTATGAAAGCGTCGATCTCATCGTCGTCGAACGGAATACCGGACGCCTTAAGAAGGTCCTTGAGGTCGTCGTTGCGGGCGGCGTTCGAAAAATCCTGCCCGTCGATCCGCACGTCCAACTCCTTGCTGTGATACTCGGGATAGTACCAGATACGGTAGAGGGTGCAATCCTCGAGAGGCTTGGTGTTGCCCGAAAAATTCCCTACCTGTATGACGAACCCGGTCGTCAGTGCCTTGTCTTCGGAAATCTTCTTGCCGATGTGGTACTTGGTCTCGAGGTAGGAGTGGGGATACAGGCTCTTCGATGCCTTTTTGATCGTGCCGTCGGAGCCGCAAAGCACCAGTCCCGTCTCGCGGATCTCCTTCACGGTGTAGTTCATGGTAAACTCCGCGTCATCCACCGTAAACTTCGGATTGTGCAGGATAACGAGGAAAACCACAAGCGGGATCACGATGGCCAAAAGAGCGACCACAACAGGGATGATCCACGTTTTGCGTTTCTTTTGTTTTACCATAGGCGCTTTTGCAATGTCCGGGAACGATGCGCCCGCGCCGTAGATTTCATTGTCTGCCATAAAGCTCCTTCAGATGGTGTCCGAACGTTGGTTTTCATTCGCAACCCGCGCGGTGCGCGGCTTGCTCATGTACGTGCGCTCGGCACTTCCGCCGCGAACTTCGTTCGCTCCTGTTCGTCCAATCAGTGCTCATCGGAAACTGTCGTTTCCATGATCACTGCTCGAACGAACAACGCCTTCCGGCGTCGGAAGTGCTCTCGCTTAGCGCTCAGATCTCCTCACCGTTGCGGCGCTTCTCGAGAATCTTGTGGATGCGCTCGGTCGGGTCGAGGTACTCGCTGATCGAAGCGTCGTGGTTCAGGGAGTCGATCAGAAGAGCGATATATTTGCTCATGTCGGCCGTGATGTACCACTTGCGCTTCAGAAGCTCGGGCGACTGGTACACGAGGTTCGTCGTGACCACGCGGTAGATGAGCTTCTCCTTGTATGCCTTGTCGAACTCCTTGAGGCCGTTCGTGAAGAGGCCGAAGGTTGCGCAGACGAAGATGCGTCTTGCGTTTCTCTTCTTGAGCTCGCGTGCGACATCGAGCATGCTCTCACCGGAGGAGATCATGTCGTCGATGATGATAACGTCCTTGCCCTTGACGTCGGTTCCGAGGAACTCGTGAGCGACGATCGGGTTGCGCCCGTCCTCGATGATCGAGTAGTCGCGGCGCTTGTAGAACATACCCATCTCGGTGCCGACCACGGTCGCAAAATAAACGGCGCGGCCCATGGCGCCCTCGTCGGGGCTGATGAGCATCGTGTGCTTGCAGTCGATCTTGAGGCTGGGAACATTGCGCAGCAGCGCCTTGATGAACTGGTAGGTGGGCTGCACATTTTCAAATGACTTGATCGGGATGGCGTTCTGTACTCTGGGGTCGTGTGCATCGAAGGTGATGACCGACTCAACGCCGAGGTTGGTCAGTTCCTGCAGAGCTACGGCGCAGTCGAGCGATTCGCGTGCGGAGCGCTTGTGCTGGCGGCTCTCATAGAGGAACGGCATGATGACCGTGATACGGCGTGCCTTACCGCTCAGAGCGGCGATGACGCGCTTGACATCCGCAAAATGATCGTCCGGCGACATATGATTTTTCTGCCCGCAGACCGTGTATGTGAGGCTGTAGTTGCACACATCCACGAGAATGTAGATGTCCATACCGCGGATCGTCTCGCCGATGATCGCCTTGGCCTCGCCGGTGCCAAACCGGGGGCATTTGGTATCGATCAGGTAAGTGTCGCGCCGGTAGGTGTCATACCCGGGCTCATCGAGAAATTTGTGCTCGCGCGCGTTGCGCCACGAAGCGATGTAGTCGTCGACTTTCTTGCCGATGGACTTGCTGCTCTCGAGGGCGATGATGCCCAGCGGAGCAAAGGAACTGCTGTCAACAAACTTGTCTTCCTGTGACATGGGTGTCCTCCGTTTAAATGATGTTCTCAAGGCAGAGCGATCGACGAAAACAGGACAAACGAGCCGTCCGGTTCTTGTCTGTTCGCTGTACCAGGGGTAACGACCCGACCGTGGCCGGGCAATTACAGGTATCTACCAACCGCGGCGGCGGGAGCCGTTCGCGGGATTGGCCGTAGGAAAATGAAGGTGAAACGCCGCTTATCCGCGTCTCTTTAAATCGATTGGCGCATTGCGCCAATCGACGCCGAATGCGCGCCCGTGAAGCGGGCAGATTTCCGTTGCGCATTCGTGCGATCCATCGGACTTTGTGAGGAAACGCTGTTTATCAGCGTTTCCTCACAAAGTTCTCAAAACGCGGATATCCTTGCCGAACAGCTTGATGTACTGGAACGTGAAGAGGCGCGACGCGATGCGGTCGCTGTAGCGCTTGCCGAGCTCATCCATCGACAGGTTGGTCGAGATGAGTGTCGGCGCGTGGCGCTCGTTGCGCTCCTCCAGGCAGGCAAAAAGCTGCGAGGTCGTGTAGGAGTTCGGGATCTCCGTGCCGAGGTCGTCGATGACCAGAAGGTCGCAGTCGAGGATGGTGTCGAAATCCATGGACGCCTTCTGAGAGCGCTCCCGGTCGCCGAAGCGGTAATAGGAAAATATCTCAAACAGCCGGAAGGCGGACAGGTACAGAACCGTGTAGCCGCGATCCAGGAGTTCTTTCGCGATGCAGTTGGAGAGGAACGTTTTACCGACGCCGGTGTTGCCGTTGATGAGCAGGTTCCGGTACACCTTGCCGAAGTTGTCGGCGAAAGCGTGCGCGTCCGCAAGCGCCTCCAGGGCGATCTCGCGGTACGTCTTGCCGGTAGCCCGGTCGATGGACTGCGAGGAGTACATTTCCGGATCAAAGGTCGAAAAATTCTCCTTCGCAAGCCGTTCGCGTCTTCCGTCGTCCATGTAGAATTTGTCGATCACGGTGCGGCGGAAACAGTTGCACGCCTTGCCGTTCACGCTGCCGGTGTCCTTGCAGAGCGGGCATGTGTAGCGGCGCTCGAGGTAATCCTCGGGATAGCCGGCGCCTGTCAGGAGCTGCTTCTTGCGGCTGATCAGCCAGGCGTTCGTGCGCGAGAGCGCGTCGAGCGAGGCGGTGTTGCCCTCGAGCGCGAGCTTTGCGGCCTGCACGGAGCCGTGGATCATCTGCTCGTCGATCTCCGCGAGGGCGGGGATCTTCTCGTACAGATCGGCCTTGCGCTGCGCGAGTTCCTTCTCGCTGTTCAGGCGGCGCTCCTCATAAATCTGTTGTATCTGTTGATATTCGGATGAGGTGAGACTCATAGTATCCTCCGGAAAATGGTGGCGACCGACGGGGGTGTTGCGTCAGTGCCGCTTGCGCATGGCGAGCTCCAGCTCGGAGTATTCCTCCGGGGTGTAATCCCGCTGGCTGTAACCGGAATTGAACGCATTTTTCGGAGCGCCTGCGCTGCCCTGCTCACTGTCGCCTGAGCGGCGGTCGGTGCGGGATTGCTTCTGCGGGCGGTTCTCGTCCGCGGCGCGAACCTCGTCAAGCGTTTTGAAGCCGGCGTCGTGCCAGGAGGACAGGATCTTGTCGGCGTACGGGAAGCTCGGATCGCCCGTGTTGCTGATGGTGCGGCGGCAGGCTTCCTCGATGAGTTCCGCCGGCAGGCTCCACTCGCGCGACCACCGCCGGATGAATTCCAGCTGTCCCTTGCCGAGCGTTCGGTGAAGGCCGAACTGGTCGCGGACGACGCGCACTGCGGCATCGTACTGAAGCACAAACTGCTGTGCCTCCTTCTCGGAGGAGATGCCGTTGGCGGCCCAGTTGACGGCCACCTTGCGCATGAAATTCGGGTTTGCTTTATGCAGCTCGATACAGTAATCAAAAAGGTAAATGACCAGGTCTTTCGGGAACCGAAGCCCGTCGTAGGCGAAGAGCATCAGCCGGTAGAGATCGGGGCTCATCGGCGCGTTCAACAGCTGCTCCAACAGGTCGGTCAGGCCGCTGTACGCGGGATCCTTCTCAAAGCGGTCCTGGATCTCGTTCGTCACGGTGAATGCCTTCTCCATGCCGTCGAAATCCGGTCTGTCCTCAGCCTCGTCCTCGTCGTCCGAAGCGGCCGCTGCCGCGACAGTTCCCACGGCGTTCGTCCTCCCGGATACGGCAGCCTCGCGGACCGGCGAAGCGGTCTCCGCGGGAGTGAGATCGTACTCGGTATCCTGCGGCTCCGCCGTCACATCGAACAGGTCGATCAGCTCGATGCCCGTGACGCGGTTGTTCGCGTCGAAGGAGACGTCCAGAAGCCCGAGCTTCTTCAGCTCGCGCAGAGCGCGGTGAATGTCGGACTCCATGCAGCGCAGCCGGTCGGCCATCACGGAGACGGACAGCTCGGCGGAATCGCGCCGCTCCGGGTTGCTCCCGGTGTAGTGCCGAAGCAGGTACAGGTACACCCGGATGAACGAACCGTCCAGCTCGTTCATGTACCGGTCAATAAAAATATCAGGGACGGCCGTACCGAACTGTCTTGTCTTCGATCTCATGCGAATCGTGCACATTTCGGTTGCCCTCCCTTCCGTTATTTTTGAACCGTGCGAAGCACATTATAGCGGATGCGAAAGGGATTGTAAATAGCTAAAGCACCGTTCGAAATCGGTAGAATCGGCTTTCGGATATTGTGGATAACGTTGATAATTTTCCGGGGAAAAATCCGCGGAAAATGCATGAATCCTGCGTAGTTGCGGGCTTTTGCGAAACGAAAGTTATCCACTGCGGAAAATGCCCCGGAATGAAAATATCCACAACCACTTTTGTCGAAAGGGATTGTGGATATTGTGGATAACTATTGTTCCAGGAACGATTCGCCCACGGTTACGATGTCTCCGGCGCCCATGGTTATCAACAAATCGCCGTTGACACAATTTTTTAATAAAAATTTTGTTATTTCATCAAAACTCGGGAAATAATATGCCTCTTTGCCCATCGCGATCAGGTCATCGCGCAGGTCCGCGGAGGAAATCGTTCCGTCGTCGATCTCGCGCGCGGCATAGATGTCGGCCATGACGATCTTGTCGGCGAGAGCGAGCTCACGGACGAACTCCTTGCGAAGAAGCTTCGCGCGGGTATACGTGTGGGGCTGGAATACGCACCACACGGAGCGGTGCGGGTAAGCCTGGGCTGCCGAGAGTGTCGCGTTGATCTCCGTCGGATGATGCGCGTAGTCGTCGACGACCGTCACGCCTTCGCGTACGCCCTTGATCTCGAAGCGGCGGGCCGTTCCCGTGAATGCGAGAAGAGCCTTCTTCATATCCTCGATGCTGACGCCGCGGAACACGCACTCCGCGATCGCCGCGAGGCTGTTGGATACATTGTGCACGCCGGGCACCGAAAGCCGGATGCGGTCGGTGTACTTGCCGCGGATATACAGGTCGTAGGACGGGTGTCCGTACTCATCCATGGCGATGTTCGTCGCAGCATATGTATAAGGAACATCCGCGGGCGTCTTGCCGTCGCGGCAGATGCCGTAGGTCACGATCTCGCAGGTCAGGCCGCTCAAAAACGCCTCAAGATCCGGAAGCTCGCCGTTGATGATGAGGCGGCCGTGCTCCTTCGGAAGGCGCTCCGCGAAGAGGCGGAACGAGTGGCGGATATCGTTGATATCCTTAAAGAAATCGAGGTGATCCTCGTCGATATTCAAAATGCAGATATCGGTCGGGAAAAACTTCAGGAAGCTGTTCGTGTATTCGCACGCCTCGAAGAGGAAGCGGTCGGAATTGCCGATGCGGATGTTGCCGCCGATCGCGTCGAGCTTGCCGCCGAGCGAAACGGTCGGGTCCATACCTGCCTGAAGAAGCATCATCGCGATCATCGAGGTGGTCGTCGTCTTGCCGTGCGTTCCGGATACACCGATGGATACCGGGTAGGTCAGGGATACTCGGCCGAGAAGCTCCGCACGGTCGATCAGCGGAATGCCGCGCTCGGTGCAGGCGATGTACTCGGGGTTGTCCGCGTGAATGGCAGCGGTGTACACCGCGCAGTCGATCCCGTCGGGGATGTTCTCGGCGCGCTGGCCGATGGCCACGGGGATCCCGATCTCATTCAGATGATCGGTGATGTCGGACGCGGAGCGGTCGGAACCGCTCACGGTGAAACCGCGGGTTTTCAGAAGCTCGGCAAGGCCGCTCATGCTGATGCCGCCGATACCGATAAAATATATGCTCGCGGGTTTATTGAGATCTAATTCAAACATAGAATACTCCAAAGAAAAATGTGCGTCGGGCGTCGGAAGTGCCCGCTTGCCCGCTACTATTATAGTGTTTTTTTCGGAAAATACAATCACCGATTACCGCAGAAATAAACGGAAAGAGGGAAAAAGTGTCATATTTTCCGTAACTGCCGCGAATCTATGGTCATTATTCACAGAAAATGGTAGGAAAAGCATTTTTTTTTGAGCATTCTTGTGGTATGATAGTTTATTATAAATCGGCTGTCTATGATTCCCGAAATATGTGCGTGTCACTGTGCGTTGACGCGCATGAATCGTATGTTGAGAAGCCCGGGAAGACAGAACGGTGCAGAGAGAGAATTCAACAGGAGGTGGAATACGCATTGATTAAGAAAGAAATGATCGCTATGCTGCTCGCGGGCGGGCAGGGGTCGCGTCTCGGCGTTCTCACGCAGAGCGTGGCGAAGCCTGCGGTGGGCTTTGGCGGCAAATACCGCATCATTGATTTTCCGCTGAGCAATTGCATTAACTCCGGCGTGGATACCGTCGGCGTGCTGACGCAGTACCAGCCGCTTCGGCTGAACACGCATATCGGGATCGGTATTCCGTGGGATCTCGACCGCAACATCGGCGGCGTGTCGATCCTGCCGCCGTACGAGAAGAGTACGGAGGCGGAATGGTACACAGGTACCGCGAACGCGATCTATCAGAACCTGCGGTTCATGGAGTACTACAACCCGGAGTATGTCCTCGTGCTCGGCGGTGACCACATCTACAAGATGGATTACGAGGAGATGCTCGATTTCCACAAGCGCAACAACGCGGACGTGACGCTTGCGACGATCCCCGTGCCGTGGGAGGAGGCGAGCCGTTTCGGCGTCGTCATCACGGACGAGGATATGAGGATCCGCGAATTTGAGGAGAAGCCCGCAAACCCGAGAAGCAACCTGGCTTCCATGGGCATTTACATTTTCACGTGGAAGGTGCTCCGCGAGGCGCTGATCACGCTTTCCGAGCAGGAGGGCTGTGACTTCGGTAAACACATCATCCCGTACTGCCACAACCGCGGCGACCGCGTGTTCGCGTACGAGTTCAACGGTTACTGGAGAGACGTCGGTACGCTCGGCTCGTACTGGGCGGCCAACATGGAGCTCATCGATATCGTGCCCGTGTTCGACCTGTACGACGAGTACTGGAAGATCTACACGAAGGGTGAGGTGATCCGCCCGCAGTATATTGCGGACAATGCGGTGATCAACCGCGCCATCATCGGCGAGGGCACCGAGGTGTACGGCGAGGTGCACAACTCCGTCATCGGCGAGGGTGTTACCATCGGCGAGGGCGCCGTGGTGCGCGACTCGATCATCATGAAGGGCACTTCCGTCGGCAAGGGAACTTACATCGAGAAGGCGATCATCGCGGAAAATGTAGTGATCGGCGACAACTGTAAGCTCGGCGTCGGCGAGGAGGTTCCGAACACCTGGAAACCGCACATTTACAGCGAGGGTCTCGTCACCATCGGCGAGGATTCCGTAGTTCCGCATGACGTAACGATCGGAAAGAACACGGTGATCCTCGGCGGAACGACCGAGGATGACTATCCGAACGGCGTGCTTGAAAGCGGCGCTAGTCTTGTAAAGGCAGGTGACGAATCATGAAAGCAATCGGTATCATTTTAGCCGGCGGCAATTCGAGCCGCATGCAGGAGTTGACGAGTCGCCGTGCGATCGCGGCGATGCCTGTGGCAGGCAGCTACAGAAGCGTTGATTTTTCGCTGTCGAACATGACCAACTCGCACATTCAGAAGGTTGCGGTGCTGACGCAGTACAGCTCCCGCTCCCTGCATGAGCATCTGAACTCCTCCAAATGGTGGGATTTCGGCCGCAAGCAGGGCGGACTGTATCTCTTCGCCCCGACCATCACCCAGGAAAATGGTTTCTGGTACCGCGGAACGGCGGATGCCATGTACCAGAACCTGGATTTTCTGCGCAACAGCCATGAGCCGTACGTGGTGATCGCGTCCGGCGACGGCATTTACAAGCTTGATTACAACCAGGTGCTCAACCGCCACATCGACACACAGGCGGACATCACCGTCGTTGTGACGAAGCTGCCGGAGGGCCGCGACAATTCCCGTTTCGGTACGGTTACGGTCGACAAGGATGACCGCATCATCGAGTTCGAGGAGAAGCCGCTGCAGTCGGACAACATGCTTGTCTCGACAGGCATCTATGTGGTGCGCCGCCGTCTTCTGATCGAGCTGCTGGAGCGCTGCATCGCGGACAACAATTACGACTTCGTGCGCGGCGTTCTGATGCGCTACAAGTCGAGCAAGCGGATCTGCGCTTACCGGATGGAAGGCTACTGGAGCAACATCGCGACGGTCGAGGATTATTTCCGGACGAACATGGATTTCCTCAAGCCGGACATCCGCGATTACTTCTTCCGCCAGTATCCGGACATCTACTCCAAGGTGGACGATCTTCCGCCCGCCAAGTACAACCCCGACGCCGTCGTGAAGAACAGTCTGATCGCTTCCGGCTGTATCGTCAACGGTGTTGTGGAAAATTCGGTGCTTTTCAAGAAGGTGTACGTGGGCAACAACGTGACCATCAAGAATTCCATTATTCTCAATGATGTGCACATCTGCGACAACACCTACATCGAGAACTGCATCGTCGAGAGCCGTGACACGATCCACTCTGACCGCCGCCTCGTGGGCGAGGGCAAGATCCTGATCGTGGACGAGAAAGCGGACCGCTACGGTCTGTGATCCGTCGGACAAAGGCATAGAACGAAATCGGTCACCTGACAGAGTATGTCGGGTGACCGTTTTTTGCTCTAATCTTCTTTATCGGGGCTGTCCTCGGCAACCTCTGTATAGTTGACGGAAGACGGGAGATACAGCTCTTCCGACTCATCCCGATGGAATTCCACAATGTCCTCCACGCGGCAGTTTAAGTGCAGGCACAGGTCGTTGAGCGTGACCGTTGTGATGGGCAGGTTGTGCTTCAGGCGGTGGAGCAGGCTGCGGCCGACCGCGTAGTAGTTGATCAGCCGGTAGGTGGAGATATTTCGCTTTTTGATCAGGCGGCGAAACGGGTCGTAAGTAATCATAAATACATCCTCCTGGTGTCGGCGTGTGACGCCGTGGTTTAGATGTATTTACCTTAGAATCTGCACCATATGCTGACAATTGTCGATATATGGAGCATATGTCCCGTCGGGCGCCGGTCAGTTCTCCGTGTCCGAGCCCATGTCGCGCGTGTAGCGCCATTCGATGACGTCGCCGTCGCGCAGCTTTCGCTGTCCGCAGCTCTCAGTCGGAGCCTCACCGTTTACATAGTACATCCAGCCGGAGAGCGTTCCGTAGGCGAACTCGCGCAGAGAGCCGATGCTTCGGATGTATGTTGAGCCGCCGCCGATATCGAGCGGCAGATTGGCCTTGGCGGCAGCGGCGGATAATGCGTCAAATACGGTGTCCCCCTCGCGGAAGGCGATCTTCACGGGTTCAAGCATAATGCCGTCCGAGGGCAACCCGTCGATCCCGGCGACGGTGTCGCAGCGGATCGAGAGCGTTACGGAACCTGCAGCCTCCTCGTCGGAGACGGCGAGGCTTGCGTAGTACTGGTCCGGCGTCTGGATGCGCACGAACCACAGGATTGCCGCAAGAGAAGCGATCACGCAGGCAAGGAGGATGCCGTTGCGCCGCGTGAGACGCTTGCGAAGCGCGAGCACGGAAAATCCCGCGATCGCGAGAACCGCCAGAATACCGCTGCCCCACAGGCGGTACGGAGGGATCTTCGAGCCGGTCTTATTGTCAGATTGAGAAGCGCCGGGCGCAGGTGTCGCGGTATTGCCGCCGGGCGCGGGAGTGAGCGAAGGGTTGTTTCCCTGACCCGTTGGTGTCGGCTGTCCCGCGGTTCCTGTCGGCGAGGGCTGTTCCTCGGAGCCTGTCGGCGCGGGCGTGACGTCCCCGGGCGTCGGGACCGGAGTCACGGACCCGGTATTCCTGCGGACCGCGTCGAGGTCATATAGCGGAGGCTGCCCGCCGCAGAATCGCAAGTAGGCGACGCAGGCGTAGCAGACCTGCTGTGTCGCGTTGGCATTGCTGTCGCCGCCCGCGACATGGGCAAAGCTGCCGTCGGAGAGACGGTAGTCGGCGATCGCGTCGAGCACGGTGCGGCCGTTCTTGACAAACCTCGGATCCGTGCAGGCATCGATCCCGAGTGCGGACAGCGTGACGAGCACCTGCGCGCTGCTCTCCGCGTTGGCGGCGCCGTAGCTGGAAAAGCCGGCGTCGTCGTTCTGGCGGGACGAAAGAAGCGCGACCGCGCGCTCCGCGGCAGCGGTCACCTCGGCGGAGAGATCCGCGGAAATCACCGGCGCACTTGGGTAAATGCCGTCGCGTTTTATGTAAGGAACGAGCGCCTGCAGCGTCATGGCGGTGACGTCAACATCGCCGTAGGCGCCGCTGATGGCCCAGCCGCCGTCCGAAAGCTGCATTGAGAGGAGTGAGAGTATCGTCTCCCCAGCGGTACTGTCGGGAAGCTCCAACCCGTTGTTCAGCAGGTGAAGTCCGAACACGTAGCTCATGATCCCCTGCGTGCCGACGGATCCGGCCAGCTCGGTCATGTTGACATTGACATCGCGGCCCATGGCCATGTCGATCAGGGTGTATTTTTCGAGCTCGACGCCGAAAAATTCCCGGTCATAGCTGTCCAGGATCCGGTGAAAGGTCCGGTAATAGGACGAAAAATCAAAGGTGTCATACTGGCTGAGCGCGAAGATATACCACTCGCCGCTCACGTAGAGCTCGTTCGCCGCGAAGCCCTGATCGATCACGCCCTGAAGATCCGGGGCGCCGTAGAAGGCTTTGAGGTACCCGAAGATGCCGTCCAGGATTTTCCGGGCCGCTGCAGCGTTTCGGTCGGAAGTGTCGTCCGGGGTCGAAGCGTCTGTCCGGGCCGCATCATCGGGTTCCGTTATAACGCCGAAAGCCTGCGCCGCCCGGGCAACCGGGAAGGTTGCCGCAGACAGGACGCAGGCCGTCAGCAGAAAGGCAAGCAACAGCGCCGCGAGGCGCCTGCCGCTGCCGGTTTTTTTGTGTTGAAGAAAATGGATCATACGTTTTGAGCGCACACGCTCATGTCGGACGATATGTGTCCGGGATAGTTATGCGCGGCTGCGCTTCACAAGAACGATGCCTGCGAGAGCGGCAACAGCGATGATTGCAATGATGGCGAGCTGCGCGGTGTCACCCGTCTTCGGCGTGTCGTCTGCGGGCTTGTCAACCGGAGGCTCTTCCTTCTCCATGATGTCCACGCGGCAAGCCGGAGGAACAAGGATCATCGAATCGGACTTCGCGCTGATGATGTGGAATCCCTTCTTGTCAAAGGAAAGCGTAACCTTGCCGTCCTTGTCAGTCGTGGTGTCGATAGCCTGGCCGTCCACAAGGATGGTAGCGCCCTCAACGGGTTTGAGCACGGTGTTGTAGCTCTCGTCAAATCCGACCGCGGTCAGCTTGAGATCGAAGGAATCGCCGGTGTAGGCGCCGACAGCGCCTGCGTCGAAGTAGCAGTATGCGTCGGACCAGCCGGTGGTGTCGGTGTAAATGAACGCGTTTATGTAATCCCCCTGATGAATCTCATCGGCAAGGCTCATGGCAGCTGCGTTGTTCACGTAGTAGCCGTAGCCGGTGCCGTTGTCGAAGCCCCAGAGCTTCTTGAGCGAAAGGCCGTACTCGGTCATCTCGGAGAGATAGCCTGCAGCAGCTCCGCCGGAAAATTTCTGCTCGTGTGCGCAGTAGAGCGCGTCGTTGACGGTGAGTTTGCCGTCGCCGTCGATGTCCGTGACTTTGATGAACTCTGCGGAGAGAGCCAGTTTGCCGTTCTGATCGGCGATGGTCACGATGGCGTCAATTTCTGTTCCGTCTGCCAAAGCAACGCTGCAGGACAGTCCGCAAAGGAGCAGGAGCATCATCGTGAGGGTGAGAAACTTCTTCATGGATAATACCTCGTTTCTTAAGTATTTATCAAAACGACCCGGTCTTCGGAAAATACGAAGACGGCCGTGTTGAGTTAATTGTCGGACTCGCTCTCGCGGAAAAGCCCGTATTTTACGCGGATGCGGTCGAGCTTGTCGCCGACCGGTCCCGTGAGTGCCAACAGGAAGATCACGTTGGACACCGCGTACTCGATGGTGGTCGGAAGCGCCGCCGCGATGAGTGTTAAGTAGCGCGAGAGCGAGAAGCCTTCGCCCATCCAGAAGGTCGACCACAGGTCCATGATGAGCGAGTAAAATACTCCCGCGAACACGCCGTAGAGGCATAACAAAAGCTTATGTTTCCGCAGCGGACGAGCGAGCAGGCCGGCGAGGCCTCCGATCAGCCCCCAGGAAAACATCTGGAACGGCGTCCACGGGCCCTGTCCGAAATAAAAGTTGGACAGCAGAGCCGTCATGGAGCCGACGATGAACCCGGGTTCCGCGCCGAGCCACAGCGCGGTGATGACCGTGATCGCCGTGACGGGCTTGAACCCCGGCAGCCAGGCAAACAGAAACCGCCCCGCCACCGACAGCGACGTCAGCACGGAGAGCACCATCAGGTCCGCCGAGCCGGTCTCCCGCCGTTCAAAATCGTACAGGATCGGCAGGCATGTGAGCACCGCCACACAAAGGGAAATCCATGCGTAATGCCGCTCGCGGAACACGAGCGCCCCGCCCACGGCAACCGCCGGTATCATTGCGAAAAACAGAAGAAACGTGATCCACCGGCGCTTCATGGCGTCACCTCTTCGGTGTCCGCCGGATCATCGTGTTTCCCTGCGCCGCCGTCGTTGTTTCGGAAACTGCGGATCACATCGTCGAGCACGACCGCTCCTTCGATGATCCCCCGCGCCATACGGTTGGCGGCGGTTGTATAAAACGCGTTGTCCGCGAAAAATGCACCCGGTGCCCCCTCGGAGATGATCTCCCCGTCGAACAGAAGTCCGCAGCGGTCCGCGTGCGCCGCGGCCCACTCCGCGTCGTGCGTGACCGAGATGACCGCCAGGCCTTCGTCCCGAAGTTCGTCGAGCAGTTCCGCGAGTTCCTGCTTGCCCCTCACGTCAATGCCCTTCGCCGGCTCGTCCAGGAGAAGAACCTTCGGGCGGGACGCAAGAACCTTGGCAAGCGCTGCTTTCTGCAGCTCGCCGCCGCTCACGTCGTACGGGTGCGAATCGAGAATATCCGTGATCCGAAGCCGCTCGCACATGCGTGTCATTTCGGCGTTCACGGAAGTATCGGAACCGTCCCTGGACGGGTTCATGCGAAGAAAGGCGTTCTCCAGATCCTCGCGGATCGTTTTTTCGACAAATACATCGCGCGGCTGCTGTGGAAGCAACGCGAGATTTCCGCGGTAGAGCTCACCGGTCCCGAAGGAGGAAAGCTTCTTCCCGCTGAGGCGGATGCTTCCCGCGTACGGCTTCGTGAGCCCGGCGAGCAGCGACAGAAGCGTCGTCTTGCCGGAGCCGTTCCCGCCGAGCAGGCAGTAGTGCTCGCCCTCGCGGAGTTCAAGCGACGCGCCGGAAAGCACGTCGGGCGACTGTTTCGCGTAGCGGAAACGCACATCGCGGGCCTCGAGAACGGTCGGGCGGTTGTTGTCGGCCTTGGTAGCTCCTTCATTTTCCGAAGAAGCGAAAGATTGCGTCCGGCTGCCTGCGGCGTCGAGGCAGTTTGCCAACAGGTTCCGTCCGTCGCGGACGGTGAACGGTATCGCGGTGTCACCGGCGGGTAACGTCCCCCCCCATCCGATGTCCCCTCCGGTGAGCGCGAAATACACCCTCGTGGCGGAAGGCAGTGCCGCCGCCATGGGGTGGGAATGAGCATTCAGATAACGTGCGGCCTCCGCGGGAGTGCCGCTGAACAGTATGGAACCGTCGTTCGTCCCGGCAGCGGTGTCGTCCGTGCGGGCGAGCGCGCGGTCCTCGCGGTCGCGCATCACGATGATCCTGTCCGCGAGCGGCATCACCTCCTCGAGGCGGTGCTCCGCCATGAGGATCGTCACGCCGAGGTCGCGGTTGATGCGTGTGAGCACGTTGCGGAACTCGCCTGCCGCAATGGGATCGAGCTGCGCCGTCGGCTCGTCGAGCAGCAGAAGGCGCGGGTTCATGACCAACGTCGAGGCGAGGTTCAGAAGTTGCTTCTGCCCGCCCGAAAGCTCGAATGTTTTCTTATGATACCAGTCTTCAATTCCGAAAAATGAGGCCATCTCCGCGACACGCCTGCGGATCGTCTCCGACGGCAGACCGAGATTTTCCAAACCGAACGCGAGCTCATGCCAGACCTCGTCGGTGACGATCTGCGCCTCGGGGTCCTGCATGACGATGCCGATCCCCTCGGCTGCCTCACGGTCGGAGAGAAATGAGCGTTCCGCCGTGGTATCCCCGCGGTTCGCGGAGCTTGAGGCGTTGCGTCCCTCTGCAGGGGACTTCTTTCTCGTGTCCTTGCCCGTGAAGAGGATCCGTCCGCTCATCTGCCCGTAGGGCGCGATCTCGCGCTTGATCAGCTTGAGCAGGGTGGATTTTCCGCAGCCCGAGAGACCGCAGAGCACGGCCCACTGCCCTTCCGACACGGACAGGGATACGCCCTTGAGGGCATCGGAGTCCGCGTTCGGATATCGGAAGGTTACATTTTCAACCGATAGAAGCTCCAACGGATCTCCTCCTTCAGGAATTCGAAAAACGGTGTCAGCGCAAGCGCTGCGTATGCGATGATCCCTGCGATCGCGCGGCCGTTCACGGGCGACGTCACGATCGACGGGTAGTAGGAAATGTCAAGGTCACCGGCGACGAGAGCCGTGATCACGATCGCGTCCAGGGCGAGGATCCCGATGATGCACGCAGCATCCGTCATCGTAAAATGACAGGTGCGGTACGTGGTGCGTCCCGGCAGTCCGTAGCCGCGGGCCTTCATGGCGGCGCCGGCGTCGATCGCGTGCTCGAGAGACCACGTCGTTAGCGCGGACCATGTCGTCATGGTGCTTTTCGTGCGGTGGAGCCAGTCTGGGTCATCGTAGACGCCGACCGCCGTCTGCGCGGCGCGCATGGCGTCCGCTCTTCTTCGGAGAAGCGGCACGAACCGGAGCACCGATGAGATCAGCAGCGCGGTCTTCGGGGCGATGCGCCCGAAGAGGAAGAACCGGTTTTCATCCGACACGAGAAACGTCTCGCATCGGAACCATAAAAGCACCGAGATCAGCATGCCTCCGAGGTGAATGCCGTACAGAAGAGCTTCCTTTGTATAAGGACGACCGTTGACAAACACGATGGGCGTGGCTCCGCCCGTGGAAAATAACGGGTTTGTCACGGCGACAAGCAGCCACAGGATCAGATAGCCGAGGATGCCGCGCCATGTCAGGGCGGTCCGTCCGGCGGTCGCGAGGTACAGCGCTGCGCCGATAAATGCCGCTGCCGTCAGCGCCGGCGTCTGCGCGAACATCGCGATCAGGAGCACGGACAGCAGGATTGTGAGCGGCACAAGCGGGTGCCGTCTCGGACGTACAACCATCGGGACTCCTTTCTGTGGCGGGATGATCAAAACAGGTCTAAAGAATCGTGAAGCCCGTCCGACATCGTCGGGCGGGCAGAGTGAGTGAATTCAGGGCGCAGTATCGATGATATACCACAAGAACACGGCAACGCGGTTGCGATGTCGCGAACAAACTGTCTCATCAGATACTCGGCCGTCAGTTGCTCCGGATTCGAACCGGAATAGGTGGAACTCTGCTCTCTTACAACGATGGAACTATATCTATGGGATTTTTCTATATAAATATGCACATATACTACAACATGTTGTAGTATAGCATGTCGGCAACCGCGTTGCAAGGGGTGCAGCCGTAAAATTGTGGTCAAAACTGCGGAAAATGCCGTCCAAAAGCGCAATTTTCCGCAGTTGAACGAACGTTGAATGACTATAGGTACGGCAGGATCCGTCGCGCGATCCCCGCAGCGGCACTGCTTTGCGTAGGAAAAAAGGCGAAACTCGTACTCCCGGAAAAACGGGCTGAAAAGGCCTTGTTTTACAGGGGTTTTGCTTGATTATCCGTCAAGTATGCAAAGTGAACAAAAGAGAAAACAAATCAACTTGAAACATCGTGAAAAGCGAACAGTTGACAGACCGTTCAACTGTTGCTATAATGAAAGCGATCCATGAGGGAGTAGCAAGCTGAAGCGGCTGAGCCGCACAGCAGTAAGTCAACATCCTGGCGCAAGGCGCCTGGCTTGCTTTAAATTGCGAGACTCATGTGCCGGGACCCGTCGACATGATCTTCGCAGGTTCCCGGTAGCGCGAGCCGCCCGGTGGATCATCCCTATATAAAATTCACCGGGGCGGTCAGATACATGACCGTCCTTTCTTTATGGAAACGGATCGCGCGGCGCATGAATATAAAGGGCAAAAGGAGAGCAAGGACATGAGTTTTGTGGAGATCAAAAATGTGAAGAAAAGCTACGGCGAGGGCGAGGCGCGGCAGACGGTTCTGGACGGCGTGGAGCTCTCGGTCGAGAGAGGGGAGTTCTGTGTACTGCTCGGTCCGTCCGGCAGCGGCAAATCCACCCTCCTCAACATCATCGGCGGCATCGACGAGGCCGACGACGGGTATGTGATGATCAACGGCGAGAAGACCGCCGATATGAATGAGAAGCGGCTGACGCAGTACCGAAGAGACCATCTCGGGTATGTATTCCAGCTTTACAACCTGATCCCGAACCTGACGGTGCGCGAGAACATCGAGGTCGGCGCGTATTTAAGCAAAAACCCGCTCGACGTCGATGAGCTTCTGAAGACCCTCGGCCTGTACGAGCATCGTCACAAGCTTCCGACCCAGCTCTCGGGCGGCCAGCAGCAGCGCACGGCCATCGGGCGCGCGGTCATCAAAAACCCCGACATTTTACTCTGCGACGAGCCGACCGGCGCTCTCGACTACAACACCTCGAAGGAAATCCTGGCGCTTCTCGAGCGCATCAACAAGGAGTACGGCAACACGATCATCATGGTGACGCACAACGACGCCCTGAAGAACATGGCCGACCGCGTGGTCAAGCTGCGTGACGGCCGCGTGAGTCGCAATTACCTCAACGAGACCAAGCTGCCCGTCAGCGAGATCGAGTGGTAAGGAGGCGCAGCATGAGAAACCCGATGAACCGGAGGCTGCCCCGCGAACTGAAGGCAGACTTCGGCAAATATTTAGTCATTTTCCTATTTATCACCATGGTCGTCTCGGTCGTCTCGGGCTTTCTGGTCGCCAACGACGGAATCGCGAAGGCGTACAAGCGCAATCTCGCGGAAAATGAGGTCGAGGACGGCCATCTTTCCTTCAACGTCCGCCCGGAGGACGAACTCCTCGCGGCGGTGGAACAGAAGGCGAAGCTGAAGTTCACCCGCGCGGACTTCTTTGAGGAGTATGCGGGAGGTGTGAATGCCGGTGAAGCGAACAATGCAAGCAGTGGTTCGATCGGCAGGGAAGAGACGGAATCAAGAGTCACGCTCCGCGTCTACCGCGCGGGCGACGTGAACATCCCCGAGGTCATGGAAGGCCGCCTTCCGCAGGCGGAGGGCGAGATCGCTCTTGATAACCTTCACACAAGTATCGCCGGGATCAAGGTCGGTGACCGCATCAGCGTCGGCGGACGCGAGCTGACCGTGACGGGTCTGGTGGCTTTTCCGAACTACAGCGCTCTCTTTAAGGACAACGCGGACATCATGTTCGACGCGGAGGCGTTCGGCGTCGGGGTGATGTCGGAGGAAGGCTTTGACGCGTTCAACTCCGACCATGTGACGATCAGTTACGCGTGGAGATACGAGACGGAGCCCGCGACGGACAAGGATCAGCAGGACGCTTCGGAGAAGGTGCTGGAGGCGCTTCGCGACGAGCTGATCGCGGTCAACGCGGATATCATGCAGCGCGCGCTCGCGGGCGAGAGCGGACTCACGATGCTCGAGGTTTCGGATTATCTGCCGGCGTATGAGAACAAGGCGATCCAGTTCGCCGGCGAGGACATGAACGGCGACGAGGCGTCCATGATCCTTTTCCTCTATATCGTAGTCGTGGTGCTCGCGTTTATCGTGGCTGTGACGACGATCAACACGCTCTCGAAGGAGGCGTCGGTCATCGGAACGCTGCGCGCCTCGGGCTACACGAGAGGCGAGATGGTACGGCATTACATGGCGCTGCCCCTCGCGGCATTTATCGCGGGCATGCTCGTCGGAAACGCCCTCGGCTACACGGTGCTCCGCGATTTCATGGTCGGCATCTACCACGACATGTACTCGCTCGGCAAGGTTGAGACGTTCTGGAACAAGAAGGCGTTCGTGATCACGACGCTGTGGCCGACGATCATCATGATCGTGATCAACGCGGTGATCCTGATCTGGAAAATGCGCATCGGCCCGCTGCAGTTCCTGCGCCGCGACATCTCCGGACGGAAGAGAAAGCGCGCTCTCAAGCTTTCGCGGAAAATCCCGTTCACCTGGCGGTTCCGCACCCGTATATTGCTGCAGAACCTGCCGAACTATATCACGATGGCGGTCGGCATCATCCTGGCCGGCGCGATCATCATTTTCGGACTGATGTTCGAGCCGCTTCTGCGGGACGTCGCGAAACGCATTGAGGACACGAGCATCAGCCGTTACCAGTACATCTTAAAGACGCCCGAGGAGGCCGGCGACGGCGCGGAGAAGTTCGCGATCGCGACGCTCGAGACCACGAAGAAGGACTACAAGACGGACGAGGTTTCGGTCTACGGCGTCTCCGCGGACAGCAAGTTCGTGAAGACCGCGATCCCCGAGGGGCAGGCGCTCATCTCGAACGGCTTTATGGACAAATACAACGTCTCCGTGGGCGATCGGGTCAGCCTCTATGATAAGTACGCGGACAAAAACTACGAGTTTGTCGTCGCCGGGGAGTACCCGTACGAGGCGTCGCTCGCGGTGTTCATGAACCTTCCGGAGTTCAATGAGATGTTCGACAAGACGCCCGATTACTACAGCGGGTATTTTGCGGACAGAGACCTTTCGGAGCTCACGGAATCAAACGTGTACATGCGTCTGGACAGCGAGACGTTCGGCAGCTTCGCCGACCAGCTCTGGAAATCCTTCGCGGACTTCATGGAGCCCGTCAAATGGTTCGGCGTTCTCATGTTTGTCCTGATGGTCTACCTCCTCGCGAAGCAGATCATTGAGCGCAACTCGGTGAGCATCTCGATGACGAAGATCCTCGGCTTCACCGGCCGGGAGATCGGCGGTTTGTACATCGTGTCGACGTCGCTTGTGGTTCTCGCCAGCCTGCTTTTGGCGGTGCCGCTTGTCTCGTGGCTGCTGCGATTGGTCTTCAAGACCTACCTGTACCAGCGCATGAGCGGCTACCTGCCGTACTGCATCGACAGCGCCTGCTACGTCAAGATGGTGCTGATCGGCCTCGCGAGCTACATCGCGGTTGTGGCGCTGCAGCTTTGGAAGATCCACAGGATCCCGAAGAGCGATGCTCTGAAGACGCTGGAGTAAGCCCGCTGCTCTTGTGAGCCGGCAGTATTTCTTCGGAAAATGAAGGACCTATAATAAACCCCATCCCCCTTGAATTCCCTCCGCGCGCGTGCTACACTGAACGGTGCAGTATCCGGAAGGATTTCAGGGGGGATTTATCATGAGAAGACAAGTTACGGCAATCGCGCTGGCGGTTTTGCTGGCGGTCGTGTCGGTTTCCTGCGGGAAGCCGGAACCGGAGCCGGAGGCGCCGGAGAAGAAACAGGTTTCGTTTGGATTCCGGACCTACGAGTACAGCGAAGAAACCGGAACGAAGGTTCTATACGAGGAGTACGAGAACCGGATCACGGAGCGCTCACTGGCTCAGTACAATGGTGCAGGGGATGTTACGTTCGTCGAAAAATGGTACTACGACAGTACGGGGAAGACGCTTCTGAAACATGTCGTCTGGTCGAAGGATTATCCGACAAGGTCGGAGGAGTACGACGAGAAGGGGCGGCTGATCCGGCGGTCGGTGAAGTTTGAGGAGGTGCATGCGGAGGCGAGAGCCGAGGGGTGGATCCACCTTCATTTTCCGGAGGAGTACAAGAGCGGATTTCCGGAAAAGCTCCCGGATGATGTCGCGGATTGGGACGCGTTCAACCATTGGTTTAACATTTGTTCAGAGGTGAAGCCCGGCATTGATGAGATCATCACCGAGTACACGTACGACAGTGATTCCGATGTGATCACGGGAATCCGGACGTTCACCGGCAGCGGAGAGGTGATCGGGCAGCTTGTGCGCGGCGACGGCGATATCATACTGAAGAAGGTGATCGTCACAACCGATTTTTCGTATGAGGAGACGTTCGATCCCGAGACCGGGACCGGGACGTGGACGGTCATCGCAGACGACGGGAATTTGAGGCCCTGCGGAACACGAACGTATAACGCTTCAGGGCAGCTTGAATCCGCTGTCTGGTTTGAGGATCAAACGGAAGAAAATCAGCTTGACTTCACGTATCAGCACGATGCCGACGGGTGTGCGATGTCCATGGTTTATACGGACAACGCACAAGGCGGGGTAGCGGCTGTCGTTAACCGCAACTGGGACTCGGAAGGAAGGCTGATCCGCGATGAGGCGGTGTACTCGGATCTGTTCTGGGGCGAGTACCAGTCAAGCAACGTGCTGTGGGAGTTCTCATACGACAAGGACGGGAACACGGTGAAGACGCTGTTCTCGCATCAGAGGAATGACGGAATCCAGTCGATTGATCTGGTGCTGACGGAGGAGCGGAAGGACAATAAATTCTTAAGGAGGCTCACCGACCACGGGAAGGTTGTGGAGGAGTACACGGTGGAGCTTGTCGAGGTTCCCGGGATCGCCGGCAAAGTACAGCACGTGACGGATTACTATAACTACGGGACAGAGGAGAAATGCGAGATATATTACGTGGATCTTCCGGACCAATATGATCCGGGGGAAACACAGGAGGTCCAGTACAGTGAAATCACACAGGACCAAGGGGATCTGTACGAAGCTGAGTTTGACGAGGCGGGGATCCTGCGCCGCCTGGTATGCCGCAAGAGCATCGAGACCGTGACCGAATACGACGAGCGCGGACGCATGGTCAAAACGTATTCCCTGACGGATCCGGGAAGAAAGGAGTCGGGCTACCTCTACGAATACTGGGAGGAGGAAGAATCCTGACCGAAAATCTGTAATCCCCCTGCTCGATTTCGGTTTCCCGTCTTGCATTGACGGGGGCGTTATGGTATTATTCTTTGGGAAACGCTGAGGAATTCAATCGATTTCAAGTTTCCCGTTCAGCGTTTCCCAATTTGAATCGATTGACGCAATTTGCGCCAATCGCCGCCGAATGCGCGCCCGCGAAGCGGGCATTCCGCTGCGCATTCGTGCGATCTGCCAGAGGCTAAAAGGAAACGCTGATTAATCAGCGTTTCCTTTGATGTGCGCTCGTGTTGCGGGCGTTCGCGGCCCCTGCCGCGCTGCCGGTCGTTGACACATGCTTTGCGCGAAGCGTGAAGCCGGTGCCGGGCGGGCAAAATGCAGGGAGAATTTTCCTCGGAGGAATCTAAGATATGAGCAAATCGATCGATACGATGTCTGTCAACGCCATCCGCGTTCTCGCGGCTGATGCGATCCAGAAGGCGAAGTCCGGTCATCCGGGTCTTCCGCTCGGCTCGGCTGCCGTTGCATACGAGCTTTGGGCAAAGCATATGAAGCACAATCCCGCCAACCCCGATTGGCCGAACCGTGACCGGTTCATCCTCTCCGGCGGACATGGCTCGACGCTTCTGTACTCCCTTCTTCACCTGTTCGGCTACGGCCTGACCAAGGAAGATATGATGCAGTTCCGTCAGGACGGTTCCCTGACCCCGGGTCATCCGGAGTATCGCCACACCAAGGGTGTTGAGGCGACCACGGGACCTCTCGGCGCAGGTATGGGTATGGCAGTCGGTATGGCGATGGCTGAGGCTCATCTCGCCGCGAAGTTCAACAAGCCCGGCTATCCGGTTGTTGACCACTTCACCTACGTGCTCGGCGGCGACGGCTGCATGATGGAGGGTGTTTCCTACGAGGCAATGTCCCTTGCAGGTACGCTCGGCCTCTCCAAGCTGATCGTGTTCTACGACAGCAACAAGATCAGTATCGAGGGTAACACCGACATCGCGTTCACCGAGGATGTTCAGGCAAGATTCCGCGCGATGGGCTTCCAGACGCTCGTTGTCGAGGACGGCAACAACCTCGAGGAGATCGCAGCAGCGATCGAGGCTGCCAAGGCTGAGACGACGAAGCCTTCCATGATCACCGTGAAGACGCAGATCGGTTACGGCTGCCCGGCGAAGCAGGGCAAGGCGTCCGCGCACGGCGAGCCTCTCGGTGAGGAAAATGTTGCAGCCATGAAGGAGTTCCTTGAGTGGCCTTCGCAGGAAGCATTTTTCGTACCTGAGGAAGTCTATGACAACTACAAGGCACTCGCAGCTGAGCATGCGAAGGATGAGGACGCGTGGAACGCTCTCTTCGCTGACTACTGCGCGAAGTTCCCGGAGATGAAGCAGGCTTGGGACGACGAGTTCAACATGGACATCGCGAAGCCTCTCATCGACGACGCAGAGTACTGGGCTTACGAGGAGAAGGCAGACGCTACGAGAAACCTCGGCGGCTGGGCTCTCAACAAGCTTAAGAATAAGGTTCCGAACCTGATCGGCGGTTCCGCTGACCTCGCTCCGTCCAACAAGACGGCGATGAAGGAGATCGCGGACTTCAGC
>JAFZVZ010000031.1 GCA_017617545.1 Lachnospiraceae bacterium
GCGCCTCGCCGAGCTCCACGCTCGCACCGTCCGCATACGTAAACTCAAAGCCGAAGTCATACCGCATTCCGTTTCGGAAAATGATACGGTACATCGCATTTTCCGGCACGAACATCCATCCGAGCGCCGTTTCGTCCGTCATGCCGAAGCGGTCGATCCGCCGCATATACTCCTCCGGAGTGACGGAACCGTCCTCCGGAAGGCAGACACGGATTCCCATGTCAATGTCGCTGAAGCAGTCGTGATAGCCGATTGCTACAGCCTCCTTCGCGGTTTCACTCAGATCCTCGCGCCGAACCGTCACGCTCCTCGCCTTGATACTCTCGATCTCGGGAAGGCGAAACAACTCTTCGCAAAATGAGGCAAACTTATTTTCCATCTGTTGTCTTGTCAAAGAAATCATTTCTACTCCTCGAAGAATCCTCCGTAAGGAATCCCATTGATCAGGCACTCCGCATCGTCCTCGATGTCCTCGGGATCGACGTCCTCGCCCTCGCGCGCCGCACACTCAAACTCGTCCACGATGCTCTCGATGATCGTCATGTCGATGTAGAGTGTAAGCTTCGACAGCTCCTCCTCGGAAACCGCGGTCTCACTGCGGTAGCCGTCCAGAACGTAGCTGAAATACCAGTCCATCCCCTGCCTGCGCTTGTTCATATCGCTCTCGTGTTGGAACCAGCCGACGCCGTGCGTCCACAGGTGTGCCAGGTCGAACATGTACCAGCAGTAACAGCAGTTGTCAAAGTCAAACGCCGTCACATTGCCGTTACTCATATCCACGTGGTAGTTGCCGTCGCAGAAATCGAAATGCACAAGCCCGTAGTTGTCCGCGGTCTGCGGAAGCTCCGTAAACTGCCGAATCCGGTCGGCGATCGCCTCCTTCAACTCTGTGTACTCATCCGGGATCAGCTGCCCGATGTAGTCCATGTTGAATTTGTCAAAATAGTCCGCTCTGCGGTGTTTCGGCGCAAAATCCCTCGCCAGCCGGTGGATCGCTCCGAGCGCCTTGCCGGTATTGTAGAAGTACTCCGTGAGCGGCGCTCCCTCGCGGTAGCGGTAGCCGTTGTCGTACATGAGCATACCCTTCGCAAACTCAAAGAGACTCACGAAAACGGGCTCATTTTCCGAAGAAATGATTTCCACAAGTTTCCCGTTCTTCGACGGGATCACGTCCGCAACCGGCGCCCCGTTAGCTGCAAGATAATGCACAAACTCGGTCTCCGCGAGGTACTCCTCCTCCGCGCGGTCGCCCGTTGCAGAGATGCGAAGCACATACTTTCTCTCACCGTCAAGCGTGCATACGTAGATTTCATTGCGGCCGCCCTCATGCCCGGGCACCGCATGAAGTTCGTAACCGTTCAGTTCATATAGTTCTTTTGCCAAATTAAGAATATTCGTCTTTTTGTCCTCCAAGTCCTGCGGCAGGCTCACATTCCGGCCAATACCGCATCCAGATCATATTGTTTCGATGTAAGGATCACCGACTGCTCGGGAAATACTTCCGCGAGGACCCGCTTTTCCACGGATCTGCGGTGCTCCATATGTTTTACCAATCCTTCAAACCCTTTCAAACCGTGGCGCGCGCCGTGCGGGCTCTCCTCGAGAAATCCGACCATCAGCGGAAACCACATCTCGACGCCGTTCGCGTCGACACGCTCTTTACGGATGACCTGAAGAGACCCGGCGATGTCATCTGCATCCAGATACAAAATCCGGAAGTCCCGCCCCGCGAGAACGGCTTTAAGCCGCAGGAAAAAATCCACGATCTCTTCGTCATTCATCTCGTAAAATAGGATCTGATTCTCCACGATGTTTTGGAAAATAGAACACTCAAAAATTGATTCGTCGCCGTTCCACCGCGCGTAGCGGCTGAGGATGATCTCCTCAAACTCCGCACGGCCCAGGCGATCATTGTAGATCTCGTACTGCTCCAGGTCCTTGTGGAACCCCGGAACATCCGTGATGATTCTTGTATAGGTGACGATCCGACGATCGCCCTCCGTGTGCGTGTTGGCGATGATCTCGTCGCGGAGGCTGTCATACTTCGCAATCACGTTCTCGTACTGCACATTGGTCATATACGCGCACCAGGCAAGCTCCACCGGATTGTAGTCGCCCTCGCGAAACACTTGATACTTCGGAAAATGTTCCGCAAGACGGCTGACCAGCGTGCTCTTGCCCGCGCCCTGAATTCCTTCCACGAAATAGTTCATGAGATCCACCACCTCTGTCACATCGTCAGCGATCATGAAACCGCCGTTTCAGCTCACGTTACAACTCTTTCACATAGAGCCGGTCTGTGCCTCCGCCGTAATTGACGATGTCCTTTACGTACGTGTAGCCATACTGCTCATACAGTCCTGTGTACTCCGTCGGGATGTAAGTCTTCGTAAAGCCCTGCTCCTTCGCGTAGAGGTTGGCCGCTTCGATCAGTTTGCCGCTCAGGTGATGACCGCGGTACTCTTCCTCCACGAACACGCACGACACCCACGGATAGATTTCCGGAAGCGGATAATAATCCGTCTTCAGAAGTGACGCCATTCCGACGATCTTACCGTCCCTCACAACCGCGAACATCGTTTCCCAGTCCGTGAATTCCCAGTTGCGGACAAGTCCCGCGATATGGTCGCGAACCTCCGTCCATGAGCAGTTTTCCACGAAGCGAAGGAAATCCATCGCAAGCGGTGTGTTCCTGTTTACCTTTCGAATGATTGACCCGTCGCTCACGACGATCACGTCCGGCGGAACAGTTTCGTCCGCGGAAGCGCATTGTTCATCCCCTTCCGACGTACCCTGCATCAGCCGGTCGAACCCGAAATGCTTTGCCGTCAGCGCCGCATTTTCCTCAACACTCCTGCCGTCCGCGCGGTCGAGCCAGAAATACTCGCTCGCCTTCACGTCCTCGTAATACTTCGCGTTGAGCGAGAGAAGTGTCTCGTTGCAGGTCGCCTTCGCCTTTTCAAAGTCGGTCGCGCTGTGGATGAAGTCGCTGAAGCCCTGATGATCGGGGCGGTTGCAATACTCGTCCACAAGATTTTCCGGCTTCTTCAGCATGAACGCCACGTGCGCGGGATCCGTGATCTGCGCCGCCTGTTCCAGTGTCAGATGGCAGTCGCACAGAATGATCTGATCCTTCGAAAGACGCATCAGATCGAGCAACACGAAATCGAGCTGCTCCCTCGTATTCTGAATAAGCCACGCCTTGTACTCCTCGACACTCCGGCCGAAAAATTCATCCGCGTTGCGGAACTCCCTGTTCATCGCCGGCTGCGACGCCGGGTCAGACATTGCCTGGTGTTCCGGGAATCGCTCATCGATGTCGTACACCGGGATCCCGTATTTCTTTGCGAGCGCCCGCGTTACGGTCGTCTTGCCGCCGCAGGGCGTGCCCGCTACAAAGTACACATTTTTCAAATATTGTTTGATTATATTGTCCTGGAATATCATTTTTCTAATCTCCTTTTGATTTCATAGTTTCAAGTGTCACAACAGGGCATGAAACCATCCATCAACGGTTTCATGCGATCAGATATTCCGAAGTCTCAAAAACATTACCATTGAACTCACCCTTTCTCAGTTGCGCGGGTTGCCCCGCAATATTGGTTTCGGCCGGATCCGGAGCGTTAGCTCTGCGCCCGCTCCACCGAACCGGTCATGCCTTCCTTGAACACATTCAGATGCCGTGCGTCCACCGAGTAATCGAGGATCGGCATCGAGAGGCTGTCCGGTCTGCGATCAAACCGGATTGCCGTGATGCAGGTGTGCGGCACGTGTCCGAACATGACGCACATGTGCGGAAAAGGAATGTTGAACACGCGCGACAGAAGCGCCGTCGAGGAGCCTCCGTGGCTGAACAAAACAATCGTCTTTTCCTTATCATCTGCGGTTCTACAACGGTAGTATAACCCTTCCCGTTCGTACCCGAGGCTTTCCAGCCACGCGTCGGCTCCGGCCTGAACCGTGCCCACATCAACCGTCGCCGTATTGTCGGCGAAATCGGAAAATTCCTTCCAGTTCGGATCCTGCAGATCCACCCCCTTGTGCATCAAACCGAACGAGCAAAGCCAGGGATTTCCTTCCCTGTACAGATTTTCCAAACTGCCGAACCGAAGCTCGCGCATGAAATCAAGCGTGTGGATCTCGTTGATCCCCGACAGCTCCGCGAACGGTTTCGCGGTCTGCTGCGCACGCCCCTGCGGCGAACAGTAGATCTCCTCGATCCCCTCCTCCATCAGGCGCTCCGCTACGACCTTCGCCTGCTCGTGCCCCAGTTCCGTCAGACAGTCCAGCTCGTAATTCGGCTCTCCGTGGCGTACCAGTAACAATCTCATTGCATTCCCCTCACTTTCCTTTGATCAGTCTTCTCCGACGAGATGCACGGTCTTGTACGTGTGCCCTGTCGACGGCAGGAACTTCTCGATCACGTCCTTCGTCTTCAGCCGCAGGCTTGAGGTGCACACGCACGGATGGCAGCCGAGCTCCTCATCCTTCAGCACGTCCTCGTCGATCAGCAGCTGCACGGCGTGATCCGTATCGTTCATCAGTCCCATGATACTCACCGCGCCGGGCTCAATGTCGAGGTACTTAAGCATATCCTCCGGCTCCGCGAACGACAGCCGCGCCGAGTTGATCTGCTTGGAGAGCTCCTTTGTCTTGAACTTCTTGTCCCCCGGCATCATCAGCAGATAGAAATTCGTCTTCTGCCGGTTGCACAGAAAAAGGTTTTTACAGATGATGACCCCGAGGATCGCGTCGATCTCGTTGCACGCCTCCATCGTGTTCGCGGGCTCGTGATCGGTTCTCTTGTATCCGATCCCCAAGTTATCAAGATAGTCGTACGTCCTCACCTCGCGCGGCAAGCGCCCCTCAAGGCTCTCCGGCCGACCGTCATGCAGTATCATGTGTGTTGTATCTCCTTTTCGATGAATTCGTTGTTAACGCGCTCTTCGCTGTTCCGGCTTCCCGATCCTGCCTCTCAGCAGTCCGCGGTGGTCTCCCTGTTGATCACGTGGATCAGCGGCTCCCCCGCAAGCACTCCCGCCAGACGATCCCGCAGGAAAGCGGGACGGATATCCGCGTTCGGAATATCCTCCACGGGAACCCACACGAGCTCCTCGCCCTCGTCATTGGCCTCGTTGAACACGGCATCGTCCGGCACGTTCATCCGGTAGTAAAACTCCAGCACGTGGCATCGTTTGTTGTCGATCTCTCCGTCGCTTCCGCGGAAAATGTTCTCGCATATGACCGCGACGTTCTCCGCCTTGCAGTGCGCCCCGGTCTCCTCGAAGGTTTCCCTCTCCACGCACTCCGCCGACGTCTCCCAGATGTGTACTCCGCCGCCGACCATGTAAAAGTAGCCGCCGTACATCGATCTCACGAACAGCATTTTCCCATCCCGCACTAAGATCGCGCCTGTGCGGTAACGAAACCAGTCGTTGTCCTTGGAAAATCCGCAATCGTTTGCCATTATTCCCTCCCACATCTTTTTTTCATCAATCAAGGTTCTTGCGAAACCAAAACGATGTCTTTTTGTAACCGACGCACTCGTAGAACTTGTGCGCCTCCGTGCGCTGCATCCCCGAAGCCAGGACAATGTGTCCCGCGCCCCGCTCTGCAGCCCTCGCCTCAATCGTCTCCAGAAGCTTTCTTCCGATCCCGCGTCCCTGATACTCCGGCAGCACCGCAAGTCCGTTCACCTTAGTGTACCCGTTCTTCGGGAACTCGATCGACCTTGTGACCACCGTGGTGACCAGTCCGACAACGCGGCAGTCCGCTTCCGCCACATATGTCTCGTAGTTCGCATCATTTTTCACATCCTCGTAAAATGAAGCAGCCCACTCCGCAGTGACAAACGGCACGTCCAGCACCTCGCGCCAGATCGTCGACACTTCCGCATAATCGTTCGGCCCGATCGGCCGGATGGAAACATTCATCATATCCCCTCTTTTCGTTGTATCAAACACATGCTGCGAATGATCGTTTCGCCGAATGATCACTCGGCAACAAACCCGCTTCCGTTCCACCGCAGCACGGTCTTGTATCCGAGCTTGCCGTACCACTGTGTCTCGTACGTGTAGTGGATATAGCTGTAGTCGTACAATTCCTCCCGCAGGATCTCCGTCACGTTGCGGACCATCGAAAGTCCGATCCCGCGGTCGCGGTACTCCGGCAGCGTCCCGACACAGCCGGGACCGCCGATCTTCCAGGTCATGCCATCCACAACGTGCTCGCCGAAGTCCTCGATCATGCAGAAGCTCGCGATCCTGCCGTCCACAAAACCGCAGTAGACGCGCGACTCCCTGGAAAAAAGCGGCACCCAGTGCGGAATAACCTTCGCGACTGCCTCCGTTAGCTCCTCGAAGTCACCGTTGTAATAACCGAAGGTGACATTTTCCGGAAAATCCTTTACATAGCATTCCGGGTCAAACTCCTGAAGCCGCAGCAACTGTTCCGAGGCAACTTCATCATCCGGTACGCGCTTCACATAGTCGCGCTCGAAGTACCCCGGATGAATATCCAGGAAGAGCTGCTCGTACTGCTCCCGCGTCACGCGGTCGCTTCGAAGCACCGAATAATACGCCGTGTCGTGAATTCCCCGCATGTTCTTCTTGGCGCCTCGTAAAATGCCGTCGAAGTGCATGCCGGCCTTCTGCATCACGCGCCCGGACTTCGGGTTTCGAAGATCGTGCGTCGCGTAGATGCGCATCAGGTCGCTCTCGCCCTCGAAGAGGTAGTCGATCACGGCCCGGAGCGCCTCCGGCATGAAACCCTTGCCCCAGTACGCCTTGCCCAGGCAGTAGCCGATCTCGTAGGAGCATGTCCGCTCTTCACGCTCGACCACCGCGATGTTGCCGATGACGTGATCATCGCCCTTCACGGTGATGCCCCAGTTGTAGGTCTTCCCGTCCTCGTAGAACGAAACCCATTTCGTCAGGAGGCTTCTCGTAAAATCGACGCTCGTGTGCGTCGGCCATGACAGGAACTTCGTAACCTCCGGGTCGGACGTCCAATTGTTAAACATATCCTCAGCGTCCTCGACGCGGTATCTCCGAAGGATCAGCCGCTCCGTCTCAATTGTCTTGGTTCCGATCGTATTCATTTCTTCTCCGTATTTGCTTTCTTTGACAGGCAGCACGCCTGTTCCCTCGTCAGGAAATCCACCAGGTTCCGTCCGGCGACCGGTACAGCGCCCCGACCTCCTCCGAGACCGTGTTGCCGTCCATGTCCTTGACGACCACCTTGTGGTAGTACTTGTACTTATCGGTCGCACGGTCATTTTCCGTGTCCCAGCCTTCCTCGACCCACTCCTCGAGGTAAACCTTACCATCCTCGATCAGCTCGACGGTCTGATGCGGTGTGAGCGTCATCGTAAAATGCTCCGGATAACAGCATTCCGCCGTCTCGCCGTTCTGGCTGAGCACATGCACTTCGCTTCCGACGATCCGCAGGTTATAAAGCTTCACCTCGTCCGTTCCGAAGGCCGTGACCGCCTCGGGCGTTTCGCCGGGAAGATATCGGTACAGCGTCACCTTTCCCTTGCCGTAATCGCCCTGTAAAAACCAGTATTGTCCGTCCGCGTACACCGGGTCTGTGTACGCGACGTTCTTTTTCTTCCGGAACGGCTTGTATACCTTGCCGTTCGAAAGATCATAAAACAGGATCACCGAGCCGGGGTAGCCGCCGCGCTCCGCCCACTCGACCAGATCGTACAGATCCGAAGTGTCCGTGTGCGCATACGCAAGGCGGTCCTGTCCGTAAATCTTCTCGATGTACTGTCCTTCAACAGTGTCAAACCGTTTGATCATGATTGCTCCAATCTTCTTCCTTCACTAGACCTTCCGGACCGAGCCGGTAGATCGTGTCACACACTTCCGATAGATACTTACGGTCGTGCGAAACGCTGATGATCGCCCCCGGAAAATCCCCAAGCATCCGCCGGATCACCGGCCCCGACAGCGGCGAAAAATTCCGCGTCGGTTCATCGAGGATGAGCACGTTCGCTCCCGACATGCTGAGCTTCAGAAGCAACACCTTCGCCTTCTGTCCGCCCGAGAGCTCGCGGATCGGATGATCCATCTCATCCGCCGTGTACTTAAGAGATCCTAAATATGTGCGGATCCGTGTCCGCTCCTCCTTGTCCCCGGTCGTGTCCAGGTAATCAACGGGCGTCTCATCGAGGTCCAGAAGCTCCTCGTAGTTCTGCGGCATGTACTGTGCCCGCAGGTCCGGTCTTGAGAGCAGCTCCTCCGCGATCTTCGTGATCATCGTCGTCTTGCCGCAGCCGTTGTAGCCGATGATACCGATCTTCTCGGAACCGCGAACCTTGAGGGTTACATTTTCCGCTAAAACGCGGCTGCCGTCCACCGTCGTAAGCGCCGGGATATCACACCGGACAACCCACTTGCCGGACGGGATCACGCTGTTCGCATCGCCGAGCTTAAAGAAGATCGCCTCCTCCTGCTCCGGCATCTCGGTCATGTTCTCGTCCTCGCGCTCAAAGCGGTGCTCGAGCGCCTTGACGTTCTTCATTTTCTTCTTGAGAATCCGCCCGACCGCGTCGTGGAACGAATAGTGCGCGTTGCTGAGCTGCGCGTTCACCGCCTGCTCCTGCTTCCGGATCTTCTCGTCGCGGATGCGCTTCTCGCGCCGCTCGCACTGCGCGACCTGCTCCTGCTTCTCGAATGCATTCTGCCGCTCCTCGACGTACTGCCGGTACGGCACGTTCGCCACCGTGTGCCGGCACATCGTCTTCCTGCGAAGCTGCTCGAAATGTACCACACGGTTGGCCGTGCGCTCGATCAGCGTCTCGTCATGCGAGATGAACAGCACCGCGTGCGGCCAGCTGTTGATCAGCTCCTCCATCCACTCGAGCGTCTCGATGTCGATATCGTTCGACGGCTCGTCCAGCAGCAGGATCGTCGGGTTCTCCACGAGGATCCGCATCATCTGCGCCTTCACGCGCTCGCCGCCGGAGAGTGTGCACATCTCCTGCTCGCGGTAGAAAAACTCCGCTTCGACATGACAGCCCGATGCCAGCTTCGAGAGCTCCTTCGGCGTCTTGTCGAGGAATTCCGCGCTCTCGCAGAAGTACTCGCAGACCGTCTTGTGCTTCTCTTCCTCCGGAAGCTCCTGCGGCAGGTATCCGAGCTTTTCGCCGCTCATGACCCTCTCACCCTTGTAATCGACATAGTCGTCAACGAGCTCCGGATCATAGATCCACTTCATCAATGTGGACTTTCCGTTTCCCTCCTCGCCGATCATTACGACACGGTCGCCGTCGTTCAGCACGAGGGAGAAATTCTGAAGGATCGTATGCAGATCCTTATTATGAGTTATTGTAACATTTTTTATCTGAAACATGAAGGGTATCACCTCTACTTTCTGAAAGAAAATACACCTCCGGAGCGCATTCGCAAACCTCATTTCTTTCGGTTTGCTCATGTTTGTGTTCGTTTGCTTAACACAAACAAAGCCCCGGCACCTTCCGGTGTCGGGGCAAAATATCGGCATAATAATCCTATGCAGAATCAAAGTACGAGCATAGTACTATCGCTTATTCCGCGCTTCTCCGGGAGGCAACTGCAATATACAAATGTGTTCTGGTAAAACGTTTTGTGACTATCATTTGTATACCTCCCTTTCTCGCTCACGCGTATTTATATTAGTCGTCTGATGACGCTCACCATTTTCGGATTATACAGGTGCATTCGGAAAATGTCAACACCGTTTTTTCAAATATCATTATCGGACAGCTTGACACCCCTGCATTATCACAGCGTAATGAATTCCGGAACATCGAAGATCACACCGTTCTCAAGAAGCCGTTCGATGAACAGCCGGTAGTATCCCGGCACCATCTCGTCGGTCTCGTCGTGCGCGTGCAACAGAAGAATGTGACTGCCCGGATCGACCAGAAGCGGCGCGCCGTTCACCGGCGTATTGGCCGAAGCGATATCGTCGATCGTAAGGATCGCATGGATCATAAAGTCCTCCGTTAACTGATCATGCCAGCACCACGTTGGAGATGTACTGCATCACAACCAGCGCCAGTCCGATCAGGATCAGCATGCCCATAACAAACGCGTGACGCTTGCGCTCCTCGTAGATCGTCGCGATGAACTCGCGCACGAACGCGTTCACCCAGAAATACCGCTTCGTGCGGCTCCCGATGCCTTCGATATCAAGTCCCTGCGAGGTTCCGAGCATGCCAGCGCGGAACACGTGGTAGTTGGTCGTGGCAAACGCGATCTTCGCCTGCTCCCCGTTCTCCTGCGCGCGGATCAGCTCCGCGGACAGCTTAAGATTTTCCGCTGTATCAACCGACTTGTCTTCCACAAGGATCTGCTCCTCCGGGATACCCTGCTCAAGCAGGTAGTTCCGGATTGCCTCGCCCTCGGAGATCACCTCGTCGCTGCCCTTGCCGCCGGACGGAACGAACGTGATGTCCTTACCGGCCGCCGCCTTCTGCATCGAAGCGAACTCGATCGCGCGGTCCGCGCGGGACTGCAGCAGCTTCGTGAGCGTGCCATCCTTGCGGATCTGTGAACCGTGAATAATGATATAGTCCTTGTCAAACGCGGGGATCCGTCGCGCCGCCTTGACGCTCACGATGATCGTTCCGAGCAGGATACACTCGAGGTACGCCGCCATCGTTCCGCATGTATAATCCAGGAACTCGGCGACAAACCGCCCCACTCCCGAATAGTTGTGAACATCGATCCACGTTGAGCGCTGCAAAAACTCATTGAGAAACTCCGGCATCAGCGCAAGGATCCCAAGGAAAATGCCCAGAATGCAGCCGAGCATGTTGCGCCATGTGCGTCCCTCTTTGCGGATCAGCTGAATGTTGCTCACGGTGACCATGATCGCCGTGACGGCGATCAGCGGGAAGGAAACGACAGCCATCGTTCTCGCGACATTTTTCGCCGACTCAAGCATTCCGATCGCGCCGCTGTTGTACTTCAGGTATAGCAGCTGGAACAGCAGCGTGGCTGACAGAAAGATCACCAGGCCGTAGTACAGGATGTTGCGGTACCGGTACAGATTGCTCTTAACGCTTCTTCGCAGCTTACGGATCAGCATGACGAGAAGAATGGCAAGATACAGGCAGAAGCTGACCTTCACCGTCATCATGCCGGTACAGTCACCGAAGAAGTCCTCATTGGTGATCACACCGTTGCGATGAACATACAGCGAAGCGACATGGTAAACGTCTTCCTTCGCCTCCTCCTCCGTGCCGAACAGGACATATGCCTTGCCGTTTTTGGACTTCGACCGAACCCGAATGACCGCCTCGCCGCCCGTGAGCTCCGCACTCACGATATCGATCAGCTCCGCGTCACCGGGTCTCTCCTCGTCGTACTTAGTGAGAAGTGTGCCCTCCGCGTTGATATTCTGCCGGACCACATACTCGTCACCGACAGTCACGATATACACATATCCGGGGATCAGGAGGATGACCCCGAGAAGGATCACCCATACCCCCAGACTCAGATTTCTCCGTTTGCCGTTTTTCACTCTGATCACGCTCCGACTCTTACCTGATTTGAGTAAACCCCGTTCCCCTCGTTACAGTCTCTTGCCCAACACAAATTCAAGGTGTCCCTTCGGGCAGTCCTCCTGCGTGGAGTATACCTCGTACCCGTTCTTGCGGAAGAACGCATCCTGCCAGTCCGAAGGATCCACAAGGACCAGCTTCGCGCCGTTCTCCTTCATTTCCCGCTCAACCATCGCGATCAGTTCGGAACCGATGCCCTGATTGCGATACGGCTCATCGACCCACATCATATCGATAAACGCGTCTTCCCAGTCATGGACATACGCAATGATCGCGCCGATCACGTCGCCGTTCTCGTCCAGCACCTTCTTGTTGAGATATACGGTCTTGCTGATGCTCGGCACGCAGTTTCTGTTGTGTTGTCCGAGGTTTCTTCCGATGGTTTCCGAATCCTCCTCGGTACCCTCCAGCACCTCATACTGCGCGGAATTGTCGTTCGTCGGAAAATACTCCTCGCACGGTACGTCAAGCCGCTTTCTCATGCAATAGTTTTCATGTCCTTCCGGCCAGTCCTTAATGACGCCGCACACGGTAAATCCGTGTTTTTCGTAGAGCGGCTTTGCCTGGAAATCAAACGTTCCCAGCGTCATCAGATAGCAGCCCTTCTCCCTTGCCGTCTTCTCGGCAAGCCGGATCAGAGCCGAGCCGATGCCCTGCTTGCGGTAGTTTTCATTCACCCAGAGGATGTCGAGATCGGCGATCTTCCATCCGTCAATGTCCAGAATGCATCCCGCGATGAGGTTTCCGTCCTCGTCCTCGATCTTGTATACGACCTCTTCCTCGTCGATCTCCTCCTCGGCGATCTCCTCATCAATCTCTTTGAGTTTTTCTTCCACGAGTTCTTCGATGTCGTCATCGTCCTCCTCAAAAGGAACGATCGTGTATTTTACCATAATAATCTCCTTACAATATCACTGTCTCCGTCGTCTCGCTTGTCTCGCGAAGATCGATCGCAGCCTTCTTCGTTCCGTCCGTAAGCTCATAGTCGCCCTTGAAGCCCGTGAGCGTTACGTAGCCTTCCTCGTCCGTCGTCACCTCGCAGTCGGTCCACCACTCGCCCCTGATGAGATCCTTGAGCATCTCATACGAAGGCTTCGCGGAGCCGTCGCTGCGAAGCACGCCGCTCGGCGCTCCGAGCCATGCACCGTCCGTGAAATCCCAGCCGGTGATCGCCTCGACAAGCGGATGATCGAAGAGAATGCGGTACATCTCCTCCATCTCCTTGCGCTGGCGCTCCTCACCCTCAGGCGTAGTCGGCCACTCCGGCACCTGCCAGTCGTTGAGGTCCACGATATGCGCCGGCATCAGATCGCCGGAGATCAGAGTATTTTCCGTAAAATGAATCGGCAGTCCGAAGTGCTCGTAGCGCTTCAGCACCTCCTCCACCTTCGCGGCGCCCCAGTAGCCCTGGTGCTGATGCGACTGGATACCGATCGCGCTGATCGGAACTCCTGCGTTAAGGCAGCCGTCGATCAGGATCTCGTACGAGATCGAGGTGTTGAAATCATTGATCAGCAGCATCGAATCGGGGTTCGCCGCCTTCGCCTGATCAAACACTCGCTTGATGAGACCGACGCGGCCGAACTTGTTGCACAGGCGCGTCACGGCATTGTCGTATTTGTCGAAGATCGGCATGATCACGACTTCGTTGATCGCGTCCCAGATGTCGATCACGCCCTTGAAGTCCGAGACCTCGCGCGTGATGCGGTTCATCTGCTTCTCGTAGATCGTGTCGATGTCATACTTGAGAAGCCAGTCCGCGCACACCGTGTGCCAGCACAGCGGATGTCCCTTGACGGTGATGCCCTTCTCCTGCATGAACTTCGCGGTCTTGAGAAGATTTTCCGTGTTGGGCTTGCCCTCCTCACGCTCGAACATGCCCCAGTAGAACGGCAGCGTACCGTAGTTGTACACCGCGAGCCACTGATCGATCTTTTTCTTCAAAAGCTCGGGATCAAGGCGGAAGCGCTCCGGTCGATTGAGCGGAACCTCGTCCGAGTTCATGCTCAGCAGATACGGCATGAAATCAAACGCGCCGCAGCCGAACAAAAACTTGTGGTTCGTCTGCTTCAGATTGAGCTTCGTATTCGCGATCGGGCGCCCCGCGGCGTCCGTCACCTTCACTTTTTTCGTTGCTTTTCTATGGTCAAGACTCATATTGGAATTCTCCTGTTTCTTTTGTTTTTCTGTTCCGCGGTTTTCACCCTGCGGTTTCTACTCTTCGGTCTCCCAATGCACCTTCGTGAACTTACCCGGCTGCAGCAGTACCTCCGCCGATGTTCCGCCGCTCGGACGGAAGTCCTCGAAGCGTCTAAACTCGTTGGACGGGTAGCGCATACCGGTCAGATCATCAACCAGAACCGCCTTCTTGCGCTCGGTGTACAGCGTCACTCGCTCAGGGCGCAGATCACTCTTCACATAGCGATACAGCAGTATTCTACCGCTGTCGTACGTAAATGCGGATACGTTTCTTCCGGACACGTAATCACCGCCTGCGAGCACTCTCTTGATGACATCGACAGCCGCCTTCGGCATCTCGTACAAACCGCTGTCGCCGTCCGGGATCGCCGCGATGTACAGACGTCCCTTTCCGTACGCTCTGCGCAGTACAAGCGCGCTGTGCGTATCCCCGTCGCCGCCGTTTAAGAGCGACCACGAATCGTTGTTTCCGTGTACGATCTCCGGGAAGAACAGCGTCTTGCGATGCTCGATAAATCCCGCGAAATCGCCCGTCACCTGGTAGCGCGTCACCGGAATGCTCCTGCCGGAAAGTCTTGCCTCCGTAAGCCCCGCCGCGCGAAGCTTCTCCTCCGCCCCGCGGAAGAACCCGGTCGTGATGACCGCGTTGCCGCCCTTGCGGACGAAGCGTTCCAGCTTTTCGACAACCTCCTCATCCGCGAGCGAGCTCTCGGTGAGAAGGATGCTCCTCGGCCGCTTAGCCGTATTGTCCGCCGTCGCGGTTTCCTCGGTATAGCCGCCTACCGCGCGGAATGCACCCGCGTTCGCCTGCGCGGCCCCCTCGTCATCCGGCTCGTCCTCCGGGAAGAACGGCGTCGGCTCGATCGGCAATCCGAGCATGCCGAAGCGCATCTCAAGATGATTTTCCCCGCTCGACGCGAAAGGAATGTACACCGGAACACCGCACGCGTTACCGATGCCGTCCATCATCTTATCGATCCTGCCAAGCTGCAGCGCCATCGCCGAGAGCATCGGGTTCTCAACAAGGTCGCTCCACTGGAAATGCATCAGCTCCTTCGCCTGCGCGAACGCGGTCAGGTACGCCTGCTCTAAGTACCGGTCGATCGACCAGCATGCGTACGTGTCAAACCAGCCGCCTCCGTTGCGTCCGGGCCACGCATTTTCCATGTACCGGACGAGCGAATAACTCAGGTACTCCGGCAAATGCTGATCCGTATACTGCGGGCTTCGCGTCTCCGTGCCCGTGTACGTCGCATCGAAGATGTCCCTCTGAACCTCAGGCACATACCCCGTAAAATGGTACGACTCACGCCAGTTCGGGTACTTGATGATCATCCTCACCTTCGGGTTCACCGCCTTCGCCGGTTTCACCACAAGCTCCTCGGACACCTCACGCATCAGCTCGCGCCGGAACGTCACCCAGTCGCGGTCACCCTTCTCGCGGATGCACCGCTCACATGTACAGTTCGTAAAATAAAAGTCGTCCAGAATGATCTCGTCGAACAGCCCCGCCGTATACTCGGAAATCTCCTTGAGACGCGCGCGCATCGCCGGATCCGTGTAGCAGAACGTGCCGAACAGGCGCTGTTTGCCGGGCTCGGTGCCCTCGAAATCGTTGATCGTCGTCGTGATGCCGCCGGACACGATCACGCCCTTGCTCTCCAGAAACTCCTTGATCATCCGGATCTGCTCCGGCTTTACATCGACATGGTTCCGGTGTGTCTCCAGATACACCTTGTCAAGGCCGATGTACTTCTCGATCCACTCCCAGTCGCTCGAAAGCTTCTCCGGTGTGAACTTATCCGCGACCTCCGCGGGAATGTAAACGACTGTCTTGAAATTGTTGTAATGCCCCATACCTTCCTCCGTAAAATGTTCGTTCGTATAAACACACCGCCGCGCAACCCCTTACGCAGCAGCGCTTGTTCCGTTGTCAGCGGTACACAAAGTCCGTGAACACCGCCGTGCCGCCCGCCGTAACGCCGGAGAACGCGCACAGTCCGAACCTCGCACCCGTAAAATGATCGAGCCGGAAATACAGCTTGTGCGGCTCACCGATGAGCTCAGCCTCTTTGCTTCCGTCGGCAGTTCCGCGCTTTACGAACGCGACCGCCGTGTCCTTCATCTGCCAGAAGTCCGCTCGGATCCCCACGGTGATCACATCGTCCGCGATCTCCTCGCGGTACGTCACCTCACCGGGCTCCGTGTCGTTGCCGCCGATGCCGAAGCCCTTCGTCGGCTCCTTACGCTCGATCACGGCAAGGTATCTTCGTCCGTTCTCCTTCAGAATTCCGACCGCCATGTAAGCGCCCTGCAGCGCACACATTCCTGCGAAATCTCCGTCGGTAAGCCCTGACGCGTCCACCGTGACCTCGGCCTCGCAATCCGGGAACCGCATCCGCTGCGTGAGCGTGTTGCGCGCCTGCGTAAGGTTTTTACACACCGCGCCTGTCGTGATCGCGAGCCCGCCCTGCGGCAGGATCGTCCAATGCTCCTTATCCGGCACATGGTTCCACTGCCACTGCGGTTTGATCACCGCATCGTCGAAGCGGTCCGACACGAACAGCGGCGCATACGCATACCCCGGTCTCGTGCTCACCACATCGATGTCCCCGGGCAGTTTGCCGTCGTCCCCGTACACCGGCCAGCCGTCCTTCCACGTCACCGGCACAAGCATCGGAATTCTTCCGACCGCGCCGGAATCTTGGAACAGCACGGCGTACCACCGCCCGTCCGGCGTGTCGACCAGACCGCCCTGCGCAATTCCCTGTCCGCAGTAACCACCGTCGTCCCAGAACAGGTCTCGCCCGACGTACTCCCCGTCGAGCCGGTCGCTGATGAACACGGCCTCGGTGCGCCTCTGCGTCTCCTTCGGCCAGTGGATCAGCGTGAGCACGTAGCGTCCGTCGATCTTATAGAGATGCGCGCCCTCGTACCCGAGAAACACCTTCTCTCGGTCGTCGCGCACGATCACCTTGTCGATGCCGCCCTCCTTCGGTGCCGTCATATCGTCCGACAGCTCCGTCAGACGGATCTCCGTGTTGCCGGAGACGAGATACTTTCGCCCGTCCTCCGAAAAATACAGCGAACAGTCATGAAAATACCCGCGGATGCGTCGGTGCTCCCACGGACCGTTGATATCGGTCGCCGTGAAGAGATGTGTATTTTCCTGACCGTGACTCACAAAGATGACATAGAACCGTCCCTCATGGTACCGCAGGGACGCCGCCCACATGCCCTTGCCGTAGCAGTTCTGCCCGTCCTCCAACCGCTCCGCAGGCGTGCCGTCGAGCTCATCGAACAGATATGTCGCGATCTCCCAGTTTGCCAGATCGTACGAGCGCAGGATGACGCCGCCGGGCATATAGTACATCGTCGTACTCACCATGTAGTAGGTGTCATCCACGCGGATCACGTCGGGATCCGGGTAGTCGGTCCTTGTTAAGGGATTGATGTTCTTCATCGTTTTAGTATCCTCATATACGCGCATTGCCGTCCTTGCATGCGTTTCCCGTTGGGAAGCCGCTGCAGCTCCTACAGCTCGTCCAGAAGCCCTTTCAGGCCCTTTTCCTTGTAGATCTCGCGGTACCGCTCGACCTCCTCACGGATGAGGTCATCGATCACGCGCATTCCGAGAAGCTCCACCGGCGCGCGGTCATCCGTCATGATGCGGTCACCCGCCTGATATGTCTGCAGACCTTCCTGCACACGACGCATCATCGCGGCGAGGTCGGTGTCATTTTCCTTATCGATCTGACCCGCGAAATCCGCAGGCTCCCTCATGCAGGCGAACAGCTCCTGGTTCGTCGACCCGAGAACGTCCACGGTCCGCACCCACGGGAACACGCTCGAGATGGTGTCCTCGAGATACTGATTGATCCCGTCCTCGCGGTCACCCTTCATGTTCATATTGACGACCATCACGCCGCCGTCCGTCAGATGGGCTCTCACAAGCTTGAAAAACTCAACCGAGGACATCTGAAACGGGATCGTGATGTCCTGGTACGCATCGACCATGATCACGTCGTATTTCGCATCCATGGCGTTCAGAAACGCCCGCCCGTCGTAGGTCGTCACCTTGACCTCCGGCGACAGCGCAAAATACTTCTTCGCCAGCTCAGTGATCTTCCCGTCGATCTCAACGCCCTCGACGGTCACGTTGTCGAAGTATCGGTTGCACTGCGTGGCAAATGTCCCCGAGCCGTTGCCGAGCACGAGGATCGACATCTCCGCGCGGTCATGCACGCCCGCGAGAAACGGCGCCGCCATCGCGTAGTCGTAGTACATTCCGGTCAGCGCTTTGTCCTTGCGGTAGACCGACTGCACGCCGAACAGCACGTTCGTCGAGAGCACGACCTGCTTGTCATCCTCATACACCTGAAGATAGTTGTAGATCGACTCACCCTCGTAGGTGAGGTCCTTCTGCCAGAACGCGAAGCTGCTGCTGTGTCCGAAGATACAGCACAGAAGGAAAATGATCATCGCTGCCGGCAGTTTCTTGATCTTGCGGATCGCGACCCCGGACGTGATGAAGTACACCGCGACGAGCGCCAGCAGAATGCCCGCGAAGATCAAAAACGTGATCGCCGTACCGACCGCCGGAATGCTGATGAACGTCGGCACGAACGTACCGATGATGCTGCCGACCGTGTTGGCCGCGTTTAAGTTGCCGACGAGACGGCCGTTGTCCTCAAGGTTGTCCGTCGCGAATTTGACGAGCGACGGGGTGACCGTGCCGAGCAGGAAAAGCGGGAACACGAAGATGACCATGCACGCCGCAAAGCCCGCGATCACGAGGAAATTGCTGCTCACCGTAAAGATGAGGAGCGCCGATATGCCGAGAATGATGTATTTGCCGACCACCGGGATCAGAGCGATCCACACGGCTGCGATCAGCACGCGCGCGTACAACCGGTCCGGATCGGGCTTTTTGTCCGCGCTGCGTCCTCCGTAGATATTGCCTAGCGCCATCGCGATCATGATCGTTCCGATGATGATCGTCCACACGATCTGCGAGGAACTGAAGTACGGCGCCAGCAACCGGCTCGCGCCGAGCTCGACCGCCATCACCGACATGCCCGCGAAGAACTCGGTCATGTAGAGGAAAAGTCTCTTCTTAAGGATCGGGCGCCGCTCCGCCAGCGAACGGATCGCTGCTCCGTCCGCGGCAGCTGCCGCTGCCTCAGTGTTCACCGTCTGTTCCGTAGTGCTGTTGTTCGAAGCCATCTCTCACAACTCCCCCTGTTAGTATTCTTTCCGCGCCGCCTCGAGTATTCACTCACAGCCGTCGTTTCTATCTCTTCTGCGCCTTGAGCATCCACCCGCAGGCGTCGTTCATATCCTTCGCGACATACGCCGACAGCTCCCGCATCTCCTCCGTCGCAGGAAGAAGATCCGGCACCATCACGGGCGTCATCCCGGCCGCGTGCGCCGAGCGGATCCCGTTGTGGGAATCCTCCACCGCGATCGCGTTCTCCGGTGCGACACCGAGCGCCTCGCACGCCTTGAGGAAGATCTCCGGGTGCGGCTTCGAGTGCGTCACCGTATCACCGCCGACAACCGCCGTAAAATACTGCGCGATCCCCGCGTCTTCCATATGCTTCAGAACCTTATCCCGCTTCGACGAGGACGCCACGGCGATCTTCAGTCCCGCTGCCGCCAGTTTCGCAAGCGTCTCGCGCACACCGTCCTTCACGGGCACGCCGTGCTCCTCAATATACCCGTTGTACATCGCGCTCGTGCGCCGGCAGTACTCCTCGTACGGAAAATCCTTTCCGAAGTTCTCGTACACGATGCGCTCCGTCGTCTGCGCGTTGACACCGATGCAAAGCGCGTACACCGCCTCCATGTTGGGAATACCGTCCTCCTCGGCCAGCTTCAGCCAGCACGTCTGACACAGCCTCTCCGTGTCGAACAGCACCCCGTCCATATCAAACACCACCGCAGTGATCATACTCTGTCCTTTCAATTTGCCGCCATCCTCTCGGGATACCCGCAGGATATGGCTACTGGATCCTTCCTTCGCCGCCCATCAGGCGCGTCATCTCCTCTATGCGCTCGATCGGGAATGGCGGGTTCGTAAGCGGGCGCAGCGCGATCGACATCAGCTTCATCGGATTGTCGTCAGCCGCCACGCGGTTCGAGCTCATCGCGCCGCACACGCGGCAGCGATGGATGATCGCCCACTCTCCGTTCTTTCTCACCCACACCGCGATCGCGTCCATGTGTCCGCCGCAGTCGCTCTCACGGTCGCCGGGCTCAATGTCCACATGCAGGCTTGTCAGGCAGTTCGGGCAGTGATTTCTGTGATCGCTTCCCGCGCCGTCCGGCACGACCGTGCGGCCGCACTCCTTGCAGACGAACGTCTCGTCGCACGGATGCGTTTTATAGTATCCCTTCTCGTAGGAACGTCTTTTATTCTCCCTGTTCATGACAATGACCTCCATATTTTCCGCCGCCGTAACCGCGCGGTTCCGACAGACTGAACTCCCATACAGTTTACCACACAAAGGCCCTGCGCACAACGGAAAAACCTTGTGCTATCCTTTCCGACTTCCGCGCTCTTTGTCGTATACTGCCGCCTCCGTGCGCTCTCTCAGCGTGTGTTCAGACAAAAAACACGGCGCACCTTTCCGATGCGCCGTGTCCAATCTCGTATTCATTGACAACAGAGGATCAGTCCTCTTCCTCCGTGCCGTAGTTCTGCTTCGCTCCCGCGATCATGTCGCCGAGCGTCCAGTGAGGATTGTCCTCTCCGTCATCCGAGTCATCGACGTAAATGAAGTAGAAGGTCGAATCCATCGTACTCGTCACGCGGCGGTTGCCTTTGACAAGCCGCATGTTCTTGATGAAGTGGATGTGGATGGAGAAGCACTCGTCGGAGTACTCGGTGTAATCCGTAACCTCAAGCTCGGTGTACTCCGGATTCTCGATCGTGTGCGAGCTGACGAACGTGATGTCCACGCCCTTCGCGTACTCTTCCGCCTTCACGTAGAAGAGGGAATCCTTGAGGAGATATTTGCGGATCTCCCAGAGGCCCTTGTTGCTGCCCTCAAGGTCGTTGGTAACGAAATCCATCCATTTCTTGGCCGTCCGAAGCGCCAGGTCATACCGCTCCTCCGGAGCATCCAGGCCCTTCTTCGGCTCCTGCGTGATGCTGACGTACCCGTTCTCGTCCTGCTGCGCGTCGACAACGTTGCCTTCCGCGTCCTTCACGACAACCTCGGGCTTATTCAGGAGGTCACATATCTTGTATGTGACATCGGTCGGGATCGTGACATAGTCCTTGACGTAGTCAAGCTCCTTCGGGATCTCGCCGTGCTTCACAACATACTCATCTGTCAGGACCACGCCGTTGACCGTGACCGTATAGTCCGACGGCACCGTGTATACATAATCCTTCGTGTTGTAGTCATCGTTGATGACCGCCATGACGGTATCGATCTTCCAGTCACACACCTCGAGGATGGCCAGGATCTTCTTCGGGTTGTACGAGACCATTCGCATGCGCGCCACGACCTCACCGTCGCCGAGAATATCGTAGATCGGGTTCGTCGTGCTGTAGCTCTTCTCGTTCTTGACGCAGGTGTACACTTTGACTGCCTCGAGCTTTTCGATGTACTGCTCCTTGATCAGCGTCGCGCTCTCGAACACACCGGGAAGCTTCCAGTCCTCAGAGTCGCTGAACTCCTTGAACTCACCCTCGATGGAACCGTTGCGCACCTTGGTGACAAATTCCTGCAGAAGGCGCTCCGCGTTATTTTCCGGCTGCGACGCCTCGTACTCCACAAGGCACCGTCCGGTGTATCTCCAAAGCCAGATGCCGCCGCCGATCAGCACAAGCGACCAGAGCACCAGGAACACGATAAACATTCTGCGTCCGCGCTTAAGCTTCCGCTCCTGCTCGCGTTTTTTTCTGTTCACCTTCCGTCTCGGCGCCGTAACCTCGCGCTCCGACGCATCCCCCGCGCTGCGGGTTGATCTTGCGCTCGCGCCTGCGTTGCGTGCGGTTCTCGCCGCCGCGCTGCGTGCCGTTCTCGCGTTCGCCTGCGCACTGCGGTATACTCCCGCTGCCGCGCCGCGTGCCGTTCCTGCCGATGCCCTCTTGGCGGCTCTTGCCTTCGCTGCTAAGATCTCCTCGGGATCCGCGAGATCATCGTCATCGTCCTCATCGTCGATATCGATATCCTCGTCGTCGACATCCTCGTCGTCGACGTCCTCCGGCTCCGGCTTTCTTCCCGAGCTGCCTGACGCCTCCTGCACCGGTCCGTTCAGCGTGCTCCAGAAATCGTCCTCTTCGCTCTCCGTCTCGTCGCGGTACGCATCATACAGATTGCGGTACCGCTCCCCCCGGCTCGGCTTCTTCTTGTTGTTCTCATCAATTGCCACTTGAGAAACTCTCCCCCTGTTATCTTTCGTACTTGTTCATATCTTCACTCCGCCGGTCAGCCGGCGTTTCCTCAATTGCTCTTCGGCAGCACGACCATGGCATCCGGAAGACGCCACGAAGCATGCTGATAGTAGAAGGTTACACTCGTCATCTCATAATTTCCGTTGTAATACATCGCGGAAGAGCTGCCGCCGTCGAGGTTGGCCGCGTTGACCGCACCGTAATCGAGCATGACGCTGATCAGGTCGGATGCCGTCGCTCCGAGATGTCCGCCGGCGCCACGGCCGTCCGTCACGAACAGAAGGATCGCGCCGTCCGCGCGCTGTCCGATGGCAGTACGCGGGTTGCTGCCGCTGCCCTGTCCCTTCAGCTCACGGCCCTCGCCGTTGATGACCAACGGCACAAAATGGTTGTTCGCGTCGGAAGCCTCCTCCTGGAACGTAACCGCATCGCGGATGCGCGCTTCCTCAACGTACTTCTTCACATCATCGGCCTTCATCCCCTGGATGTCCTTGATGACCAGAAGATCGTCCTCGTTAAATCCGATCAGATACAGTCCGCGCTGCGACGGCGAATTGTACTGGATCTGTCCCCGCGAAACGACAACGCCGTACGGCTTGCCGCCCTTGTTGTTGTCCGACTGGTACAGACCGCCGTTCACGCCGGCGACACCGCCGACACCCTCAACGATCTTGTCCAGATCCTTGCCGAGGTCACCCCACGGATAGGTCGTTCCTACGATCACCTGGGACGGATCCTTGATGATCATCATTTTCCCGAAAAATGTACGACCGGCTACTTCCTCAATGCGGATGCCGTTCTCGTCGAACACTTCGTTCTTCTTCTTCGGCTGCGTAGGATCGTCGATATCCGGACCGTCGTCGTGATTGATCTTGATCAGCGTCGAATCGATCTCGGTGTTCATCTCGCCCATCTTGTTGGCGTCGACAATCTTCTGGATCTCCGCCTTCGACATGACAAGGTTGGGAACAAACTTGAGCTGTCCCGTCTCCTTAAACGTTGTGACAAACGTTGCCTTCGCCGCAGCGGAAGGACCGTTGCAGCACCGATAGATCACGGAGTACAGTGCGCCCGCCACAAGCACCAGCGTGACGAGCAGCCACAGCAGAAACCGCAGAAAATACCGTAAAATTCTCTTTCCCATCAAACTTTCTCCCCATCCTTATTGCGATTGGCAAATACCCAATGTTTTTGCACATAAAAACTGACTGCGAACAGACACATGTCGACGACGAATTTGACGATTGATTCGCCGAGTCCGGCGGACATGCCCAAAAGTCTCTCCGCCACAAGGTTGACCAGCAAAAACGACGCCGTCATCTGACAGATCGCGAGTATGTAGTACCGCACCAGCGTTCCGCCGACCGAGTTCTCGCTCTTGAACACAAGCTTGCGGTTCAGGCAGAAGTTCACGATCGTGCTCACCACACGCGCGCCCACCGTCGCGAGCGCGATGCGCAGCTGACCGTCCGCCTTTCGCATGCCCGCGCCTTCCAGCCCGACATTCAGCAGGAAGAACAGAAGCGTGTCAACCAGGAAGCAGACAAGCGAAGCACCGATGAACTTCGCAAAGACGGAAGTTCCGATGTGCTTGAAAATGATCTTGTAAATCCTCCACGAATCGCGGAACGGATGAAAATGCGAGGACGCGTTGTCGTCGATGTACACCGTGTCGATCACGACCTCATGCAGCGCGATGCCCTTGTCCTTGAAGATCAGCAGCTGGTTGGTCTCGTACTCGTAGCGCTCTCCCCCGATCTCACACATGAGCGGCAGATGCTGCCTGGGGATGGCGCGAAGACCCGTCTGCGTATCGCTGATCTTGATCCCGCAGAAGATGCGGAACACAGCCTTGGTAATATTGTTGCCGTTGCGGCTTTTAAACGGTACATCGGGCTTCGAAAAATCCCTCACGCCGAGGACGATCTTGTCGCCCTCCGCAAGCATCGCCTCCGCGCAGGCGCGGATATCCTTCGGCAAATGCTGCCCGTCGCCGTCGACCGTCACAACGCCCTCGGACTCGGGACGGTTCTCCAGCACGTATGCGAACGCCGTCTTCATCGCGCGACCCTTGCCCTTGTTCACCTCGTGCGCAAGAACGGTCACGCCGTCCATCGCCGCCACCGTCTCAAAGGGCTGTTTATATTCCGCTGCGCTTCCGTCATCCACGACCACGATGTCCGTAAATCCCTCCGCGAGGATCCCCTCCACGGTGTGGATCATTTTCTCATCGGGGTTCAGCGACGGAAGAACGATCGTTACGTTCAAACCGTACCTCCCTGCGCTGCGCGCCGTACTACAATTGTAGTATCATCATTTTCCTACTGTTAACACTTTTCTTCACAGACGGATCACGCCGTCTCTCAGGACTGCGTACGGCTTCCTACTCTTCCGTCTCGCCGCCGTCCGCAGGCTTGTCCTCACTATCCGCAGGCTTCCCCGCGATCTCCGTCGCACCGGCGAATGCCGCATACTTCGGCACGCCGCGGTACAGCCGGCTCTCGATCACCCACGCGATCACCGCCAGAAGGATACCGTCCAAAAGTCCCGCAAGCACATCCGTCGGATAGTGGATCCCGATGTAGAGGCGGGAGAAACTGATCATCAGCGCGAGTACGATCAACGGCACGGACCATCTCTTCTTCAGGTACCGGCACATTGCCACCGCCGACGCAATGCTCGCTGCCGTGTGTCCCGACGGGAACGATCCGTCCGTCGCCTTCTTGCCGATCAGCACAAGGCCGTCGATCACCTCGTACGGTCTTACGCGGTTCACAAGCGGCTTGAGAAGAATGTTGTTCAGAAGCAGCGAACCGACAAGCGCGATCATCGAGCACACTGCCGCGCGCCTTGTCTTCTTAAAACACAGAAGAACGGCGGTCAGCGCGATCCAGAAGATCCCGGCATCCCCGAGGAACGTAATGTTGGGGAAAATCTTATCCAGAAAACCGCTTCGGATATGATCCTGGATATATAGCAAAATGTCCGCATCCAACGTCAAAAAAGGCATATCTGAACCTCTCTGTCCTGTATTTGACCGATACGCGCACGGTCAGCAAAACGGCTTCGCTTTTGAACCCACACAATAAACCAAGTATATTATACTCACGAACGCGGAAAACGCAAGACTAAGAAGAGAATCCGCATGTTACATCTTTGTTACAAGACGGTGTTGCGAGGCATTCTCCGTTGCATGGAAACCCGCACTGTGATATACTGTACTATACAATATGGCGGGGTTCCGCGACGGGACAAACCGCCGAATAAGGAGGAATGTATTATGGGGTTTTTCAGTTCGCTTTTCGGACCTAAGGAAGCTCCCGCGCCGGCTGCACAGCCGTTCCCGACGGAGTCGCTTCCTGCCAACGGCGTATATGCCAACATGTTCAAGATTGACGAGGCTTTCCAGATCGCTCCCAAGGCGACCGAAGTCGGTATCAAGCGCGCCAAGCTGTACAAGGATCGCATCGTGGTCCGCGGACCGGTTACCGCCGGCGCTTTCTCGCAGAACGACGCTGTTGTTCTCTTCGTAAACGGCAGCCCGATGCTCGTGCCGATCCTCGACGTCATGAAGTGCGGCGACATGGATTTCGCGAGTGAGCTCGCGGCGAACATGCACAAGCACACGATCGAGGCAGGCGTGACGGCATGGATCATTCTCGACATCACGACGCTTCCCGTAGTCGGCACAACGATCGGCAAGTTCTGATCTGCACCGCAAGTTTGGCGGCGGTACTCTCCGCCTCCGTTAGACAGACACACAAAGGGCATTCCCGCAAGCACGGGAATGCCCTTTTCATTGGAATTGTTTTTGCTGATACGGACTTTATTTTCCAAACTCCTCCGCGAACTTCTCCGGCTCCAAAGCCCAGGTAAGGCCGGTCACGAGGTGCGTTCTCCAGAACGCGAAATCATGCACTCCGGGAGCAGTAACGTACGTCGCAGGAACCTCGATGCTGTCGAGGAACGCCTTGAAATCGCAGTTCGGGCGGTACAGGAAGTCCTCCGTGCCGCAAGCCATGAACACGTCGGGGATCTGCGCGCCGCTCTCCTTTAAGTTGCGCACCAAAACCTCGGGGTTGATGTCCGTCTTCGACGCGTTCTGCAGGTCGCCGAAGATCCATGTATAGTAGTCGTAGTTTGCCATGCCGTTGTCCATGTCCGGCTTGAAAAACGAAAGGCCGTTCTGAATGAGGGCCGACGAGAGCGCGATCACCTTGCCGAAGGTCTCCGGGAACAGGAACGCCGTGTGCAGCGAACCGAAGCCGCCCATCGAAAGGCCGCCGATGAACGTGTCCTCTCTCTTGTCGGACAGACCAAACGTCTTGCGGGTGTACTCGACGAACTCCTTGCCGACGTAGCTCGCGTACTTGCAACCCGTCTGCGGCTGATCAAGATAGAAATTGTTGTCACCGTTGGGCAGGAAGAAGTTCACGTTGAACCGGTTTGCGATCTCCCCGAGCGGCACGTTCACGAACCAGTCGGTGTCGCATCCGCTGTATCCGTGAAGCAGATATACATTTTTCGTCGCACGCGTAAAATGAGGATTGTTCTCCGTGCCGTATGCGACATCATTGCAAAGAACCGCCGTAAAATGAACGGGACGGCTGAGCATTTTGGAAAAGAATGTTCCCTGAAAATGAGCCATGGTAAACCTCCGAAACTTTACTGTATTCATTATGGAAAGGCCCTTTTCAACGCGCGTAAGGGCACTCCACTGAACCGAAATTATACCATAAAAAAGAACTCCCGTCAAAAGACAGTATGTGCTATCCGTTGTAGAACACAAATAATTCACAATTTTTATTAGCACTCACTCTTGACGAGTGCTAACAGATGTGATACAATGCAGTCAGAACAAAGGGAGAGACCTTACGGGACACACCCGCGGGGCAACAATTCCCTCAGTTACTTCAAACATGATCGTGAGTTATCTCACGCAAAGGAGGAATGACATATGTTGATGCCCAGAATTTTCGGTGAAAACCTTTTTGATGACTTTTTCGATGACTTCATGGTTCCTGCAAAGCCCGGTTTTGCGGGTGCGCACAACTACAACGGCCTGATGAAGACCGATGTGAAGGAAAATGAAGCAGGCTTCGAGTTGAACATCGATCTGCCGGGTTACGGCAAGGAGGATGTGACGGCTGAGTTGAAGAACGGTTACCTGACCATCAACGCAACCAAGAAGTCTGAGAACGACGAGAAGGATAAGAACGGCAAATATCTTCGCCGCGAGCGTTTCTACGGCTCCTGCAGCAGAAGCTTCTTCGTAGGCAAGCAGGTTACCGAGGAGGATATCAAGGCGAAGTTCGAGAACGGCGTTCTGATCGTATCCATCCCGAAGAAGGAAGACCAGCCGAAGGTTGAAGAGAAGAAGTACATCCCGATTGAAGGCTGACTCATACTTTAAAACAGTATTTTTTCTACCCCCCTTAACGAGCCGGGGCGGACATGAAAGTGTCCGCCCCGGTTTCTTGGTTTGTTTGGTTCTCTTACTCCGGTCGCATCCCGTGAGTCTCCAGGATCGCGCAGGCCTTCTCGATTGCCATTTCCATGACCGCCTGTTTCGCCGGATCCTCCGTCTCCTGTAATTCCCGCGCCACGATCTCGACAAGGTTCCTGATCACGATGAGCTCATTTTCCGAAAAATGATTCCCTGCCGCTACGGCAGCTTCGTCTCCGCAGGCATTCCCGTTGACGGAAGGCACACCGGACGGGTCATCCTCATTGCCAGGACGTTCGCACTCTTCACCAAGCCGATCGTCCGCGTCGTCGATACGATCGTCGTCCTCGCCGTCACCCGGATCGTCCTCATCGCCGGTCAGATCATCTTCGTCAAGCTGCCCGTCTTCCGTGTCCACAAGCTCTTCGTCGGTTGCACCGCTCTCCTGCTTTGCAGTTACCGTGTCAGCGCGCAGGGCGTATGATCTCGGGCGCCTGCACCGCATGATCAGAAGCAGCAGGCTGAGAACCGTTCCTGCCGACAGGAACGCGATGTTGCGTGGATCAGCGATCCGCTCCGGCTGCAGGAACGACAGCCACTCCGGCAGCTCCGGCTTCGCGATGGCGATGTATAGAAACCCACCCATGGCAACCATCGCGATCAGAAGCACAAGCCCGATCATTCCGAACCGCTTCTTCGCAAAATCGATCCCCGGCATCAGCTCCACGCCGAGCGTCTCCGCAAGCTCAACAGCTCCGGAGGTGAACGTCGCGTTGGTCATCACGACCGCCCTGTCGCAGTCGTAAAAAGTTGCCGCCGCGTAAACCTCCTGCACGGCCTTGTTGCCCACCGGCGTCGAGTAGTATTTGCACTGAAACGCGTATTTTTCCTTCTTTCGCCGGGCGATGATGTCCGCGCCCTGGTCGCGGCTCGCCTGCGTCACCCGGACGTCCTTAAAGCCTTTTTTGCGGAGATACTCCGCGCAGGCCTGTTCATACTCATAACCGTTCATACTTGCCGTATTCTTTCTCCTTCCAAGACCTCACGCTTGTTCCGTTCTCGGGCATATCCTTCCCGGTCAATCTTCCTGATCACATATCGCGGGAAACGCCCATTCCGTCGTCTCGTCCGATCGCCGCGAGCGGTCCCATGTTCCACAACACGCTGCCGTCTCAGCCGATCGCCGCGAGTGGTCCCATGTTCCACAACACGCTGCCGTCTCAGCCGATCGCCGCAAGCGGTCCCATGTTTCGAAGCACCCCGTCGCCGATGCGGTCGTTGAGCATCATCGCCGCGCGCTGCAGATCCTGTGCGCCGGCGCACTCCGGGAATGTCTCCCTGACCGCCGCAAGGATCATGCCGCAGGCGTCATTCACCAAAGCGCCTCTATCCCCGTTCGCGGTCCGTCCGGTCAGGATGTCACGCAGCAGCTTCTCCAATCCGGCCGCGTCCCCGTAGTCCCCGAGCGATCGCAGGCACCATTTGTAGTACGGTGACGGGCGGTTGTGTATCCACCCCCACGCGCTCACCGACGCGCGCACAAACTCTGCCGCCGCAAGCTGCGCGGAAGCCTCGTCGCCGCGCTTCAGACAACGCACGTAATTGTACTCGCCGGTCTGGCTCATGCGGATCAGATAGCCACACAGCTTCTTCAGCACAACGTCCCTGGGCGGGTTGCTCCACGCCTCACGGATCGCGCTGAACTCGCCCAATCCGTCGTAAAATACTTCCCCGTTGATCGCCTCTGCGAGCGCCTCGTCCGGCACACGCAGGAAATCTCTCCATCCTTCCGGTTTCCCCGGCAATCCCGTCATGCCGCGGTACACCTCCGCCGTGCGGAACACGCCGTGACGGTTGCCTCCCGCAGGGTTGAACAGGCTTCTGCGAAGCCCCATGTACTCCTTCGGCAGCGACTCGTACGCCCTGCCGAGCAGGAACTCCTGCCTCCGGCTCACTCGCTCCTCGTCCGGAAGATAGATACAGAAGCCATGCTCGAAGTCATGGTCGCGCGAAATGTCGTCATCGTAGCCGTAGCACTCCGAACCGGCACCGACCAGCCCGACCGCGATCAGTCCCATCAACTCGGGAAACCGCTCCTCAATAACCGGTCTGCCGCATTCCTCCCAAAACGCTTTGGAAATCTCCAGGCCCTTCATTCACTCATCCTCACATCATTTTCCGTATGATCATCTGACGCGCAGGCATCAGTCGGCTTTTTTATAATATTCCGTCTCACGCTTCCGCAGCTCCGCAGCGTACGCAAACCAACCGTAAAACTCAAACACGGGCGCGCATTTGCCGCATACCTGCGCATAGTTCGTATCTCTCGGAACGCCCTCGACTTCCAGCAGATCATGGGCCTTCTGCGTGCACTCGTCGATCCGCTCGCACGCTTCCGCAAGTCCGTACGCCGTCCGCAGCAGATCCGCGAGATTGAGCATTGTGATCGCGCGCTCCGGCTCAGAACCCGGGACGGTCTCCATCACGGCAAGCGCCTTGCCGTAGGCCTTCTCCGCCTTCCCGTACTCCCCGGCTGCCGTGAGACAGGCTGCCATATTGTTGTACAGACTTCCGACGCGTGCATCCGCTGCCGGTTTACCACTGCCCTCCACTGCAGACGTCGCGTTGTCCGACTGCCGCGAACCGCCTTGTTCCGGTGTCGCAAACCGTGCCTCGTAGATCGCCGCCGCGCTCTCGTAATGCTTCATCGCGTCCGAAGGCCGTCCGAACGCGGTGTACACTGTTCCGCAGTTCACGTGCACGGTTCCCGCGGCGACCGTGTCACCGATGCCGAGCCGGTCGACAAGCGCGAGCGCCTCCTCCGCGTATTTTATCGCGTTGTCGCCGTCACCGGCGAGGCGGAACATGCCCATCAGCTCGTTGCAGATCGTCAGCTGCGCGCGCTCATCGCCAGCGAGGCGCGCCTCCTCCAGCCAGTACAGAAGGTGTCTCCTCGCTCCGGCCGGATCGTTGGCCGCGTTCAGCCGGTCGAGCCGCTCCATCACACGATTCATCGGTATCGTTCCCATCGTACCTCCTTCCGCCGCACCGGGCAGGCATTTTCCGAAACACGGAGAAGTGCATCCTCAGCGTGCCTTATATCCTCTCCCCCAATTGTACAAAACCATGCACAAAAAAACAACACCCTCTCTGACGCGCTGCAGAGGGGGTGTTATTCTTTTACCGTGCGCCCACGGCAAAAAAAGAGGAGATCATGATAATGTGTTTTGCTTACGTTGATGCTTTCTTCTTCTTGCGTATTGAGTTGATCAAACGCCTGAAGAAGGCTTTTATTTTCCCGGACGATTTCTTTCCGGACCGTCTGCCGAGGACGACGCTCTGCAGCAAAATGAAGAAGCAAAGCATGCCGCCGGTCGTGATCTTCTGCCAGTAGGGCTCGTTCAGGCCGCTGGCCACAACGATCTTGTTGATCGTGGTAAGGCTCATGGTTCCGAAGAAGGTACCGACCGCGCTGCCGACACCGCCTGTGAGGAGCGTGCCGCCGATGATCGCCGAAGCGATCGCGTTCATCTCCATTCCGGCTGCGTTCGTCGCGTTTCCGGCTCCCGTGTGCATCAGGAACACATAGCCCGAGATTCCGCTCAGAAGACCGCTGATGACATAACTCAGGAAGCGGGTTCTCTTCACGTTGATGCCGAGCATCAGCGCGCTCTGCTGGTTTCCGCCCATCGCGTAGATGTTGCGTCCGAGGCGGAAATACTTGAGCAGGATGACTACCAGGATCACGACGATCACGGCAACCACGACGCCCAGCTCGATCTGGGCGGGGATGCGGTTTCCGTTCTTGGCCGTGTATCCAAGCCATGAAATCTTTATCTTTTTTCCACGAAGAGTGTTAAATGCCTCATGCTGCGACTTCTGCGGGTCGATCGAAAGGATGGTCGTCATTCCTCTCGCGAAGAAGAGACCTGCCAGTGTTACAATGAACGGCTGTATCTCGAGATAGCTGATCAGGAAGCCCTGAACAATACCGAACACAAGACCGATGCCCAACGCAAGGAGGATCGATCCGATGATGCTTCCGCCCCTGTTCAGGAACAACACGCAGCTCATGACCACGAGGGATGTGACTGCGCCGACACTGATATCGATGCCTCCGCCGATCATGACGACCGTAAGACCGCATGCCACGATGATCAGACTCGAGTTGTCGTTCAGCATATCGAAGATCTGCTTTGCGTGGAGGAAACCGCCGCCGAGCCCGAACACCGCCGACAGATACATGATGAAAAATATGACGATGGTGATGGTCATCAGCAACTGGGTGTCGGTGAGCGGTTCTTTTCTCTTAAACAGTTTGAAAGGATTTTTCATGTTACTCTTCCGCTCCTTTCACCGTTGCTTTCTTCCAGTTCTCACTGATGCGTGCCATCAGCTTGCTGAAGCGTGCCTTCACAACCGGGGAACCGATGACTACCAGTAAAATGATGACGATAGCCTTGTATGCCTTCACGTCCGTCGAGGGAACCTTCATCGCGTACAGCGTGATCGTGAGCATCTGGATCACGTACGCGCCGATGATACTGCCGCTGATCCGGAATTTTCCGCCTCCGAGATTGTTGCCGCCGATCGCGACCGCAAGGATGGCGTCCATCTCAATATCGAGAAGCAGCGTCTCGTGGTTGATCAATCCGAGGCGGGATACGCCGATGCATCCGGAAACCGACACGCACACGCCGAGGATGATAAAGCTGACCAGTTTGATCAGCGTGGGATTGATACCGTTCAGTCTCGCCGCCGCTCCGTTGATACCGACCGACTGCGTGAACAGCTCGAGCGACGTAAAGCGGAACAAAAGCTTGAACAAGATCGCCATCAACAGGACAATGAACACAGGCGTCGGCACGGGAATTCCCGGGATAAAACCGCCGATCGCCTTGATAATGCTGCTGTCAACCGTGGGCGTCGCACCGCCGTTGATCCAGTAAGCGATGGAGCGTCCGCAGGTGTACAGGATCAGGGTTGCGATCATCGGCTGGATCCGGAAGATCGCGACAAGGCTGCCGTTGAACGCGCCGAAGATCATCGCCACGACACAGGAAAACGCAAACGCGAGAAGTACCGTGCCGACCGAGATCGACGATCCCGACTTCAGCACCTTGACAAACACGCTGCCCGCGATCGCCGCCGCGGCGCCGACACTGATATCCTGTCCGCCGCAGGCCGCCGTTACGATCGTCATGCCCATGGCCAGGATCGCAAGCTCACTCGCTCCGTTGATGATCGTGATGATATTGCCCGAAAGAACGGCATTGCCGTCATTGTTATGGCTGATCCCGATCCCGAAAAACCCCGGATCACGGATCAGGTTGAAGATCACAAGGATCGCGATCGCGATCAACGGGATGGTCAACTGGCCGAGCCCGCCGCTTAAGAATTTTTTGCGCTTATTTTCCATCTTAAGCCTCACCTCCCGCGATCGTCTTCATCACCTGCGTCTGATTCAGGTCATTTCCCGTAAGCTCGCCCACGATGTGCCGGTCTCTCATGACGATGAGACGGCTGCACGTACGGAGCATCTCCTCCACCTCCGAGGAGATGAACGTGATGCTCATGCCCTCCTCGGCAAGCTTCAGCACAAGCTTCTGGATCTCAAGCTTGGTGCCGACATCGATGCCTCGCGTGGGCTCATCCAGGATCAGGTAATCGGGATGCGTGAGAAGCCATCTCGCCAGGATTACCTTCTGCTGGTTTCCGCCGCTGAGGGATCCGACCGGCGTCTCCCTGCTCGCGGTCTTGATGTTCAATACCTTGATGTACTCATCCGCGAACGCTTCCGATTCGCTGCGGCTGATCGGTTTGAACACGCCGTTCATGACCTGAAGCGCCAGGATGATGTTCTCGCGCACCGAAAGCTCCGCGATGATACCGTCGCGCTTTCTGTCCTCGGCGAGATACCCGATGCCGTTTCGCATCGCTTCGACAGGTCTCGTGATCTTGACCCGCTTGTCCTTTATCGTCACGGTGCCGCCGGTAACCTTGTCAGCACCGAAGATTGCCCTCACACTCTCACTTCTGCCCGAGCCGAGAAGTCCCGTAAAGCCGTTAACCTCGCCCTTGCGGATGGTGAAATCAAACGGCAGCGCGTCGCTGCTCGAAAGATTTTTCGCCTCGTAAAATACTTCCTTTTCCTCGTCCTGCTTCTCCTCTGTCTCTCCGAGGTTGCTTAATTCCTCGAGTTCCTTACCGATCATCCTGGACACCAGCTGTACCTGCGGAAGCTCCTCCGTCAGATACTCTCCGACGAGTTCGCCGTTGCGCAGAACCGTGATGCGATCGCTGACCTCATACACCTGCTCCAGGAAGTGGGTAACGAATATGATCCCTACGCCCTGGCTCTTTAAGTCTCTCATGAGGCTGAAGAGCATCTGGACTTCCTTGTCATCCAGGGAAGACGTCGGCTCATCCAGGATCAAAACCTTGCATTTCATGTCCACCGCGCGGGCGATCGCCACCATCTGCTGGATGGCCAGTGAACATTTTCCGAGCAACTGCGTGCTCCTTGCGGGAATTCCGAGCCTTGACAGGATCTCGTCCGCCCGCTTCTCATATTCCTTACGGCGTATCACCACGCCGCTTCTTCCGATAAACATGTTCTCAGCCACGGTGAGATTCGGGCACAGGGTGATCTCCTGATACACCGTGCTGATACCCGCGTTCTGGGCATCCTGCGGGGAGTGGATCAGCACGCGCTGCCCCTCCAGTTTAATCTCGCCGCCGTCCATCGGATACACACCGGTCAAAACCTTGATAAGGGTGGATTTTCCGGCGCCGTTCTCACCCATAAGCGCGTGGATCTCGCCCTTTCGAAGCGTAAAATCCACGTTGTTCAACGCGTGAACGCCGGGGAACTTTTTGTCGATCTGGCGCATCGTCAGTAAGCATTCTTCCTGCATACCAATCCTCCGTTTATCACATATTCTGTAAAAAAGCGCAGCCGAAGCTGATTCTCATCAGCTCAGCTGCGCCTCTCGTCATACTATAAGATTAGTCACCTAAACCGTAGGTATCGATATCACCCTGGGTGATGGTCTTTGCGTCAAATCCCTTTTCCTCGTTGATGATCATCTTGTTCGCAGGAGACTTTCCGCTCTTGATCAGATCGCTGATGATCTGTGCCTGGAACGGGCTGCACTGTCCGTCGTAGTTCCACTTCTTTGCAAGGAGCTCGCGAAGTGCCCACTTGTTGCAGTCGAAACCGATGATAACAACCTTGCCGTCAACGCCGTGCGTGATGCCGGCTTCGTCGAGAGCCGCAACAGCGCCTCTTGCCATACCGTCGTTCTCAGCGTAGATAACGTTGAAATCTTCACCGCTGTTGATCACGGACTCAACGATCTTCTTAGCCTCTGCCTCATCCCAGCCGGCCGTCTGCTGAACAATCTTGGTCATCTTGCCGGATGCGAACTGAGCGTCCAAAGCACCGGTACGTCCGATCTGCGCGTCGGAACCCATGGCACCCTGGATGTGGATAACCTTGTACTCAGGAAGGTTCAGGCTGAGAAGCCAGTTGACAGCGGTGTCGCCTTCCTTCGCCATGTCGGAAACAACAGCTGCCTCGTAAAGGCTCTCGTCAACTGCGATCTTACGGTCGAAGAGATACACCTTAACGCCTGCATCCTTCGCTTCCTTCAGGACATCGTCCCAACCGGTCGTCTCCGCTGCGGAGATCAGAAGGTAATCAACACCGTCAGTGATGAAACCCTTTGCTGCCTGGAGCTGTGCATCATTCTTGTCGCTGTAGAACGTCTTCAGCTCATAACCGTTAGCCTCGGAGAAAACCTTCTCCATGTCTTTTACGTTAGCTTCACGGTAGCCGGACTCCGAAGGCGGGTTGTTGACAACGCCGACCTTGATCTTTCCGTCGCCCTCGTCCTTACCGCAGGCGGTCAGAACAAACAGACAGGAAACGACAAGTAAACCCACAAGCAACAATGATCTGAACTTTCTCATTGTTTTATATCCTCCTTCTTTTTGGTCGTCATCGACCTTTCGAACATAGGATATCGCATGTGGGTTCGCCGGTAAATCCAGGTTGATATTGACATGGTTCAATATCATACCGTGTTTGGTATTCGATTGTAAATTCGGTTAAAAATGATTTTACTCAGGTTGATTTTGATACTGCGCCCGGTAATCGGAGGGCGTCAGTCCCGTATTTTTCTTGAAAATGTAACTGAAATAATGCGCGTCGTTGTAGCCGACCTCACGGGCGATCTGTGAGCCCTTGACCGTGGTGTTGCGAAGCAGCTCCTTCGCCTTCCCAAGACGCAGGTAGATCAGGTACTCCGTGAAGGTCTGCCCGTTCTGCTGCGAGAACACCGTCGAGAAACGGCTGTTGCTCATCCCGACGGCCTTCGCCACATCCTGCAGCATCAGGCTCGGATTCGTAAAATTCTGTGCCATGTACAGTTTCGCCTCGCTGATCACGGCAGGCGTCTTCTCATCCGCTGCCTCGCCCATCTCGCGAGTGCCGAGGATGATCGCGTTCTCGTCCGAGCGCTCCACCAAAAGGTGGCGGATATGTCTCGCGGTGCGGAAGCTCTGATAGATCTCCTCCGGCTTGTCCACGATGTCGCCGATGCCGACACGGATCTTCACAGCGCCGATCCGCTCGAGCTCTCTCGCAAGCGACGTGGCGAACGCGTACGCGCTCTCCTCCACATCTTCTCCGGTTTCGCCCGGGATCAGGAACCTTGTTCCTACGCGCCCCGGTGACGGCAGCGCGAGCCCGCCGCTGTTATCCGCAAGGTCCGCCGCCGCTGCCTGCCCGTCCCCGACCGGCTCAAACGCCGCATCGATCACGGTGTAGTACGGCTTCGGTACGGCGCAGCCCATGGAAGACAGCTGCTTGAGAACATCCTGCGCGTCCTTCTCGGCCGCTTCGTCGGAAAATAACGACCCGACCAGTTTCTCCCTGACCAGCTTGCCGCCGCTCTCCATGCGGGCGCGAAGGCTGGCCGCGTGCTCGTACGTGTTTCTCTCCGCCTGCAGCTGCGCGCTCACCTTGTCAAGCGCCCCCTTTAAAGCGTCCGCGGTGATCGGTTTCAGCAGGTACTCGCGCACACCGAGCTGAATGCACTGGCGCGCGTACTCAAACTCATCGTAGCCGCTTAAGACAACGATCCCGATCCACGGCATCTGTGCCTTCATGATCCTGCAGAGCTCGATGCCGTCCATGAACGGCATGCGGATGTCGGTGATCACAATGTCGGGGTTGGTGTCGCGGATCATCGGAAGCGCCATCTCACCGTCGGGCGCCTCGCCGACAAGAACATACGGTGTCTCGTCCCAGGGGAACGACTCCCGGATGCCCTCCCGGACAACAATTTCGTCATCAACCAGAAATACTTTCATCTTCACTAATCTCCTCCCGGGTTCTGCACGGCACCGTAAAGCTTACCGATGTGCCGCTCGCGTCGCTCTCGATCGTAAGGCCCTCCGACTGATTGTAGTACAGACGGATCCGCAGGTTGACGTTCACAAGGCCGAAACCACCGCCGGCCACGTTGACCGAGGGCTGCCCCAGCTTCATTCGTTCGTTCAGCTCCGCGAGCTGCTCCGGCGTCATACCCAGTCCGGTATCCTTCACGGTGAACACGAGGTTACCGTCCTGCTGCCGCCCGGTCACAACGATCCTGCCGCCGCCGCGCTTGATCTTGATGCCGTGGTACAGGGCATTTTCCACAAGCGGCTGCAACAGAAGCTTCAAAATATAAATATCGCCGATATCATCCGGAATATCGATCTCGTAATCCATGATATCGCGGTAACGTGTCTGCTGGATCTTCAGATAACCCTCGATGTGCTTCTTCTCCTGGCTGATCGGGATCCAGTCGGCGCCCGAGGAAAGACTGATGCGGAAGAAGTCGCTCAGAGCGCCGGTCAGCTGGATGACCTCATCCTTCTCTCCGGCCTCCGCCTTCCACACGATCGCGTCCAGTGTATTATACAGAAAATGAGGGTTGATCTGCGCCTGAAGCGTGCGGAGCTCCGCCTTGCGCAGCTGCCGCGCGTCCAGGTTGCTCTTCTGCATCATCGCCTGCAGGCGGTCCGCCATGGTATTTACCTGCAGTGTCAGGTTGCGCAGCTCCGTGACATCCGTGTCCGCGATCTTGGCGTCGAACGCGCCGTCGGCGATCCGCGCCGCAGCCTCCTCCAGCCGCTCGATCGGAAGCCGTACGGACTGTGCCGTCGCCTTCACGGAGCGGTCCCGGATCAACAGCGCAATAACAACGATCAGGATCTCAATGATCGCCGTGACAAGAACCCAGATGCGCAGGCTGACGCTCATGCGCGCGGTGGAGTTGATCTCCTTCGCGATGTACTCGTTCAGCATACTGTCGACGAGCGTCGCGACGCCTCGCACCTCCTCGATCACGGCCTCGCTCTCCACGACGGGAACTCCGGCATCGACGTTGTCGCGGATCCGGTCCACATAGTTCTCGAGCGTCTGCATGGTCCGTCTCGCCACGATCAGCGTGAGCCTGTTCTCCTCGCCCGTCTGCTCCGTGATTGAATCGATCGTGTCGTTCACCTTGTGGATTGAAGAATAGATCCCGCTGCTCGGGAACGTCTCACGGCCGCTGACGATGTTCCACGCGGTCTCTGGGATCTTCTCCGTCACGTCCGTCTTGAGGTTGGCCACGGTCTCCATGCGGTCGATGGCATTATGGTATTTGGCGGCATAGAAAAGCATGAGCAGCAGGCTGATGATGATCGGGATCATCAAAACAAGCACGAGCCGGTGGCTCATGTTGCCGATCTGCCCCAGAATACTTTTCTCCTTCTTCACCCTGCTCATCTCAATACCCTCTCGGCGCGATCTGTGACACGTCCGTCTCATCGCTGAACACCTGCTCCACGGGATGGATCTCCGCTGCCACACTCTCGCCGTTTTTGAGCTTGAGCGCGGTCTCCATGAGTTCCTTGCCGAGCTTCGGCGTGCACTCCACGATGCAGTTGATCTTGCCTTCCTTCAGCACGTCGATCGCCTCCTGGCCGCCGTCGATGGAAATGATGATCATGTCCCTGCCGGGTTTCAGGTTAACCTTCTCAATCTCGGGGATCGCCCCGATGGTCATCTCGTCGTTGTGGGAAAATACAACATCGATGGTGTCGCCGTATTTTCCCAGGAAATACTTCATGCACTCGGCGCCGCGGCTCTTAAGAAAGTCACCATCGACGCTCTCAAGCACGTTCATGCGCGGGTCGCCTGCGATCGTGTCCATAAAGCCCGCCTGCCGCTGCCGCATGGGCGTAGAGTTCGCCGTACCGGTGATCTCCACGATGTTCACGTACGTAAGCCCTAAACTATCAGCCTTGCGGATCAGGTACTCCGCGGCCATCACGCCCTCGCGGTAGAAATCCGCTCCGATCAGGCACGTCGTGAGGCCTTCCTCCTTCGTGTTGATGTCGCGGTCCACGAGGATCACCGGGATCCCGGCGTCCTTCGCCTCCTTGAGCACGTTGTCCCAGCCTTCCTCGACAACCGGGGAAAATGCGATGACATCCACCTTGTAAGCGATGAACCTGCGGATCGCCGCAATCTGGTTCTCCTGCTTCTGGTTCGCGTTCTCAAACATCAGTCCGATGCCGTAGGCAGCCGCCTGATCCTCGATGTCCTTCGTGTTGCCGATGCGCCATGCGCTCTCGCTGCCGATCTGGCTGAACCCGAGAACGAGTCTTGAGTCGCCTCCGTCCTCGGATTTTCCGCAGCCCGCGATGATCGTCGCGAGTACTATGCACAGAAGCAACAACAGTTTATGTCTCCGTTTTCCCATACATTACCTTCCTTCAGCACTGAACAACCTGGTAAAACCACCGTCAGGGGGTATCCGTTCCCGCAAACGCGTTTTCAAACTTCGCCTGTATCTCTGCGACCGTACAGAACGATATCTCAACATATGTCTGATACGAAACGATCTTCGCAACCTGATCCGTAGTGCGATCTCCTGCAACGAACAGCTTCACGTAGATCGTCTCACCCTCCTCGTCGATGAAGCAGTGCGCTTCATCCATTCCGCCGTAGAACTGAACCAAATTTTGGAACCGGTTCGGCCCGACCATCGCATCATAGCTGATTGAGGCCGTCTCCCCAACGGCGAGGTCCCTTCGGTGATGACCGTCGACCGGAAACGGCAGGTATGCCGTAATCCCGTCCGGCAATTTCACACACATGCAGAGCTCCCCGAGCTCAACGAAGTACTTCTCGTAGTTGACTTTGGAGGTGTCGCCGAACGACATTTGAAAGCAGTGGTTGTCCTTGAAAAATAACCCGCCACCCGTGGCCGCTGCCGTAATCTCGGCCGCAGGGACAAACACGCCTTCCCTTTGGAATACCCCGTAGAAGTACGGGCTGGCGGCGATCACGTTCTTGTAGAAAGCCTCTGCGGAATCGCACGACGCGTTCTTATACTGCACTCCTTCGATCAGTTCCCCTTTTTTCATCGCATCGCCCTCGTACACACATTGGGAAAATGAGAGCGTCACTTTTCCGTCCATGCTCTTGACCGTCAGGTCCTCGATCTTCTTGTTTTTCTTCTCCTCTTCCATGCGCTCGTTTTCGCGGTCGACCAGCTTGCCGATCCCCACGATCGCCGCGAAGGAAACCACGACCGCGATCAGCACCGCGATCAGAAATCCATGATTCTTCTTATCCTTAGGCTTCCCGGCCTTGACCTCATGATCCATACGTAACCCCCGATCCACGTATCAGTATTTTGCCGGCACGGAGCCCCCCACGACTCCGACCTGTCTTTGTATTATACACTATTTTGTAAATTCTGTTAAGGGGGTGCTTTACGTTCCCGATGCAACCCGTGCTTCGTGCTCCTGCCTCCAAGCACAAAAAAGGAGCCGCTCCTGTTCGGAGCAGCCCCTCCAAAGCCATTGTCAATCCAGTTCCTTCGCACCGGTGTAAAGCTCGTAGTAACGACCCTTCTGCTCCAGCAGATCGTCATGGTCGCCGCGCTCAATGATCTCGCCGTGCTCGAGCACCATGATGGCGTTCGCGTTGCGGACCGTCGAGAGACGGTGTGCGATGACAAATGTCGTGCGGTCCTTCATCAGGCGGTCCATACCGTGCTCGATATGACGCTCGGTACGGGTATCGACGGAACTCGTCGCCTCGTCGAGGACGAGGATCGGAGCCTTGGAAAGCGCCGCGCGCGCGATATTCAGCAGCTGACGCTGACCCTGTGACAGGTTCGCGCCGTCGCCGTCAAGCTGTGTCTGGTAGCCGTCCGACAGACGCATGATGAAGCTGTGCGCCGATGCGGTCTTCGCAGCCGCGATAACCTCGTCGTCGGTCGCGTCCAGACGGCCGTAACGGATATTTTCCATAACCGTTCCGGAGAACAGGTGCGTATCCTGGAGAACCATCGCGATGTTCTTGCGAAGCACATCGCGCTTGATGTCCTTGACATTCACGCCGTCGATCGTGATCGTTCCCTGATCGATGTCGTAGAACCGGTTCAGCAGGTTCGTGATGGTCGTCTTGCCCGCGCCGGTCGATCCGACGAACGCGATCTTCTGTCCGGGCTTCGCGTAGAGGTTGATGTCCTTGAGGACCGTCTTGTCCGGGTTGTAACCAAACGTCACATGCTCCATGACAACGTGGCCCTTCATGTTGTCCATCGGGTTCGCATCCGGAGCATCCGGAGCCTCGGGAACCTCGTCCATGACCTCGAACACGCGCTCCGCGCCGGCAAGTGCCGAGAAGAACGTTGCCATCTGCTGCGAGAGCATGTTGATCGGCATCGCGAACTGTCTCGAGTACTGCGCGAACACCGTCAGACCACCGACCGTGATCTTGCCGAAGATCAGCAGGATACCGCCGACGCCGACCGTCACAGCATACGAAACCTGCGAGGTGTTGCCCATGATCGGACCGGTCACGCCGCCCCAGAACTGCGCCTTGAACTGCTTGTCACGCATGTCGTTGTTGAGCTTGGAAAATTCTTCCACGCAACACTCCTCGTGGTTGAACACCTTGACGACCTTCTGACCGGTGACCGTCTCCTCGATGTAGCCGTTCACGGCACCGAGGGCGCTCTGCTGCGCCGCGTAGTATTTGCGGCTGAGCTTGCCGATCGTGAAACCGCCGAACAGAAGCACGGGGATAAACGCCACCGTCACAAGCGTCAGGATCCAGCTCGTCGTCACCATGAAGATGAACGTACCCACAAGCGTTACCGCGCCGGAGACGATCTGCGTGAACGAGTTGTTGATCATGACATCGATGTTGTCGATATCGTTCGTAAAGCGCGACATGATCTCGCCGGTCTGCCGGGAGTCGAAGAAGCGCACGGGAAGCTTCTGCAATTTTGCGAACAGATCGTTGCGGATCCGCTCGATCATACCCTGCGAGATGGAGAGCATCAGGCGCGCCTGGACATACGTCGTGATGACGCCGATGCAGTAGATGGAACCAAGCAGGATCAGTGCCATCAAAACATACTTCATGGTCTCTCCGCCCGGGAAGAACTTACCCGCGAACTTCGTGATCGCACGGTCCGCGATCTTCTCAAACACGGAAGGATTCAGTTTCTTGTCGGGGGTGACAACGCTCGTGAGCTTGTTGATGATCGGGGCAAGCAGATATCCGCCGATCAGGCTTGTCACGGTCGTAAGGAGCATACACACGAGTACGAGCGCGAAACGAAGCCGGAAGCCGTGCATGTACGTGAGCAGCCGCGCGATCGTCTTCTTGGCGCTCTTCGGCTTGCCACCCATCATGCCGCGTCCTCGGGGGCCGCCCTGCGGGCGCTGCTTGAACGCATTTTTCTTAGCGATGCTGTTGTACTGCTGCTGCAGTTGTTCCAATGATCTTGCCATCTGCTCAAGCCCCCTTTCCCGTCTGAGACTCGTAGATTTCACGGTACTCGACGTTATTCTTAAGGAGCTCGTCGTGCGTTCCCATGCCGGTGATCACACCGTCATCCATGACGATGATCGTGTCGGCATCCTGCACGGAGCTGATGCGCTGTGCGATGATCAGCTTCGTCGCGCGGCGAAGATTTTCCGTATACGGATCTGCCTTCTCGCCGGCGACTGCTTTTTCGGAAAATGCCTTCCGGATCTGTGCCTCGGTCGCCGTATCCACGGCGCTCGTCGAGTCGTCGAGGATCAGGATCTTCGGCTTCTTTAAAAGCGCGCGCGCGATACACAGACGCTGCTTCTGGCCACCCGAGACATTGGCGCCGCCCTGTTCGATCTGCGAATCGTAGCCGTCCTTGAAGGCGGACACGAACTTGTCGGCCTGGGCGTACTCCGCCATGCGGCGGATCTCCTCGTCGGAGGCGAACTCATCACCCCACTGCAGGTTCTCGGTCACGGTTCCGGAGAACAGCGTGTTCTTCTGAAGAACCATCGAGACACCCTCGCGGAGATTGTAGAGCGAGTAATCGCGCACGTTCACGCCGTCGACCAAAACCTCGCCCTCGTCGACGTCGTACAGTCTCGGGATCATCGACACGAGCGTCGTCTTGCCGCAGCCCGTGGAGCCGATGATGCCGACCGTCGAACCTGCCTTGATGTTTAAGTTGATATTGTTGAGAACCTTCTCCTCACTGTTCTTGTAGTAGCGGAAGGATACGTTCCTGAACGTGATATCGCCGCGCTCAACCCGCAGATCCTTGTGCTGCGCGTCGTCGTCCGTCAGATCCAGCGGCTCGTCCATGACCTCGCGGATACGCTTCGCGGATGCGAGCGCTCTCGACGAGAACATAAGAAGGAACGTCACCATGACAAGCGACGAGAGAATCTGCGTCACGTACGTGAGGAACGCGGAGAGATCTCCGATCCTCATTCCGTTGTCGAGAACCATCGGCCCTCCGATCAGGATGACCGCGATGATCGTGCCGTTCATGAACAGCGTCATCACCGGGGACATGAAGATCATGACCTTAGCCGCGGAGATGCCGGCCTGCTTCAGGTTGGCGTTCGCCTCGTGGAACTTCTCGATCTCATAATCCTCGCGGACGAAGCTCTTGACCACGCGCACGTTGGTGACATTTTCCTGAACCGTCGAGTTCAGACCGTCCACCTTCTTCTGCACGCGTCCGAACCTCGGGAAACCGGTGCGGATGATCCCGCCGACCGCGAGCAGCATCGCGGGGATCGACACCGCAAAGACCACCGACAACGGCGGATTGAGCATGATCGCCATCACGAGAGCTGCGATCATCATGCCGGGCGCGCGCAGCGCCATACGGAGCGCCATCGCCACAAAGTTCTGCACCTGCGTGATGTCGTTCGTGAGACGCGTGACAAGCGAACCCGTCGAGAACTTATCGATATTGGCGAAGGAATACTGCTGGATCCTGCGGTATCCGTCCTCGCGCAGGTCAGCGGCAAAACTGACCGAGGCCTTCGACGCATAATAAGCGCCGCCGATTCCTCCGGCCATCATGATCAGTGCCGTCAGGATCATGAGCCCCATAATCCCGAGGCTTGTGCCCGTCTTAAGCGTTCCCTCATTCGCGTTGTTGATCACGACCGCGAGAAGTCTCGGCATGACAACCTCACCGATAACCTCCACGATCATGCACAGCGGTCCGAGAATGAAGTACGGCAAATAGGGCTTGATGTACCTATTCCATGACATTTTTTTCAATTGCATGTTGTTACTTGTTTCCTTTCATCATTTCCTCTGCGTTTACTCCAGAGTGGCGACCTCAGGGCTGTACTGTCTGAGATTCTCCTGCATCCTGTCGAGGATGTCCGCGAAACGCTGCAGATCGTCCTCCGTCAGTCCGGCGAGCATTGCCTCATCCAACGCCTTGTACAGTTCCCAGGACTGCCGCACGATGTTCATGCCTTCCGGCGTGATCGAGATATTTTTCGCGCGGTTGTTCCCCTCGACTGCGGTCCGCGTCACGTAGCCGGCCTTCTCAAGCTTCTGAAGCGTGACCGTCACGGCAGCCGGGCTGATCTCAAACGCCTTCGCAAGCTCAGCCTGCGTCTGCGGTTCCTGGCAGCGGGCCAGGTGCATCAGCATCATGTGCTGGCTTCTGTGAATGCCGAGTTTGCTCACCTGCGACTCCGCCGCGCAGCGGTGAAACCGGTCGGTGCGAAGAAACGACATAACGATATTGAAGCGATCTCTGCTCTGCTTTGTATCGTCCACAAGCTCCTCCTTTCGAAGTTTAGCGAAACGCATAAAGAAGTAATTCGTTTCTTTAGTTAACGCATTAATAATTAACGCGTTAACTATACCATCGGCAAGCTCGTTTGTCAATGCGCGAAATTGTATTTTTTCATCGAAAAATGAAGCTCTGTTTCAGCAAATGTTAATCTGTGCTTATGGAAATGATTAGAATTTGTTATATGTCATTTTCAAAATCTTATCAAAAACAACGCCAAATGTGATATACTGACATATGTATTGCTGGGAGCCTTGAGAGAGGGTAACGGTTCACACACCGGCGGGCTTTCCGGATACGCGCAAAACTATACAAAGGGGGCCCCTTTCCATGACATTTGAAGAGATTATGAGCTATGCCAGAAAGCAGCAGTGCTCCGATATTCATATCACTGTCGGTACTGCTCTGGCCGTAAGACGTTTCGGCGTTCTTACCATTCTGGATCCGACTCCTACTGCTGAGGAATCCACACAGATGATCTACTCGATCCTGACCGAGGATCAGAGAAACTGGGTTAACTCCGGCAAGGACCTGGATGTCGGTGTTATGCTTCCCGACGGACTTCGTATCCGCGCGAACGTGTACCATCAGCGTAACAACCTCGCTGCCAGCATCCGTATCCTGCAGCAGAACATTCCGACCTTTGACAAGCTCGGTCTTCCCGCAGCAATCCGCCAGATGGCTGAGACGCCCCGCGGACTTGTTCTCGTTACCGGTCCTACCGGAAGCGGTAAGTCCACGACGCTCGCATCTGTTGTCAACTATATCAACATGAACTCCGCTCGTCACATCATGACGATCGAGGACCCGATCGAGTACGTATATCCTCACAACAAGGCTATGATCCATCAGCGTGAGGTCGGCAGGGACGTCGAATCGTTCTCCCTCGCTCTCCGCTCCGCGCTCCGTGAGGACCCGGACGTTATCCTTGTAGGTGAGATGCGTGACTTCGAGACGATCTCCGCTGCCATCACCGCTGCTGAGACCGGTCACCTCGTCCTTTCGACCCTGCATACGACCTCGGCTGCACAGACTGTCGAGCGTATCATCGACGCGAGCCCTCTGGAAGCTCAGGATCAGATCCGTGCGCAGTTCGCCAACGTTATCCGCGGCGTCTTCACGCAGCAGCTGCTTCCTCTCAAGGACGGCAACGGCCGTGTTCTCGCTTCCGAAGTTATGCTGGCTACTCCGGCCATCACGAACCTCATCCGTGAGAGCAAGACCATCCAGATCCCGAGTATGCTTCAGCAGAGCCGTGCACAGGGCATGAGCACCATGAACGACGCTCTCGCCGATCTCGTCCGCCGCGACCTCGTCTCCATCATCGAGGCGAAGAAGGTTTCCCCGGATGCACAGTCGCTCGTCAAGGCGATCCACGGCAACTTCTAAAAATTTGATACACCAACTTTTAGAGCCCCGGGCGGCTCACGTGAATGCGCAGCGGTATATGCCTGCTTCGCAGGCGCGCATTCGGCGGCGATTGGCGCAAGCGCCAATCGATAAAAAAGTAAATAGCAAGACAAAAATCAACTGCCGGGTTCCACTCAGAACCCGGCAGTTTTCATTTCTTCGTTTTTCTTATTTCGGATCAGTTCCAGATGCCCTGGTGAACACCGCCCGTCGTAGGTGTTGTCAGATCAAGGGCGCGGAACTCATAGCCGTTCTCAAGGCCCCATTTGATGATGTTCTCCACCTCGTTGACCGAGAAGTTCTTCACGTCATGCTGCAGAACAACGGAGAAGCATCCGTTCTTTGCCTTGTACGCAATGCCGTTGATGACATTCTTGTACAGAGGCTCCCAGTACTCCTGAGCGTTGGTCCGTGGCGAAGTGCTGCCCGCGTCACCGCTGTCGACGTTCCAGTCGTAGTAGAGGATGCCGAGCTCTTCCATGTCCGCCGCAAGCTTCGTCATAATACCGTCGCAGTAGTTCTTGCTCACGTGGTTCGAGCTTCCGCCGGGGAAGCGGATGATCGCCGCTCTCTCGCCGGTCAGTTCCTCGATGATGTCGTTTATCTTGTTCAGATCATCGAAGTACGCCTTCTCGCTCTTGTAGATCGTCGCGTAATCGTGCGTGTACGTGTGCACAGCCACAGTGTGGCCCGCTTCGTGCTCCTTGACGATCATCTCGTTCGCCACACTGTTGTTGTGGGTCACGAAAAATGTCGCCTTCGCGTTGTATTTGTCCAGAACCTCCAGAAGCTTCCTCGTGTAACTGCTCGGACCGTCATCAAATGTCAGGTAGATGACCTTCGCGCCGGGATCGACCGGCTCGGGAAGCTCCCTTGCCTTGACGATGATCGTTCTCTGCGCGGTCGCCTCGTTTCCGTCCGAATCGGTAACCTTGTACGTGAGCGTGTACTCACCGACATGCCAGTACGTAACCTCGCCCTCGATCTTAACCGAACCTGAGAGATCTCCGTCCTTGCGGTCAACCGCCGTGTAGCCGGGCTCCTTGTACCAGTTTCCGCCGATCAGCGTGATCGTCTCGTCACCGTCCAGATGAAGCGTAGGAACCTCGGGGTCCATGATGATCACCAGACGTGTCGCTGTAGCTACATTGCCGTGAGCATCCGTAGCCGTGTAGGTGTAGATGTACTCATTTTTCTTCTCACCGGGTGCGTTTGTCACAACAACTCCGGCCGTAATGTCGCCGTCGATATCGTCCGTGGCGCTGTATCCAGGCTCCGTGAAGGTGCTGTCGTAATCAACGACAACCTTCTCGTCACCCTCCAGAGTGATCTCCGGCATCGTTCTGTCATCAAACGGAATGGTGCGGATCATCACAGCCTGGTTGCCTGCGTTGTCGCTCACGGAGTAACGGATCGTACCGTCTCCAAGCTCCTCGCGGAACACCTTGTCGGTAAGGTCACCGTCGTAGGCATCCATCGCCTCAAAGCCTTCCTCCTCGTACTGCTGACCGATCGGAGTGTAATAGTCCTCCTTTGTCTTCAGGGAGATCACCGGAGCCTGCGTGTCCGCGACTCGAACCTTTCGGATCAGCTCCTGTGTCTTGCCAGCGTACGATGCCTTGTAAGTTACTGTGTAATCTCCGATCACGGAAGCATCCACATCGCTCGAGATGCTCACCGCAACCGGCAGGTTCCGAAACAGGGTAAAACCCTCATGTCCGTAGATCGCCGTCGCGCCCTTCTCGTCGTAAAATGAACCGACCTCCACGACGATCTCGCTATCGCCGTTCATCTTCATCGTGATGTTGCGTGTCGCAAGCCGATAGACAAGCAGGAGCACTGCTGCCACTACGAAAACCGATAACAGAAACACCTTCCAGTGGCCGTTCTTCTTATGGTGTTTCTTCTTTCTTCCTTTGCTGTCTGAACTCATATAACACTATCCTTGTTTCCTGTCATTTTACTACTACCGGATTGGTCCAGTATTCCTTGTTGTACATATCGGTGAACCGGTAGGTGATCACTGCCGTCTGGCCGGTGATCGCAAGGTCCGTAACGGTAAGCGTATCGTAATAGGTGATCTGCTCGCCGATCATGTAGCTGTCCTGATACTGATAATCATACGTGTAGTAAGCGCAGATGAAATCGATCTTGTCGCCCTTCTTAAGAACCATATCCTGCTCGGTCTCGCCGACCGCGCCGTCAAGAGTGCAGACACCCTTGGCAACCGTATCGGTCTCGTTTCCGACATAGTCCGCGGTCGCGCCGATCACGGTACCCTTGCCGTCCGCTCCGAAGAGAACCTGCAGCTTCACGCGCTCTCCGTTCAGAAGTGCGGGGATGTAACCGTAGTACAGGTACTCACCGGTCACCGCATCCTTGAGCGTATCCGTGTGATAATATGCGACAAGCTGGCCGTTGATGCCGACCCACGTCTTCTCCATATCCGCCGTCAGAACGCCGTTGTCGTAGGTGAAGAGCTCGTCCAGACCGAGATCGATATATCCGTGTCCGTCATCGAGGAACATGTTCTTGTCGATGCTGTGGATGATCGCCCACTGGTCCTTGTCGACGTTCATCGTGTATGTATTGCCGCTCTGCGTCCACACAAGCTTGGACGCGTCAAGGTAATGCTTGGAATAGTATTCCGCAGACTGGCTGACATCCAGGTCCTTCATGAAGTCGGAGTTCGTTTCATCCAGTCCCGCAATGCTGCGGTCGCCGCCGAGGAAGCCGGAGAGAAGTCCGGTGATGATGTCAGTGCTTCCGGACGAACCGCTCGTGCCGCCTCCGCCGAGGAGCGTGCCGATGAGCGAGGTCGCCGAAGTCGTACCGCCGGAGGAAACCTGTCCGCCGGTCTCCTTCTGTGCGAACTGCTTGATGCACTTCGAGTACTCGCTGTCAAGGCCGATCTGATCATACGTCTTGCAGGCGCTGTCCACCTTGTTCGTCGCTCTGTACGGGAAATAGATGGATACGCCATGGCAGTTGCTCATATTGGTCGAGGTACGGTTGTACTTCACCGCGCTCTCAATTGCCGCGGTAAGTTTCTTCGCCTCGCTGGTTCCGATCCTTTCGGCAAGGTCATAAAGGTCGACCTGATCGATACGGTTGCTCGACGCAAACTCTCTCGTGTTGGCGCGCGCATCCGAGATCTTCTGATAATTGTTATTCGAAAGCTCCGTGCTTACGGACTTCGCAAAATTCTTCAGCGCTCCGGGGATCGTGTTCGAGAACTCGGCAAGGTCAATGACCGAAAGGGTCGTCTTCTGGCCGTTGCAGCGTCTCTTGCACTCCGAAACGAAATCGTCAACGATCTTCTTGCCGATATCCGTGGTCGCCATCGAAGGGTTCTTGCCGAGCTCGTTCAGCCAGTTGGTGTAGTACCAGCCGATACCGGGCTCCGTCTCCTCGGACGCGATCAGGTAATCCGCGTACGGGTCGAGCATCAGAGCCGTCTCCGCCGTTGCCATAAGGCAGGCATCGAAGCCGATGAAGTCGAACTTGACTCCGCCGTCCTTGAGTGCCTGGTTGATACCCGCGAGCGTCATGGAACCGCTTCTCTGGTTCTTCTCATCGTAGCCGTAACCGCTCACCGATCCGCCGCCGTGATCCCAGAGGATCAACTCGTAACGATTCGCCGGGAACTGCTGTACGCCGTACTTGATGAAACCGGACAGCGTCGAAGGCGTTACCATCGCACCCGTGCCGGCGTCATCCTTCAAGCGCGTCAGACTCCCGTTCTTCACCTGATAGATCTGGTTCACGGAATTGCTGATCCCGGTCGTCTTCCACTTCGAGCAACCGCCTGTGAACACTACGATGTTCACGTTGCTGCCGAGGTTGGCGCTTGCCATCTCCTGCAGGTCGTTCGAAGCCATGCCGTGCTTCGACTCAAGGTCGGTACCGCACATGTATACAAGGATCGTAACGGTATCATTGCCGTTGCCCTTGATCTGCGTGTATTTTGCGCGGGAACCCGAAGCTACATTGTTGTTGACGTTCGTTTCGTTGACCGACACATAGTCACCCGACTGCGGTGTCTGGTCGGTATCCGTCGTCGTGCCGCCGAATTTTCCGCCGATGATCATGTACAAAACAATACCGATGATCGTGATAATACTGATTCCGCCCGCGCGGTTAACGCCGCTGTGGCTGCCGCCGGAGCTGTTTCCGCCGTTGATGGAAACGGATTCTCTCCGTCTTCCCGCATAGCCGTCCTGCGACCCTACCTTGCCGCCGCCGAGACCTTCGCCTCTGCGATGTGCGCCGTCGGTTGAGCCGGTGACATTTTTCCGTCTTCCGGACTGTCTGTTGTCATCCATGGTTCCCTCTTTCTCTGCGGCTTACGTCTCCGCAGGATGTGTTGCTTCAGGCGATTCCGTCGCATTCGCCCGTTCCGGCCGGTACCGTGCCCCCACGGCCAGGCCTCTTTATCATAACTGCACTCTGTCAGTCTGTTTTCGCCCCCGTGGATCAGTGGTTCATGCGCCATTCGATGCAGCGCTCAAGGTAGTGCACGTAATCGGGATTCTTGCACATGCCCTTGCCCTTGACATCGGAGAGCTTCGCCACGTCCATGCCGTTGCACGCCGTCGTCTTCATGACGATGTTGAGCGGCTCGGCAAATGTATCATTCGAGATGTACGTTCCGATACCGAACGCCACCTTCGCCTTGCCCTTGAAGTAGCGGTAGATCTCGGTCGCCTTCGCAAAATCAAGGCTGTCGCTGAACAGAAGCGTCTTCTGCGTCGCGTCGATGCCGAGCGCTTTGTAGTGCGCGAGCATCTTGTCGCCCCACTCGAACGGCGAACCGCTGTCGTGACGAACGCCGCTGAACAGCGTCGAGTACGTCAGCTGGAAATCCTTTAAGAAGCAGTCGGTCGTGATCGTGTCCGTGAGGGCAGTTCCGTTCAGCACGCCGTACTCCTTCACCCACGCGTCGAGCGCGTACCAGTTGGAGTATGCGGGGTTGTGCTTGTGGTTGCCCTGGCCGACGCACATGATCCACTCATGCGCCATCGTGCCGACCGGCGTCACGCCGTACTTCTTCGCGAGATACACGTTCGAGGTACCGACGAAATGCGATCCGGGGATATCCTCCTTCGCGAGCATCCGGATTGCCAGATCCTCCGCCTCGGCGCACAGTCTGCGGCGAAGTCCGAATTCGGAAAATACATTGAGCTCATATTCTCCGCTCTTGAGCTTCGCGATCTTGTCCTCAAGTCTCTCGCGATAGCTCTTCATGAGATCGTCATGATCGTATCTCATCTGGAAATACACTTCGTTCACGATCGCAAGCAACGGGATCTCATACATCGAGGTGTTGAGCCACGTGCCTCTCGTCTCGATCGTCAGTCCGCACGGATCGTCCGTTCCGAACGTGAAGTCCGCGTAACGCGGCTTCCAGAGACGAAGGAAGTCAACATAGGAGCCCTTGATCCAGCGGATATTCTCAAGATACGCCAGCTCATCCTCGTTGAAGCGAAGATCGCAGTACAGCTGTACCTGGCGCTTGATCTCCTCCACCATCTCCGGTGTGAAGAACACATCCTTGTTGCGGCACTTGAAGGACCATGTCGTCTTGTAATCGCTGAACTGGTGGTAAATACCCTGTCCCATGGAAAACTTGTACGCATCGGTCTCAAGCAAACTGTTCACAATTCGTTCCATATGTTCACCTCCTGCAATTACGCCTTACGGCTGTTGCCGCGGCGGTCTCGTTATCCGAGACCATACCGAGATTATTATACTATCATTTTACGACGCTTGCAACGATTTCGACGAAAAATACCCTGCCACAAGGGCCACAAGCCCCTCCGCAGGCACAAAAACAGGGACTTGCAAGCATGCTTGCAGTCCCCGTTCTTTCAGGTTCCGGGCTTTCCGCTCCCCCCACGGACCGTCCCCCTCATGTGATTGTTGCACCGTTCCCGCAGGATTACTTGATCACCGTGAGAACAGACTCTCTCAGGACCCTGGAGTCATGATCGGTATCCACCGTCTCCGCTGTCATGCCGGACAGTTTGCCGTCTTTGTCATAGGTGTATCGGTACGTTGTCCTGTAATGAAGATCGCTTTCATTTGCCCCGGCCATGATCACCATCAGGTTGCGTACGCGCTCGACGAGCATGCCGTCCTTGTCGTATGTATACCCGACGGTTTTGAAATCCTCGAAATCCCCGTATGTTTCTTTGATCAGACGCTTCTGATCATCATACTCATAATCGTAGTTGATACCGGCATATGTTCCTGTCACAAAGCTTGTCAGCAAACCGTCATTCGTCGTCTCCACACGTTTCGCGCACCAGATCTCCTCGCCGGCGAAACTGAACGTGTCAGCGTCCAGCTGCTCTTTGCTGAACTCCCCGATGCAGAATATGAACGAAGCAGTATCTTCTCTGTATGCCACAGGGGTTCCGAAGAAGCTGTCCGTGTCAAAATCGACGATTCCCTCCATCTCATAGTACTCCGGATATCCGACAACCGGAATATACATATCATGCGCGATATCCTCGTATGACGGATGCAGATGCGCGGTTGCAGCCATGTTTTCACGGATTTTTTCGGTCGGAACAAAAGCCATGCCATGGTATGCATCTTTTTCCGTGTAATAGACCGCCACAGAACCGTCCTTGTAATACTTTACAAAGTATTCGGTTGTACCTTTGGCGTCCGTAACAATCCAACCGGTCACATGGTTGTCAGCATTTTTTCTGTATGCATATTTCGTCCTGTTTGTCTCCACTCCGTCTGTCTCATCGATGGCCGTGATCAGGTTTTCGGACTCATCGTACGCATAGCGTTTTGCAATCTGATAGGGATAATGGTCGCTCTGGACATCCGATCCCTTCATATACGTCTCCACATCAGATACGATGTTGCCGTTTGCATCATAGGCATACTCGTCAAAATAATACAGGCTGCCGTCGTCGTAGTAGCATGCTTCCAGCACAATATTGCCGTTCGCATCATAGGAGAAACAGTCATAAATGTCCAAATTACAAAGTTTGAAGAAAACGCTCTGCCCTCTCTCATCCTCATCGTGGATAAAAATGTACTCTCTGTCGGCTTCCGCATAATCCAGCGCATATCCGTACTTTGTGATGTAACAGGTCGCCTTTACACCATCTTCGAGCGTGTAGATGTGCTTCTTCTCATGAAAGCTGCTGTCAAGATAACAGATGTCCTCCGAATACCTCCCGGTAATGTTACGAACATCCGACTTCGGAAAATACATCAACGTTTCGTTGATGTTTGAATCCGGCTCGTAATAGTCTAACTTTCCGTCGTATGTCGTCTTAATCTCGTACGCATAATCGGAAGTATCTGCGATCTCCCTGTCGATTTTCGCTTTCAACTGATCAAACGAAACCGTCGGAAGATTCTCCGGAACGACCACCGTCACAGTCGGAAGCGGTGTCACGGTCGCTTTCGGCTCTTCGGTGGGCGTTACCTCGGCTGACGGAGTTACCTGCACGGTGGGAGTAACTTCCGCTGTCGGTGTTGCCTCCGCTGTCGGTGTCGCCTCTGCGGTCGGTGTTGCCTCCGCTGTCGGTGTTGCTTCTGCAGTCACCGCAACGGTAGGCGTGACTTTCGAAGAGTTGTCGTTGTTGTCGCATCCGGCAAGTGTCGCCATCGTGAAGATGCCCAGTAATGCAGCTGTGAGAAGTGTTGTGAATCTGCGCTTGTTCGTAAACATTGTTTTGTCCCCCCGGTGAAATATTGCAGTGTATCGCTGTGCTGTGTGGTATGGTCATAGAATAGCATAGAAATGTTACAAAACAAGTGCCGATGTCGTTACACTTTTGTTACGATGAATTACAATTGTGTTACATGAATTCAGAATGAACGCGCACCTCATTTTTACACAGAAAGAACTCCCCGAAGGAAACCTCCGGGGAGTTCTGAAAAGTCTTATTCAGTCTAAGCGACTCACTCGATGATCGTAGCAACACGGCCCGAACCAACGGTACGGCCACCCTCACGGATAGCGAAGGTAAGACCCTGCTCCATAGCGATCGGGTGAATGAGCTCGATGGTCATCTCAACGTTGTCACCAGGCATGCACATCTCGGTACCAGCCGGAAGCTCGCAAACACCGGTAACGTCCGTGGTACGGAAGTAGAACTGAGGACGATAGTTGTTGAAGAAAGGCGTATGACGGCCACCCTCGTCCTTGGTAAGAACGTAAACCTGAGCGGTGAACTTCTTGTGGCACTTCACGCTGCCGGGCTTAGCAAGGACCTGGCCACGCTCGATCTCGGTTCTCTGAACACCACGAAGGAGAGCACCGATGTTGTCACCAGCCTGAGCCTCATCAAGGAGCTTACGGAACATCTCGATACCGGTAACAACGGTCTTGCGGGACTCTTCCTTGATACCGATGATCTCAACTTCCTCATTGAGGTGAAGCGTACCACGCTCAACACGGCCCGTAGCAACAGTACCACGACCGGTGATGGTGAAGACGTCCTCAACAGGCATAAGGAAAGGCTTGTCAGTCTCACGCTGAGGATCAGGAATGTACTCATCAACAGTGTTCATGAGCTCCATGATCTTGTCGCCCCACTCGCTCGACGGATCCTCGAGAGCCTTGAGAGCGGAACCCTTGATGATCGGGCAACCCGTGAAATCATACTCCTCAAGCTGCTCGGTGATCTCCATCTCAACGAGCTCAAGGAGCTCAGGATCATCAACCATATCGCACTTGTTCATGAAAACTACGATGTAAGGAACGCCGACCTGACGGGACAGAAGGATGTGCTCCTTCGTCTGAGCCATAACACCGTCGGTAGCAGCAACTACGAGGATAGCGCCGTCCATCTGAGCAGTACCTGTGATCATGTTCTTTACATAATCAGCATGGCCTGGGCAGTCAACGTGTGCATAGTGTCTCTTCTCTGTCTGATACTCAACGTGAGCAGTAGAGATTGTGA
>JAFZVZ010000032.1 GCA_017617545.1 Lachnospiraceae bacterium
CGATAAAAGTTTATCCTCTCAGATCTACTCTAGCTTTTAAAAAGCCTTTGTATCCTGAAATTTACATTGTGAAAGTTCGCTTCTGTTGCCAGAAACTTCAAAACGAATTTCAAGGTTGTTTCACTGTTCGGTTTTCAAGGTTCATTTCGCTGCACTTTCGCGACAGCTTGATTAGAATAACACAAGCATTCGCGTCTGTCAACAACTTTTTTTCAAATCTTTTCGCTTATTCCGGCGAGCCGATCTGAAGCGGAGAAAGAGGGATTTGAACCCTCGCGCCGCTCACGCGACCTACACCCTTAGCAGGGGCGCCTCTTCAGCCTCTTGAGTATTTCTCCGAGCTGAAATCCCTGTCAAACATGAATTTCGCAAATCCCCGTAAATATATGCTCTTTACGGAAAATTCGCACCGCCTTTTCGAGGTGGTGCATCGAATATAATAGCAAAGGAGCACCCCTTTGTCAAGGCATTTTTTCCCTTAAAATCAAGTGTTTTGCGCGGATTTTTGCTGTCTTGTGTAGTGCATTTTCCGATACACAATATACTGTGTTTTCACTCGGAACCGCGTCGGAAAATGAAGCATAAAAAAACCGGACGACAATCGCTGCCGTCCGGCCTGATAGATCTGTATTCGGTTTACTGGGTATCGGTCCCGCCCTCGGTTGCCTCGCCGGCTTCAACGGCCTCGGTCACCTCTGCGGTCTCGTCGCCCTCGGCTGCCTCGGCGTTCTCCTCGTCCTCCGTGCCCGGAAGCACAAAGCCTTCCGTCTCGCAGACCTTGGCGAAGTTCGCCACGCGGATATCGCTCTCGGCGTCGATGTTCATGCATTTCACGCCGGAGGTGTTGCGTCCGAGGATGCTGATGTCCGCCACGGGGATCCGGATCAGGATGCCCTCGTTCGTGATCATGATCACCTCATCGGTGTTGTCGACCATGCGGGCTCCCACAAGAGGACCGGTCTTGTCGACCACGTTGTAGCAGCGCATACCCTTGCCGCCGCGGTGGTGCAGCGCGAACTCCGCAGGAGCGGTGCGCTTGCCGTAACCATTTTCCGAGATAAAGAGAACATGCTCGGCCTCGGAGGTGTCGACCATCGAGACGATCTCGTTGTCCTCCGTAAGGCGCATGCCGTACACGCCCATGCCGTTTCGGCCGGTCGCGCGCACGTCGCTCTCGCGGAAGCGGACAGCCGCGCCCAGCTTGGTGATCAGCATCAGCTCGGTCTCGTCGTTCGTGACCTTGACGTCGATCAGCTGGTCATCCTCACGGAGCGTCACGGCGATGATGCCGACCTTGCGGATATTGGCAAATGCTGCGAGCTTCGTCTTCTTGATGATGCCTCGCTTCGTCGCCATGAAGAGGTAACCGTCCTCGCCCATGTCGCGGACGGGGATCATTGCGGTGACGCGCTCGTCCGGCATCAGCTGGATCAGGTTGATGACCGCCGTGCCGCGCGCGGTGCGCGATGCCTCCGGGATCTCGTATGCCTTCAGGCGATAGACGCGCCCGAGGTTCGTGAAGAAGAGGAGATTGTGGTGGTTCGTCGTCATGAGCAGGCGCTCGATGAAATCCTCCTCGATCGTCTGCATTCCCTTGATGCCCTTGCCGCCGCGGTTCTGCGTGCGGAACGCCTCAGGGCTCATGCGCTTGATGTAACCCTTGCGGGACATAGCGATGATGACGGCATCGTCCGGGATGAGATCCTCGGCGTTGAAGTCGGACTCGTCAAATCCGATCGACGTACGGCGGTCGTCGCCGTATTTGTCGCGGATGATCGAGATCTCGGTCTTGATGACGGAGAGAAGCTCCTTCTCGTCGGAGAGGATTTTCCGATACTCGGCGATGCGCGCCTCAAGTGCGGCAAACTCCTCCTCGAGCTTGCTGCGCTCCAAACCTGTCAGCTGGCGAAGACGCATATCGACGATCGCCTGTGCCTGCACATCGTCGAACTCGAAGCGATCCATCAAACGCTGCTTTGCTTCCTGCGTCGTCTTCGAAGAGCGGATGATCTGGATGACTTCGTCGATGAAGTCGAGCGCCTTGAGAAGCGCCTCCATGATGTGCTCGCGCTCCTCGGCCTTGTTGAGGTCGTATTTCGTGCGGCGTGTGACAACTTCTTCCTGGTGCAGGAGATAGTAGTCGAGCATCTGCAGAAGGTTGAGGACCTTCGGCTCGTTATTGACAAGAGCAAGCATGATCACGCCGAACGTGTCCTGCAGCTGTGTGTGCTTGTAAAGGTGATTCAGAACGACCGTCGGATTGGCTTCCTTCTTGAGCTCGATCACGATGCGCATGCCCTTCTGGTCGGACTCGTCGCGAAGATCGGTGATGCCGTCAACCTTCTTGTCCTTGTGCAGCTCGGCGATCTTCTCGATCAGGCGGGCCTTGTTGACCAGGTACGGAAGCTCCGTGACAATGATGCGGTGCTTGCCGTTGTCCATCGGCTCGATCGTGGAGACAGCGCGGACGCGGATCTTGCCGCGGCCGGTGCGGTACGCCTCCTCAATGCCGCGCGTTCCGAGGATCTGCGCGCCCGTCGGAAAATCAGGTCCCTTGATGATGGACATGAGTTCCTCGATCGTCGTCTCATCGCCGGCGATCTTGTTGTCGATGATGCGGATCACCGCGTTGATCGTCTCGCGAAGGTTGTGCGGAGGAATATTCGTCGCCATACCGACGGCGATACCGGTCGTACCGTTCACCAAAAGGTTCGGGTAGCGCGCCGGCAGGACCGCGGGCTCCTTCTCGGTGTCGTCGAAGTTCGGGAGCATGTCGACGGTGTCTTTGTTGATATCCGCGAGCATCTCAACGGAAATCTTCGAGAGACGCGCCTCGGTGTATCGCATGGCAGCAGCGCCGTCGCCGTCCACGGAACCGAAGTTGCCGTGACCGTCCACGAGCGGGTAGCGTGTATTCCACGGCTGCGCCAGGCAGACCAAAGCTCCGTAGATGGAGCTGTCGCCGTGCGGATGGTATTTACCCATCGTATCACCGACGATACGCGCGCACTTACGGTGCGGCTTGTCGGGGCCGTTGTTCAACTCGTTCATCGCGTGAAGGATTCGTCTCTGTACGGGCTTCAAACCGTCACGCACATCCGGAAGAGCACGGGATGCGATAACCGACATCGCGTACTCCACGAAGGATTTCTCCATCGTTTTCCGCAGATCAACGTCATCGATCTTATCAAAAATGTGCTCGTCCATTACGTTAAAATCGTCCATGTCATATCCTCGTTAGTCGTATTGTATGGGGTTCGTTCTCCTCGGAAAATGAAACCCCTTAAATATCAAGATTTTCCGCGTACTTCGCATTTTCCTCGATGAAGAGGCGTCGCGGCTCCACTTCCTCGCCCATCAGGGTGGTGAAGGTGAGGTCGAGCTCGCTCAGGCTGTCCTGATCCATGTTCACGCGGCGCAAGATACGGTGCGCGGGATCCATGGTCGTCTCCCAGAGCTGGGACGCATCCATCTCGCCGAGACCTTTGTATCGCTGGATCTTGTTGTTCTGATCACGGCCGATCTCCGCGAGAATGTTGTTGAGTTCGTCGTCGCTGTACGCGTACCATGCCTTGTTGCTGCGCTCAACCTTGTAGAGAGGCGGCATCGCGAGGTACACATAGCCCTGCTTGATCAGCTCCGGCATAAAGCGGTAGAGGAACGTGAGCAGGAGAGTACTGATATGGGCGCCGTCCACATCGGCATCGGTCATGATGATGATCTTGTGGTAACGGAGCTTCTCAATGTTGAAATCCTCATGGATGCCCGTGCCGAAGGCGGTGATCATCGCGCGGATCTCGTTATTTTCCAAAACACGGTCAAGACGGGCCTTCTCCACGTTGAGGATCTTGCCTCGCAGAGGAAGGATCGCCTGGGTTGCACGAACACGGGCCGACTTCGCGGAGCCGCCTGCGGAATCACCCTCGACGATGAAGATCTCGCACTTGGACGGATCCTTCTCGGAACAATCGGCAAGCTTGCCGGGAAGACTCTGGCTCTCCAGAGGCGACTTGCGGCGTGTCAGGTCGCGCGCTTTGCGCGCCGCGTCGCGGGCACGCTGGGAGAGTACGGACTTCTCAACGATGATCTTCGCGACGGACGGGTTCTGCTCGAGATAGTACGTGAGCTGCTGGCTCACAAGCTTGTCCACGGCGGTTCTCGCCTCGCTGTTGCCGAGCTTCTGCTTCGTCTGACCCTCGAACTGAGGCTCGGGAAGCTTCACGCTGATGATGGCCGTCAGACCCTCGCGGATATCCTCGCCGTCGAGCGCGGGCTCGTTGTCCTTGATCAGCTTGTTCGCGCGCGCGTACGTGTTGATCGTCTTGGTGAGCGCGTTTCGGAAACCGATCAGGTGCATGCCGCCTTCGGGCGTGGTGATATTGTTGACGAAACTGTAGCAGTTGTCGTTGTACGCGTCGTTGTGCTGCATCGCAACCTCGACGTACACATCGCCGACACTGCCTTCGCAGTAAATGATGTCATCGTACAGTGCGGAGTTACCCTTGTTCAGGTACTGCACGTACTCCTTGATACCGCCCTCGTAGTGGAAGGACTTCTCGCGCGCCGGCTCCTCGCGGTAGTCGGTGAGCGTGATCTTCAGGCCCTTCGTGAGGAATGCCATCTCGCGGAGACGCTGTTTCAGGGTATTGAAATCAAATACGATCTCGTCGAAGATCGAGGCGTCAGGGAAAAATGTGACCGTCGAACCGGTGCGGTCCGAATCGCCGATGCGCTTCAGCTCCGTCACAGGCTTGCCGCGCTCGTAGCGCTGCTCATACTTGTGGCCCTCGCGCTCGACATCGACGACGAGCCAGTCGGAGAGTGCGTTGACGACAGAAGCGCCTACGCCGTGAAGACCGCCGGAAACCTTGTATCCTCCACCGCCGAATTTGCCGCCGGCGTGAAGGATCGTAAATACGACTTCAACCGTGCTGATGCCTTTTTTCTCGTTGATCTCTACCGGAATACCGCGGCCGTTGTCGCGCACCGTCACGGAGCCGTCCTTGTTGATGAAGACGTTGATCTCCGTGCAGACGCCCGCCAGCGCCTCGTCGACCGCATTGTCCACGATCTCGTAAACGAGATGGTGAAGACCTCTCGCGGACGTCGATCCGATGTACATACCGGGGCGTTTGCGAACGGCTTCCAGACCTTCGAGGATCTGGATCTGTTCCGCTCCGTATTCCTGATTTTGATTCTGATCCATAAACTGTAACCTCCTGCTGCCGGGTCGACCGGCAGATACTGCATTTTTAATGTTATGTCATATTCCTCACTGCTTCTGCACCGTACCGGCTTCCACACGGTAAATGCTGTCGGTGGGGGTTCGCAGCTGCACGAACTCCTCCATACCGGTGCAGGTGATGATCGTCTGCAGATCATTGATCTCCGAAAGAAGCTGTAACTGGCGCTTCCGGTCAAGCTCGGAGAGCACATCGTCCAAAAGAAGCACCGGAGATTCCCCGACACGCTTTCTCACAAGATCGATCTCCGCGAGCTTCATCGACAGAGCCGCCGTGCGCTGCTGACCCTGCGAACCGTACAGACGGACGTTCCGGTCATTGACCGTAACCTCAATGTCGTCCCGGTGAGGGCCGGTCCCTGTCGCCTTCATGAACAGATCATGATCAAGACCGCGGATCAGCTTTTCCGCATACATATCCTCGGTGACATTGGGCGCGTAGGAGAGGACAAGGTCCTCACAGCCGCCGCTTAAGAGGGAGTGTTTCTCCTTTACCACCGGCAGGAGCTCCTCAACAAAACTTCGCCGTCTCAGGATAATATCCGAACCATAGCGGACCAGCTGGTCATCCCACACACTGACGGTATCCTTTAGCGACGGGTCGTTCCCGATCTGCTTCAAAAGATTGTTCCGCTGCTGTAGCACCTTGTTGTAATTGATCAGGTTGCTGCAGTAGATCGGGTCCATCTGGCAGAGCTCCATATCGAGAAACCGTCTTCGTTCCGCCGGGCCTTCCTTCATCATCGCGAGGTCGTCCGGGCAAAATGCGATCACATGCACAAGACCCATCAGCTCCGCGCTCCGACGGATCGGGATCTCATCGATCGCGACCCCTTTTGGCTTGTTACGCCGCAGGTGCATATCCACGCGGTGCGTACACCCGTTGTTGACGACCTGCGTTCCGATGTGTGCCTCATCGCATCCGAACCGGATCAGCTCCTTATCCTTCGAGCCGCGCAAAGCGCGCGTCGTCGCGGAGAGAAAGACCGCCTCCAAAAGGTTCGTCTTTCCCTGCGCGTTATCCCCGTAGAGAAGATTCACTCCGTCGGAAAATGGAAGAACCAGCGACTCATAATTTCTGAAATTGTTTAATTGTATCTGACGGATCAGCATTTAGCTCCGATCCTGCCTTGAGGCAATCGAATACTCCTTGCCGCGATACGAGAATTTGTCGCCGGGATACAGCTTGCGCCCGCGCCTCGTGTCAACCTCACCGTTCACGGTCACCTGACCTTCGGTGATCACGTCCTTGGCTTCCGCGCCCGACTCCACGGCACCGGCAAGCTTCATCGCCTGGCCGAGCTTGATAAACTCGTCGCGGATCATTATTTCACTCATGGTTTCCTTTCCGCACCGAAATGCTCCGGTGCCATCGGTCACTCAACTTACTTTCGGTGTGTGCTTCATTTTCCGAATACCAGGTCGGAAAATAAGATCAGTGCGAACCGATATTAACCGGCAGCAGCATGTAAATGTACGAATCGTCGTTCGCACGGATAAAGCACGGGTTCTTTGCGTTGTGCATGAACAGGGTAACCGTGTCATCGTCGACTACGCGAAGGATGTCCAGAAGGAACTTCGGTGTGAAGCCGATGCGAAGATCGTTGCCGTCTCTCTCGGCGATGATCTCGTCATACATGCTTCCGGACTGCGTGTTGATGCTGACGGTGATATAGTTCTCGAAAATCTCGACAACGACAGGCTTCTTCTCGGTCTCCTTCACAAAGAGGCTCGCGCGGTCAATGGAATCGATCAGCTCGCGGCGGTTGACCGTAACCTTTGTGTCGCACTCCGCGTTGATCATGGAATCGATGACGAAGTATTTGCCGTCGATCAGGCGGGAGTGAACGATCGTGTTGTCAAACTCGAAAATGATGTTTCGGTCATCAAAGCAGATGCGGACATCCTCGTCCATCTCGCCGGAGAGGATCTTCCCGATCTCACCGAGCGTCTTGCCCGGAACGATGACGTTGTGTCTCTCGTAGGAGCCGCGAAGCTCAACGTTGCGGATGCTGACACGGAAACCGTCGAGAGCCGTGACACGGAGACGGTTGCCGTCGATCTCAAAATACTCACCGGTCATCACGCGCGAGGACTCATTGGCCGAAACAGCGAAGATCGTCTGGCGGATCAGCTCCTTGAGCGTGAACTGCGAGATCACGACCGGATTCGTGTTGTCGTACGCAAGAGGCTTCGGGAACTCCTCACCGGAGAGGCCGCGAAGCGCGAACTGAGCCTTGCCGCAGACGATGGAAACCGCGAAGGTGTCATCCGTGGTGATCACGACATCGTTCGGAGGCAACTTACGCACCAGGTCGGAAAACATGCGCGCGTTGATGGCGATGCGGCCGACCTTGTTCACGGAAGCCGGGATCACGGTCTCAATGCAGAGATCGTTGTCGTTGGCGGTGATACGAACGGAGTTGTCCTCCGTCTCAATAAGAATACATTCCAGAATGGGATAAGAAGTCTTCGAAGAGACAGCTTTCAAAACAACATTAAGAGCACCGATCAATTGTGTCTGGCTGCAGATAATTTCCATAAAGAACCGTCCTTTCTTTTCGATACAAAACCGACGGCATTGCCGAAGGCCGTATGATGATGATATTTAATTGTTAAGAATAACAGTATTAACAGTAGGGGATGTGGATTTGTTCATAAAGCGGAAAATGCTTAGTGAAACAAGGGTTTGTCATCCGAAAACCACCGTCAGTTCAGAGTGGATAATTCGGATAACGGCGTGGATGCCGGTCATACTTTCAAACGGACTGAAGAAGCGTAAAAACCCGAAAAGATTGTTTATCCGAGAAAACTATGCGGTTATCAACATACAATTCGAAACGATAAACATAAAATGTTGATAAATACGGTAAGTTATCAACAGGGTATTCACATGATTTTCCGTTTCATCCACGATATTGTAGATACAACTGTGCGAAGGATCAGTCGTCCTCCGGATTGATCTTCTTCTTGAGGACATCGATCGTGTTCGCGATGGAGCTGTCCTTACGGATATCGTCAGCCACTTTGTTGTAAGCGTAATGTACGGTCGAGTGATCGCGGTCGCCGATCAGGGTGCCGATCTCGTCGAAGGAGAGGGAGGTCATCTCGCGGCAGAGGTACATGGCCACCTGGCGCGGATACGCGATGACACGGCTCTTGATCTTCGAGCGGATCTGCTCGGAGGTGATCTCGTAATGCTCCGCGACAACATTGAGGATCAACTCCGGCGTGATCGTCTTCTTCGCGTTGGGCGAGATCTTATCCTTGAGAGCTTCCTTGGCAAGCTCGAGGGTGATCGGCTTTCTCTGCAGACGGCTCATCGAAACAACCTGCGTGAGGGCGCCTTCGAGATCACGGATGTTGGAATTGATATTCTGTGCGATGTACTCGAGCACATCGTCGTAGATCGGGATCGTGTTGCTCTTGTTCTTCTCATGAAGAATGGCAACGCGGGTCTCGTATGACGGCGGCTGGACATCCACGGTAAGGCCCCAGCCGAATCGGGAGCGGAGACGCTCGTCGAGGATTTTGAGATCCTTCGGATTCTTATCCGAGGAGATCACGACCTGACGGCCGTTGTCCTTCATCTCATTGAATGTGTGGAAAAATTCTTCCTGCGTCGATTCCTTGCCCTCGATGAACTGAATATCATCGATCAGGAGAATATCGTTCGTGCGGTATTTTTCGCGAAATGCCTCTGTGGCACCGCCGCCGGAGCGAATGGAGATGATCAGATCGTTTGTGAACGTCTCACACGTAACGTACAAAACCTTCTTGTGAGGGTCATTTTGCAAAATATAGTTGGCGATTGCGTACATCAGGTGCGTCTTGCCGAGACCGGAACCGCCGTAGATAAAGAGAGGATTGTAAACCTCGCCGGGCTGCTCGGCAACCGCCAAAGCGGCAGCGTGCGCAAAATTGTTGTTATCGCCGACGATGAAGTTGTCAAAGGTGTACTTATTCAGCTGACTGCCGTGCAGCAGATTGGAATCCGGCTTGGCCTGCTGCTCACGGCGCTCCTCCTCGAGGCGCGTCACCTGCGCGCGCAAAATGAAATCCAGTTCGAATTCGTAATCGTTGCCGAGCATCTCAATGATGGAGGCGCGGATGAACTGACTGTATTTATCACGAATGAAATTCAAACTATTGGTATTGATCGGATTCTCTGCGACGATCGTCAGGATGTTATCCTCGATATCATAGACGCTCAGAGGAAGCAGCCAGGTGCGGTAGCACACAGCGGAAATATTGTAATCGATCTTGGTCTGTTCCAAAATCCTAGGCCAACTCTCTTCCAGAACCTGTTTAGAATACATACTGTAAGCCCCCTGGAGTAAAAATCCCGCTATTTTCGGCCTTTACCCTAGATTTTGTGGTCTAAGGAAAATAAAAGCCAAAAACGGGCACAATTTATTATACTACAACAAGCCATTTTTAGCAACAAAAATCACCCACATTTATATAAGGAAGAAACAATTCAAAGGAGGCACTGAACGGACGGCGCGCCCATGGTGTATGTGGGCGTGATCAAGACAAATTGTCTCGCTCGTAGGCTTCGCAATACTCGCTGCGACAATTGTTTGATCGCGCCTGAAATATTCAGGTACGGGCGCGCCTGTTTTCCGGAGTATTTGGGTTCGAAGTGGATGTATGGAGGCTGGGGGTAACGGCGAAAGTAACATTCTTGAAAAGACAAAATATCAGGTTTCCAATTCCGGTGTGAACTAGCGACTTTCAAACACAGCAAGTTCTTTTACACACAATATTGCAACGGGAGTGGTGCCTTTACCTCAACAAAGCCGGTGGTAAACGCTGCAAGTCTCGAAGGGTGCGGCTCCTTTGCCGCAACGCAGCATGCGACGAGTCCTTAGCAAGCGTGAGTGCGAGTAGGAGCGCTGCGAGGGTGTTTGAGCGTAGCGAGTTCGGGAGCAGCGCTCCTTGATACGAGCATGAAACGATTGCTTAGTACTCGGTCGGTCGCTAAGTAAGGCAATGAGCCGCACCCCTTCAAAGAGTACTTGCAGCGTTCAATTACCATGGGATGAGGTAAAGGCACCACTCCCTGATCGCTTGTTGTGTGGAAAAAATGCTTGACGGAGGTTGACAAAGTCACTATAATAGGGAACGCACAACTCTATAATGGGTTAATATGGGATGAAGGAGGACAAAAGCCATGAAGATGACGTATCAGCCGAAATGCAAGAGCCATGCAAGAGTACACGGATTCCGTAAGAGAATGCAGACGGCCAACGGCAGAAAAGTACTTTCCGCTAGACGCGCGAAGGGCAGACACACCATTTCCGCATAAGGTCGCATTTATGTGACCTTTCTCTTTTCTCCGGACGGAAGCGGTCTGACGGTGGTTTATTTTCCGAATAAGGATCGCAAGGATTAGGAAAATGTCCGGACTGGGAGGTAACGATGACAGGTTCGTTACACAAGGGCCGGGAGTTTCAGTCGGTTTACGATGAAAATTGTTCCCGGGCAAACCGGTATCTCGTGATGTATGTCGCGAAGAACGGGACAGAGAAAAACCGAATAGGAATCGTCACAAGCAAGAAGATCGGCAACAGTGTGGTTCGCCACAGGGTACGAAGGCTGATCCGGGAGAGCTTGCGACAAAACGGTGAACGGATCAACAACGGGTTGGACGTCATCGTCATTGCACGGAGGACATGCGTCGGCAAGACGCAGGCAGAGATAGCAAAGGCGGTTCTGCATGTCGCGGAGCTGCATGGGATTACGAGATGAAACGTGTTTTATTAGGATTAATCCGGTTTTACAGAAAGCATCTGTCGGGGCTGAAGAAGATGCCGTGCTGCATCTACACGCCCACTTGTTCCGAATATGCAATGGAAGCAATTGAAAAGTACGGCGCTATCAAGGGAGGATATCTGGCCGTGAGGCGGATCCTTCGGTGTCATCCGTTCCATAAGGGAGGGTATGACCCTGTGCCGTAACGAAGGAGGACCATAAATGAATTTGATTTTTTTGACCAGGGTGACCGGCATTTTGCGGCCCTTCGCCTGGGTCATGGGAATGATCCTCAATGCAATTTACAAATTGGTTGCCGCAATGGGCATCCAGAACATTGCACTTTGCATCGTGATATTCACGATCGTGGTGAAAATGCTGATGCTGCCGTTAACGATCAAGCAGCAGAAATTTGCCAAGGTATCCGCGTTGATGACGCCGGAGATCAAGGCGCTTCAGGAAAAATTCCGCGGTATCGACCGCAGTGACCGTGAAGCAATGCAGCGTTACACCATGGAGCAGCAGGAGATTTATCAGAAGTACGGCTCCAGCCCGTTCGGCGGCTGCCTTCCGCTCCTGATCATGCTTCCGATCATGTTCGCTTTGTACCGCGTCGTGTACGCAATTCCCGCGTATGTGACTGACGTAAAGGCGCTCTACAAGAACGTGGGTACGGAGATCATGCAGATTGATGATACGAACAAGGATTTTTCGGATGAAAGTATCACCAAGGCGATCTACGAGTTTTACAACGCTAAGAAAGTAAGCCTGCGTAACAAGAAGAGCACGGACACGAATTTCACGGCAACGGATCTGATCGACATATTCTCGGTCTACAACACGGAGGTCTGGAAGGATTTCCGCGAGGGCAAGACGCTCGAGGGCGAGGATGTGGAAAACTGGAACAAGCTGGCGCAGTCGGATTCGTTCCAGACAGTAATGGCAAATCGTTCAGCGGATATTGACAAGATCTTAAAGATCAACAGCCTCGGTTCCTACAGCATTTTGGATGCGCCGGGCTACAAGTTCCCCGCGATTCTGCTTCCGATCCTGGCCTTTGTGTTACAGTTTGCACAGGGCAAGCTTTCGACGACGCAGAATAAGAGCAAGGATAAGAAGGAAGGCGAGCAGGAGGCCATGCCCGGAATGGGTGCGATGACCACCATTTTACCGATCATGTCCGGTATTTTCTGCGTGTTCCTTCCGATCGGTGTCGGTATCTACTGGGTTGTCAGCAGCGGCGTGCAGATCGTGCAGCAGCTGGCGATCAACAAGTATCTCGAGAAGTATAACGTGGAAGATATTGTGGCGCAAAATGAAGCCAAAATATCGGAGCGCAACGAAAAATACGGCATTTACTCCAAGGGCGGCGAAATGTCGACCATCGCCAAGTCGAGCACGAAGTCGATCGCTTCGATGGATACGTCGAAGATCGGTTCCGGCAAGGGTAACAAGTCCGGTGACAGCAATTCCGGCAAATCCGGCAAGAGAAGTGAGAGCGGTCGTATTTCTCAGGAGAAGAAGGACGAACTGGCGAAGACAGCAGCGGAAAAGGGTTCTGTAGGTATCTCCGCGATCGCCAACATTTTGAAGAATAATGAGGACCAATAACATGGAATACAAAGAGTATACGGGGAAAACCTTGGAAGATGCCAAGGCCGCAGCCGCGCAGGAACTCGGTTGTGACGTTGAGGCTCTTCAGGTTGAAGTACTCGAGGAAGAGAAGGGCGGATTTCTCGGCTTTTTCAAGAGCGTGAAGATCCGCGTCGGTTATGAGCCTTCTGAGGTTTCCGCTGATGTTGCATCCGCAGGCGACGCTGTTGCCGAGGCTGCTGCTGCGATCCTCGACGAGGCCGGTCTTGCTTCGGCAGGCGCGGCGAGCGGTGAGGCTCCTACCGATGTAGCTGTTGATTTCATCTGCAAGATCCTTGATGCCATGGGCCTTTCCGCAGAGGTTTCCGCGGAGATCAACGAGGAAGAGGGCAACATTTACATCAACATCGAAGGCACGGATATGGGTTCCCTGATCGGCAAGCGCGGCCAGACGCTGGACGCACTTCAGTATCTCACCAGCCTTGCGGTGAACCGTGCATGCAACCAGTACTACAAGATCAAGCTTGACACCGAGAACTATCGCGAGCGCCGCAAGTCCACGCTCGAGAATCTCGCGAAAAATATCGCTGTCCGCGTTCGCAGAACGCGCCGTAACGTTGCGCTTGAGCCGATGAATCCTTATGAGAGACGCATCATTCACGCTGCACTGCAGGGTGACCGCTATGTGGAGACGCACAGCGAGGGTGAGGAGCCGTATCGTAAGGTTATCGTTACGCTCCGCGCAGATGCTCCGTATGAGGAGCGCCGTTACAACAGCCGTTACGGCGGTGGCTACAACAAGGGTGGCTACGGCAACCGCGGCGGTAAGGGCGGTTACGGCGGAAACCGTGGCGGCAAGGGCGGCTACGGTGGCAACCGCGGTGGCAAGGGCGGTTACGGCGGCTACAACAACCGCTTCGACAAGAACGCGCAGAAGCGCTACAACAGCGATGCGGATTCGCCGGATTACAGCAAGGACTACATGAAGGACTACGCTGCATACAAGGAAGCCAAGGCTGCTGAGAAGGCACAGGCTGAGCAGAACAACAATAACAACTAATATTTTGTGAATTGTCAGAGATTCGGATGGTAAGGGAATTGCGGATAACGCAATTCCCTTTGCTGTCTTTTCGGAAGGAGGTGCTGTGAGATCGGCGAATGATCTCGCAGGTGTCAGACGATGGCTATCGTAAGAGAACAGGATACAATCGCAGCGATCGCGACGGCACTTTCGCCTTCCGGGATCGGGATCGTTCGGATAAGCGGACCGGAGGCATTTGCCGTTGCGGACAAGGTATTCCGCAAGGGGATGAAGGCGGAGAACGGCGGGGACAACAGTGTTGTAAATGGCACTTCAGCACCGTCTCCTGTCAGCGGTTTTGCAAGCCACACCGTGCACTACGGATATATCGTCGATCTGCAGAACGGACGCACGATCGACGAGGTTTTGATGCTTGTTTTGAAGGCCCCGCGCACATACACGCGCGAGGATACGATCGAGATTGACTGCCACGGCGGCGTGCTTGTCACAAAGCGCGTGCTGGAGGCTGTTCTGGCCGCGGGCGCAAGGCTTGCGGAGCCCGGCGAATTCACAAGACGGGCGTACTTAAACGGGCGCATCGACCTAAGCCAGGCGGAGGCCGTCGCGGGTATTATCGGCGCGAAAAATGAGCTCGCTCTCAAGAATTCCGTCCGCCAGCTGCGCGGGCGCGAGCGCGAGGAGATCACTCTGATCCGCGGCGAGATCCTGCGGGAGATCGCGCAGATCGAGGCAACGCTCGATGATCCCGAGCACTTGAGCTTTGACGGATTTGACGAAGTTTTATCGACGCAGACGACGGATCATCTTCGTCGCATACGGAAAATGATCGACACGTCGGAGGACGGCCGCAAGATGAGCGAAGGCATTCGCACGGTCATCGTAGGGCGCCCGAACGCGGGGAAAAGCTCGCTTCTGAACGCGCTTCTTAAGGAGGACCGCGCGATCGTCACGGAGATTGCCGGAACGACACGCGACACGCTCACGGAGGAAGTGCGCATGCGAGGGATCACGCTGCTTCTCGTGGATACGGCAGGGATCCGCGCGACGGATGACACCGTGGAGCGGATCGGTGTGGAGCGCGCGAAGCAGGCAGCCGCAGACGCGGACCTGATCCTCTGGGTGGTTGACAGCTCGGCGCCGATGGACGATAATGACCGCGCGATACTTGCTTCCTGCGCGGGAAAGCCGATGATCGCGCTGTTGAACAAGTCGGATCTTCCGACGGTGACGGACGCCGCGGCACTGCGCGCGGTGATGGAGAACGCCGGACAGGCATTCGCGGAAAGTGATGCGAATGGTCCGGAGCGGACGCCGAAACAGGGGAATGCTCCCGCTGATATGTCAGCGCCAATCGCAATCTCGGCGAAGACAAGCGAAGGTCTTGAGGAGCTTGAGGAGCGTATCACATCGATGTTCTTCGCGGAGCGGATCGCGGCGGATGACGAGTGTGTGATCACGTCGGAGCGGCATAAACAGGCACTTCTCGCGGCGGAGGGAAGTCTTCTCCGTGTGCAGGACAGCATGGCTTCGGGAATGCCGGAGGACTTTTACACGATCGATCTTACGGCCGCGTACGAGGCACTCGGAACGATACTCGGCGAGGAGCCGGACGAGGACGTCATCAACATGATATTTTCCGAATTCTGCCTAGGCAAATGACGGGGCGGAACATAACATTGCAGACGAGGTAGCGAGGGATGAATATTCCGGAGTATATGTGCGAATCATACGATGTCGCGGTGATCGGGGCCGGCCACGCCGGTTGCGAAGCCGCGCTTGCCTGCGCGCGCCTCGGATGCGAGACGATCGTGTTCATGGTGAGCGCCGACACGATCGCGCTGATGCCGTGCAACCCGAACATCGGCGGCACGAGCAAGGGCCATCTTGTGCGCGAGCTCGATGCGCTCGGCGGCGAGATGGGCAGAAACATCGACAAGACATATATTCAGAGTAAAATGCTGAATATTTCCAAGGGGCCGGCGGTGCATTCGCTGCGCGCGCAGGCCGATAAACAGCGCTACACGGCATCGATGCGGAAGGTGATGGAGAACCAGGATCATTTGACGCTGAAGCAGGCCGAGGTAGCGGAACTGCTGTGGGAGGACTGCGGCGACGGAACGAAGAAGGTGACCGGCGTGAAGATCGCATCCGGCGGGATTTATCCGTGCAAGGCGGTGATCCTGTGCTCCGGCGTGTATTTAAACGCGCGCTGCATCTTCGGTGAAGTCAGTCAGTACACCGGGCCGAACGGACTTCCGAGGGCGACAATGCTCACGGATTCGCTTGTCAAAGCAGGGCTTGAGGTGCTTCGGTTTAAGACCGGAACGCCCGCGCGCATCGACGGCCGCACGGTCGATTACGATGCGATGACCGTGCAGAACGGCGACAATCCGGTGGTACCGTTCTCGTTTGAGAACAGACCGGAGGACATTGCGAGAGAGCAGATCCCGTGCTACCTGACGTACACGAACGAGAACACACACGAGATCATACGGGAAAATATCGACCGTTCACCTTTATTTTCCGGAGATATCAAGGGAACGGGCCCGAGATACTGCCCGTCCATTGAAGATAAGGTTGTTCGCTTTCCGGAGAAGGACCGGCACCAGGTGTTCATCGAGCCGGAGGGCGAGTACACGAACGAGGTGTATCTCTCCGGGCTTTCGTCGAGCTTGCCCGAGGAGGTGCAGATCCGCATGTACCGCTCCATTCGCGGATTGGAGCATGCGAAGATCGTGCGCAACGCGTACGCGATCGAATATGACTGCCTGAAGGCGACGCAGTTGAAGCCGTCGCTCGAGAGCAAGCAGATCCACGGGTTCTTCAGTGCCGGACAGTCCAACGGAAGCTCCGGCTACGAGGAAGCGGCTGCGCAGGGTCTGATCGCCGGCATCAACGCGGCGCGTCTTCTGCAGGGCAAGAAGCCGGTGGTGCTCGACCGGTCGCAGGGATACATCGGCGTGCTGATCGATGACCTTGTGACGAAGGAGACGAGAGAGCCGTACCGGATGATGACGAGCCGCGCGGAGTACCGTCTGTTGCTTCGGCAGGACAACGCGGATCTTCGTCTGACGGAGATCGGACACGAGGTTGGACTCATCTCCGAGGAGAGGTATCAAAAGTTCCTCGAAAAGAAGGAAAATATCGCCTCGGAATTGCGACGCCTGAACGAGACGATTTTGGGCGCTTCGGAAAATGTCTGTGAATATTTACGCAGTATTAACACCGCAATTATACATACCGGTACTTCGCTCGCGGAGCTGCTGCGCAGACCGGAAATGACCTACGAGCAGCTCGCGCCGCTCGACTCGGATCGAAAAGAGCTTGCGTCAGATGTTATAGAACAAGTAGAAATAGAGATTAAGTACGAAGGCTACATTGAGCGCCAGCGTCAGCAGGTGGAACACTTCAAGAAACTCGAGCGCAAACGCCTGCCGGAGGATCTCGACTATACGGCGATCCCGTCGCTTCGACTGGAGGCGCGCCAGAAGCTCCAGCAGCTTCGACCGATGAATGTCGGACAGGCGTCGCGGATCAGCGGAGTGTCCCCCGCGGATATCTCCGTGTTGCTCGTCTGGCTTGCCAATGTTTCACGTGGAACATCGGCGAGTGATCCGGAGGAGACGGAGAACTGAGCGACACCATTTTCGGAGTGACAGTTTGGAATATGTTTTGGAGTTGCGTTCAGCAGGACTTGAACGTTTCACGTGAAACATAGCGATACACCATCGGAGGAATTATGTGCGATGATACCGTCCTGAAACAGGGACTTGACGAGCTCATGCTCGACTATACGGATGAACAACTTAGTAAGCTTCACACGTACTACGAGCGCATGGTCGAGGTGAACAAGGTGATGAACCTGACCGCGATCACGGAGTACGAGGAAGTCTGCGTCAAGCACTGGCTCGACAGCGTGAGTCTTGTCAAGGCACTTCTTCCCAAGGAATTGAACAAGCCTTTGCGTGTGATCGATGTCGGAACCGGAGCGGGATTTCCCGGCGTGCCGCTGAAGATCTTCTTCCCTCAGTGGAAGATCATGCTTCTCGATTCGCTCGGAAAGCGCGTAAAATTCCTTGAGCAGGTGACGACGGAGCTTGGGCTTACAGATGTGACGTGCATCCATGGCCGTGCGGAGGAGCTCGGCAGACAGCCCGACTATCGCGAGAAATATGATCTCTGCGTTTCGAGAGCGGTGACGAAGATGGCGTCTCTCACGGAATTATGTCTTCCGTTCGTAGCTGTGGGCGGCGCGCTGATCGCATATAAGTCCGCGGACAGCGACGCGGAGATCAACGAGGCAGCCAAGGCGATCCGTCTTATGGGGGGAACGATTGAAAACCGCGAGAAATTCACCGTGCCCTGCAGCGATTACGGCCGTTGCCTCGCCGTAGTGCGCAAGACAGCTTCCACCGACCGCAAATACCCGAGAGGCGGCGGCAAGCCGATGAACGCGCCGATCCTCGGAGCGTGATCCTTCCGGATCGCATATACGCAGTAACGTACAATATTGCGTGCCGGATTTGGTTACTTTGACATCTTTTTGGTATAACGGAACAAACATAACGCCACATCTAGTAGTGGCGTTTTTTGTTCTTCTGTGATATACTTTGTCTTGCACTGATTTGTGCGCAAGTTGGTACGGAGGATTACTTCTATGGGGAAAATTATTTCCATTACGAACCAGAAAGGCGGCGTCGGAAAGACGGCGACTACGGTCAGTCTTGCGGCTTGCCTTGCGGAATACAACATGAATGTGCTGATCGTGGATGTGGATCCACAGGGCAATTCCACCACCAGCCTCGGAATTGATAAGGATGAACAGGAAGCTTCGTCGTATGAGCTCTTCACCGGCAAGGCGGAAGTGTCCGAATGCATCGTTCAGACCAAGTTCGCGGGCATCGATATCATTCCGTCTACGCTTGATCTTGCGGGAGCAGAGGTTGAGGTTGTCGAGTTCGATGATCGGAACTTTATCCTCGATAAGGCTCTGTCGGCGATTAAGGATCAGTACGATTTCATCCTGATCGACTGCCCTCCGTCGTTAAATACGCTCACCTGCAACGCGCTTACCGCGTCGGATTCGGTGATCATTCCCCTGCAATGCGAGTTCCTCGCGCTTGAAGGTTTGAAGCAGCTGCTTGATACGATCGAGATCATCCGCGACCGCACGAACAGCAGATTGCAGGTTGACGGCGTGCTGTTTACGATGTACGACAACAGAACCAATCTTTCCGCGCAGGTTGTAGAGAACGTATATCACAACCTTAACCAGAAGATTTTCCGTACGGTTATCCCGAGAGCGGTGCGCCTTGCGGAGGCACCGAGCTACGGAATGCCGATCACATTTTACGATAAGAGATCCTCTGCGGCGCAGTCCTACCGCGATTTTGCGGTGGAAGTGCTCCGCCAGAACGGAAAGAAGCTTGTAAAGAGAAAGAAACTGCTTCGAAACAAATGATAGTACAAGGGCAGGATAGTAGCGAAAACCTGCGCCTGGAATAGCAATTCGAAGCATTTACAGAGCAGACGCTGTTTAGAAAGGAAACGATATGGCTAAAAGGGGCGGTCTCGGAATGGGACTGGATTCATTGATTTCCAAGAAGATGGATAAGGATATTGCGAAGAAGGTTGACCCGAACGCGGAGGATGTTTCACGTGAAACAATGCTCCCGATCTCCAAGGTTGAGCCGAACCGCGATCAGCCCAGACGGGCATTTGACGATGCTGCACTCGAGGAACTGGCGGAGTCCATCAAGCTTCACGGTATTATCCAGCCGCTGATCGTGTGCAAGAGAGAGAAAACCTACGAGATTATTGCCGGTGAGCGTCGCTGGAGAGCAGCGATGAAGGCCGGTTTGAAGACGGTTCCTGTATTGATCCGTGACTACTCGGAGCAGGAATTGTATGAGGTCGCGCTGATTGAGAACCTGCAGCGCGAGAATTTGAATGCGATTGAAGAGGCGGTTGCGTACCGCAAGCTGATCGACGAGTACTCGCTGACGCAGGAGCAGGTGGCTGAGCGCGTCTCAAAGAACCGCACGACGGTGACCAATGCGCTTCGACTTCTGAAGCTTGAGGACCGTGTCCAGGAGATGCTGATCAACAATGAGATCTCCGCAGGTCATGCAAGAACCCTTCTTTCGATCGCGGATCCGGACGCGCAGGTCGCTTCCGCCGAGAAGATCGTCAAGGAAGGTATGAGCGTGCGCGAGGCGGAGGCTTATGTTCGCAAGCTTCTTGCTCCCAAGAAGGAATCGAAACCGCAGAAGAAAGAGAACGCAGCAGTTGCCCGCGCCTATGCACGGTACGAGGAGAAGCTGAAGCAGGCTCTTGGTACCAAGGTTGCCATCACCGGTCGGGAAGGGAATACCGGCAAGATCGAGGTTTCGTTCTTCTCGCTGGATGAGTTCGAGCGTCTGATGGAGCTGTTCGGAGTAACGCTCTGATACTAAATTGTGACGCTTTGCCGGGGGCGGAGCGGCGACAGACAATTCAATACTATTAGCGGGCGACTATGTCGCCGTGTTGTGGAGGATACATGTTCAATTTGATTTCTATCGGTGCGCTGCGCGCTGCATTTGTCAGAGCGCTGCCGTTTGCTCTCTTTGAGCAGCTTGGGATCGACACCGAATACTTAATACTGGCAACGCTGATCATGCTCGGCATCCTTACCATGCTCTGCATCGTGATGATCGCGAAGTACAATCAGCTGGCGGCGAAGTACCGCAAGTTCATGAAGGGCGCTAACGGAAAGAGTCTGGAGGAGAGGATCCTGACCCGCTTCCGCGAGGTAGATTCGAACAAGGCCCAGATCACCGACGCGGTATCCCGCATCAAGATCCTGGAGGACGCTCGCGATACTTCGTTCAAGAAGATCGCGGTCAAGCGGTACGACGCATTTGCGGAGATGGGTGGTAAGCTCAGCTACAGTCTCTGTCTTCTGAACGACGACAACGACGGTTTCATCATGACGAGCATGCACAACCGTGACGGCTGCTACACCTACGTGAAGGAAGTCATCAAGGGCAACACCTTCGTGATCCTTTCCGACGAGGAGAAGGAAGTTCTCGATGAGGCGGTTTCGATGCGCGAGGCACTGAACACCCGATAGGATTTTTGACCGGGTCTGTGACGATCGGGTCGGACGAAGGCCCCTGAAGTGTCAATTTGGGCACAAACGAAATATACAGCAATAACGCATTATTTTACGCAATTTTGTTTATAAAATGACTGCATAACCGGGCGAATATCGGCACAAAAACCCCGATGAATTGATAATATATCGCAATATATTGTGTTGATCAGCGGGTTTAACACGAGATATATGTGAAACGTGGAACAAAACCCCCTGTAAACAAGGCGTTTTGCGAGCGGGAAGGACCGGGTGCCGGATCAGTGGTCAAAACAAGCGATCACAACCTATACAAAATGATAATACGTTATTTTACACAAAACCCGTCCAACCTGATTATTTTCAACCTTTTCGGAAATCTGTGGAAAGAAAAAAGGTTTTGTTATATAATAGAGGCACTGTAGGTTCGGTGGGGGATGGAGTTGGCGAAACAATCGCAAATATGTCTGCGTAGCTCAGTTGGATAGAGCGACCGCCTCCTAAGCGGTAGGTCGGGTGTTCGAGTCACCTCGCGGACGTTCTGATCCGGGATTGCAGTGAGACTGTGATCCCGGATTTTTCGAAACATATCGTGACACGGCGATTGGCCGTTCAGGAAGCAGCCGGTGCGTCCGGCGTTCAGAATTATGGGGGTGACGAACCAGTGGGGAAGAGAGTTGTTGCAATGATCCTGGTGCTTGCGATGGCGGTGCAGGCGGTTGCCTGCGGAAAGCCGTCCGACAGCGGTAAGGAAACAACGAAACAGCCGTATGGGTACAAGCGGTATACGTGTTATGAGGGCATTGACGGCTCAGGCAGCGTAAAGAAAGTCCTTATTGAAGAGTTCGAGGATCTGGGTACAGAGCGTACGTGTAAGCTGTACAGCGAGGACGACGGTTCTGTGTACGGGATTGACAAATGGTATTTCGACCGGTCAGGCAAATATCTGCTGAAGAAAGTCGTGTGGAGATACTACTCGCCGACGGAATGCTTTGAGTATGATACGAAGGGAAGGCTTATACGGTATTCCATCAAGGTAGAGGACGGTCTCAATGAATTATACTCGGATTACTATTTTTCGCTGCTGTCAATCCCCGAGGTGTATTTTTCGTACACGACTAAGACGGGACTGAATCTTCCGACGGTAAGGTTCCGTTTGGATCGTTCCGTGAAGGAACTCGTCACGGAGTATACGTATAAGGGAGATACCAATTCCTACAGTAAGATCCGTACCATTGACGACCGGGACGTCACTGTTTGCGAATTTGAGCTGGGGGACGAAGATATCGTACTTCACGCAATCATTTCCACGCCGTATGCCAAGTATGCGGAAGAGTATATTCCCGGTAATGATGGTACTGCAATGTCTGAAGGAATATATGCTTCAGATGACAACGACGAGCAGGTCTATATCGAAAAGGAGTATGATCAGCAAGGGAGATGCGTTAAAGCATCGATCCGGGAGACATACGGAGGCGAGAATGACACGCTGACGATTCACGTTTACGAGTACGACAATGATCATTATATGTGGTTTCAAACCGTGTACAGCGGAGAAGATGGGCCTAAGTTGACTAACGTACAGTCGAGTAAGGTTGATTATGATAACCGTGTTCTGTGCTCGGAGACACAGTATTACGATGATCAGGAGATGTTACATTACGCAGAACGGAGCACGTATACATACTTCAAAGGCGATCAGGTTAAAACGAGCCTGCACGAATACAGTTTTTACGGCCCGAGTACCGGTTACGAGAAAGATTATGAGAGGACCTATAATGAGGACGGAGAGACCGTAGAATACATATACTACAGCAGCGACGAGCAAATCAGGGAGTATTCGTGGCGAACGGATATAAAACAGGAGCAGACCGCGATTGGAACCGTGCGACACTATAAGGAGTATACATTTGACGGCGAGGTTATTTCCGAATATGACAAAGTGTATCTCCCCGATTCCGAGCATCCGTATGAAATGGATTGGCTGACATTTTCCAGGATCTCCTATTCCTACGGTGAGCAATACGAAACGGTGGTCGCAACATATGCGAAAAATGGTAAGCTGAAACGTGTGGAATACCTGGACTCGGGTTATTCTTCGGTTGAAGACGCCCGCTCGCAGGGGTACGTGTACTTTGAATTTGACGAAAAGGGCCGTACGGTCGTACACGGATACCAATACTCGCCGTTCGAGAGCTACCGCGAGGGTACCGGTGAGTACGACATCTGGGAGTACTGGGATGGCAAAAAGCCCGACTGAGCGGGAGTTCTTGACAATCGAATTCGGAAAATGTAAACTGGGAAACGCTGATTAATCAGCGTTTCCCAGTTGCCTCCGGCGGATCGCACGAATGCGCAGCGGAATGCCCGCTTCGCAGGCGCGCATTCGGCGGCGATTGACGTTACTGCGTCAATCGATTCAATTGGGGCGTGTTAAACGCCTCCCTTTCCTGTGAAGGGAACGGCGCGTATATTTGGAGGGATGCTATGATGGATGACCAAAACCGGGGAACCCCGGAAAAGCGGGAAAATGAAGGCTTTTCGCAGTACAATGAGCTCGGCGGTGAGGATCCGATCGTGATCACGGAGGCTCAGACGCAGGCGAAGGAAGAGCCCAAGGAGGAGAAGCTGTCCTCGAAGATCGGAACGGTCCTCGGCATTTTGCTGATCTTCGGCGCGCTGATCGCTATCGGTTTTTTCGGGATCCGCACGCTCATGCTCCGCGGAAGCGGGAAGACGCAGGCCGCGGATCGCGAGATCGTGCTTGAGAAGGGAACGTGGACGAAGTTTCAGGCGTATTACGCGTCGCCGGAGTGCGTGGAATATAAGCATACGGTAAACTTCATTCCGACGGCCAAGGAACACTTTTTCTTCGTATTTTCCGCGGATCTTTCGGAGATGGCGCTGGTGCGCGCGGACAAATCCTGGTTCGAGGACAATTTTACGGAGGATTGGGTTACGAAGGATCCTGACGGCGTGACCATAGAAGGGTATGTTCGCAAGACGGACCATGACGTCGAATCCAAAGCAGGCGAAGCGGTCAAGACGCTCGTGTCGGAGCTCGGGAAGAGCTTCCGTATCGATAAGAGCCTGTTCATTGACCTGCTTGCCGTGAAACTCAGCGTTTATCAGATTCTGATCGCGGTGATCCCGCTCCTGGCAGGCGTCATCTACTTTGCCATCAAACGCGTATTCGGTGACGATGACACGGATTCCGCGACCGGCAAGGTGTTGCTTGTCGTTATGATCATCGGGTTCTTCGTGTACGGCGGGTTTGCGATCCACGTGATCGAGTTCTTCTGAGGAAGCGTTGATTCATCGCCGATTCCTTAGTGCCTCCGGCGGAGACATTTAATCGCCGTTTCCTTAGTGCCTCCGGCGGAGAAACATTTTTAAGGAATAAACAAAAACAGCTTAGAAAAACGGAGCATCCGATGCGGGATGCTCCGTCGTTTTGTTTTTAGGAAAATGCAGTTGCTTAGGAAACGCGGCTGTTCAGTGAAACGCCGATCAAACAGGTGTCTTTTCAGTAAAACTTTCCGACCAGCCACACCGCGGCGCGGGCGGGAAGAAGGTTGTACAGACCAAGCAGTAGGCGGTATTTGAACCCGGCGACATACAACGGCGCCGGGTTTTTCCTGCGTGCGGCGCGCACGATGACGGCTGCTACTTTGGCCGGCGGTATGCCGCCTCGCTCGTCGCGTTCCATGGAGGCGACGGCGGAGTCGCAGCGGGGATACGCGCTTTCTGCGGTCGCCCCGGCAGCGGCGGATTGAGCGGTGGCAGCGGTGGATTGAGCGGTGGCAGCGGTGGATTGAGCGGTGGCAGCGGCGGTATCGATTGCCTTCGCGTCGGTCGATGCCGCAGAACTGCTCTGATGCTGCTTCTCCCGCGCGTCGGTGAAACCCGTGCTCGAGTCGCCGGGCATGACGACGCTGATGCGGATGCCGTAGTCGCGCACCTCGTTGCGCAGGGCAAGAGCGACCGAGTTGATCGCGGATTTGCTCGCGGAGTAGAAGGCCTGGTAGGGGATGGCGATCGGCGCGGCGACGGAGCTTGTGAAGACGATGGTTCCGCTACGTTGCTTACGCATGTACGGGAGTACCGACTGTGCGGCGTACACCTGACCGAAGAAGTTGACGTTCATGATCTTGTGCGTGGCTTCCGGGCTCGCGAATTCCACGGGGCCGGAGATGCCCATGCCCGCGTTGGCGCACAGAAGGTCGATCCTGCCCTCGCGGCGGGCCACTTCGTCTACGGCGGCGCGTATCGCGGCCTCATCGGAGACGTCCGCGCACAGGGCGGTAACGCCCTCCGGAGCGACTTCCCTGCGGCTGATGCCGTACACCGTGTATCCTGCGTCGCGCAGCTGCGCGCTCACTTCATAGCCGATGCCCGAGCTTGCGCCCGTAACGATTGCGATCATGGTAAACCCCTCCCGTACTTATATTGTACATAGTGTATCACAATCGAAGGGTTCCTTCCAGTTGTTTGTGAGAGCGGACGGCTGCAGATGTGTTTTACGCGCAAAAAACGACGGTTCAGAGTATTTTCCGGGCAGTTTTTCAAACACGAATGACATTTCAGTTTCTTTTTTGTATAATTGAGAGAACAAGGGTTGTTCTGTTTTGCAAATGTGATATTCTTTGGTCAAGTGATCACGGAGGGGGATTTAGTGGAATATAAAATGCTCGTTTTGTTGCTGTTTGTGATCTTGTCTTTAGTCCTGGCGGGGTGCCTGGTCATCCTGCTGCGAAGCTACCTCCGGCTGACGAGCCGGAACAAGTCGCTTCGTGAGAGTGTGGAAAATCTCGGGGCGCTGAACGACCGTCTCAGGATGGACAGACACGATTACCTGAACCATTTGCAGATCGTGTACGGGCTGATGGAGCTTGAGGAGTACGACGAGATGAACGCGTACCTTCGGAAAGTGTACAAGGAGCTCCTGAAGACCGGAAAGGCGATCAAGACGTCCAAGCCGGCGATCAACGCGTTGCTGGCGGCGAAAATGTCGGAGTGCGAGGAGAAGGGGATCGAGTTTTTGGTCGAAGTAAAATCGGATCTGAAGGACATCGGGATCGAGGACTGGGAGCTTTGCAAGGTGCTCTCGAACCTGGTGGACAACGCCGTGAGGGCGACGGGGGAGTGCGACAGAGAAGAAAAGGTCGTGCGGGTCAACATCACCGAAACCGAGAAGGAATACATGTTTGAGGTGGAGGATAACGGCCCGAAGATACCGGACGAGATAAAGGAACTTATTTTCCGTAAAGGCTTTACAACGAAGAAGGGGGAGGGCCACGGAATGGGGCTTGCGATCGTCTCACGGATCGTGTCGGACAACAGAGGCAGGCTCGAGCTGGCAACGGACGAACAGAAAACCGTTTTTACGGTGCTGTTTGAGAAAGGAGGTTGACCATGGAAACGATACAGATTTTGGGAATTGTAGTTTTGATCATAGGTATCCTGCTGATCGGCGTGGAGGCATATCTGCCGGGCTTCGGCATCCCGGGGATCAGCGGTATCGTGTTCACGCTGGCGGGCGTATTCCTGACCGGGCGGAACAACTCGGAGAGGATTTTGGTAGGAGCTGTCGCGATCATTATCATCGTGGCGATGCTTGTCATAAGCATCATCGTATTCGGCTCCAGGACGGTAAATTCACCGATCAAACTCGACACGGATCTTCAGGGCAAAAACCTCTTCATTGAGGAGAAGGACATGGAGTATCTGGTCGGGAGAAAGGGGCGCGCGATCACGGATCTGCGGCCGTCCGGCAAGGGTGAATTTGACGGGGTAACGCTGGATATCCTTACTTCGGGATACATCAAAAAAGGAACGAATTTAACGATCACAGAGATCAAAAATAACAGAATTATTGTCAAGGAGGGGTAATCATGAAAGCAGCAATGTTAGTGACAGGAGGAGCTCCGTTGATCATCGCGATCATCGTGGTAGTTCTGGTGCTCGTGTTTTTGGCGGTGGTTCCGGTCGGAATGTGGATCTCGGCAATCGCCAGCGGCGTGAAGATCAGCGTATTTTCCCTTGTAGGAATGAAGCTTCGGCGCATCAAGCCGGCGAGGATCGTCATCCCGATGATCAAGGCCACGAAGGCCGGTCTGACGGTGAAAACCAACGAGCTGGAAGCGCACTATCTGGCAGGCGGTAACGTGGACAACGTTGTCAACGCGCTGATCGCTGCGGAGCGCGCGGGTATGGATCTTTCGTTCAACCAGGCTTCAGCAATCGACCTTGCCGGCCGCAACGTATTCGAGGCTGTGACGATGAGCGTTACGCCGAAGGTTATTGAGACGCCGAAGATTTCGGCAGTCGCGAAGGACGGTATCGAGCTTTTGGTTAAGGCGCGTGTGACCGTTCGTACGAACATCAACCAGTTGATCGGTGGTGCCGGCGAGGCGACCGTTCTCGCGAGAGTCGGCGAGGGTATCGTAACGACCGTAGGTTCCGCGAGCGCGCACAGTGATGTGTTGGAAAATCCTGATGACATTTCGAAGGTGGTTCTCAGCAAGGGCCTCGATTCGGGCACCGCGTTTGAGATCATCTCCATCGATATCGCCGACATCGACGTCGGACGTAACATCGGTGCGGATCTGCAGAGCCTTCAGGCTGAGGCGAACACGAAGATCGCGCAGGCCAAGGCGGAGGAGAGACGCGCGATGGCAGTCGCTCTCGAGCAGGAGATGAAGGCTGAGGTCGTCAAGGCCGAGGCGGACGTTCCGAGAGCTATGGCGGAAGCGCTGAAATCCGGCAATCTCGGTGTGCTTGACTACTACAAGATGCAGAACGTTCAGGCTGACACGAAGATGAAAAATGACATCGGAACCGGCGTTCTGGAGTATGTAGAGAAGAAGAACGACAATCAATAATTCTGAAAACAGTTGTTCCTGCTGAGAGAAATTTGGTTCTGAGGGAACGCCGCTCATACCGGCGTTCCCCAAAAAAGGGGGTTAGTTGTATGAAAGATAAGAATAACAGGTATTCATTTACAGCGGGCGTGCTGTTGCTGATCACGTGCCTCTCGTTCGCGTATGAGTGGCTGGTCGAACCGCTGAGAATGGTTGCTTATCACTATACGGACAAGAGCTTTTTTGAGTACGTGAAGTATTCTTTAACAGACGGGGAGTACAGCCGGGGAGAAAAAGCGGAGCTCGTTCTGGTCGTGACACTGGCTTTGCTGACGATCGCGGTATTCATGCAGAGCATCAAGCTGTTCCTGGTTGGCATGGCGATTGATCTCGGATTGCTCGTGAATGAGTACCTCGTGTTTAAGGAAGTAGAACTCCCTTCGGAATTCTGGACTTCCTACCGGAAACTGGGATTTGTTTCGACCTACGTTGTGCCGGCGCTTACGATCATCCTGCTTCTGGTTATGGGAGTGATCCTGATGCTGAACAAAGCATCGGCCAAATGGATCTGCATTGCGATAATTGCTGTTGCGACGTTCGGTGCCTTGTTGGAGACGGTGCTTTGTGTCGGACCGTATTTATCGACGGCGGAGACCTGGCGTAATATGAATCTTCCGTACACCTTCTATTCCGGCAGGTATAACACCTTCTATTTGACATCAGGATATACTCCGGCCTCGTATTTTGTAAGAGCCGGCATCGGAGTGCTGATCGCGCTGTGGGGTCTGGACCGCTGCAAGGCGAAAGCGCAGAAGTGAGAACGGGGAAAATGCTGACCAAAGAGGCAGTTTCCGGGCAGAACGTACTTTTTACGGGGTGAAGATATGATCAAAGTAATGGTTGTCGAGGATGAGGAGCAGATCCGGAATATCCTTGGGAAAATGATTGAGAAGAATGAAGGTTGCAGTGTCGTGGCTTCGTGTGGGAATTTTGCGACGGCGATTACGGAATTCATCAGGCTTCGCCCCGAAGTTGTGTTCATGGACATCGATCTGGGCGGCGAGAGCGGCCTGGAGTGCGCCAAAGCCATCACGGAGGTGGATCCCAAGGTGAAGATCGTGTTCGCCACGGCGCACAGCGAGTACATGGCCAACGCGTTTGAAATTTACGCCTTCGACTACCTGGTCAAGCCGTTTGATATGGCGCGGATCGCCAAGACGCTCGACCGGATCAAGAGCATGAGCGCGGGGACGGAGGCCGCAGGGCAGAAGTCCGGTGAGAAGGCCGACGCGTCGTGTGAAAAGCTGATCATCCGCGGCAAGGAGGAGATCAATCTCATCGACACGAAGGACATCATCATGATCGAGAGGACGGACGGCGCGACGAGGATCGTCACGAAGGACGAGGTGTTCCTGACCTCGCAGTCGCTCGGGTCCATTGAGGAACGGCTTGATCCGGAGCGCTTCCTGCGCTGCCACAAGTCCTACATCATCCGCACGGACGCGATCCGGAAGCTGGAGGTGTACGGGCGCTGGACCTACATCGTAAAGCTCCGCGATACGGAGGAGACGGCGCTCATGACGTCGGATAAGTACGATGAGATCAGGCAGAAATTTTCCGCAAAATAAGTGCTTGACAGAAATACAGTAATGTGAGATACTTAAGGGCTCCCAGGGAAGAAACCGATGGGAGCCCGAAGAGTTTATGAGTATAAAATTGGGAGGTATACATATGAAACTTACATCTGCAGAGGCAGCGAAGGTGCTGCGTAAAATGAACGACGATTACGAGGCGCTCCTTGCGCGCGAGCACGCGAGCGAGGTGTTCGTTGCCGCGATCAGCGAGAACGTGGAGGACGTGCGCCCGGAGTATGATTTTGCGAAGACGCGCGCGGAGGAGCAGGCGCTCGCGGAGAAGATCCGCAAGCTGAAGCACGCGATCAACGTCTTCAACTCGACGACGGAGGTTCCCGGCTTCGGAATGACGATCGACGCGATGCTCGTCTACATTCCGCAGCTGACGCGCAGCAGAAACAAGCTTGCGCAGATGAAGAGCCGCCTTCCGAAGGAGCGCGTGGAGGCGGGTTTCCGCTCCGCGTCCAACATCATCGACTACCGCTATGCCAACTATGACATCGCGGCGGCTCAGGCTGCGTACGACGAGGTTTCGAACCGTCTCGCGAAGGCGCAGACCGCTCTTGACCTTGTCAACAGCACGGCGACGTTTGAGTATTCCGAGTAAGGAGAATTTTCCGTCGAACGATTGCGCCGGACATCTTTAAAAATTTCACGTAGGTGAATCCATTGGTTCAGGTTCAAGGAGTCGGTATATCCGTTATTCCAACCCAATGTTATCCGTTATGATTACTGTTCAATGAGGAAAGAGATCAATGGCTAATGTTCGCGCGTGCAGTCGTTCGTAAAAACTTACCGGCGGAGGAAGTTCGGTTTCAGTTCGCCGATTTTGAGTGCGAAAATGAAGGAAAAAAGATAGAGCAGGATGGAAAATCCGCTGTGCTGCCCGGGGGCAGCAAGGCATTCCGTCCTGCTCGTTTTGTTGTTTTGTTGACATGTCTGAGTGGTGTTACTTGACGGCGGCCCGGTCGACCTGGATCGCCGTGAAGTAGTTGCGGCCGATGCGCTCGTGAACGCGTCGTTCGATGTCCGCGAGGAGGTTGTCCTCGGGCAGCGGAAAATCAAACGGCAGCACGATGTCGAAGATCAGATTCGTGTGCGTCGGACCGAAAACCACGCGGAAATCGTGCATCGAGATCGTTTCGTTGATGGACGCGAGGATGTCGATGATCTGATAGCGTAGCTCGTCGACGCGAGGGTCGCTCGTGACGACGGGATCCATGTGGATCGTGGTGAGGCAGCCGAGCTCCTCGCAGAGCTTGTGCTCAAGGTTGTCCACGATATCGTGAATGTCGAGGATGTTGCCCTCGGCGGGGACTTCAGCGTGGAGCGAGATCACGCGGCGGCCGGGGCCGTAGTCGTGGACCATGAGGTCGTGAACGCCGAGGATCACGGGGTCAAAATCAAGCACAAGACGCTCGATGCTGTCGACAAATTCCTGTTCCGGCGGCTCGCCGAGCAGCGGGTTGATGACCTCGCGCGCGGCGCGGATGCCCGCGAAAAGGATGAAACCGCCCACGAGAACGCCGGCGTAACCGTCGATGCGCCAGCCCTTCAGATGTGCGAGGATCGTGCAGATCAGAACGACCGTCGTCGCGGCGCAGTCGCTCAGGCTGTCGATCGCGGTAGCGCGCAGGGCAGCGGCGTTGTAGCGCCTGCCGAGGCGGGAATTGTAAAATGCCATGTAGAATTTTACGAGGATGGAGGCGATGAGGATCACGAGCACCGTGACGGACCAGTCCGTGTCCGCGGGGTGGATGATCTTCCCGATCGAATCCTTGATCAGCTCGTATGCCATGACGATGATGACCGCGGAGATGATCAGGCCGGCGAGGTACTCGATGCGGCCGTGACCGTACGGGTGACGCGCGTCGGGCTTCTGCTCGGAAATGCGGAAACTCACGAGCGAGACGACCGATGAGCCGGCATCGGAGAGGTTGTTGAACGCGTCCGCCGTGATGGCGATGGAGCCGCTCAGCAGGCCGGCGAAGAATTTGCCGGCGAACAGCAGCAGGTTGAGCGCAATGCCCACAATGCCGCACAATTTGCCGTAGGCGCTGCGCTTCTGGTCCTCGGAGAGGTCGCTGCGGACGAAGAGTTTTGAGAGAAGAGTGATCATAGGTCTCCTCCTGCAAAGAAAAGAGTGAAATACTCAGGGTAAACGGTGCTTTTTGTCGTTGTGATAAAAGAAAAGCCCCCGCCCAACAGTCAAGCTGTCAAATGGAGACCTTTGGATGCGCCTCCAGGGGCTCGAACCCTGGACACCCTGATTAAGAGTCAGGTGCTCTACCAACTGAGCTAGAGGCGCAAATCTATGCGATTTTTCCGAACGCAAGAGTTAATATACACGATTGATATGGCTTTGTCAACAACTTTTTTCGTAAAAATCAAGGATTTTCACATGTGGTGCATTTTCGGGCATCAGAATGTTTGTTTTGCCCAAATATGTGAGGTTGATCAGTGCTGTAAGTGACGTCGGATATGTAAAAACAAACAAAAACGCGAGCTCATTTTCGTTAGACGGAAAATGAGCTCGCATCAATGCTGATTGCCTTACTTGCCTTTCTGTATAACAGAAAGAATAAGTAAAAATGCCTCTCCCGTCTGACCACGAGAGAGGCGGCCCGTTTACGGGTTAACCCATCGAGAGGCATCCGCTTTCGGAGCGGGTGCTTTTTCTTTGCCCATAACATAGCACAAATTCATCGAAAAATCAAGAGCCACTTCATTGTTCCCGCGGCTGATCGCGGGTTATGATCATCTTGCAGATCGGGTTTCCCTTCGCGGAGAATCGGTCCTCATATTCTGTGGTGACATTCGTTTCGGCCTCGGGTTCGCTGTGCAGATCACGGGTCACGTAAGAGAGCGTCCAGCCGTTGGCAGCGGCCTCCTCGAGCGAAAAATCAAAGAGGTCCACGTTGTCTGTCTTGAACTCCACGCAGCCGGCCGCCGCGAGGATCTTCGCGTAGCGGGCGAGGAAGCGGTCGGAGGTGAGGCGGCGCTTGGCGTGCCGGTCCTTCGGCCAGGGGTCGGAGAAATTAAGGTAGATGCGGTCTACCTCGCCGTCGCCGAAAACCTCGTCGATGGTCTCCGCGTCGTAGCGGATCAGGCGCAGGTTGGGCAGCTTAAGCTCCTCCTGCTTCGTGAGCGCGCGCAGAAGCACGCTCGAGTACTTTTCAATGCCGATATAGTTGATCCCGGGGTTTCGCTGCGCGAGCGTGAGAAGAAACTGACCCTTGCCCATGCCGATCTCGATGCGGATGGGACGGTCGTTGCCGAATTCCTCGTGCCAGCGGCCGCGCAGGCGCGCCGGTTCCTGAACAATGAACGGGTTGACGAGCATCTCCTCGCGGGCCCCGGGGATGTTGCGAAGACGCATAAAATAAGCTCCTTTTTTGAATCTACTATGCACCCGATGTTACCACAAGATTGTGAAAAAGGATAGCATTTTCCCGGAAAATGTGCTACTATTTTACGGGTATGCGCTCGCGCGAGCGCAGTAACTGAGGGGGCAAATGCTTGGAGGTTACCGGCATGGGATATAAATTGTTTCTGCTGATGGGCAAGAGCGCGTCCGGCAAGGACAGCGTGTGCGAGGCCCTGTTGAAGCGGTTCGAGGGGCGTCTTCGGAAGATCGTTCCCTACACGACGAGACCGATCCGCGCGGGCGAGACGGACGGCGTGGAGTACCATTTTGTGACGGTCGAGGAGATGCAGCGGATGCAGCAGGAGGGCCGTGTTCTGGAGTGCCGGACGTACCATGTTGTCGTGGGGGAATGGCATTATTTTACGGCGGATGACGGACAGATCGACGCGTCCGGCATGCATTCGATCATGATCGCGACGCCCGAGGTGTATTTCGGGCTGATGAAGACAAAATACGCGGACGCGATCGTCCCGGTTTACATTGAGAGTGAGGACGAGGAGCGGCTGATGCGGTCGATCTGGCGCGAGAGGAAGCAGGAGAATCCGAATTTCGCGGAGGTGTGCCGGCGGTACCTGGCGGATGAGCAGGATTTTGCGCCGGAGGTGCTTGAGAAGATGAATATCCGGCTGCGCTTTTTGAACTGGCGGTTCAGTTCGTGCGTGCGGCTGGTCGGTGAGGCGATCGCGCGCGAGATGGATCGCGCCGAGGCGGAGTGACGGCTGCCTGAGGCAGCGTTGCGCAGGGATAACGAGGACCCGGGGTGGTTTGGCGCTCGGGAAGCTGTAAAAGGAAGTCGGAGCATTTTCCGAATGAGTGACAGTCCGAAGGAAGGATACGGAAGGGGTATGGAGACATTCCATAGCATCATTGGACACCGGCGGGTCATCGATTACCTGCAGGAGAGCATCCGCGCGGGGCGCGTCTCGCATGCCTATATCCTCGACGGACCGGACGGCATCGGGAAAATGATGACCGCGCGCGTTTTCGCGGCCACGCTTCTGTGTCGCGAGGGCGGCGAGGAGCCGTGCGGCACGTGCATATCGTGCATGCAGATGGACGGCGGCAACCAGCCCGATGTGGCGTATGTGACGCACGAGAAGACCGTGATCACGGTCGGCGACATCCGCGAGCAGTTGTGCAACGTCGTGCCGGTGAAGCCGATGGTCGGCCCGTACCGCATCTTCATTGTGGATGAGGCCGAGAAGATGAATGAGGAAGCGCAAAATGCCCTCCTCAAGACGCTGGAGGAGCCCCCGTCGTACGCGGTGATCATTTTACTCACGACCAACGCGAACGAGCTGCTGCCGACGATCCGGTCGAGATCGGTGGAGCTGCCGATGTTGCCCGTGCCCGAGAAGGAGCTCACGGAGTGGCTGATGGCGCGTGAGCAGCTGCCGGACTACCGGGCGAGGATGCTTGCGGTGTACTCCGGCGGGTGTCCGGGAGTGGCGACGGCGTGCGCGCGCTCGGAGGAGTTCCAGTCGCAGCGCGACACGGTCGTGTCCATGCTGAAGGCGGTGCCGTCGATGCGGGAGGACCGCATGGCGGAGTTCGCGAGGGATTTTGCGAAGGATAAGGACAAGCAGGAGACGGAACTGGGGTTGATCCTCGTGTGGATCCGCGACCTGCTGATGTATAAAGCGGTCGGCGAGAAGGCCGGGCTGATGTTCGTCGAGGAGAGCGACGCCATCCGCGATCAGTCGGATGACATAAGCTATGACGCTCTCTGGCAGACGCAGGAGGAGATCGCGCGCATCCGCGCGGACCGTGCGGTCAACGTCAACATGGAGACGGCGTTCTGGCTGTTCCTGCTTCGCTGGCAGGAGCGGTTCGGCGGCGGAAACGGGTGACAAATTGTTGTGCTGCGGCCGGAAGATACAGCGAAGCAGCGCAGTGTACATAAGAAACAGGAGGAACGCGCCGGGAGGCGCAGGGAAGTATGACGACTATCATCGGAGTGCGGTTTCGGACCGCCGGAAAAGTTTACTATTTTGATCCGCTTGACTATGAGATCAAATCGGGCGACCACGTGATCGTGGAGACTGCCCGCGGCATCGAGTACGGGTACGTGGTTTGCGGGCGCACCGAAGTGAGCGACGACAAGGTTGTCGCGCCGCTGCGGGCAGTGCTTCGCGTCGCGACCGAGGAGGATGACCGCCAGGCGGAGCGCCTTCGCGAGAAGGAGAAGGAAGCGCTCACGATCTGCGCCGAGAAGGTTGCGAAGCACAAGCTTGAGATGAAGCTGATCGACTGTGAGTACACGTTTGACTACAGCAAGGTGCTGTTTTATTTTACGGCGGACGGGCGCGTGGATTTCCGCGAGCTGGTCAAGGACCTCGCATCCGTGTTCCACACCCGCATCGAGCTTCGGCAGATCGGTGTCCGCGACGAGACGAAGATCCGCGGCGGCATAGGCATCTGCGGACGCGAGCTGTGCTGCCACACGTTTCTGGCTGATTTTGCGCCGGTTTCGGTCAAGATGGCCAAGGAGCAGAACCTTTCGCTCAATCCGACGAAGATCAGCGGCAACTGCGGCCGTCTGATGTGTTGTTTGAAAAATGAAGAGGACGCGTACGAGTACCTCAACAGCCGCCTGCCGAACATCGGCGATTCGGTGAAGACGCCCGACGGTCTGACCGGCGAGGTGAAGGACCTCAATGTGCTTAAGCAGCGCGTGAAGGTGCTTGTCTTCGTGAACGGCGCGGACGGCGAGGAGAAGGAAGTGCGCGATTATCCGGTCGACGATCTGAAGTTCCACGCGCGCCGCAGACGTCCTGACAAGAAGGACGACGCGGGCCGTCGCTACCGCGATGAGGACGAGAACGGACGCAACGACGAGGACGATCTCCGCGAGCTTGAGCAGCTGGAGAAGCGGGAGACGCATCATTACGACGAGTGATGACGCGGACAATGAGTGGTTGACGATTAAGGAGCCGACAGGCGGGAAGGCGGCAATCGCGTGAATAAAGAAACGTACTTAAAGGACGGCGAGCGCGCTGTGGATCTGCAGCGCAGCAATCTCTGGATCATCCAGGATCCGGGGCGATTCTGCTTCGGGGTGGATGCCGTTCTGCTGAGTGCATTTTGCGAAATTCGGGCAGGAGAACGGTGTCTGGACATGGGAACGGGCACGGGGATCCTGCCTTTGCTGTTGTCCGCGAAGACCGACGCTGCCGAGCTGGTCGGGCTGGAGATCCAGCCGGAGAGCGCGGATATGGCGCGACGGAGCGTGGAGATGAATATTGCGCTGCAGGAGGGGGCAGAAACGCCTCGCAAGGTCGCCGGACGCGTGCGCATTGAACAGGGCGATATCTGCAAGGCGTCCGGGCAGTTCGGACGATCCCGCTTCGACGTGGTTACATGCAATCCGCCGTACATGATCGGCGGGCACGGGATCGTGAATCCCGCGGATGCCAAGGCGATCGCGCGCCATGAGGTGCTGTGCACGCTCGATGATGTCGCGCGCGAAGCGGCAGCGGTGTTGGTGCCCGGCGGGCGCCTGTACATGGTGCACCGGCCGTTCCGCCTGGCTGAGCTGATGACGACGATGAGCCGGCACGGGCTGGAGCCGAAGCGGCTGCGGATGGTACACCCGCAGGTGGACCGGGAGCCGAACCTCGTGCTGATCGCGTGCGTGCGCGGCGGAAAGAGCGGCCTGACGGTGGAAAAGCCGCTGATCCTGGCGGATACGAACGGGGAGACGACGGACGAAGTAAAGGAATTGTACGGATTTTGAGACGAAGCTGTTGATGCGAATTGGCGAATTAACGGCAGGCTTTTAGGAGGATATCATGCTGTACCTGGTGACAACGCCCATCGGTAATCTGGAGGATATGACGGCGCGCGCGATCCGCGTGCTTTCCGAGGTTGACCTGATCGCGGCGGAGGATACGAGGAATTCTCGAAAACTGTTGACATTTTTCGACATACACACGCCGATGACGAGCTACCATCAGAACAACCGCTTCGACAAGGGGCGCGAGCTGACGGAAATGCTTGTCGCTGGCAAAAACATCGCGGTGATCACCGACGCGGGCATGCCCGGCATCAGCGATCCCGGTGAGGAGCTTGTGCGGATGGCGCTGGAGGCCGGCGTGGAGGTGACCGCGGTTCCGGGCGCGTGCGCATGCGTGACGGCGCTGACGATCTCGGGACTGCCGACGAGGCGCTTCTGCTTCGAGGCGTTTCTCCCTACGGATAAGAAAGAACGCGCGCGCGTAATGGAGGAGCTGAAGGACGAGACGCGGACCATCGTGATGTACGAGGCACCGCACCGCCTCGCGAAGACGCTGGCGGAGCTGGCGGAGGAGATCGGCTCCGGGCGGAAGGTGAGCATTTTACGAGAACTCACGAAAAAGCATGAGGACCGTTTCGTAGCGACGCTCGGTGAGGCAGCGGCGCACTACGAGGCAGAGCCGCCGAAGGGGGAGTGCGTGATCGTGATCGAGGGCGCTGACCCGGAGGAGGCGAAGCGCGCGGAGCAGGCTTCGTGGGAGGAGCTGACGATCGCCGAGCATGTGGCGATGTACGAGGCGCAGGGCATTTCCCGCAAGGACGCGATGAAGGCAGTGGCCGCCGACCGTGGGATCGGCAAGAGAGAGGTGTATCAGGCGCTGCTTGACGAATAACACGTCATGCTTGCACTAACCGCGAAAGAATGCTATACTGACAAATACGGGTTCCCTGTGGAGGGAGCCGTCTTACACGCAGAAGAGTAGATTTGTAACCTTAGGGGGCGCCATGAACGATTTTTGGAGATTTCTAATCGGTCTGGTCAAGTTAACAATGTTCGTCGGAATGGTGGCGGTATTTTACGCGCTGCAGGCGATCCACAACCCGGCGATCCATGCTGACATCAAGAGCGCTGCCGTCACGGTCAGCGTGTTCGTGGTCGTCCACGTCATGTTCATGGCTATCTACGGCGGCTACGACATCGGTAAGAAGAGTAAGAAAAATGTGCAAAACAGTGCATTTATCATCACTTGGCTGACGGACCTCGTCACGTTCGCGTGGATCTGCGCGACGACGAAGGTCATCACGGACGGAAGCCTTCTGCTGAGCAGTCTCGGCATGCTTCTGTTCACGGTCGCGGTGCAGGGCGTCCTGACGCTCGCGCTTGTGCGGCTCGGCTTCGAAATCTATTATTACGCGACGCGCAACAGCCACACGCTGTACGTCGTCAATCTCGACACGGATCAGCCGAAAATGCTCGACAACATCCGCAACCGTGCGAGCCAGATCCCCGGCGACAAGGTCGTCTCCTACACGGAGCCCTGGCTGCGGGAGGAGATCGAGAAATTCGACAACATTTTCCTCAGTGATATCCCCATTGAAACGCGTCGGAAAATCGTGGAGTACAGCTACGGGCGCGGCAAGAACATTCTCTTCACGCCTGAGATTTGCGATATCGTCGAAGTGACGAGCGAGTACCGTATGTTCGGTGACGCGCTGATCTTCGCGTCCGCCAAGACGGAGCTGACGCTCGCCGAGCGCTTTATGAAGCGCGCGTTCGATATCTTCGGCGCATCGATCTTGCTCATTATCACGCTGCCGCTGTTCCTGCTGAGCGCGCTGATGATCAAACTTGACGACCACGGCAAAGTCTTCTTCACGCAGCTCCGCGCGACCAAGGGCGGCAAGCCGTTCAAGATCTACAAATTCCGCACGATGATCGAGAGCGAGGCCACGAAGCCGATGCAGGAGACCGACAACCGCGTCACCCGCGCCGGCAAGATTTTACGCGCCACCCGCCTCGACGAGCTGCCGCAGTTTTTGAACATCCTCGGCGGAAGCATGAGCCTTGTGGGCCCGCGCCCCGAGCAGCTCGTGTACCTGCACGGATTTGACGGGGACTACCCCGAGTACGAATACCGCCTTCGCGTGAAGGCAGGCCTCACCGGCTTTGCCCAGATCGAAGGAAAATACAACACAACCAACAAGGAAAAGCTGATGCTTGACCTTATGTATATCCAGAGCTACAGCCTTTGGCTGGATCTGAAGCTGTTGCTGCAGACTGTGCTCGTAATGCTCAAAGAGGACAGCACAGAAGGATTCTGAGCACTGTCGTGCTCTGCATCAATCCTGCGTGCGACAGGCGCTATCGCGCCGTAGCATCAATCCGAACTGTGCCAAGCCCGTACGCAGCCGTAGAGCCGCGATGCGTCTCTCCGTCATGCGCGGCTTGACACGAGCGAGTTCGTCTTGATGTTGTCCTCGAACGTAGGTAGAGAGAAGATATCGCGCGTTGCATCATTGCCGGAAAGGAGGTATTGTTCATGGAGAAGGTTCTGACAATCATAGTGCCGTCTTATAACGTCGAGCAATACCTCGAAAAATGCGTGGATTCCATGTTGGCGGCAGGCTGCAACGACGATATTGAGATCATTCTGGTCAACGACGGTTCGACGGACTCGACGCATGATCTGGCGGAGAGCTACGCGCGTAAGTACCACGGTACGGTGCGCGTGATCAACAAGCAGAACGGCGGCCACGGGTCCGCGATCAATGCGGGTATCCTGGCGGCAACGGGCACGTATTTGCGCATATTGGACGGCGACGACTGGGTTGACGCGGAGGCATTTGCCAAGCTGGTGGAGAAGCTGCACTCGGCGACTGAGGACGTCATTGTCACAAAATACAACACGATCCAGGATGTGACCTGGAAAGTGATGCCGGAGGACCGATTCGACATATACCACTTCGTCGACTGCGACAAGCCGTACACGTTCGGCGAGATCGCCGACATGCCCTACATCCGCATCCATCAGCTGAATTACCGCACGGATCTGATGCAGGCCAACGACATCACGATCGACGAAAAATGCTTCTACGTCGACGTGGAGTACGCGCTCTATCCGATGCCGTACGTGCACACGCTCAGATTTTACGATCTGCCGGTGTATCAGTACCGCGTGGGGCGCCCGAAGCAGAGCATGAACATCAACCGCATGCAGCAGTACGTGTCGGACCACCGCCTCGTCATGACGAGAATTTTCGAATTCTATGACCGCGAGAAGGAGGCGGACACGAGCAACGCGCTGCTCAAGTACCTCGAGTACGAGCTGTCGCGGCTTGTGGTTACGCAGACGCGCATCTGGCTCTCGTTCCCGCCGATGAAGCGGTATCGCGACTTCATTCGCGAGCTCGGGGAAAATGTGCGCGCCAACTACCCGAAGGTGTACTCAAAGCTGCCGAACAAGGCGGTGCGCTTCCTGTTTCGTTTCCGCTGCTTCGGCTACCGGCCGATCTCCTGGCTGGTGCGGAAGAGATACGGCGTGGGGAAGCAGTAGAGGATTGGAATACAAAAACAAGACAGAGTAGAGAAACAAAGGGAACGCTGATTGGTTTGATATGTACCCTCCTTACTGGCTGTCCAGTAAAGAAGGTCATATCAGGATTAGTGGTCCCTTAAGTTTTTAAAGAAGGATATAATCGAGATGAGAAAGAAAGTTCTTCTTGACAATGTTCCGTCTTCGTAGTATTTTGTGCATAAAGAAACGGGTTCTTCTACTGAGTATGGTCATGCGACTGGAAAAGGTTATCTGTTTCTTTTTTTATTCTCATAATATCATACAAGTACAAGTTGCCGTCAGCGGCGTGTCGTACTAATAATTGAGCGGTGAAACAGTTGTATCGTTCCACGAGCCCATTGTCGGCGAACACTGGTAATGCAAAACGAGATACATAACGATCCCAACCTTTTTGAGCATCTTTTTGATGCTTTTCTTTTTTGTTGTCTTCTGTTTCTTTGTTGGTTGCGATTGTAATCATCTCAAGAATTGCTTGTGCAGCGTTTGCTTTTGCTTTTTCTGATGTGCCTCTGAGCTTGATTGTGTAGACAGAGTGGGCATATTCATCCGGAAAATCTTTCCCAATATGCACAACTTCGTGGGTTTCTTGTATCTCACATGATTTGCCAATATACTTACGCAAATAAGATTCTACTTCTTTCCATGCGACTCCTCGCTTCCCTTTGAATTGAATGGAAGTAATCTTTGCTATTCGCGTTCCGTCAGAAAGAGTAATGATTTCAACAGTGTTGTTCATAGTATCGCGAATATGTTCGCAGCCTCCCTTCATAGTGTGGTGGATGTCTATAGCGACGCGTGGAGAGCAGGATGAATTTTTGAGAACAAGGGAATGAGATGAGAGGTTCTGTTGGATAACAACGACCCCTCTACGAGTAGCGGGGTCGGAGGAAAAACAGATTGGTTCGTGCAACGTAATTATATGGGATGCTCAATGAAAAATCAATGTTGTGTTGCGGATTAGCGTGCCGAAAATAAGGGCGTGTTTTTGTATGGTTTTACATAAATCATTTGCGTTTCCGGGCACTAATACTTAATCAGCCACAGCACGAACAGGTGCACCGGATAGAAGGCGTAGAAGGCGTATTTCCAGCGGCCGCGGATGAACCCGCGCTTGCCGTTGTAGAACAGCGTCGCGAAGAAGCCGATGCCGGATTTGGTCAGGGAGTTCAGATAGCCGCAGCCGGCGATGAACTGGAATATGCGGGCCCTGTGCAGAAGATAGAGCGCGATCAGCAGGCAGAAGCCTCTCATGCCGTAGTCGCATCCGATCACGTAGGAGGTGTCGATCAGCGCGAACAGAGCGAGGCTCATGCGCGGCACGTTGTCGCGAAGGTAATGGATGGCGCACATTCCGAGGTAGCCGAGAAACAGGGTGACGTACACGCTTTGGCTGCCCGGCAGGAAGAGTTTGTTGCTGTGCACAAGGTTCCACGGGATCTCCGAGATCAGCGCGAACAAAAGAAGGTTGCGCCCGTAGCGGAACCGGTTGCTCGTGTGCAGGAACCCCTCCACCATGAGGAAACAGAACAGCGGGAAAGCGATGCGGCCGATCGCCCGGTAAATCGTGTACCAGTTGTACGCCATGCCTCTGATTTTGAACAGCACGGGGCCGTTGCGCGGCACGAGGTAGGCGGCGACATGGTCGATCAGCATGGTGACGCAGGCGATCAGCTTGAGCATGCTGCCGCTCAGGAAGCGGTATCGCTCGGGGATGGGGTTGAGGTTGCTGCCTGTAGAAGGGACATCCCCGGGTTCGCCGGGGAGAACTACGGGAGAATAGGCTGTATTGGTCATGATTGTGCTCCTTCCAGTTTAAGTCTTAATCGCAGAGCTTCGGGATCGTATACCGGAACAGGAGAGCGGGTAAAGTCGTGAGTGTTTCTTGTTACTATCGCATCCATCCCGTATCGATCTGCAGTGGAGATCAAAACAGCATCTTCATAATCATTGGTTTCGGAGAGTAACGCGGCCTTGCAATCACTGCCGGTAGTATCAAGCAGAGCAAACACAGTAAACAAAGAAGAAAGAGCCTTTTTTGTCCTTTCAGCATCGTGTAGGTAATTGTGCATTATATAGTGGATATCGGTTGCTGATTTGGCAGTAAGGCACCCCTTGATTGTGGAAGAAGCCACAGCAAGACATAAGGCGTGTGCGTCCTCAAAAAAAGGTTCTCGCCGTTGAAGCAGGTCGATGATGATGCATGTGTCAAATAATACCTTCATATCTTGCTCAGACGCTCCTCTCTGGCCTCTTCAAGCGTAATATCCGCAGGGATGATCCCGACGAGAGATTCTACAAGGGCAATTTTGTCTACGTATGGATTGGAGAGCTTCGCAACAATCCTTCCGTTCTTCGAAATGTAGACATCCTCTGTTTCCGCAAGAAGAAGATACTTGCCGAGATTCTGTTTTAATTCAGTAGCAGTTATAGATGACATGATTACACCTCCCTTCTTCTATGCATAGTATAGACAAATCGTACGAAGGTGTCAATTGTATCGCACGAAATAAAACATTGTTTCGGGCGAAAACGTCGGAATGAACGTTCGCGGCAGTAAGCGTAAGCGATATAAAGAATAAAGTGCAGGCACAACAACGCCCCCCGGAATGGATCTTCCGAGGGGCGTATCGTTCATCGTTCGTTTGGCTCAGGGAGACAGGCTCAGTGCATTTGCCTTACCCGGGTCGCTTCACGGATCTCAGCGTTCAACTTAACTCTTCTTGATCTTGTTGTACTTCGCGGAGTTACGTCTCGCATAGCAGAACATGTAGTACAGGGACTTGATGGAGCCGAAGCGGAGCTTCTTGTAAACGTTGTAGTTCTTCTTGGCAGCTGCCCACTTGTTGCCCGACGCGGAGTCGCGGTCGATGCGGTAGGTCATCAGAGGCTCGTCGATGCCGTACGCAACGAAGCCCTTCTTGAGGACGGTGAGCCATGCGTAGAAATCTTCGTGAAGGTTGCCGTCGACCGGGAACTTCTCCATGATCTCTTTCTTGACGAGAGCGGAGGAGAACGAGATGACATTCTGCTTCAGAAGCTTCTTATAGGTAACGGATTCGGGAGCGTGCAGCACGTAGCCGTAGCGGTTGCCTTTGTAATCCATGTATGCGGTGCCGGAGAAGATGACAGCGGGGTACATCGGGTTCGGATCGCCGTTGTCGAGATACAGCGGAACGTCGCCGCGCAGCATGCGGTCGCGCAGGCTGACCTGCTTCTCGAGTTTATCTTCGCGCCAAATGTCATCGCCGTCGAAGAACGCGATCCATTCGGTCTTCGCATGCTCGATGCCGTAGTTGCGGACATAGGCAACGCCCTGGTTCGTCTGCATGCGGACGTAGACGATACGCGGATCCTCCTTCGCAAAATTCTTAAGAATAAAGTCGGATCCATCGGTGGAGCAGTCGTCGATGATCAGAAGGGTCAGGTTCCGGTAGGTCTGGTTCAGGACGCTTCGGATCGTCTCGGTGATGGTCGCGGCTACATTATAAACAGCCATGATTACGGTAATCGTATCTTTTGCCATGGGTTAGAATCCTCCTTGTGTGGTGGTCTTAGCCATAATAGTAGCATAAAAATCAACAACAAACAATAGTTAAAACGCCAAAAAATGTGTATTTCCTACAAAAACGCGGGCATTCGCGTAACGGGATATGATTGTATAAAAGTATGACAAATGATATGACATTATAACCCAATAAACGACATGTATAGTATACAAAAATGCGCTCGGGCAGCGGCCAAAACCGGGGATTTGGCGCGCCGCAGGGATCCAATTCCGCGGAAAATGAAAAGAAAAGACATCAGATAGTCCGAAATTTCCTCTTGACATACAATAAAGAAGAAAGTAGAATTGCAAAGCGCTGTGGGGTGACGAAATCACGGCAAATGTTAACAAATTTACAAGTGTTTACAGTTTGTTTACAAACGATGACAAAAAATATTGCAGAAAATTGCAAAAATTAGAAACTGGCTGAAAAAGCCCCGATAACGTTAAAAGAATATTTACAAAAGTTTGCACTACAAATAGACCTGTTTTTGCATAAACACCACAATATGTTGTGTTTTCATAAAAACAGCGCGGGAAACGCCGTTTTTTACGATATTTTGCACATATTTTACGGTTAAAACCTTGCGCATTTTATTCAAAAGTGGTATGATTTGGGTAAACAAAGGCATGCAAGGCGCACGCGAACCTGTCGTGAACTGCATCGGATCGGGAGGAAACGGCACATGGCCGGTGAGGTATACCGTAGAAAAAAGCGACTCGGCGACATGCTTCTTCAGGAAGGTGTCATCACTCAGGAACAGCTTGAGCAGGCGCTGGAAGCAAAGCGCACGAGCGAGAAGCGGCTCGGTGAGATCCTGGTCGAGATGAATTTTACGACCGAGGCGAACATCACCAAGGCGCTCACGAGACAGCTGGGCGTGGAGATGGTGAACCCGACGCTGACGAAGATCCCGGATGAGATCCTCGCGCTGATCCCGGCGACGGTGCTCCGTAAGTATATGGTTATCCCGTTCGCTTACGCGCCGAACAACCCCAATACCCTTCGGGTGGCGATGGTTGACCCGATGGATATGAACGCGCTTGACGACCTTCAGATGATCACACATCTGGAGATTGAACCTTATATAGCAACAGCCTCCGATGTCATGGTGTGCATCGACCGCCACTTTGGTAACGCCGACTCCCTCGCTGCGGCGGAAGCGTACACGAAGGAGCGCGAGAGCAAGATGCTCGCCGGCGAGGAGGAGGAGATTGACGAGACAAGCGATTCGCCTATCGTCGTGCTCGTGCGAAACATGATCGAGTCCGCGGCCCGTCAGAGAGCATCCGATATTCATGTTGAGGCGCTTGAGACGAAGGTGCGAGTTCGGTACCGTATCGATGGCGCGCTCTTCGAGCAGATCACATACGATATCGGATTGCTTCCCGCGATCATTGCCCGTCTGAAGATCATCGGCGGCATGGATATCTCCGAGAAGAGAAAGCCTCAGGACGGTCGTATCAGCCAGACGGTCGACCGCGTCGAGTACGATATCCGTGTTTCCATTCTTCCTACATACTATGGCGAGAAGTGCGTTATGCGACTTGCCATGAAGACAGCTCTTACGAGAAACAAGAAAGATCTCGGTTTCTCCGATGAGGAGATGAAGGTGTTCGACCACATTCTGTCGAACCCGCACGGCATCATCCTTGTTACCGGACCTACCGGTTCCGGTAAGTCGACGACGCTGTACACGGCGCTCTCAGAGCTGAACCGTGAAGAAGTGAACATCATCACCGTTGAGGACCCTGTCGAGGCGAACATCAACGGTATCAACCAGGTACACGTTAATGTGAAGGCGGGACTTACCTTTGCATCGGCGCTCCGATCCATCCTCCGTCAGGACCCGGACATCATTATGATCGGTGAGATCCGAGACGGCGAGACGGCCGGAATTGCCGTGCAGGCGTCCATCACCGGCCACCTGGTAGTTAGTACCCTCCATACCAACAGCTCCGCGGCGACCATCGCCCGTCTGATGGATATGGGTGTGGAGAGTTACCTGATCGCCGACTCCGTCGTCGGCGTTATCGCGCAGCGACTTGTCCGCCGCCTCTGCCCGAAGTGCAAGAAGGAACGTCTTGCGACCGAGGAGGAGAAGGAGACGATGGGTATCCCGGCAGGAGCGGGAGACGTGATCCTGTACGATCCGGTCGGATGCCAGAGCTGCAACAAGGGGTATAAAGGACGTATCGGTGTGTACGAGATCATGGAGATCACGCCGAGACTGAAGAAGATCATTTCCCATAAAGAAGATTCCGAAGTGCTTAAGAAAGCCGCTCTCGAGGAGGGTATGAGCACACTCCGCATGAGTTCCGTGCGCTGCGCACTGCAGGGGATCACATCTTACTCCGAGATGTTGAGAGTGTCGTTCGAGGAGTAATCACCGATCGAACCGCAGCAGCGGCATGATCGACCGACAACAAGGAAAGGAACTGACAGCTGTATGAGAGAGTTGGATGAAATCCTCCAGGAAGCCGTCGACCGGCATGCGTCGGATATCCATATCACGGCAGGCCGCCCGGTTATCTTCCGTATCGACGGAGACCTGAGACCGCTCGACAGCGATAAGCTGACACCCGAACAGATCGAGGAACTTGTCGTTCCGCTGTTCGCAGACAACGACCGACTGGTCGAGACGATGGAGAAGACCGGCGAGATCGACTTCGCGCATTCGCTGTACGGCCGCGGACGTTTCCGTGTAAACGTATTCAAGCAGCGCGGAACGCTCGCGATGGTCATGCGACTCCTTCCGTTTAAGATCCCGGCGCCGAGAGAACTCGGACTTCCGGCATCCGTGCAGGAGTTGTGCCAGAGAAAGCGTGGTCTCGTGCTCGTAACCGGAGCAACCGGTTCCGGCAAGTCCACAACGCTTGCCTCCCTGATCAACATGATCAATAAGACCTACAGCAAGCACATCATCACGATGGAGGACCCGATCGAGTACCTTCACCGCCATGAGAAGTCCATAGTCAACCAACGCGAGATCGGTGATGACACCGAAAGCTATGCGGGCGCGCTCCGTGCGGCACTCCGTGAAGACCCCGACGTTATCCTCGTCGGTGAGATGCGTGACCTGGAGACGATCCAGACTGCTATCACTGCAGCCGAGACCGGACACCTGGTATTTTCCACGCTCCACACGAACAACGCGGCAGATACCATCAACCGTGTTATCGACGTCTTCCCGCCGCATCAGCAGCAGCAGATCCGCGTACAGCTCGCCAGCGTTATCGAGTGCGTTATCTCGCAGCAGTTGCTGCCGATCCAGACCGGCTCCGGCCGTGTCGCGGCATTCGAGGTCATGATGGGAACAAGCGCCGTCCGCAACCTCATCCGTGAGGGCAAGGCGTTCCAGATCCCTTCGATGATCCAGACAAGCAAGAAGCAGGGCATGCAGTCCATGGACGACGCTCTGTACAACCTCTACATCGGCGGTCTGATCAGCGCAGAGAACTGCTTGAACTACGCGCAGGATGCGATTGCGATGAGCAGAAAGGTTACGTTCTAGTTAATAACAGTAGTTTTCTTGATAAAAATATCAGGGAGGTTCTGAATGGCAACTTATCAATATGCGGCCGTCGACAAGTTCGGCAAGCAGAAGAAAGGAAGCATCGACGCGACGACGCCTGACCGCGCGGCGTCCATGCTTAAGGGCGAAGGCCTGATCCCCGTTAAGATCACCGAGGCGAACATCTTCAACAAGGATCTCAACCTCGGCGGCACGAAGGTTAAGAAACGTGAGCTCGCCGTGTTCTGCCGCCAGTTCGTGAGTATCATCAACGCCGGTGTTCCGATTATGGACGCGCTCGGCATGATGGAGGAACAGACCGAGAACAAGCAGTTCGCAAAGGCAATCGGCGATGTCCGCACCAGCGTAGCCAAGGGTGAAACGCTCGGCAACTCCATGAGAGCACACACCGATGTCTTCCCGACCATGCTCATTAACATGGTGGACGCCGGTGAGGCATCCGGTAGTATCGATGTCTCCTTCACCCGAATGGCAACACAGTTTGAGAAGGACGCGTATCTGGGAGGTCTTGTAAAGAAGGCCATGGTTTACCCGATCGTCGTCTTCATCGTAGCAATCGCCGTGTGCGTCGTGCTCCTCGTCAAGGTTGTGCCGACATTCATGAACATGTTCAAGGATATGGACATCAAGATGCCCGGCATCACAACGTTCGTCGTCAACGCAAGCGAATGGTTGCAAACCAATTGGTTTGTTGCGGTTGGCGTGCTAGCGGTAATTATTATTGGTATCAAGATTTTTGCATCGTCGCAGACAGGAACGATCTTCTTCGCCACCCTGGCGATCAAGCTTCCGGCAGTCAAGAACTTCACAATCAAGTCGTCGTCCTCAAGACTTGCGAGAACACTCAGTACTCTTACCGCGGCCGGTATCTCGATGATCGATGCGCTTGACATCACCGGCAAGACGATGGGTAATTACCTGTTCAAGCAGGCGGTGTACGAGTGCAAGGAAGAGGTCAAGAAGGGCGTTCCGCTCTCCGAGCCTCTGAAGCGTTGCGGACTGTTCCCTCCGATGGTTATCCACATGACCAAGATCGGTGAGGAAACCGGTGACCTTGAGGCCATGCTCACGAAGATGGCTGACTACTACGATGAGGAAGTAGAATCCGCCACGCAGGCATTGATGGCAGCTCTCGAGCCTGTGATCATCCTGATGATGGCCGGCATCTGCGGCGTTATCATCGGAGCCGTAATCGCCCCGATGGGAGCTCTCTACTCCGGTTTGGACAACCTGTAAGAGGAACGGCAGGAAACTGCAAACCGCGCAAGCGGATCAAGTATGAATTAAGCGCCCGTTGATATAGGGCGGCGGGTGTTTAAGATAAAAAGAGTATATTATATGAAAAAATGAAAAGGAGAACAAAAGTTATGAAGAAGAATCAGGGTTTTTCCCTCGTTGAGTTGATCGTTGTTATTGCCATCATGGCAGTGCTTGTTGGTGTTCTTGCACCGGCTTACCTGAGATATGTTGAGAAGTCCCGCAAGTCGACGGACGTTTCCTCGATCTCCGATATTCTTGCTGCAGCTGAGAAGGTTGCTATCGATCCGGAGTATGATCTTAAGTCTGGCGCTAAGTTCGAGCTTAACGGTGCAACTGGCGGAAAGCTTACAATGAGCGTTACCGATGGTACCACGGATGATGCTGGCGCATTGGCTGAGTGGAAGGCAATTGCTGGTGACGGGTACACCTGCAAGTCCAAGGAGTTTAAGACAGCGTGCAGTGGCTGGTCCTTCAGTGGAGAACTTAAGCCTGAGGGCTCTGTAGAGTGGACGATTAGCGCGGAAGCACTTACTACTTTCTCGCCTGACTTCGCTAAGAAGTGGACGTCGTAATTGCAATCAACTCGTTTGACTGAGTGACATTTGTTGATAGTTGATTATGCTTGGTAATCCCTATAGGGTGGCGCGAAAGCGCCACCCTGCCAAACGCATAATACAACGAGAAAGCGGTGAAGAGATGAATTCCACCAGAGGAGAAAAAAGAAACGGGGGATTCTCCCTCGTCGAATTAATTGTTGTGATTGCCATCATGGCAATCCTTGTCGGCGTTTTGGCGCCGATGTATCTACGTTATGTAGAGAAGGCTCGAATGAGAAAAGATGAGGCCGCAGCGGAGGAAATCTTGCATGCTGCGGAAATTGTTGTCTTTTCGGGAGAGTACGCGATCAGTACGGGAACCGTAGTTGTCACATTTGACAAAACCAATGGAATTGCCGTAACGAACGATCCCACCGGAACGCAGTTGACGGAAAACCTTGAGGAATTGTTTGGGACTCTTAGCAAGGTTAAACCCGAGTCTAATGAGTATGCCAATAAAGTATATAAGGTATCCATTGTTGCTCCGGCGGTTCCGGATGGGTATCCGTCCATGTCCGGTGCATGGTACTGATTAAAGCACAAAAAAGTAGTATGGAGTAAGCTGTCAGATGGACATAGTTATCTATGTTGTTGCTTTTATATTTGGAATTGTAATCGGAAGCTTTCTGAACGTATTGATCTTCCGCATGCCGAAGGGCGAGGATATCGCATCCAAGCGATCCCACTGCATGAGTTGCGGGTATCAGCTTCGGTGGTTTGATCTGATACCGCTGTTCAGTTGGATTTTTTTACGCGGACGTTGTCGGAAGTGCCACGAGAAGATTTCAATACAGTATCCGATTATAGAAGCGCTGAATGGTATCTTGTATGTAGCGATCCTTCTTCTGTGCGGGATCAAGATCGACAGTCTGCTGTTCTGCCTTGCAGCATCGGCGCTGCTTGCACTCAGCGTGATCGATTTCCGGACATACATCATTCCAATCGGGTTCAACATTTTTATCCTGGCACTTGGTGTGATCCGGATCATCTGTAAGCTTGCGATCGACGGCGATACTCTTGGTTCTGTAGTACCGTACGTTATCGGGATGTTTGCGGTGAGCGTACCGCTCGGCATCCTGTGGTTTCTTTCGAAAGGCCGCGCCATCGGCGGCGGAGATGTCAAACTGATGGGTGCTGCCGGGTTGTTGCTCGGCTGGAAACAGATTTTGTTTGCGTTCGTTCTCGGCTGTATCATCGGGTCGTTCATCCACATTGCCAGGATGAAGATCTCGAAGGCGGGACGGGTGCTTGCCATGGGGCCGTATCTGGCGGCCGGGATCATGATCGTCATCCTGTTCGGTGAGAAACTGTTAGGGTGGTACACCGGTTTGTTAGGCCTATAAGAGAAGAGAGATAAACCAGGTTTCCTCGAAGAAACCGGTCGCCGGAATTCCCGGCGTGTATATAAGAGGAGAGAGAGTTCTAATACGTAAATTGCTGAGACATTCTTTCAGTTAATGATAAACTAACAAGGAAGGACGAACGAAGAACGATATTCGTTCGAGAGGGAGGCAAGAAAAGTATGGCTAAGAAAGTGCTGTCAATGGAGATCGGGCAGGCCACAACGCGTGTTGTCGAGATCGACTACATGTCCAAGGCACCGAAGATCTACCAGGCATTCAGCCTGGAGACTCCGAGAGACATGGTTCAGGATGGTGTGATCAGCCGCAACGAGGATTTCATCATCAGCCTGAAGGCGGAGTTACGCAAGAGAGAGATCAAGACCGACAACGTCGTGTTCACCGTCTCTTCGAGCCGTATCGCAAACCGTGAAGCCCGGATTCCGTTGGTCAAGGAGAACAAGATCCTGCCGTTGATCACGGCGAACGCCGCGGAGTATTTCCCGGTGGATATGAACCAGTATCACCTGGTTTACAATATCCTCGGCAAGATCGACACGAAGGAGGAGAAGCAGTATCGTCTGTCCCTGCTTGCAGTGCCGAACGATGTGACGACGTCGTATCTCGATCTGGCGCATTCGTTGCAGATGCATATCAAGGCGATTGACTATGTCGGCAACAGTGTGTATCAGGTTGTGAGACAGGATTTTGCGCATGGAACCAACGCTGTGATCAAGATTGATGAGCATAGCTCCCTTGTGACGATCGTCAAGGAAGGCGAGATCGTGCTGCAGCGTTCCGTTGCACACGGTGTGAACGGAGTCATCGAGAACATGATGGAGCTCGATGTGTACGGTGAGAACCTTGACTATTACGGAGCGACCCGCGCGTTCATGACGAACCACTGCATCCGCCGTTACCTGAATGTGGACGTGGATTATCAGGAGCCGGAGGATACTTCGGATGAGATCATGATGTCCCGCATCATGCTTACCGAGAATCTCCGTTACCTCATCGGTAACATCGGACGTATCCTTGAGTACTATGTCTCCCGTAACGACAATGAGCCGATCGACAGCATTGAGCTTGTCGGTATCGGTGCCGATTTCATCGGTCTTGATGAACTGCTCGGTAATGAGCTCGGTTACAACGTACACAACTATGACGGTCTGAACCAGATCAAGATCCTCAGCACCGGTTATTCCGATGTCACGATGCATGTTCTTGCGGCTTGCGTCGGTGCATCCATGAAGCCTCTGCAGCTCCTCTCTCCGGAGTTGATGAAGGGTGAGAGACAGCAGTCACTCATCATTCCGTTCGCGGCAATGGTTGCCTGCCTTGCAGTTGCTCTTGCACTGTTCTTGATCGGACGTATCAAGGTTACCAATAAGCAGAACGAGAAGAAAGAGATCGAGGCGGAGCTTGCAGCCAACAAGAAACTGAAGGATATCAAGCTCAACCACGAGACGACCAAGGCGACGTACGATAAGGTAATCGTTTACGACAACGCCGAGAAGACCGGCAACTACAATGGTCAGTTCGTAGCGTTCCTCGAGGAACTCGAGGCGAAGATGCCCAGGGATTATCAGGCAATTCAGATTTCAACAGACGGAGCAAAACTGCTTATGAAGATTTATTGTATCGATAAGCAGTCTCTTACTACGATTGCTCAGCAGTTGTATCATTTTGATACAGTTACAATCGTTGGAATGTCGACGGTTAAAGAAGAAATATATGTGGAACCGGAGCCCGAGCTTCCGGAAGGCGTAACTCCGACAGAGACGCCGACGCCGACGCCGTTTGATCCGAACATTACGCCGGAACCTACACCGACGCCGATCTGGATTTGTGAGACTACAATTGAAATGATCTACAACGAGGCGAAGACAGAGATTCCCGGTATTGTTGAGAATCCGCAGGCAGGAGGTGACAATTAATGAAAGTATCCAAGAGAGACATCAGCATCGTTATGGTGCTCCTGGGTGTGATTGCCCTCTTCTGCGTATATCAGTTCTATTATCAGAAACAGATGGACGAAGTTACCAAGCTCGAGAATGAGATCAAGGTTAAGAAGCAGGAGAATGACGAGCTTCTCAAGATCGATGAGCAACAGTTGAAGAACGACATGACGAAGTGGCAGAATGAGCTTCGAGATATGGTTGTCAAGTATCCTGCATACTATCGTTACGACGACATGCTTTGGTATCTCTGCGGTCTCGAGAACATTGAGGAGTTCGGAGCTCATTTCTACGAGTACTATGTATTGCCGTCAAGTGTAACGGAAAGCTACATGGGTAAGTTTAACGAGAAGAGTGTGTTCTTCGCAAGCAGTCAGGCGTCTTATAACATGAAGTTTACAACCGAGACCTACGAAGGTTGCAAGAAGATGCTGTCATATATCTATAATGACGGATCCAACAAGATTACAGCGAGAAATTTTGACAGTATTTCGCTTGAGTATGACAATTATACAGGGATCGTAAAGGGCACAATTATTGCGAACGCATACGGCGTGTCGGATTTCAGGACGCTTGGACAGGGCAACGATACGAACTATCCTCCGTCCGAAGCAGTCATCCCGCAGATTTCGATGGGTGTTGAGTGCGTGTTCGGACCGACCGTAACGCCGATTCCTACGTTGGAACTCAATCCGGAGCAGCAGACGCCGGAACCGTAATAAATCAACAGTAAACCAGACTATCCGTTCCTGCCCTTACGGGCGGGAACGGCATAGCCATATATAGGAAGGTTAGACCGGATAAGGTCTAAGAGGAGAAGCATTAACATAGAGTAAGGAGCTGTGGTAGCGGTAGATAATACCGCGTGGAGCCGGAAAGGAACAGGATATATGAGAGAGGACAGAAAGAAGAAGAGGAATTCCGGTTTTACTCTGGTTGAGGTTATGATCGCGGTTGCGATACTGGCGATCATTTCTATACCGGTGTTGCAATCGTTTGTTTCGGTTGCGCAGGTTAACAGCAAGTCGCGTCGCCGTCTTTCGGCCACGACGATCGCTGAGAACCTGATGGAATCCTGCAAGGGTATTTCACTGAAAGAGGTGGCCGCACAGTGCGACAACTTAACCCCGGCGGTACCGATTACGATTGTTGCAGGAAATCTTGAGGCGGGAACGGCGTTCGCCGGTTCCGCACAGGAAGTAAGTTTTGCATTGACCAATACCCTTAGTGGTGGAAATAAAACCGTGTCCTACGATGCGACGAACGGATATGTGTTCCATGCAAAGTCCGACGGCAAATATGCCTTCTGGGTGCGTCACATTCAGTCCGGAGGAGCGAGTTATGACGCGATCATAAAGTATGAGCTGGACACTACGAGAAGTCGTGGAGCAGCAGGCGGAACAACAGAGACGACACTGACGGCCGCCGGAGTGAATGTTATGAAGTTTTACAAGGTGACGATCATGGTGTATCGGTCGGCGAGCGATCTTACTTCGCTGACTACGGCTGATCCGATTGCATCTATCGAAGGTTCTGTTACGGATTATAGCAAGTGAAAGGAGAACCAAACATGTTTATGCGCAGAAGATTACAAAGCGATGACCGCGGTATTGCGCTGATCAGTGTTATGATCTGCGTCATGCTGTGCTTCCTTCTGTCCGCGACGATCATGAGGATTTCCCTGCTTTCCTATTTGCAGAAAGGCATCGGAAAGCAGTCGACCTCAACGTTCTATGAGAATGAGTCGTTCGTGGATGACATTAAGCTCGGTGTACAGCAGAAGGTTGCCGTAGCTTTCGCGGAGTCGTCCTCGACAAGCCAGACGGCATTTATTTCGAATTTTAAGTCCAAGTTGCTTACGGATGGCGTTGCTGCCGGAGCATCCGCAACTGCGACGGATAAGGAAAAGTTGGAGGCAGCGCTTAAAAGTTACATCTCGAACAGCAATCCGACACTGAAGATTGTCAGCCTTACGGTTGATGGTGATGGAAGCGGAAATTGCTTCGTTGATGACGGCGAAGGTGAGGTCGTGATCAAGAATGTTCGGATTGAGTACACGGACGATTCCAAGGGCGGTTACGTGTCCAACATCAAGACGGATATCCGCATCCGGTCGCCGTTCTACATTACAACAACCACTTCGACGCAGACATCGAGATACTCGATGATTGCCGGCGGTGGAACCAGTGCACTTTCCGCTGACTCGCAGGATACCATACTTCAGGTTGCGGGCAGTTACTATAGCGGATATAATTGCACGAATGCCAGGACGAACGCCGGATATACTGTTGATGCGAATGGCGTTGCAACTGCAACAGCAATTGAAATCGGCGGCAATACATTGCTTTATTTCACGGAGTCCGATTCCGAGAAGGCAGAGAGAGTTGCGAGCGGAACGGAAACGAACAGTCTTGTTTTGAACGGTGACATGATCATTAAAGGCAATGCCAAGGTTGTATTGATGGGAGGAACCGTTGTTGTTCGCGGAACAATTTACCTTCAGGGCAACGGTAAATTGATCGTCGATAAAGAGACTACGCTGATTTGTCGTGATATCCAGTTTACCAAAGGGGTAACTACATACAAAGCAGCAACAGACACATATAACGGATCCAGTTCTCTCACACATCTTCCGTATCCTAAGAAACCGAAGTACACTAAATCTCAGGCAGATAAGGTTGATTCGGATTACGATAATAAGGGTGCGTTGTTTATCTGCGATACCGCGCGTTCTTCAATCGTTATCGGAACAAACACCAATGACTTGAAAGCTACCGTAAAGGAAGCTTCGTTTAGCGGAGGTAAGGTTAAGTCCGGATCTAACAATACGAATATTAAGTTGACAAACACCGGACAGTACGACAGTGACGCATCGGTTCCGAGCACGAATCCCGAGTCGAACATTCGCAAGAGCGACGGAAACTACTATGATCCGGAATACTGTGCTTTGGTCGATGTTGAGTGGTTCCTGAAGGGAATGAGCGAAAGCAATCACATTGCACCTACGGCCAATACGGTAACCGGAACCGGTGCGCTCGAAGAGAAGGATTCCGCTACTAAAGAGTCGGATGCAAAACTCAAGAGTGGCAATAAGTTCTATTTTACGTCCGGACATGGTGGGTCTTCGGACACCAACGGAAAGGGCGAAGATCAGAACTCGCAGAATATAAACGGTAAAAATGTAAAGATTTGTATTGGCAATCATGATTCAATGCTCAGTACAAGTAACTACACTGACTCGATATTCTACCTTACTACACATGCGATTTCCTTCAATGATATGAACTGGGACAGAGACGCAAGGCTTGTCATGCTTTCTTCTAAGAGTGTTGCTATGAAGCCGAAAGATGGCGGTATCGTCAGAATTGTTCCGATGAGCGAGTGGTTTTCTTCCGAAAACGCGTATAAAGCGTTCATCGATCAGATCGGATTGCATCTGGCAAGAAAGGACGCCAGCCAGTATAACCAGTACAACATCGTCAACAACTATTTCGTCGGCGGGATCAAGACGTTGTATACAAGAGAGGGTGGCAGCGGTACAGAAACCATCACTACGGAGAATGATGTTGTAATGAACAAAACGCTCGAAGTAGTTTCATTCGAGAACTGGGAGAAGTATTAAGGTCTTCCTACGATGAGGTTGGTTCAGCAGTGAACATGCGGGCCGACAGCCCGCAGGGAGAGAGGAGATTATATGAAACACAATGAGGGCTTATCGCTGGTTGAATTGATCGTCATAATCGCAATCATGGGAGTGTTGGTTTCCGTCGTCGGGATCAGCGTCACCGTGGTTTCGAGGCAGAAGGTCAGCAACGCGGCGAGCGATGTCAGAGGGCAATTTCAGACGGCTCAGACGATCGCAATGAGTAAAGACAACTGTTATATGCAGTTTGAACAAAATGCAAACGGAGAGACGGTGTTTACCATTCATTCTTCGAATAATGCAATCTTGGACAGAGTGACAGTGAGTGAGAAAATCAGTATTACTGTCGGTTATGGAAGTAGTACTCTGAATATGAGTTCGTGTGGCGTGGTTCGTATCTATTATGATCGAGAGTCCGGAGCTATTCGAGATGCATTTCTATGCGGTACTTCTTCGAGTGATGGAACAAGCGTCGGCAATATCGATACGATCCGGTTCAGCAACGGTTCCAAGTCGGTCACACTTCATCTGACCAAGCTGACCGGCAAGGTTTCGTATTGAGAGGAGGGATACCATGAGTGAAGATAAGATGATCCGAAATCAAGGTATGTCCCTTGTGGAGTTGCTTGTATCTGTGGCAGTGCTCGGTATCGCAATGATCGGAATATTGTCACTGATCAATCTCTCGACGAAATACTATTCGAATTCCAGCAAGGAAGTCGAAGTACAGTCCGAGCTGCAGACGACGTTCGCGATGGTAAGTAACATGCTTGTGGATGCTAATGCAGGAGTAACATATACATCGTCTACAAAGAAGGCGGTGATTGCCAACCGGAACAAAAAGTATGTTGTTCAATTGTCCGGCACCAAGTTGTATGCGAAGATGTTCAATGCTTCTGATGCGGAGAGCGGAGTAATAAGCGATAATAATCTTCTAGCGGATCATGTTGAGTACTTTGTAATCGACACATCGCACTACGATGATGGATACGTCACGATGGGCATGCGTGTCAAGTACGGAAGTCGTGAAGCATCCATGACTAAGAATGTCTTCCTTCGGAATACCGGCGCTGACATCGGCGATTTCCATGCGGATTGCGCGGAGACCGAAGAGGAAGTAACTGTAGGTGCGAACAAGGCAGTAAAGTATACGCTTGTTCAGAATACCGGTGCAGGTATCCCGACGAACACAGTGATCACCTTACGGTTTAAGCTTACAATCGGGAACAAAGATATCGGAAGCATTTATCCGCTGTCAGGTCTTCAGGATTCACCGACATTTACATATAACAAGATTACCGGGGTTCTTACTGTTCGTATGAAGACAAGCGGTGCGTGGAACAACGGCGGAAGTATCGCATTCCGAGTGAGCACTACATCCGGAGATCTTCCGACAGAAGATATCTGCATTACAACCATCAGTAAGTAACAGAAAGTTTCGCAGTAAAAGAAATGCACGATTGACTGCCTCTTTGGCAGTCAATCGTTGATTTGCCTATAAAACAATCGATTTATACGATTTTTTGTCAGCGTTTCGGGAAGTAGTGTTTGACAATTGGTGGAGTAAAGCATAATATAATAATGATACGGGTTTATTCATACTTGTGAAATCGATAAATTGCATTTATGCAATTGAGAGAGGAACCACAAATTATCGAATATATTGCAAAGGGGATGTGACCTATGAAGCGTAAGAATACCGGCTTATCGACTGTTGAGATTGTTGTAGCTGCCGTGATTCTCGTGGCTGTTGTCGTTGGACTTCTTGTTGTTGTGAAGCTTACGAAGAACACGGAAGGACCGTCCGAGGACAAGGTTGCCGCTACGAAGACAGTCGAGGATTTGCTGAATCAGGTTGACGGGTATGTCCGTGCGGCAGACCTCGAGGTCGGCTATGACGAGGAAAACTATATCCGACTTGTCGGCAAGAGCAAGACGCAGATCTATCATTTTGATTCCGCGGCCGGCAATGTGTACATGGTCGAGAGAAACACTGCGGATTTCGGCACGGATGATGATGTGATCCGCAAGGTCGTGAAGGACGAGAAGCCTGACAACGGCAGCATGACACTCGTAGCAAGCAATGTGAAGACGTTCCTCGTTGAGCTTGTTGACAAGGAGACGGAGAAGGGCCTTGCGAGAACGACAGTTCGCTGCGAGGTCGGCAAGGAGAGTGTCTCCGAGACCAAGGACACGCCTTTGAATCCTGCAACGATTAATTATTTTGCCGAGTACGCAGGAAATGATATAGTTTTGCCTACCAACACGCCGACTCCGATCCCGACGAACACGACGGCGCCTACTCCGACGACTGCAGCGACGACACCCGCTGCGGACACTCCGACTCCGGAGCCTACTAAGCCGGCGGATACGCCTACCCCGACGGCAGAGCCTGAGTTGGTTGTTGTTCATAAGATTGAGAATCCTCAGAACAACGTCGGTACGGTAATCGTTAACACGATGGTTCTCTACCCGGATGATGCGGTATTCAAGGTCATCGTTAAGAGAAGCGGTGAGGAGACGGATAACCTGACAGGCGCGAAGATTGGTGGCATCGGCTTCGATGTCGGAACTCCTGCTGACGGTTATGAGTTTGTTCTTGACCATGATCCTGAGTTCGAGGAAGAGTTCTACTTTACTCAGTTTACGGTAGGCGATCTTCGTTCGGTTGCTGATAAGCTCGGCATCAAGAAGCTGCTGATCAAGATCAATGATAATTCCGGATATTCCCTTGTCGGAGTTGACATTGAGTACTACAAGTAATCATAAGGTATGAAGCACACACCCCCGGCATGATCGGTAGCGATATCGGTCCTGACGGGGGTGTTTTAGTTGAAAAACAAGGTGTTTTTTAGTATTATATTATTGTCTGACTATGCCTGTTAATGCAGGCAGGGCGTGGCATGCAAAGAAACCGTCCGGGAGGTCAGTCGGGAGAGTAAACTATATGCGAATGCAATTTTTGGGAGCAGCGCGCGAGGTGACCGGATCGTGTACGCTGTTACACGCGAACGGACATAAGATTCTGGTAGACTGCGGTATGGAGCAGGGCAAGGACATCTATGAGAACAGTGATCTGCCCTGCATGCCGGGAGATATCGATTGTGTGCTTCTTACGCACGCTCACATCGATCATTCCGGGAAGCTTCCGCTTCTTGTTGCAGGAGGCTACAAGGGACCGATCTACACATCCATTCCGACAGCTAAGCTCTGTGATATCATGCTGAAGGATTCCGCGCACATTCAGGAGGTAGAGACATCCTGGAAGTCACGCAAGGCGATGCGAGCAGGCCGTGAGGCAGCAACTCCGCTCTATACGATGGAGGATGCGCTGGCGGCGATCGAGCTGTTTCGTCCGCTTCCGTATCACGAGGTGACGGAGGTTCTTGAGGGAATATCTGTGCGTCTTTTGGATGCAGGACACCTACTGGGATCTTCCAGCATAGAAGTTATTGTTAATGAAAATGATGTGATCACCAAGGTGCTCTTCTCCGGTGACCTCGGAAACCGAAACCGGCCCCTTATACGTGATCCTGAATTGCCTGATGAGGCGGTGGATTACGTTGTGATTGAATCGACCTACGGAACCCGCGAGCACGGCGAGCGCGTGGACTATACGGACCAGATGGCCAACATCCTGCAGACGACCTTTGACAAGGGCGGCAACGTGGTAATCCCCGCATTTGCCGTAGGTAGAACGCAGGAGATGTTGTATCTGATCCGCGAGATCAAGGAGAAGGGTCTGGTCAAGGGACACGACGATTTTCCTGTGTGGATTGACAGTCCGCTTGCCATCGAGGCGACCAACATATACAGTCAGGACATGTTGTCGTACTGTGACGAATCGACCGCGGAACTGATCCGTAGGGGTATCAATCCGCTGCGGTTCCCCGGGCTGAACATATCGCTCACGAGTGACCAGTCCAGAGCCATCAACGAGGATCGCACACCGAAGGTTATCCTCTCAGCGAGCGGTATGTGTGAGGCAGGCCGTATCCGCCATCATCTGAAGCACAATTTGTGGCGTCCGGAATCGACGATCCTGTTCGTCGGATACCAGGCAGCCGGAACACTCGGACGTACGGTTCTCGACGGAGCAACCTCAGTGAAGCTGTTCGGCGAGGAGATCGGTATCCGTGCCAATATCATCAAGATGGAAGGCATCAGCGGTCATGCGGACCGGCCGATCCTTCTGGATTGGCTGAGCGCACTGCCGGAGAAGCCGAAGAAGGTGTTCGTCAACCACGGCGAGGACAGCGCGTGCGAAGAGTTTGCCGAGACAGTCTGGAAAGAGCTCGGCTACGCCTCTGAGGCACCCTACAACGGCGCTTTGTATGATCTGGTGACCAACACCCGCCTTGTGGACGGAAATCGCGTAAAACTGGCTGATATGGCGCCTGCGGCCAAGAAGCAGGTGTCGGCATCCGCCGTGTTCGATCGCCTCGTGCTTGCAGGCAAGAAGCTGATGGCCGTGATCGAGAGAAACCGCGGTGCTTCGAACAAGGATCTTGGCAAATTTGCCGACCAGGTGAATGCGCTGGCTGGGAAGTGGGAGAAATAGAGTGGAAGAAGCTGGCAACAATCGAAACGGCATCGGTCGCTACGAAAAGATGGCAGATGCAGCGGTATTTATACCGCTGTGTCTGTTTCTCGTCAGTCCGCTGATTCAGATCGTCAGGGAGATCATTGCGCCGCACAAAGAATCTGCGGTGTTTGGTCCGCTTCGGACATATCCGGACACGATCGAATTGATTCAGATGTTCGTGCTTGCGGCGACCGTGATCGGGTGGACAGTTCTTCTTGTGAGTATGGGAAAGCGGATCCGCAACAAGGAACGCGTTGCTCTGTTCCTTCCGTTCGTACTATTTGCCGCGCTCTCTGTTTGGATTTGTGTCAGCCAGTCGGTAAACGGATTTACGGATTATGCGTATGACGGCGAGCCCTATCGAAAAGAGAGTCTGCTGACATTTGTGTTGTACCTGATGGGATATTTCTTCCTTGGTACGGTTTTGAAATCCGTAAGGCTTCGAAAAGCGTCTGTGTCAGCGTTTCTCGCGGTCAATTTCGCCGTAGGTGTTCTGACGTTGATCGATCATTATGCCGTATCTCTCTCTTTTATCGGTGACAGCAATACGGACGGACTTTCTGCAGTGTTCCACCAGTTTAATCATTACGGCTATTATCTGGTCTTCGGTATTCTGCTCTCGGCAATGTTTTTTGTGACGGAGGGCGAGCGGATATGGCTTCGTGTGTGTTGTGCGGTAGTTTATCTTGTTGATACATACATTTTGATCTTGAATAATACATTCGGATGTTATCTCGCGGTGGCCGCGGCGCTGGTCTTCGGAGCGGTTGTGCTTGCCGTGACAAGAAAGAATCGTTATGAGAACATCCGAATGCTTGTCGTAATACTTGCGTTTGTTGCGGTTACACTCGGAATGAGAGCGTTTGGCATCAGCAATTCCAAAGATATGACCAATCTGGTCAAGGATGTCGGTGAGATCGCGTCCGACAGCGAGCAGGCGGCATCTGCCGGAACGGGACGATGGGCGCTTTGGAAACATACGATCGAATACATCAGCGAGAAACCCGTGTTCGGATGGGGCGTAGACGGGACAACGGTAAGGCTTGGAAATGAGGCGGACACGATCAACGATCGGCCGCACAATGAATACCTGCAGTGGGCGGCGTTCTTCGGTATCCCTGCAGCGTTACTGTACTTTGCGGCACTGTGTGTGATCATGTTCGGAATGTTTCCGCGGGTGGGGAAGGCAGACGCCGTAAGCGTTGCCTGCTTTATCGCATCTGCCGGATATGTCGCGTCTGCATTTTTCGGAAACACGATGTATTATACGGCGCCGTTCTTCTTCATCTTTCTCGGCATGTCTTGCCGGGACAGGTTCTATCAAACGGTTACGGGAGAACAGAAGCAGAAGGAAACGACGCAATAAAAGCGGCAATGAAACCGAAGGCAGCATAGCAGAGGAGAAGTTCGGGGAAGGGGGTAGCCGGTATGATCAAGAAAAATCAAACATATCTGAATCGCATCAGCGCCGGAATCGACTTCCTGCTGGTGTTCCTTTCATATCTCTTCTCGGCGTGGTTTCGGCTGCGCGTTCTTAACGGTTCGTGGGAAAATAAAGGCCTTAGTCGGCCGATGATCCTTGCGTCCGTTATCTATTCCGTCTGTCTGATCTTTGCTCTGGTGTTGCTTGGTTTCTACCGTACCACGCGAGTGCGCAAGCTTTCGTGGAAACTGCGGACGCTCTTCCTGGCGACAACACTTTCTATCTTCGCAGTCACGGCGGTCATCTTCGTATTCAAGATTGAGGACGTATCCCGTGGTATCATCGCAATCTTCTATCTGTTAACGCTCGTTCTGCTCGGCGGAAAGCAGCTCATCACGCGTGCGGTACTAAATCAGCTCCGCAGATCCGGTTACAACATTAAGCACGAGATCCTGGTCGGCTCGGGAAGGCTTGCCACGCAGTACCGTGAGGACCTGAGCAATGAACCGGAGCTCGGTATTCAGATTGACGCCTCGGCGGAGGATGAAGCGGAGCTCGAGCAGCTGCTTGGCGGATCCGCGATCGATGAGGTTGTTCTTGCGCTGGAGCCGGAGAAGTACGGCAACATTACAAAGCTGATCTCCGTGTGTGAAAAATACGGCGTAAAATACTACGTTGTCCCCTTCTATAACGACATGATCCCGGCGCATCCGGTGTTCGAGAGCATCGGCAGGACTAAGCTGGTTAACATGAGAGCGAACCGACTTGAGTCGCTTGGTTGGGCAGGATTGAAGAGAGCGTTTGACATCTTCGTAAGCACGATCGGACTTCTGATCCTCAGCCCGCTGTTGATCATTCTGGCGATCGGTGTAAAGCTGTCCAGTCCCGGACCGGTCTTCTTCCGCCAGGAGAGAGTGGGTTACAACCGGAAGAGATTTTCCATGCTGAAGTTCCGTTCCATGGTAGTCAACAACGAATCAGACACGGCATGGAGCAAGAAGAGCGACAACCGGCGTACGAAGTTCGGATCGTTTATCCGCAAGACCAGTCTGGATGAGTTGCCGCAGCTGATCAACGTGCTGCGCGGCGACATGAGCCTGGTTGGACCGAGACCGGAGCTGCCCTTCTTTGTGGAGAAGTTCAAAGAAGAAATCCCGCTGTATATGGTCAAGCACCAGGTAAAACCGGGCATCACCGGTTGGGCGCAGGTGAACGGCTACCGCGGTGACACAAGCATCCGCAAGCGCATCGAGCTCGACATCTGGTACATCGATAACTGGAGTCCGATGCTGGATCTAAAGATCCTCCTTAAGACATTCCCCTGGGCGATGATCAACGATGAGCGCATGGGCGCCGAGTCGGAGACGATCGCGGAGGCCGATATCAAGGTTATCGTTGCGGCGCACAAGTCATACTGGATGCCGTCCGATGAGCTGTATGTTCCCATGCAGGTCGGCGCAGAGGGCAAGGAGGATCTTGGCTATACACCTGACAACACCGGCGATAACATCAGCTCAAAAAACGCGAACTATTGCGAGCTGACCGGACTGTATTGGGCATGGAAAAATCTGTCCTGCGATTACCTCGGATTGGCGCATTACCGGAGACATTTTACGGCGATCCGCGGAACGGACGACCGTCGCGATGTCCTGACGATCGATCAGGCGAGAGACCTGCTCGGTCATGTTGATGTGCTGCTGCCGAAGAAGCGGAACTATCTGATCGAGACTAACTATAAGCAATACATCCACGCGCATCACGCCATCGATCTTGATGAGACAAGAAGGATCATCGAGGAGAAATATCCGGAATATCTCGCGGCATATGATACCTCAATGAAGAAAACCAAGGGCCATCGCTTCAACATGTTCATCATGAAGAAGGATTTGGCGGATCGATATTGCACGTGGCTTTTCGATATCCTCTTTGAGCTTGAGAAACGGCTGGATATCAGCGATTACAGCGAGAATGATCAGCGCGTGTTCGGTTTTGTGGCGGAGCGGCTGCTGGATGTGTGGCTGGATGCCAATGAGATCAAGTACAAGGATATACGCTACATGTACCTTGAGCGGCAGAATTGGATCGCGAAGGGCGTGAAGTTTGTGATGCGGAAGATTAAGGGGAAGAAGTAAATGGCTGCAAAGAAGGACATAACCGTAGTGGTTCCGGTCTACAACGGCGCGGAAATGTTGAGCGCTTGTGTGGATTCTATTCTTTGCGCCGGTGAGAGAATTGCCGAGATCATTATCGTGGATGACGGATCGACGGATGATACGTTAGCGATCGCGGAAGCACGGGCGGAGCGAACCCCCGGGATCCGAGTCATTCACACGGACAATCACGGCTGTTATACGGCCAGAGTAACCGGACTGCAGGCAGCGCAGACACCATATGTTGCCTCGGCGGACGTGGATGACCGATATGTGCCGGGGGCGCTTGATCTGCTGGCAGAACTGTTGGAAAGTAATGACGCCGATGTAGCGATCGGCGCGTATCGTGAAATAACAACGTTTGAGGATGTCACGCTTGAGAAAAATGCTGAAGTCCGCGTCCTTTCTGCAGAGCAGATGTGGCCGAGGATCATGAAGTGGAAGACGCAGGAGTTCGTGAATTACGTATGGAATAAGCTTTATAAGCGAGAGCTTTTCTCGACGATGACAGAGGCTGACGGCGTCAATCAAGGGGAAGATGTATTAATCACGTGTCAGGCATTTTGCAAGGTAAACAGGATCGTGGAAACTGCCGCGCCAGTGTATCTGTATTATCAGAACCCCGATAGCCTTACGCGGGTTGGTTTCGGTCGAAGTGATCTGGATCTGATCCGAGTCTGGGACGCCATTGTTCTGTTTATGAAAGAAAACCGGCAGGAGCTCGTTTCGAAAGCGGAGTTTAACCGGTGGCGAACTGATTTTACGCTGATCACACGGTTGATCCTAGCCAATAACAAAGAGGCCGACAAGACATATAAAAGTGATCTGGCGCTTTGGCGGAAAGGGCTGAAAGAGCATTGGAAAATGCTGATCGCACCGCATGCGATGCCGAAGAGCCGTGAAATGCTGGTGTTTAATCTGCGCTTCCTGTACTGGCCAACCCGGTTAGCAATGCGGTTGCTCGGCGGAAAACGCAAGCGATAAGAACGCTCGTAAAGAGCAGTGTTTGGAGGATGAACGGTGAAGATCCTTTTGGCAAATGAAGGTTATCTTGAGCGTGCGGGCGTGTGCATGTATATGTACCAGTGGAGCCATATTCTTGCGACCGAGTATCCGGATAATGAGGTGACAGTATACTTTCGTTTGACAGTAAAGGATGAAGAGCTTCGACGGGCGTTTGAGAGTGATGGTGTCCGGGTGGTAATCGGTAACCGTTCCGTCGAAGAAACGTCCGCGGATAAGGGTAACCGCGATGCCATTAAGAAGGATTTGAGGAACATATTAAGTGAAGGGTTTGACATAGTACATGTCCATTCTTCAATCATAGGATTTACAACTCTGGTGCTGCGCGAAGCGAAGAAGGCTAAGGTTCCGATGAGAATTGCGCATGCGCATCGCCGTGAATTTGAAAACGGTATCGTGCGTAAGCTTCTGCACAAGATGCTTCGCCGGTATATCCGCAGCGCGGCAACAATATACGCGGGTTGTTCAAAACAGTCCGGAGAATACATCTTCGGGAAAAAGGGCGTACGCAGAAATCGCTGGCGGATGGTAACAAACGCGATCAATACGAAGAAGTTTGTATTTGACAGAGAGAAAAGATCTGCGCGGCGGCAGGAACTCGGAGTGCGGGATTCGGAGTATTTGCTCGGAGCGATCGGGTATCTGGAGCAGGTTAAGAACCATGAGTTTTTGATCGGGGTTATGGAAAAGCTGAAGCAACAGGGACGGAATACAAAGCTTGTAGTCTTCGGCAACGGCAGCTTGCGGGAAAAGCTTGAGTCGGAAATACGCTCTGTCGGGCTTGACAACGAAATCAATCTCTATGGCGTGACTGATGATGTGCCCGGTTGGCTTTCCGCGATGGATTGCTTTGTGATGCCCAGCTTGATCGAAGGGCTTCCGCTTAGCGCCGTTGAGGCGCAGACGTCAGGACTTCCCTGTCTGCTGTCGGATCTGATCACGGATGAGGTGGATATCACTCCGCTGGTGTGCCATCTGCCGGTCGACAAAGGGCCGGATCCGTGGGTCGAGAAGATAGCAGCGCTTTGTGAGTCATTTTCCGAGGGAAAGCAATTTGCATCGCGTGAAGGTGCAGTACAAAAGGTTGTGGACGCAGGCTTTGACTGGTCTGCGTTGTCCGGGGAAATCGGAAGACTGTATGGACTTAGCTGACCATAGGTTGCTTCCGGCAAAGAGAGCCAGAGAGAACAGGTTTCGGAGAGGAGATCCCATTGGTTTCGGTAGTTATTCCAATCTACAAGGTTGAAGAATACCTTCGGGAATGCGTCGACAGTGTTATAAACCAAACCTATACGGATTTGGAGATAATACTGGTTGATGATGGTTCGCCGGATAACTGCGGGAAAATCTGCGACGAATATGCAAGTAAGGATAGTCGCGTTGTCGTTATCCATAAGGAAAATGGTGGGCTTTCCGACGCGAGGAATGCGGGGTTAGCAATTGCGCACGGAGAATATACTTATTTCCTGGATAGTGATGATTATATTGAACTTGATGCAATTTCGAAAATGTTAGTCGTCGCGGAGAAAGAACACGCCGACATAGTGTTTTTTAAGTGCATTGAATTCTCAGAAGACCCGAGTATTCCAGTATATGATATTGATATTCGATATGAATACCCGACGGCGCCGGGGGGAGAAATTCTCAGAAAAAGAGCTGATAATAAGGAAATGTGGCACTCCATATGGCTACATTTTTACAGAACAGCATTTTTAGTGGAAGAAGGCCTGTTGTTCGAAAAGGGAATGCTGTATGAGGACACGTTGTTTTCCGGTATAGCGTATGCGAGAGCTAAGAGAGTCAGCGTTCTAAATGAAGCTTTGCATCATTATAGAAAACGCAAAGGTTCTATAATGAATGTCAAACCGAAAAAAAAGAATTTGAGCAGCTTTTTTACCGGCATAAAAGGTTTGTCGAAAGAGAAAGAGCGTTATCAGGAGGGGTCTTCAGAGCAGGGCGCGCTCGACGCAATGATCGTCTATGTTGCCGGAGCTTATATGGAAATGTATTGTGATGCTGATCGCGAAGTTCGAAAAGGATCAAAAGAGGAACGCAGGGTGATTCGAAATGAACTGAAAAGAGTTAAAACGCGTGATTGCAGAAAACAAATTGTAAAATATGAGTTTCCTCGTTTGTGGTTATTATACCACGGCATAAAAAAACGAATTAAAAAGCAGTAATTCCATAGGAATTCCAAAACACTATTTGTTGGTAGTTAAAGATATAAGGAGATGAGGGACGGTGGAACTAAACAACACAGCCACAAATCGCAGATTGGCGCTCAATTTGACAGCTAACTTTATCTCCTTTATTGTTACTTTCGGCATTAATTTCTTTCTCTCGCCATATATTGTTAAACAAGTAGGTGTTGATGCATACGGTTTTGTTGGTCTGGCAAATAATTTTGTCAGTTATGCATCATTAATTGCAATTGCGTTGAATGCTCTCGCCGGAAGAACAATAACAGTAAAGATATATGAGAATGACTATGAAGGCGCGAATAAGTTCTTTACTTCGGTATTGATTGCGAATGCAGTGATTTCCGGAGTGATGCTGCTCGGCTTTTCATTGGTATGGTTCTTTTTGGGGAACCTAATTAACATTCCTTCAGGTATCTTTTGGGATGTTAAGATACTGTTTGCTGCACTTTTCTTTGAATGCGTAATTTATACTTCAGGTTCGGTGTTTTCTGTGTCGACATACGCGACTAATAAGCTGTACCTTAATTCGTTACGGTCAATAGAAGCAAGCATCGGAAGAGCTGTAATTCTGGTAATTCTTTTTGTATTCTTTTCACCTAATATTTGTTATCTTGGAATAACTGCGGCGCTGATGGCGGTGTATTGTCTGATTTACAATGTGTATTATACTAGAAAGCTCTTGCCGTTTATCAAAGTGCATAAATCCAGCTTTGATATTGGTGCAGTAAAAGAGTTAGTGGCTTCAGGTATCTGGTCATTAATTATCAGGTTGGGGCAGATTCTTTCTGATGGATTAGATCTTCTTATCTCTAATCTTCTGATTAATCCGATAGCGATGGGCGTGCTTTCTCTGGCAAAGACTATTCCCACGCTGATTTCAAGTATCATGGGCAGTATTGCAGGGGTGTTCTCTCCCGGCTTCACAATTTTATATGCTCAAAAAAAATACGATGAACTGTTAATTGATGTGAAACGTGCCATGAAGGTGATGGGCATTTTTGTGAATATTCCAATGATTATTTTGATTGTATGTGGGAAGGAGTTTTTCACACTTTGGCAACCGACACAGGATGCCGGACAGTTACATGTGCTTTCTATTCTAACGTGTTGTTGCCTGGTTATCTCCGGTGGAATCAATTGTCTTTATGAGTTGTTTATTGTTGTAAAGCGAATAAAAGAGAATGCAATTGCGGTTGTTCTTGGCGGGCTTGTCAGTGTACTAATAACATTTTTACTTTTGAAGACAACATCCCTTGGTATCTATGCGATTGCGGCAACAAGCAGTTTTGTCAGCATTCTGAGAAACTTGGCTTTTACAGCGCCATTCGGCGCAAAATGTCTAGGGCAAAAATGGTATGCTTTTTATCCGGAAGTGTTCAGACCGGTAGTGTTTGATGCAATGAGTGTTGCTTTTGGATGTGTGGTATTACTGTTGATTAAGCCGGTTAATTGGCCGATGCTTATTATAAAAGCGGGTATTATTACTGTATTTTCCTTTGCAGTAGGCTTTTTTATTATTCTTAACAAAACAGATCGGCAGTTGATTAGGGCCAAGATTTCAGCCGTACGATTGAGATTCTCAAAAAGAGGAGGTGAGGAAGAATGATGTCTTTGTTTGAGATTGCAAAGAAAATTCTTCCTCGACCGAAGGGAGAAACGAGGCAGCGTTTCTTGATTGCTTTTATGCAGTTTTGTCAGGTGCTTCCGATAAACAGGGAGAAAGTTGTTTTTTCGTGTTTCAACGGGACGAAATATTCGGATAATCCTAAAGCTATATATGTTGCGTTAAAGAAAATACGACCAGAGTGGAAATATGTCTGGATGTTACCAGATGACAGCGTTAAACTCCGAAATGCAAAAGTTGTTAAGACTGGAAGTTTTGAGTCGGTTTATCATTTGGCTACTGCGCGGGTATGGATAGACAATTGTCGGAAGAATGAGTGGGTGGTAAAACGCAAGAAACAGTATTATGTGCAGACGTGGCATGCAAATGTTGGTTTGAAAAAAGCAGAAAAGGATGCGCAAGAAACGCTTCCGCAGAGTTACCTAAATCGATGTTATAATGATAGTCGAATGGCTGACCTTTTTATTGCTGGCAGTGCATGGAATGCGCAGAATTACAGAGATGCTTATTGGTATGACGGCGAAATTCTGATGTCGGGATTGCCTCGATCAGATATTTTTTATAAAGACTTTTCATCCTACTATAAGGCTGTTTGCAGATTTTTCCGTGTTCCGGAACAAGTTCATTTTTGTCTATATGCACCAACTTTTCGAGACAGTAAAACTCTAGAGTGTTATGATATTGATTTTGAAAAACTGAAACAATCGTTGGAGAGCAAATGGGGCGGTGAATGGCAGATACTTGTACGGTTACATCCGAATATCCAAGATAAGCAGAACAATATTAAATACAGTGACTATGTACGCAACGCTTCTGCATACAAAGAGATTAATGAATTAATTGTGGCTTCGGAGCTTTTGATTACCGACTATTCCAGCTGTATGTTTGATGCCATGGAAGCAAGGAAACGAGTTGTATTATACGCCACTGATATAGAGAATTTTCAGAATGAGAGACAGTTCTATTTTGAACTGGGAAAACTCCCATTTCCTCTTACACAGACTAACAATGACCTAGTTACAGCGGTTGAGTGCTTTGATGATGCTTCTTATGTCCAAAAGTGTGAAGAGCTAAAAAAGAAGTTAGGAATTTGTGATGGGCCTGATAGTTCTGCCAAGGTTGCTAAGTACATTATCAGAAAAGTTGAAGGAAGAAACAACTAAAAAACCGCAGTAGAAAAGGAGTTGTGATATGACTACAGCAATCATTATTGCCGGTGGATCCGGCGCGCGGATGGGGCAAGATATCCCCAAGCAATTTATCAATGTATATGATAAGCCGGTGTTAATCTATACGCTGGAGAGTTTTCAGAAGCATCCTCAGATTGATGCAATCGAGGTTGTGTGCATTGATGGTTGGCACGATGTGGTTTGGGCGTATGCAAAGCAGTTTAATATCGCAAAACTCGAGTGGATTGTGTCCGGCGGCACTTCTGCGCAGGAGTCAATCAGAAACGGCGTGTTCAATCTGGAAGGAAAAGTCGCGCCGGAGGATATTATTGTTGTTCATGATGGGATCCGTCCGCTTGTTGATGAATCTGTTTTGACGGATGTTATTCTTGTTGCCCAAAAGCAGGGAAATGCGGTTTCATCGCTTCCCTACAACGAGCAGATTTTTGTGGTAGATGATGAAATCAGCACAACAAGTTTTATTCCCAGAGAGACGTTGCGGCGTGTATCCACTCCACAAGCTTACCGGTTTGATCTGCTTGACAATAAATATCATGAGGCGTATGAGAAGGGAGTTGCTGTGAATGGGTCTCATTATGCTAACACGATGATGGTGGAACTCGGGGTCAGGCTTTATTTTGCGGCCGGATCGGACAAAAATATAAAACTTACGACCAAGGATGATCTCGAGCTTTTTAAAGCCTATTTGAAGATGGATAAGGAAAACTGGCTGAAATAGGAGCGATTGCAATGAGTCTTTATGATAACGAGCTGTATGTGGACGATGTAAAGTATGTCGCTGGGCTGGATTTGCCATGGGAAAAATTAAAAAACCGAAATATAATGCTGTCCGGAGCAACTGGTTTGATCGGCAGCTTTCTGATTGATGTCATCCTGATGAAAAACAGGGAAGGTCTGAACTGTATGATATACGCGTTGGGTCGAAGCGCAGACAGGATGAAAGAACGGTTTCAAGACAAAGCGTTGGATGATCATCTGCTCTTTGTGCCATGTGATGTGAATGTACCGCTTGTTATGAATAATGTTGGTATCGTGGATTATGTCCTCCATCTTGCATCTAACACGCATCCAATGCAGTATTCCACGGATCCAATCGGAACCATAACTACAAATGTGCTTGGCGTAATGAACTTGTTGGAGTTTGCAGTAGAGCATAAAGCGACACGGTTTGCATTTGCATCCTCGAACGAGATTTACGGTGAAAACAGAGGCGATGAGGAGCTTTTTGACGAAAACTATTGCGGCTATATAAACTGTAATACGATGCGGGCGGGCTACCCTGAGAGCAAGCGATGTGGGGAGGCTCTGTGTCAGGCATATAAAGCGCAAAAAGGACTTGATGTAGTGATCATGCGGTTGACACGGTCGTATGGGCCGACGATGTTGATGACTGACACAAAGGCAATCAACCAGTTTATCAAGAAGGGTGTTTTAGGTGAGGATGTGATATTGAAATCCGCCGGAATGCAGTATTACAGTTTTCAATATGTTGCTGATTCGGTAGCAGGAGTGCTTACGATCCTGCTGTGTGGAGAAAACGGTGAGGCATACAATATCGCCGACGAGCGGGGCGACGGTATGTTGAAGGATATTGCCGCTATCATTGCCGGCATGAACGGAAGAAGAGTTGTCTATGAGATGCCGGATCAAATCGAAGCGGCCGGATACAGCACAGCGACGAAAGCAAGGTTGGATGGGAGCAAATTAAAGGCGCTCGGATGGAACCCGAAGTATGATCTTAAAAGTGGGCTGGAGAGAACGATAGAAATACTGCGTTGTATGAAATGAACAAGCAAACGATAATTGTTTTTCGCCTGTGGGGTGGAGTAAGGGAGAGAGTGAATGGAAACAGAGGGGACAGTTCTTTCAAAAGAAATCAAAACAAATTCCAGCGCGGATAACAGTATTAGTCAGGAGACTAATTCCGCGAAGCGGAGCTCCTACTGGGACAATCTGAAAGGATTGCTCATTTTCCTTGTCGTGTTCGGTCATCTGATGTACGACATGAAGGGAACGTATGCGCTGATCGGCTGGACCAGCAAGGCCATATATTTGTTCCATATGCCGGCGTTTGTTTTTATATCCGGCTATTTCGGGAAGAGTGCTAACTCCCGTTCGTTCCGTTCGATTATCCGGTTGATCTTTCTGTACGTCATAGGGAACAGCGTGTTTATGTTCCTATACCACAGCGAGAATTTTCTGATGCCCCAGTATTCGATGTGGTATCTGGTCGCGTTGGTCGTATGGCGCCTTACCGCGGACCGGATCGCGCGCGTCAAGTCGATCATGCTGATCTTGTTCTCCGTGAGTCTGTTTGCGGGTTTCTTTGAATCCATTGACAATACGTTTGCGATCATGCGGATCATTGGTTTCTATCCCTATTACATGGCGGGATATTTGCTGGCGAAGGAGAAGAGCGAGGCGTTCCTGAGCAAGCCGGCAAGCCGCAGACTGTTGTTTGGCGGAATAGCGATCGTTGCGAGCGCGGCTGTGGTTTTCTTCCTTGTTCGTGTGCTGTCCGTCACGGACGAAGATCTTTTGATGCTCAAATACGGAAGCGCGGACGGTTCGTTCCGAAGGATCCTGTTGTGGATCATCGGGTTCCTTATGATCTTTGCGCTTCGGTGTATCACGCCGAAGGTTAAGGTGCCTTTGCTGGAGATGATCGGGCGCAACTCGCTGTGGATCTTCCTGCTTCACAGGCCCTTCGTCCTCCTGCTTGACAAGTGGCTGGTGCACAGAAGTCTCGCGGTTATCTGCCTGGTTTCCCTGGCAGCATCGGTGCTGATGTGTCTTGTCTTCGGCAATGATCTGATCGCGAAACCGTTGAATCATTTTGCGGACCGCGGTGCCGATATCTTTACTGATCCGGGGAAGACAAAGTTTGATCTTGCTAAGCTTGCGTTGTGTCTGGTGGCTGCGGGCTTCGTGGTTATCGTGGTTAAAAACGCATACAAGGAAGTTTCGCTTAAGGACCTGGTGAATTCGCTCAAAGGTGAACCCAACGTGGAATGGGATGACCTGGAAGGAACCTCGGATGATCCGAAGTATAGGGTGATGACGGACGCGCAACGAAACGCGTATGACAACGCGTTCCGGATTACCTTCGCGGGTGACCTGATCCTGCTGGAGGATCAGGTGATACGTGCGAAGACGGATACCGGGTATGATTTTACGGATGTTTTTGAGTATGCGGAACAATACATTTCCTCGGCGGATCTGGCAATCGGTGTGTTCGAGGGACCCATGGCCGGTGAGGCAGCGGGGTATTCCACAAGCAATTTCAATGACGGCAAGGAACTTGCATTGAATTTTCCGGACGAGTTTGCGACAGCAGTGAAAAATGCCGGGTTTGATCTCGTTACGACTGCCACAAACCATGTTCTTGACAAAGAGTTGGATGGCGCGATCCGGACGCTTGATGTGCTTGATCGGATCGGTCTGCAGCACACGGGCTCGTACCGAAGCGCGACGGACAAGGAATCTAACCGCGTGAAACTGATCGAAGTGGAAGGGCTTCGAATTGCGGTTCTCGCGTATACCTATGGCAGCAATACGTATTCCGGTTCGCAGATTATGAACGGCGAGCTGTCGTATGTGACTTCGATCGCGCTCGGCACGGAAGGCGAGCTTTATGAACAGTCTCGGTCGATGGTGGAGGGTGATTTTGCAGTAGCGAAGGGCATGAACCCGGATCTGATCGTTGTGCTTCCGCACCTCGGAACGCAGTTTAACAACGGGATTGATAAGGAGCAGGAAACCTGGTTCGGTGTTTTCAAGGAGCTTGGCGCTAACATCATTCTCGGCGATCATCCGCATGTGGTCGAGCCGGTCAGATTTGAAGAAGCGAACGGTCGCAAGGTCTTCTGCGCGTACTGCCCGGGTAATTTCACCAATCTTTATCGTGAGCAGCAAGGCGATACAAGCATGCTGATCGATGTCTATATTGATCGTGACACGAAAGAGGTGATCGGCGGTGCCATCGTACCGCTGTACACGCAGGCGCCGTTGGACGGGAATTACCGCGCGTTGCCGATCAATGACATTGTCAATGACGCGACGCTGCGAAGTCAGCTGAGCACGGATGATTATGAGCGCGCTGCAGCCGCGCATAAGACGATCACGAAGGTTGTCCTTGGGCAGGAGATGGATATTGCCAACATCCCGGAGAGGTACTATCTGGACCAGGATGGATATGTTCGCGCGAAGACAGAAGGTCTCGTACTGACGGATGCGATGCGGGAAGGGACGCTGTGGAAAGCGATGGAAAATGCTTCCTCGATCTGTTTCGTCGGTGACAGTGTAACGGATGGCTCGAAGAACGGAGGGTGTCCGTGGTACGAGCCGATTGAACAGTACCTCTCCGGCAAGAACGTACTGCGTTATTCGCAGGGAGGCGCGACCGTGGCTTATTTTACCGAGAGAGTTTCTGAAATACCGAAGGCAGATCTGTATGTTATCGCGGTCGGAACCAACGATGTGCGATACCGGGAGAAAGAAGTATGCGCGATGACGGCGGAGGAGTACGTGAAGCGTATGAACAGCCTGCGTGAGTCTCTGCTTGCCCGTTCGCCCGGTGCCGAATTCGTCTTCATTGCGCCGTGGACGTCGACGGACGGAGATACGATGAGTGAATTGTCCTATCCGGATAAGATGGCGATGAACCGTCAATACAGTGAAGCGCTTGAGAGATTCTGCAGTGATAATGGTATCAAATATATTAACGCCAATCCGTATATTGAGGAGGTGTTTAAGTCAAAACCTGCCTCGCGGTATCTTGTGGATTATATCCATCCGAACGCAGGAGAGGGCGTGAGGCTGTATTCCGCAGCCGTATTGTTAAGCCAATGAGAATCAAAACAATCCGCTCGGTCGATTCGATAATCGCCGGGCGGATTTCTTTTGGATAGTGATTAATTCTTGGTGATCAGTTTTGTCTGTGATAAGGTATCGCAGTAATCAGTAGTGTCAATGATTGATAATCTTGGTCAATATCGGGAAGCATTGGTTAAAGTTCATTCCGGGCTGGATCAGCGGATGATACAGGATGCGAAACACGGTCCAATCCAGCGCGTTCAGTTCCTGCGCTTCGCTGTAGTCTTGGAAGAACAGGCTGTCCGGGTAGATGTAGGAGTCATTTTCCAATCCCAGCGATTGGATCATTTCCTCTGTTGTGACGTGAACTCGGCGGACATCGCTCAAGCTGTTGCGAACATAGAAAATTGCGCTCTGTATAGTGTAATCGCTTTCGTTTGTTTCCACATGAGTCATACCAAAGGTGTTTTTGTTCGCGCGGTGGATGCCGGAGTGCGCGTACTCGAGGAAATCCTCATCGTTGTAAAAGCAGCCGATCAGGTTAGCCTTTTCTTTGTCGTAGACCCGCGTAATCCCGGGAAAGCCTTTCACAGTGTTCATCTTCTCAATTAGATTCTGAAGCGCTTCTTCAACGAGCTCGTCGGGCTCGCCATCCACGTAAAAAAAGATTGGTTTGGTCCATTTTCGCACGGTATCCACGTAATTCTGTCCCTCATCCATCAAGGCAATCTCTTTGAAGTAATAAAACGCCTGCGCCCGTGTATATCCTTCCGGAACACTGATCTTCATGTCAATATAGGGCGTAATCGAGGATTTGTTAAAGACGGCGTGGATGGTGCCGTAGCGGCGATTTGCAAACGGGCCGATCTCAATGGTGCGGCTTAAGTAGATTCTTACATAGTAACCGCACTGCAACAGAAGCGCCAGCGCGAGGATACACACAGCGAGCAGAACAGCCTGCTTGTTGCTTTTTTTCGCGGTTTCATTTTCCGCTACTTCATTTTCCGTGGCTTCATTTTTTTCGGCATCCTTGCTCATGCGGTGATGGCTCCTTGCGGGTTACTGGTAGTTTTGATGGGTCAATATGCGAAGGTGCATTACTGCTTCTTCTTCAGCTTGCAGTCCGTTCCTAAATCCGTGTAAATCAAGGTGTTGTTTTTCCGGTCATAGGTCATCTTGTCATTGTATTTGCCGTCCGTGAAGTTGATGATGTCGCCGTTTATGGTATACGAGCCCCTGATGGTTATGCCGGGATTGTCGTTGCACATTTTCTTGAGAGTATATACGACGGCATTTCCGAAGGTCATGACATCGGTCTTCTCGCTTTTGATGTACGCGGACACCGCGCTCTTGCTCGCTCCGGTGACGACGCTGAGGAAATTCAGCATGTTGTCCTTGTTGTTGGTGGATTTGTCGAGGGCGGTGAGGAAGCCTGTCCAGTCGATATAGAGAGTGAAGATGAGTTCCTTCTCGCTCAGGAAGTGGCAGTTGATCGTCACAGGCATGTTGCCGGAGAAGCCGTTTTTCTTCAGCAGGGAGATCAGGTTGTTGTAATACTGCAGTGTCTCCTTGTCGCGTTCGTCGATGGCATCCTCGATGATCGTTTTGAACGACAGCTCTACGTTGCCGTTCCACTCGCCCTGGAGCACTTTGCTCTCTTCAATTCGCTCAAGGTAGGCGGGATCCTGCTCCACGCCGCGCGCGCTGATGTACTTATACAGGTCGCCGTTGATATTGTCCGAGACCCAGCTGATCGATCCGTCGGCCTTCAATGTGCCGGTGATCGTGCCGTACGCTCCCTCAAGCGCGTACTGCTCGGACTGCATCGTGTATCTTCCCTTCGGAAAATCGGTCAGATGAACCCAGCTCTCCCAGGCTCTCGTCTTGAATGTCTTCTCCGTCTCGAGCTCCATCACGGCATCGGTGTTCTCCCATTTGAGGATGAATTTTGCTCCCTCCTCAAGCGGAAAATCAGCGCCCTTCGCCATCGTGGCAGCGGATTCGAAGAACAGATCCAATGCGGCTAAGTCCAGCTGCTCCGGCGTCTTCGGCGCCTCAGTCGGCGTCGGCGTGTCGGTCGGCACAGGTGTGCTCGTCGGTGTGACCGTATCCTTCTTGGACGCCTCGCCGGTCTTGCCGCCGCAGGCCGTCAGAATCATGGCGAACAGTGCAAGGACAAGTATCAGTGTAAAACCCCGTTTCGCGTTCATTGTGTCCCCCTTCTCTTTATCTTGGATGATCATTTTCCGATCGATCTGTTTAACAAGTTCCGATTATTGTCTGTTGAGCGTGCACTCCAGTCCCTGCATGGAGAAATCAATGGTGTTGTTTTGGTTGTACATCATTACCACCGGGCGTTCAAAGCCTTCCAGGGTGATCTTGTTGCCATCGATGTTGTACGAGCATATCGACTGCGTGGTGTCTGCGGAAGCGAAGACACCTTCAATGTACGTTAATGTCATTTCTCCGTAGGTCATGAGGTCCGCTTCCTGTTGCTGCAGCATTGACGTTAACCCGGTCTCGTCCGTATCGTAGATGATGCAGAGGAACCGGATCATGCCGTCTTCCGTAGATGCCACACTCTTCAGCGCCTTGAATAAATCCGACCAGTCGTAGACAAGGTCGATGCGCATGTCGTCAGCGCGGAAGTCACAGTCCACGGTTGCGAGCAGATTGCCGGAATAGCCCTGCTCCTTGGCGAGATTGACCAGGCTCATAACGAACTCGGCATCTTCCTGTTCATACTGGGTTGTCGGATTGCTGTAGAGGGCTTCGGCGGAAACCTGACGTTCTCCGTGCCAGGTGCCCTGGATATCCGAATACAGTACGCTGCCCTGACCGTTGCCGTTGCCCTGACCGTTGCCGTTGTCCTGTCCGTTGCCGTTGTCCTGTCCGTTACCCTGTCCGTTGTCGTTGCCCTGCTGGTCAGCGGAGCCGTTTATCACAGTCCAGCGGTTAAGGGAGGTGAGGTAGTCGATCAATTCCTTGTCGATGTTGGCAGCGGTCCAGCTGATCCGTCCCGAGTCTTCGATCTTGCCGACCAGGGAACCGTCCTTGCTGTTTTTGCGGTACTGCTCCGACTGCAGCGTGTATTTTCCGTCGGTATAGTCCGATATGACGCGCCATGCATCCAGGATTTCATGGGTATCGACCTGCGCATGCGCGTACATATCCATCTCGACGGTGCCGTTCTCGAACGTGAGGAGGAAGAGCGAGCCGGACTCCATCATATAGTCAACGTCGGCAGCAATCCTTTCGGCCGCAATGAGAGCGTAACTGAGCTTCTCCTTGTCGTCCTCCTTCGCCTCTTTCTCTTCCGACGAATCGTTCCCGCCGTCGTTGTTCTCGGTAGTTGTGTTCTTTTTCCCGGAATCCTCGTCATCTCCGCCGCAGGCCGTCAACAGCATGACGGACATTGCGAGGATCAGAAGGATCGCGAGGAGTTTCTTCACTTTCATGGTATGTTCCCCCTTCTCAATCGGTATTACACTTTCCTTGTTACAAAAAATGCGAAGGGCGGGTCTGTCGGGATCAGCGCCTTCGCAGGTTTTATTATATAGTATTTTAGGGGAAAAGGGAAGGATTGTTATGATTCCGTCGGCCAGATTTCTTCGTCGAAGAGTTCTTTCTTTTTGCCGGAGACAAGCCATAAGGCTTTACAGACTTTACGTGGAAGTTCAAGCTCACGATTGTGCAAATTCCGCCTAAACGGAACGCCGTTTCCGATTGCGGCGGCATGACTGTTCCGACGCAACGGCACGCGTTTCCTGTTTAACGGCATACTCAAAAGATCTGTGTTATAGTTTCTTTCGTAGTCAAACGAAAAACTACGA
>JAFZVZ010000033.1 GCA_017617545.1 Lachnospiraceae bacterium
ATAAATCGATTCAGTAGCGAAAGCGGCCGCACATCTTGTACCGTTTGTCAACAGTTTTAAGCAAAAAACCGAAAAAAAGAGTTCCGTACCATCTCTGATACAGAACTCCAGATGCTGTCATCTTAACTTAATGACATTGGTTGTTATGCCCTACCAATTCAATTGCGCTACATGCAGAAACAGATGTGACGGAACCAGTCTTGGGGTTTATCGGTTCGGAGATGATGTTGAGTATTCTGAACGATATGAAAACCAACTGATACGGGAAATAATTGATTTTGGACTTTACGCCCAAAAGACTACCCGTGTCGGATATCCGGATATTGAAGTGTACGATTATGAAAACGGTCCGCTCAGATGCTTTATCGAAGTGAAAGTGCAGCGAAGGTCTTTCATGATGGTTTCAAAGCTGTTGCCAAACAGTGATTTACGACCTTCAGAGACAATGGTGCTTAATCTTTCGGATCTGACAAGATACTTTGAGATTGCGGCAAATGAAACCGTACCCGTTTACATTCTGTGGGTTTTGAGCGAACGTCCGTGCATTGTTCCCAACGGGGAAATCCGGTGTTTTTATCAGAACACAACGGTGCTTCAAGGCATTTATCATCGCTATGGGGATTACCGGCGTTTTCGCAGGCGCAGCGGTCAGGGAGATGTTGTGGATGGGCAGCATCTCGGTGTTGTGGTCAATTATCATTTCAGTCTGCAGGAACTTATGCCGTTCCGTTTGGAAGACATATAAAAGACAGACGGCGCATCAGCCGTGCTACAAAAGGAACCGCTCGCCGGTTCCTTTTTGTGTGCAAAGAAGTTGACAAAGGAGGTCGCTATAGATACAATCAAGAACGCGTGTCTTGAAATTGGCGGCTTTGTGCGGCCGTCGATGTGCTTGTAAGGAGGAAAATGTTTTGAAGTCAGTCAGGAAGATAGGGATTATTGCGCGGCTTTTGTGCGTGGCGCTTTTGCTTGCTGCGTGCGGCTCGGAGAGTGACGGCTCCGGGAAGAAAGACAGCAAGAAGGACAACAATAAGGAAAATGCTTCGGTTACGGAAACCATAGGAACTCCGACGATCACGCCGGAGGAGAAGTCATTTTCCATCACATCGTATGCGGCGGAGACGGACAAGCTGGTGAAGGAGGCGGTTGCCCAGGTTAAGAACGGGGACTATACGCCTCTGGATGAGCCGGTCAAGTACAATGTGTTGTGGCTTGGGTTCACGCATGTAACGTTTGGAGAGCTTGATTTTCAGATGACCGATTTCGACCGGGAATACCTGCAGGCGGTTGCTCTCAATTTCGAACAATCGGTAGAGGAGATCGCGAACCACAACGTGGACATCGCGGTGGAGTTTCATTTTGTGGATGACGTGACGCCCCTCACGCAGGCTTCGGGCGCTGATTGGCTGTATCTCGCGCAGGAGACGGTGCAGTCGTATATTGACAGTTTCCTCGCGGACAGGGAGTTTGACACCGTGCTGACGACGGTTCAGACCGATGGCGATGAGAACCGCGAGAGAAATGAAGACAAGGACGGCTACGGCGTTCATGACGTCATGCTCGGGCTGGAGACGGCCAACATGTCGATGCCCATCGGTTACTCGACGTTTAATCTGACAAAGCCGCGCGAGGGGACGTACCCGCTGGCGGACCCGAAGGTTCCGTCGCTGTACGCGACAGCGGTCGCCGTTCACGAGTGGATGCACCAGTTGGAGCCGTTAGCGACACTGCTTGGCATCGAGTATCCTGACACGCACGCGTACCAGGGTCCCGAGGCGTTCCCGGGGTATCAGCAATATATCGCGGACGCAAATGACTATGATTATTTTGAGTTCTACAAGCACGTGCTGCAGGGCAAGCTGCCTTACACCGGGGCGGGTGATGTTCAGTACGTCGGCATGTACCCGGCGATGTGGCGCCTGATCAAGCGAAACGTCTTCAACGCCGGCGAATTCACCATCAAGGCCGCGGACGGTCAGGGTTACCTTACCGGTCAGGCAAGTGATCCGACGCTGACGCTCTCCGACACACCCTGCGTGTGGACGATCCGCTACAACGGAGACGGCCGCCTCGTGCTCTCGCCGAAGGAGCTTCCGGACAAGCTCATCGACCTCGGAAACGCATGGGATACCGAGAACAACACGATCAGCCTGTGGGTCTACACCGGCTACGTGGATGCCCAGAGCTGGCGGATGCCTGACGCGGGTGACGGCTGTGTGTACATCCAGACGCCGTACCAAAGCGGCCGCGTGCTCACGGCGCACAAGGGTCAGCAGGCGCTTCTGTGCACCATCGGCGCTGACGGCGTGCAGAAATGGATCGTGGAACCGTACAAGGATCCGTCCTGACAGGAAACAGTTTGGGAAACATTGATCTAATTGAGTTTCCATAGAAAAACAATCGGCGGCGATACTGTCGCGCATCCTCGTATTCGTAAGGAGGAACGTGCGGACAGCTATCGCCGCCTTTTTGTTTGCACGGTTTATGGAATCTGTTAGGAATTTGTCGGTAGTTTTCGTGAAGTCCTTTGTGTTTTCGCTCGGAATGTGGTTTTATTGAGACAGTGAAAATGTCACAGAGAAGATAATTTCAGTTCTGTTGCGGGAAACCGCGTGGGAAGGAGAATAGATATGGGAAAATGGTTGAAGCGATGCCGGTTCGGTGTCGTGACCGCGATCATCCTCGTGCTGTTCACGTCGTATGCGTTGCTGGATGTGTTTGTCATTCCGCACGAGTACAGCGACGTGGGTGTCACGAGCAATACGAACAGCACGTCGAAGAAAAATAATACAAGCTCCGCGAACAATTCCGGCAGCGGCGAGAGCGGAAACAACAGTAACGTCAACGACGGCAGCGGCAACAACGGCGATAACGGCGGCAACACCGACAACGGCAACGGTGGTCTTCTCGGCAGTGGCAACGGTAACGGAAGCGGCAGCGGAGACGACAACGGCAACAACGGCGGTCTGCTCGGAGACGGAAGAACCTTTGATGAGCCGGAGATCACGGACAATTCGTACCGTGACAACGACATCGCGATCACGATCTCGCAGTACCGTGTCAGCGACACGGACGTCTATGTGGCGGATGTGCGCGTGTCGTCGCCGGAGTACCTGTTCTCCGCGTTCGCGAAAGACAAATACGGCCGTAACGTGACGGAGACGACCTCGGCGATCGCAAGCCGGGCAGACGCGATCCTCGCGGTGAACGGCGATTACTACGGCGCGAGAAATTCCGGGTATGTGATCCGGAACGGTGTTCTGTACCGCTCCAGAGGCTCGAACGATGAGGCGCTTGTGATGTACGAGGACGGAACCCTGGCCACGGTCCGGGAATCCGACGTGAGCGCGGAGCAGCTGCTCAACGACGGTGCGGTTCAGGTGTGGTCGTTCGGACCGGGCCTGCTGACGGACGGCGAGATCACGGTCTCCGCGGGGCAGGAGGTCGGCCGCGCGATGGCTTCCAATCCCCGGACGGCGCTCGCGTACGTGGAGGACAATCACTACCTGTTCGTTGTCGCGGACGGGCGTACCGGTGACAGCGACGGGCTGTCTCTTTTGGAGCTGGCGACATTCCTGCAGTCCCTCGGCGCAAAGGACGCGTACAACTTAGACGGCGGCGGTTCGTCGACGATGGTGTTCCTCGGCAAGGTTGTGAACAATCCGACGACGAATGGTCGGAAGGTATCGGAAAGGAGCGTGAGCGACATTGTATGCATCGGATATGAAAAGAGTTGATTATGCGCGCGTCGCGCTCACGTATGTCTGTGTGGCGATCATTGTGGCGATGGCCGGCGCGGTCTACGAGATGTTCAGCTTCGGCGTGTACTCCTACTGGATGATCTACGCATTCGCCGTACCGCTTGTTTTGGGAGCGGTTCCGTCCCTGTTGCTGGCGACCGCAAAACGGCGGATCCGTGTGCCGGATCTGGCACGCAAGCTGTGGCACGCCGGTATCGCGTTCCTGACCGTCGGGTCCGTCTTCACGGGTGCGCTCGCCATCTACGGAACCGACAGCATCTGGTCCTGCGTGTACGCGGCGGTCGGCGGGCTCCTTCTGCTCGCGGGGACGTTCGTGTTCCTTCCGGGCCTGGTGCGCTCACGGAGAGCGGACGCGCCCGAGGCGGACGCGTGATAATACACCGCAGGAAAGGTGACATGACTGAGGCGGACGCGTGATGCGTCGAACAGAACGGGAAATGGAACCGCTTCCGCGCAAAACCTGAAATCGACGGAATGCATTGGCATTTTCCGAAGAAAGATACGATGTTTATACCCATTATACCCTCGACATTTTTCGCACAAAGGGTATAATGGGTATAATAGTTTATAAGCGGCGGAAAATGCAGCGCACAGCCGCGGAGAGGGTAGTTTATGAAGGAATACATCAAGGGAGCCAACCCGTATATGCCGCTCTGGGAGCATGTCCCGGACGGTGAGCCGAGAGTGTTTGAATATAACGGTGAGAAGCGCGTGTACGTGTACGGTTCGCACGATATCGAGCGGACGCAGTACTGCGGGCGCAACTATGTAGTCTGGTCGGCGCCGGTCACGGACCTGACCGACTGGACGTACCACGGCGTGGCGTACGAGACGCACTACGATTCGATCCTGTACGCGCCGGACGTGGTGAAAAAAGGTGACAAGTATTATATGTATGCGGCGGAGCGCTGCGGAAGCCTCGTTGTGGTCGCTTCCTCGGACACGCCCTACGGTCCGTTTGAAAATCCCGTGGAGACGAAGCTCGGGTTCGACCCGGGCGTGCTCGTCGATGACGACGGCCAGGCGTACGCGTACTGGGGCGGCTGCGCGGCGCCTTGCTACATCGCGCGCCTGAAGGACGACATGGCGACGATCGACGAGGAGACGCTTGTGTCCAACCCGCTCGGTCATTCGACGTGCCCGTGGGATCCGAGGGACGACGGACACATCGACCTGATCGACGCATTTTTCGAGGCATCGAGCCCGCGCAAAGTACTTGGCAAATACGTCTACCTCTACTCGAAGCGCTATGAAAAGCCAATCCCCGAGCTTGGCATCTACGAGCCGTGCAACGGCTTTCTGTCGTACCGCTTCTCGGACAGCCCGTTCGGACCGTTCCGCGAGGGCGGGGACATCAGCTTCAACGGCGGTGAGATCCTTCGCGACGCCGAGGGTGTCGGCACCATGACGTACCAGTGGGGCAACAACCACGGTTCCATCATGGAAGTGAACGGGCAGTGGTACATTTTCTACCATCGCCAGACTGGTGTGAACGAGTACTCGCGGCAGGCGATGCTCGAGCCGGTGGATGTTGCGATGGGCACGGACGGCAAGCTCTACATCGGCGACGTGCGTTACCTTGCAGGCGAGCCGGTTTCGTCAAAGCCCGTGGAAATGACGTCGCAGGGCGCGCACATCAACGGTCTTGACGCGCGCCGATGGATCTCGGCCGGCTACGCGTGCCATATCTACGGCAGCAAGACGCGTGCCTACATCGAGCCCGGCTATGAGCAGGTTGATACGATCTCCACGCCGGTTGTGAACTTAAGTTCCGGCACGACGGTCGGGTTCCGCTATCTGCAGTTCGGCGCGAACACGCCGAAGACCGTGACCGTGGTTTTGGGAGAGCACAAGGCGCTTTGTGTGCGCGTGCGTGTCGATTCGTACCGCGGACGCATCATCGCCGAGGAGACGTTCGGCGAGGCGGAGTGCGAGAAGACATTCGCGTTGAATTGCGGCGTGATCGGAAAGCGCGCGGTGTATTTTGAGTTTGTTTCGGAAAATGAGGGAGCGATCGCTTCCTTTGACCGGTTCACATTTGACTGAGGGTAGTTCCGTCCTGAAGTCGGAGAGGGTGTCGAAGCATTGATGTCATGCTGCGGCATGGCAGAAAGGAATACCATGGGGATCAAAGCAGCGTATATGGTGCCGCATCCGCCGTTGATCGTGCCCGCGGTCGGCAGAGGCGGCGAGGAGAAGATCAGAGAAACCACGGCCTCATACGAGCGCGTGGCGGAGGATATCGCACGGATCGCGCCAGACACGATCGTCATCCTGAGCCCGCACTCGATCATGTATGCCGATTATTTCCACATTTCGCCGGGGATTGAGGCGGAGGGAGATTTCGGCAGGTTCGGCGCGCCGCAGGTGAGCTTCCGCGAGCAGTACGATACCGCGTTCGTGAGACGGCTTGTCGGGCACCTCGAGGAGGACGGCTTCCCGGGCGGCACGCGGGGAGAGCGCGAGAGGGCGCTTGATCACGGCACGATGGTTCCGCTGTACTTTATCCGAAAAGCTTACAGCGGCGGGAAGATCGTGCGGATCGGTCTGTCGGGCCTTTCGCTTACGGATCATTACACCTTGGGGACTTATATTCGCAAGACTGCGGAGGAGCTTAACCGCAACACGGTCATCGTCGCGAGCGGCGATCTGTCCCACAAGCTGCAGGACTACGGACCGTACGGGTTCGATCCCGCAGGCCCCAAGTATGATCGGAAAATTATGGAAGCCGCAGGCAAAGCCGATTTCGGCGGGATGCTCGGCTTTGACGAGGAATTCCTCGATAAGGCAGCCGAGTGCGGACATCGGTCCTTTGTCATCATGGCGGGGACGTTCGACGGCTGCGATGTCAATTCGGAGGTGCTGTCGCACCAGGATGTGACCGGCGTTGGATACGGGCTTTGTATCTTCCGTCCGGACGGACCGAATGAGCAGAGACGGTTTCTGAAGGTTCTCTCCGACAGAGTAGCGGATCAGGCGGAGGAAGCCTCCGCGTACGTGCGGCTTGCGAGAGCCGCGATCGAGATGTATGTTAGGACGAGGCGCAGGCTTATTTTCCCGAATGACCTTAACGAACAATTGCTGCGGGATCTGCCGCGGGAAGCGACTACAGAGAGAGCGGGAGCGTTTGTCTCGGTTCACAAGAACGGCACTCTGCGGGGCTGCATCGGCACGATCTCCGCTGTCGAGGACTGTATCGCCGAGGAGATCATCGGCAATGCGATCAGCGCGGTGTCGAGGGATCCGCGGTTTGACCCCGTGCGCGGGGATGAGCTCGGGCTTCTGGAGATCAATGTCGACATTCTCGGAAAGCCGGAGTACATCGACGGCCCGGAGGAACTGGACGTCAAGCGGTACGGTGTGATCGTCACGTGCGGAATGAAGCGGGGACTGTTGCTTCCCGACCTCGAGGGTGTTGACACGGTGGAGGACCAGATCAGCATCGCGATGCGCAAGGGCGGGATCTCCCCGTCGGATGATTACCGCCTGCAGAGATTTGAGGTTGTGAGATACAGATGAACCGCGGTCAGACAAGTACCGCCTGCAGAGATTTGAGGTTGTGAGATACAGATGATCCGCAGCGCGGGAAAGCGCCGCGCAGCGGATGTTCAAGGATTGTGCTATGGCAGTATGCAAGGTTTGTTTCAGGCATTGTGAGATCGCGGAAGGGGGCGTCGGAGCCTGCGGCGCGAGAACGTGCAGGGATGGGGCTGTCGTTGCCGCGAACTACGGGCGTATTACCTCGCTTGCCCTGGATCCCATCGAGAAGAAGCCGCTCTCGCGGTTTTATCCCGGGTCAAAGATACTTTCAGTCGGAAGTTACGGTTGCAATCTGTTCTGTCCGTTTTGCCAGAACCATGAGATCTCGCGCTCGGACGGCAGTGGATTTTCCGACGAGATCACGCCGGAACAGCTGGCGCAATTGGCGTACCGGTACAAAGGCAGAGGCAACATCGGCGTCGCGTTTACGTACAACGAGCCGCTGATCGGATACGAGTTTATCAGGGACACCGCGAAGCTTGTGCGGCAGATGGGCATGAAGACGGTGCTGGTCACGAACGGGACGGCGGAGTTGCCGGTCCTTGAGGAGATCATCCCGTACGTCGATGCCATGAACATCGACCTCAAGAGCTTCTCGGAGGCGACGTACCGCAATGTTTTGAAAGGAAATCTGGCGAGCACGAAGGCATTTATCGAGCGTGCCGTCAAGGACTGCCATGTGGAGCTCACGACGCTGATCGTTCCCGGAATGAATGACAGTGTCAAGGAAATGAGCGAACTGACGGACTGGATCGCGGGCCTGACGGACAGGAACGGAAATACGATCGGAAGCGGGATTCCTTTGCATGTCTCGCGGTTCTTCCCGCGCTACCGGATGACTGACCGGGAGGCCACGGATGTCGCCGCGGTGTACGCGCTTGCCGACGTCGCGCGGAAGAAGCTTGAGTACGTATATACAGGCAATTGCTGAGAATATGGAGACAGAGAGAATAATCAATTCGGAGGTTTGGGTATGCTGAAACTATCGGATCTTACCGGTTACAACGAGATTGTCATCCAGTGCCATGACAACCCCGATGCTGACGCGCTCGCGAGCGGGTTCGCGCTTCGGTGGTACCTTGCGAAGCAGGGGAAGCAGGCGCGGTTCGTTTACGGCGGCGTCAATCCGATCGCGAAGAGCAATCTGGTGCTGATGAACGAAAACCTGGGCATCAACTGCGAGCATGTGGAGAGCCTGGATAACCCGGAGCTGCTGATCACGGTGGACTGCCAGTACGGCGAGAGCAATGTCACCGCATTTTCCGCGGAAAATGTAGCCGTCATCGATCATCACCAGATCTCCGAGGCGCTTCCCGAGATGAGCGAGGTCCGCAGCAATTACGGATCGTGCTCCACCGTGCTGTTCGAGATGCTCCGGGCGGAGGGCGTTGATATCAACGAGGACAAAAACGTCGCGACGGCGCTGTATTACGGACTGATGACCGACACCGGGGATTTCTCGGAGATCTCGCACCCGAGCGATCGGGATCTGCGCGATCTGGCGGTGTTCAACAAGTCGCTGATCACGCTGTTCCGCAATTCCAACCTGTCCATCGAGGAACTGCGGATCGCGGGTGACGCTCTGAAGAACACGATCGTGGACGAGGCACGGTACAGCGGCATCGTGGAGGCCGGACCGTGCGATTCGAACATTCTCGGGATCATCAGCGACATGTTCCTCGAGGTGGACGGCGTGCACAGCTGTCTTGTGTATAACATACTGCCTTCGGGCATCAAATTTTCCGTGCGAAGCTGTGTGAAGGAGGTCAAGGCCAGCGAGCTCGCGGCATTTATCGCCGAGCATTACGGCGGCGGTGGCGGGCATCTGGTCAAGGCCGGCGGTTTCCTGAAGAAGGACCTGCTTGTAAAGGCGGGTGTGAAGTATGAGAAAGAGGACATCAGCCGGTTTATCGCGGGGCGGATGAACGAGTATTTCGACAGCTCCGTGATCATTTACGCGGGGCAGTACCGCGCGAACCTTGAGGAGTTCAAGCGTTACCGCAAGAAGTCCTTCGAGCTTGGCTTTGTCCGCGCCGCGGATGTTGCCCCGGCCGGCAGCGAGGTCGCGGTGCGCACGCTGGAGGGCGACGTTGACGTGACCATCTACGAGGATGTGTACATCATGATCAACGTGGACGGCGAGATCTATCCGATCAAGAAGGATAAGTTTGAGCGCTCCTACCGGGTGCTTGACAAGGAGTACGTCTACCCCGGCGAGTATCCGCCCACGGTGATCAACAACGCCGCGGGAGAGAGGCTGCCCCTTCTGCCGTTTGCGAAGAGCTGCCTGTCGGTCGGCGGGGACGGGATCTACGCGAAGGAGATCACCGGCCGCGTGAAGATCTTCACCATGTGGGACCAGGAAAAATACTACCTCGGACGGCCGGGAGACCGGCTTGCCGTGCGCGCGGATGACCCTTCGGACGTCTATGTGATCGAGAAGGGGATATTTGAAAAAACATATGAATTATGGGAATCCTGACGGGTTCTTAAGATAAAGAGGAAAAAGAATGACATACGACGCATTTATCAGCTACCGGCACACACCGCTTGACATGGAGATCGCGAAGAAGGTCCACACGGGCCTTGAGACCTACCATGTTCCGGCGGCGGTGCAAAAGAAGACGGGCAAGAAGAAAATCCGCAGAGTGTTCCGCGACCAGGAGGAGCTGCCGATCGGAAGCGACCTCAATGACAACATTGCCGGGGCACTCAGGGAATCGGAGTACCTGATCGTCATCTGCTCGCCGAACACACCGGGTTCGTACTGGGTGAACAAGGAGATCGAGACCTTCATCTCGCTCCATGACCGGCATCATGTGCTCGCCGTTTTGGTCGAGGGTGAGCCGGATCAGAGCTTCCCGCCGATGCTCTTGACCGACGAGAACGGAAATCCCGTCGAGCCGCTGGCGGCGGATGTGCGCGGCGCGACCGCGTCGGAGCGGAACAAGAAATTCAAGACTGAGCTTCTGCGTCTTGCGGCGCCGGTCCTCGGCTGCACCTACGACGACCTTCGCCAGCGCCATCGCGAGCGGATTTTGAAGAGAAACCTCATGATCGCGGGCGCGGCAGCGGGAATTCTCGCGATCGCGGGCACCGCGTTCGGTATCTACAACGCGCGCGTTGCCGACCGGATGAAGAAACTCGCGGACGAGAAAGCCGTTCTGGCGGAAGAAAAATCCGTGCTTGCGGATGACAAGACGAAGCTTGCCGATGAGAAGACGAAGCTTGCCGATGAGATGACCGTGCTGGCGGCTGAGAAGACGCGCCTTGCGGACGAGATCCTCGCCGAGTACAAGGAGAAGCAGATCAACCAGTCCCGCTTCTACGCGCAGGAGGCGATGCAGCAGCTCCGTGAAGGAAACCGTGAGGACGCGGTGCTCATCGCTTCGGAGGGTCTTCCCTCGGAGGATCGGGACCGCCCGTATGTCGCGGATGCGGAGTATGCGCTTGCGGCTGCGCTGCATGCATATGACATCGGCAGCGAGCTTGCGTACGACCGCATACTGACGCACGATCTGAGCGTCCTGTCCATGACGCTCGACCATGCCGCGAAATACCTTACCACCATCGACAGCGGAAAGACGGTCTATGTGTGGGATTGCGGAAAATGGGACCTGCTGCTGAAGCTTACCCCCGAGGTGCAGGGCAACAATTTCCGTGCCGCGGTGAACAGCGCGTTTGCCGACCAAAACGGCGCCGTTCTCGCGTACGGAAAAGCATTGGTGCGCTACGATTTCTCCGGCAAGGAGACGGCGCGCCTGGAATGGAAGACAACAACCACGGCATGTGTATTTTACGACGAGGCCGATACGGTTTTGTGCATCTGCCCGGATACGGTGTACGTCGTGACGCTGTCGGATTTCACGATCCGCGCGGAGATCAAGAACGATGCCGGGGACAATTTCGCCTCTGCGTGCAAACTGTCCCGCGACGGGCGGTACGCAGCTGTCGGGCATTACAATACCACGGGCAGTAACTCGCAGATCACCGTCATCGACATGAACACGTACTCCGCGTACACGGTTCCGGTTTCGGAGGAGTACATCCTGAACATGACGCTGACGGACAGCGGAAATATCGCCGTAGTCAGCACGAACGCGGATTTCTACTACAGACAGATGGATGCCCTGACGCTCGACGTGTACCGCGCGGAAACCGGCGAGCAGCTGTACAGCCGGGAGATCCCGCGGAACATCGGCAACCTCGTGAGCTTCACGCTGCTCATCGATTCCCACACCTACGAGGGCGGGAGCGACATCGTGATCGCGGCGGATACAACCGCATTTTCCTATGACGAGATGAGCGGCGAGTTGAAGGGAAGGATCACGCTTTCCACGACGGCGGTCACGCTCGACATGGTCAGCAGATCGACGACCGCGTTCATCGGCTGCAGGGACGGCAACATCTACGCAATCAACACCAACACGGCGAGCATCGGGAACGGAAACACCGTGGTCACGGATACGTATATGGATGACATGCAGATCCTGAACGGAGGGATCGTTCTGCACCGGCCGCTCTCCAACAACGTGGGCGTGATGAAATATCATACGGCGGAGGATCTGGGGGAGCTTCCCGCCCTCGAGGTTTCGTCTGTCGGATATGCCGTCGCGCCGTCGTCGGAATACTATGTGCTGCGCAATGCCAACAACTTCTACGAGCTTCGGTTCTACGACCGCGGCGGAAACCTTCTGTACATGACCGTTGACGAGACACAGGTCGTCATGGGATTTTACGGAGACCGGTTCATTACGTCCGCCTACGATTCCGTGCGACTCATCGATCCGTTGAACAAAAATGAACGGATGATCCGCTATCAGGACGCGGGCGCGTCCGAGAGCTATACCTCCGCGTGCTTAAGCCGCGACGGGCACTATATGGCGCTGTGGGGTACGTACGGCATCGCGGTTCTGGATCTGGCGGAGGGAGCGTGCATCCGCGCGGATAAGGACATCACATCCGTCGGCTCCATCGCGTTCTCCGCGGACAACAGCAAGCTTGTGATCTCGCGCACGGGGATGACCCTCGCGATCATGGATATCCGAACCGGAGAACTTACGCAGCTTGCGGACGAGGCACTTCGCCAGGTATCCGATTGCTACAGACTGTCGTATCTCGCGTGTGACGCGAGCGGAAAATACATCGCCATGGCCTGTGCGGATGGCAACGTGCGCATCCTGTCGTTTGCCTCGGGTGAAACGCTGTATACCATTCCGCTTTCGGTACAATCGGTCTGCTTCCTCGGATTTACCTCGGATGCCGGACACATCGTCATGCAGGGTGATGACTACATCGTCCGCGTGTACAATCTTGCGGACGGATCCTGCGTGAACAGCTTCGATGTTCCCATGCGAGTATCCTACATGATCGAGGACGGTGATCGCATTGCCGTCTGCGACAACTACACGGTGAGCCTTGTGGATGCGAGCAGCTTCGGCCGCCTCGCGTACGTGGAGGACGCGGTTACATATCTCGCGTCGGACAAGACGTTCATCCTGGTCGACGGCCGCAACGCCTGGGCCGCGAAATACAAGGACTACAAGGCGCTGCTGCAGGAAGCGAAGAAGCAGTTCCCGGGCTCGAGCCTCAGCGAGGAGAAGAAGGTTACTTACAACATCGAGTGAGTTCGTGATAAGAAACAGATCTCGGAAAATGAAAACTGCCGACAGTGCGAAACCCGTGCTGCCGGCAGTTGTTTTGTCATGGGTGCTGCCGATAGCGCAGGAGAGCTGCGCTGCCGGCTGTTTAGTTTTTCTGCGTCACCGGCTGCATCTTGCCACCGCGGTGTCGCTTGTGAAGTTCGGGATGTTGTAGAGAACCAGGACTTCGGTGATGCCATTTTCCGAGATATACTTTAGGACGGAGCCGCGGAAGAAGCGCATGTCGATCAGGTGCGTCTCGGCGAAATCGTCCACCGTGAACTGGGCGAAGCAGTTGGCATAGGAGTCCTTGAGGATCAACAGCTTGCCCGTGCCGGGGCCGGTGATGACGGTCGTCTCCTGATTGGAATTGAGGAAGACTGCGTACTGGTCGCGACCGCTTAAGTAGCTGCGCTCATAGATCGTGTCGGTCACGTAGTAGCCGCGGTTGTAGTCGACCGTGTGGGCGGTGTCGCGGTAGTACGCGTCGATCGTGTCGTAGGCCGCCAGCGGGTCGTTGACTTTGTTGTACGTCGTGCCGCGAAAATGATCGCTGAGGCATTCCTTCGTCCACTCGCCGATGGGCGCTGCGGTGAGCCCGCGGTCGCGCATCCACGCGGCGTAGGCATAGTAGGCACCGAGGCTTGTCCAATGGTGGTCGGTCTTGTAATAGATGTACTCGTTCCTGTGCGCGGTAAGTGCCTCGGTCACGTCGGTCAGGCGGATCCCGCGGAGGGCAGCGTAGTCAAGGACCTTTTGCTCATCGGCCACCTGCGCATACGGCGGGAGCTTGTCCGAAAGGATGCGCGCGGCGGTGGGAACCAGCATGGTGCGCATGGGGATCCCGGCCTTGTCCATGGCGTTCTGAAGGTCCTTGAGGGCCGTCATGTTGGCGGTGGTCTGCCTGCCGTTCCAGGAGCGGTAGATGTCGATCAGGTAGCCGTCGTCCGCGTAGTAGACGCCGCCGGAATCGCGCTTACCAAAGAGCCGCTCGCAGATTGTCTTTACAGCGACCCATTGGTCGCGTCCGGGAAACTGGTCGGCGAGGTAGGTTTCCACTTCGCTGCCGAACTGCCCGGAGAAGACGGTTTCGCGGGACACGGCGGGCTTCTGCTGAAGCTCACGCTTCTCGCTTTCGGAGTAGACGCGGTCCGAAAGGAGCAGGTGCGTCGCGGCTCCGGCGAGGAGCATCAGACAGAACAGTACTGCGGTAACTTTGTTGTGCATATAACCTCCGAAATACGGTCAGAACCGAAAATACAGAAAAGGATTGTACGAGCCGCTGATCAGGTACGCCAGGCTCAGTGCGGACAGCCCGAGAAGCCGCACGGAATCGCAGGCGGTCAGGAGGCACTCGCGGAAGCGGCGGCGGACGGGAGCATTAGCCGTTTTATCGGAAAATAGTTTCCGACCGATCCATGCGACGAGCGGCGTGCTCGCTATGGCGCATACCGCAAGGAGCGGCGCGTAGGAGAGGAACCGGTAGCGCGTCGCGTCGTTGATCAGTCCGGCACCGCCGCCGAACAATACCTTGATGAACGAGAACCCGCGATGGATGTCCTCAAAGCCGAACAGCGCGCCGGCGAAGACGACGACGAACAGCGTGTAGACATGTCCGACGAACCGCGGCAGCTTCTTCAAAAGGTTCGCAAGGAAGAGCTTTTCGCACAGCAGCACCGCTGCGTACCACACGCCCCAGAGGACGTAATTCCAGCTCGCCCCGTGCCAGAGGCCGGTGAGCAGCCACACGACGGCGATGTTGAACAGCTGCCGGCGCAGTCCTTTGCGGTTGCCGCCGAGCGGAATGTAAACGTAGTCGCGGAACCATGCGCCGAGGCTGATGTGCCAGCGTCGCCAGAACTCAGTCACACTCGCGGAGATATACGGGTAATCAAAGTTCTCCGGAAAATGGAACCCGAGCATCCGCCCGAGACCGATCGCCATGTCGCTGTACCCTGAAAAATCGAAGTACACCTGGAAGGAGAGCGCGATCAGCCCAAGCCACGCGCCTGTTGTGGTCAGCGTTGCGACATCGGTCTGCGAGACCGCATCCCACAGAAGGCCGATGTTGTTGGCGAGAAGCACCTTCTTCGCAAGGCCGGTCACGAAGCGGCGTGCGCCCTCGCCGAAGTCATCGAAGCTGTGCGTACGGGTGTCGAGCTCCTCGGCGATGTCGCGGTACCGGACGATCGGACCCGCGATCAGCTGCGGGAACAGCGCGACGTAGGCGCCGAAGGAGATAATGTTCCGCTGTACTTTCGCAGATCCGCGGTACACATCGATTGTGTAGCTCATCGTCTGGAACGTGTAGAAGGAGATGCCGATCGGCAGCGGCAGATCGTGCGTCGGCAGCGAGAGGCCGGCGAGGTGGTTGATCGTTCCCGCGAGGAAATCGGCGTACTTGAAGAAAAAGAGAAGGCCGAGGTTGCCGCACAGCGAGATGATCAGGCCGATTTTCCGCTTCGAGGTGCCGCGGTACCGCTCCACGAGGCGTCCGCAGGTGTAGTCGAGCACGGTGGAGAAGATCATGAGCACGACGTAGACCGGCTCGCCCCAGGCGTAAAAGATAAGACTTCCGAGGAACAATACCGCGTTTTTGCCCTGCCGCGGCGTGACATAGTACATCAGAAGCATCACAGGCAGGAACAGAAAGAGAAATGTAAGACTTGAGAAAACCATTTTTTGCCTCAACAGTTAAAAATACGCGCAGGAGTAATCTATGTGTCAGCAGCCCTGGAAGGACGGCTTGTCCCCGGTCTCGCCGGGAACGTCGAGATCATCGTCAAACGGGATCTCCCCATCGTCGTACGGGATGTCTCCGCTGTTCATGGCAGCCGCGGGTTCGCCGCTTTCGTCCGGTTCAGACTCGACGAGAAGATTTTCCGGAAGATAGCCGTACAGTTCCTTGATCAGGTCATCGATTTTTTTGTACTCGGCCTCCGCGAGGTTGATGCAGGCAGTGTCATCCATGCCCTCCTCCGGGGAGCGGCCGGCGATGATGTACATCACGGTGTTGCCGACCTTGTAGATGCGGGCACGCACCAGCTTGTGCGGCTCCATCGGATACTGCTTGGCGTACATGGTCGCGCGCTCATACTCCTTGTTGTAGAGTTTCACAAGTTCCTCGGCGTACGCGGCGTCCTTCGCGGTCGCGATCACGATCTGATCCTGCTGTACCGAGGGGACGAGAGTGAGTTTGGCCACATAACTGTCAATCTTCGAAAAATCGGCATCCGCGAGAGCGCAAGAGTACATCTCGTCCATCGGGACATCCACGGTGGCGTTGTAGCCGTCGCCGATCACGCGCGCGATCGCGGCCTCGATCTCGGCGGGGGTGTAGGTCTTGCCGTTGCCTTTGTTGCCGTTGTCCGGGTTGACGGTCGGGGTCGGCGTGCTTGTTTCGTTCTCCTTTTTGTTGTCGCTTTTCTGCGACGTATTGTTCTTGCCGCAGCCCGTGAGAAGCGCGAGAAGAAGGATGAGAACGATTGCGTAGAAGTGTTTCATAAGTATTTACCTCGTTATAGTTTATTCAGAGCATTGTTTCTGTGGCGGAGCAGCGTTCGTGCTGTCCGTAAAAACGGCTCTCTGACCATATAACGATTGAAATACGAAAAATGTCGGCACGATCTTCAAAAAAGTGAAAATCATGCCGACAATGTTTTTAAATTATGAAAATTACAGTTCACTATGGTTCTACTGATGTAGAACGAACAACAGGGAAACTTACTTTCCCATCAGTTTCCAATAAACTTCCGCGATATCCCAATCCGTCATGTCGCCGGGGCCGGAGAGTATGTTTTTGACGCTGCCCTCGTTCCAGACAAGCTTGAAGAGATCGGTTCCCTCGTTCTTCACGAAGGTGATCACGGCGTCGTCCACGCTCTCGAGTTGACGAGGCTGGCTCTCCTCGCCGTACAATCCGGAGAAGTCCTCGGATGATTCCGAAGCGCGGAGGGTGTATTCCCGTCCGCCGTATGTGAAGAGAACCTGCGCAAAATCTGTCCCGGCGGCTTCGTAGGAGACGTCGGTTGCCCCGGCGGGAGCATCGATGTGCATGCCGGTAGCGGCTGCGAGTTCCTCTGCGGAGGAGTAGACCGTAAGAGGTCCGAAGGTTGCGGTACCGCCGTCGGGTGTTACGGTAGCGGTGACGGTAGCGGTGACGTCGCCCGATGTTGACGGCTTGTTGTTGCGCGGGAAGAGTTGCACGGCTCCGATGATCACGATGATCAGACATGCCGCGGCAGGAACTGCCCAGCGCAGGATCGCGGTGATCCGTCGGTTCGGCGCAGTCTCGTTCTTCGCCGTATCGCGGAGCTCCCCGGAAACAGTCGTGTCAGCCTGAGTCGCGGAGGGATTGATTGCGGACGGCGCAGATTCATTTTCCGAAGCCTGCGCGGCCTTGCGGCGTATGTTCGCCAGCATGCGCTCCCTTGCGCCCTCAGCCGGTTCAATCTGTTCCAGAGCTTCCCGGATTCGATTGTTCTCAGTTTCGTTCACGGTCGATCCTTTCCCTAAGCAGATTTCTTGCGTCCCGCATCTGGTTCCGCACGGTGGACGGCGGCCTGCCGAGCATCACGGCGATCTCGTCGGTTGAGTACCCGTCGAAATAGTAGAGCCAGATGACATCCTTCAGTTTCGGCGGAAGAGCCATCACGGCCTCCCGCACATCGGAATAGTCCTCCTGCACCGGCGCGGCGATCTCAGGCGCATCCTCAACGTCGAGCGAGTCGACGTTGCGCCGCCCGAAGCTCTTCAGACGGTCCTTGCACAGATTGATCGCGGTGACCGTCAGCCATTTGCGTTCGTGCGTCTCATCCTCAAACGCAAAATCGCCGGTCAGCACCTTCACAAACACATCCTCCGTGCAGTCCTCGGCGTCGGCCTCGGATTGCATGTAGGTGTAGCACAGGCGGTACACATATTTCCAGTGCCGTTCATAGAACGCTTCGAAATCCGCATCCGTACGCGATGCAGCTTTCGGCATAAAAGTTCTCCTTCATCCATATAACGATCCGGCTTCGGAAAATGTCGGAAAAAATCGGGTTTCGCATTTTCCTTTGTCCGGAACAATGCAGATATTATACACCATACGCCGCAGATTCGGCCAGCTTCGCCTCGAATTTCTGTTTGAATTTTCCGGAGACATTGTCCTTGACCTTATCGAGGATGGCGTAGAGCGCTTCGACAGCGGTTGCGCCGGCGTCGTCATACACCGTGGTCTTTTTAACATGGTCCGTGAGAATGAGGTTGTGCAGGTCATAGATCGGATCCCTGTCGAACTCTATGGCCATGCGGATCGCCGTATCAAGGCATGCATCGGATTCCCGCGTTTGTCCGGTAGCCGCATAGGCGATGGAGAGCGCAAGATTGTAGAGACAGAGCATCTTATCCAGATAACCCCGCTCCCCGGGGAATTCCTTCAGGCTCTTAGCATAGTCCATGCCCCAGCGGATGGCGCGGATCCCGCGCTCGTAATCACCCGTGTGCAGGTAATAGATGAAGTAGGCGGAGAGCAGGGAGATCATTTTCCCCGTGCCGGTCAGAAACGCGGATTCGATATATCCGATCCCTTCCTTGTCCTGTTTCAGGTCCGCGATCAGGATCTGACCGATGTCAACATCGTTGAGCCCACATACGTTATTTTTCTTATATTCCTCCACGGCGCGCTTGTGGTCCTTCAGCTGGCTGTAGCACATGGCGATGGAGTTGCGGATGATCACCTCGTTGATCTTCGGGTCGGTGTTCTGCGAAAACAGTTCCAGCGCATGGCGATGAAGCGACAGTGATTCGTGCAGCGCTTCATTTTTCTTGTAAACCGTGCCGATCTGCAGATAGATCTCCGCCGCGCCGAGCACGATGCGAAAATGGTTCGGGAACCGCCGCAGAGCAAGCTTGTATTCCTCGAGCACCTGCTCGACGGGCTTGTTGCCGATCATGTTCTCAATCCGCTCGGCCTCGCTGTCCGCGTCGCCTCCGCGCATGGAAAATCCGATCAGCGCATCCACCGATATCCGGAATACATCTGCGAGTTCCATGAGATATCCGATATCCGGTTCCGACGCTCCACGCTCCCATTTGGAGATGGTACCAAGTGTGATGCCGAGCCGGTCGGCAAGCTGTTCCTGAGTAAATCCCGCACGCTTGCGGGCATCGCGGATATTTTCCGCAAGATGGTTCTCCATACAGTGACCTCTTTCAGTACAGTTTTCGTGTTGATCGATACGCTCTGTGTCATGATTCCCTCTCCTTTCCTGCAGTGTGCCCCACACATAGCTGCCTGTTTGTTCTGAGATCATGATAGCGTATCTGACGCTCTAATTGAACACCCAATACGTATAGTTTGTCAAATTATTTTTCTATGAACCGTAGAAATTCGCTGTAAGGTTTCGGAAAATGAGCACCTTACGTCAGACAATCAAAAGGCCGGGCGCTTCGCGGAGCACCCGGCCTTCCTTGCGTTTTCGTCGTTTAACGATAGTATTCAATGTCTACGCCCACCAGCGAGAAACCGCTGTTTTTGTCCACGATGAACATCAGCTTCTTGGCGCCACGCGCCGCCGCGTCGTCAAGCAGTTTGCCGAGTTCAAATTCAACGTACATTTCCTCACCCTCGGACATCATCTGCGTGAGGATGAAGGGATACTCGCTGTCGGGGGTTTCGGACTCAAAGCCGATACCGCCGAGCGTCGAGCCGTTGTGGAGTTCGGCCGACGGCTTGTCACAGCGCAGGATCACTTTCACGACGGCGTCATCCGGATAGAGAACCATCGTGTTCACAACGATGCGAGGGATATCCGTTCCCGGATCCTCAATCTTGTGGACGATTTGCAATTCCGGTCCTGCAGGGGTCGGTGTAGCCGTCGGCTCCGGGGTAGGTGCAGCCGTGGGGCTCGGAGCGGGAGCGTTGGAGGTCAGGATCTTTACGTCTCCGGACCCTGTACTGACAGTACACGCGACACCGTTGTCGCTCTTCGGAACACTCACATCGCCGGAATCGGTTTTTACGTTGAAGATGTAGGGCCCGAGAAGCTCACCCTCGACATCTCCCGAGGACGTGTTGACAGTTATTGAACCGCCGGCATGGCATTTTAAGAAATTCACATCGCCGGATTTGGTATTGATACTGATTTCTGCGGCGGATACCTCGTCAAGGACAACATTGCCGGAGGAAGTATTGATCCGCAGTGTCTTCTCCGCAGGGGAGAGACATGTCACATCGCCGCTGTCGGTCGTGATGTCGATGTCGGTCAGTGAGATACCCTTCATGACCTTGATATTCCCAGACGATACATCGGCGAGGAGAAGTTTGTATGTCTTCTCCGGCAGATAAATGCTGATCTCCGGGTCTGTGATTGCGATGCCGATATGAATATTGTTAAACCAGGAGGTCGTGTCCTCGAGGTAAACCTTCAGCACGCCGTCCTCGACCGCGGCGGAGTGGCTCCATTTTTCGGGGTACTTGCAGACAACCGTGCACGTCCCGTTCTCCGAAGGGAGGATGGTAACGTCCCCGGAATTCGTGTCAAGCGATATCGTATGGAATTCCTCGGTAAACGTGTGCGTATCCTCGGTGTGTATCACCGTGTTCAGCTTCGAGAAATCCCAGCCGTTCGCTGACATCATGACAACAAACACGATCAGCCCCGCGCCCAGGAAAAAGGTCGCGATGCTGAGCATGATCTTGGTTCTCTCACGCATTATGATTCCTCCTTTTTCTTAACAAACATATGCTTAATCCCCAACACAAGCTTGGCCGACAGTTTGGCCATACCTTTTGTAGCAGCCTTGCATGCGTAGTACATGTAGATGGACAGACCGACGAGCACGCAACCTGCACTGATGAGAGCAACGCCCGGAATAATATGACCCTGGATGCACAATAAGGCGCCTGAGCCAAATCCCGCGATCGCTCCGCCGATGAAGCTGATGAACACCGCCCAAAGCGTTATGACCAGCGACCAGAGCACGGCGAACAGCGAGAAGATCAACGCGTACAATGCGATCAGAAGCGAGAGCCAGAGAGGAGAACCGAGCACGAGCAACGCGATCTCCCAGCCCTTCATTTTCCGCTTCGGGCGCACGCGCTCCGACACGATCTTCGTGAGCGGGGTTTCCGCGATCGTCTGGATCACGATGGTGTTGACCGGGCCGACCGCCTCGATCGCCTCCTCCTCGGAGAGACCTTCCTCCACGCGGTCGTCAATCATTTCTTCGTAAAATGAGATGCGTTCCTCGACCTCTCCGATCGGCAGGCCCGACAGCTCTTTGCGAAGCTTTTGAATGAATTCTGCTTTATTCATAAGCTTGTCCCTCCTTGGTTACAAATCGATAAATCTTCATTACGTCTTCCCATTCCTGACGGAACTCCTCGATACGGCGCATCCCCACTGCGGTTATCCGGTAGTATTTTCGCAACCGGCCTTCATGCTCCGCCGTTCGGACCGTCAGCATCTCCGCCGCCTCGAGCCGTTTCAGGATCGTGTACAGGGTCGATTCGGACAACTCCGTGTACGGCTTCAGATCCTTGATGATCTTGTAGCCGTAGGAATCCTCATCCTTGATGGCAGCCAGAACGCAGATATCCAGGAGACCGCGCTTCAATTGAGCATCCATAAGTACCTCCTTTCGTGAACGGAGTGAAACGAAAGGAGGTCGGTTGCACGAGGATTACGCAGTGCAACCGGGCAAACGCGAAAAACGCAAAGCGTTTTTCGCGGTACCTTCTTTCGTGAACGGAGTGAAACGAAAGGAGGTCGGTTGCACGAGGATTACGCAGTGCGACCGGGCAAACGCGAAAAACGCGAAGCGTTTTTGGCGGTACCTCCTTTCACGAAATACCTCCCCTTGTGAGATACATCGTAACACGAAGTATATGCGGTGTCAAGAGTAAATTTTTAAATAGGTTGCGGTGGAGAAGACCGGTTAACGGCAGCGGACGAAGCGGAGATGACAGAGAAAACCCCTGAAAAAAGAGCCGATATTTTTAGGCGTAGCCCTTGCGTTTTTTGTGATTCTATGACATAATTATTCTAATAATTTTCAGGGATTTTTTTGATGATTCGCACGAAGGACGGCGAACCGGTTGGAAAGTGATAAGGAATATGAAGCGGACTTATTTTCCGAATTTCCGCGAGCGTGAAAACAAAGGAGAGCAGGTCAATGTTTGAGACAGAATTCAGGTTTACACTGCCCAAGGGGTATCTGGACATGAACGGAAACCTTCACCGCGAGGGTGTTATGAGGCTTGCCAACGCAGGCGATGAGATCATCCCGCTGAAGGATCCGCGCGTGCAGCAGAACCCGGGCTATCTTACGATCATTATTCTTTCCCGCGTCATCAAGAGTCTCGGGACTCTTCCGGCGGTCGATACACGCGTGATTGAGGGGCTGTACACGATCGATCTCGCCTATCTTCAGGATTTGTATTCTAAGATCAATACGATGGATATTCCCGTCTATAAATCGGTTTGTCCTCACTGCGGTCAGAAGATTGAGATACCCGTAAATTTTCTGGAAGCCGGAGTATAGCAGCGTACCCGGCTGACCGGATTTATGAGGAGATCGCATTTATCGGTTACTATATGCACTGGCCGCATGATGAGATAGCTGCGCTTAGCCACAGAGAGCGTCAGCGCTGGTGCCGGGAGATCTCCAAGATCAACAGCAGATTGAACGATGAGCCAGACAATGCGTTCAAAATATGAGGTGAATGACTATGGCAGACGCTAGCGATCTGGTCCCCAGTTATTCGTTTGAGGTGACTCTCGACGGTATTTCGTTCAGCTTCACGAAGGTGACGAATCTCTCGGGTTCAGTCGAAATAGAAACGATTGTCGACGGTGGGTCCAATAATTCCCCGGTGATTTTGCGCAAGCCGAAGCGCAGCCCTGATATGCTTGTCCTCGAGAAAGGGGTACAGACCACGTTCAAGGATGTGGCAATGGCTCTTTTTACCGAAGGAAGCAAGATCAGCGCGATCAATATCAATGTGCTTCGCAACGGGAAAATCGTGCGCATGTTCTTCGTCACCGGAGGCGTCGTGGTACGGCGGGAGTTTTCGCCGCTGGACGCCCTTGAAAGCGCGGTTTTACTGGAATCCCTGCAGATAGCTCACACGGGGATTACAGAGGTTCCTTTGCCGGTAGGATTGTAAGCCTAGGGCAGCTGCGGAATATATGTTGAGGAAAAGAAAAGCCGTCTGCGGTGACGGCGCCGGGAATGCCAATGGGAGACATTCCGGTCTGTGAGAAGACCGTCACCGGGACGGTCTCATGGGAAGGCGGTGAGAGGCCTTCCTCGAAGAAAGTGTTGAGACGTTATTTGCAGGAAGCACATCAGGGTGTTCCCGTTCAGTGCAGGCTGCTCCTTAGGGAGTGACCGCTTGACCGGGGATGCCGTTGTTGGTGTTGTTTCCGAACGGACAAGGGGTTGTCGAAATGGAGATCACAGGTGGCAAAAGCATTACAATGAACTCGCCGATGAGAGGCCTTCCTCTCACGGCGGGTTTTGTTGTTCTTGAGAAAGCTGTGCGATTTGCCGAAGAGATCATAGCCAAATACGACAGACCTGAGGAGAGCATGCAGTTTGGGGAAACGCTGGTGTTCCTCAGAAACATCAAGGATGAACTTCAGCGCGCGGAAGCGGTGCGCAACGAATATCTTCTTACCGTCCGACTCATGATCGCCAGGCAGCTGGTGCTCACCGGACGGACAGAAGTCCAAAACAGAGAATATTCTACTACAGTAGAACGGCTTATTGAAAGGATGTCCGCGGATCTTCGCAGCTACGATCCGACAGCCTGGGGAAGGCTTCGGGAGTTGCAGCGTGTCATTGAAAATGATGTGCGTTTTGCAGAGGCGGTCACCGCGGAGACAGTGGGAACGGAAGCCGGCAGCACAAGGCTTCTCAGGGTGGATGCCGCTTCGCTGATCCGTGTGATCAACGAGGGGATCGACCGTGAGATGTCGCGTGAGATCACGGCGGCGGAGTTGTTCGGACCATTTTCCGGAGGAGAGTTGGTGTTCCGGACGAGAGATCTAGCGGCTGCAGGTGCGGTAGACACAGATGCGGCGGGTCACGGCGAAGGAAAGCTTGCGTCTGACAACAGAGAACAGCATACGGCCGTCGGCGGGGAGATCAAGGTGTCCTCGGACGACTACGGTTATGACAGGCAGAACCTGGTTCTCCGGGAGGCAGCCGAGCATACTGAAGGAATTTCACAGGCAGGCGTGACACAGCAGACCAAAGCGGCAGCAGGCGCAGGGATCGCAGCAGACCACGCGGAAACGGATACCTCCGACAGTGAGCCCCAAACCGGGAAACAGGGACGGAGAAACTCCGGTAAGCGAGGACGAGGGAACTCTGCAAACACGGAAGCGGCCAATGCCGATGCAGCGATTGCGAGCGAGTCTCGTGATAGCTCCCATGTTAGCATCCGTGATAACACGGCAACGTTCGGTGAACACACCGGCAGTACCGATGTCAGCGACGACACAGCAGGCGAAGCCGGTACGACTTCCGACGAGGGTGGTACCGAAGATGCGATACGCGCGGCGGAACCGGTCAACGTATCCTCCGATGATTACCGCTACGAGACGGAATCCATGGTGCACCGCGAGTCAGCGGATGACGGCGGGGATACACAGTCAGGGATCATTCCGCAGCAGGGAACAGAAACGACGCGTGGCGAAGCCAGTGTCCGCGAACAGACGAACGCGTCCGCCGCGGAAGCGGCGAGCGGGGCAGTTGTTGCAGGTGGTGCAGCTAGATCGGGCGTTGCAGGTGTTGCAAACGGCGAGAATGTTACGAGCGTTGCAGGTGTTGCGAGTGGCGCGGATATCGCGGGTGACGCAGCAAGTACGAGCCGTGTAGGCGACATGGCCGATGCAAGTGATATCAATAGAGAGAGAACTACTCGAGAAGACAGAACAGACGAAGATAACGCGATCGTCGGCGATGCAATCACAGTATCGTCGAAGGACTACGCATACGACGCCGGGACCATGGTTCTCAGGGATGAGACGGGTGCACGGGGTGATGATACAACGAACACACATTTTCCGCAGCTGACGGATACCGGAAGACGTGCTTCTGACAGCGGGATCGATAGCGGCGGCAGCGACGGCAGCAACGAGCGCATCGTCAGTGAGCGCAATGACAGCAGTAACAGCGTAACGGCTGCGGCCGGGGACGAGGCTGTCGTTGGGGATGCTATCCAGGTCTCGGCAGGAGATTACAGATACGGATTTGAGACGTTCGTTCACAAGGAGAATGCGGAAGTCGGGAGTGAGGCTTCGTCGACTGCAGCGTCGGAATTGCAGAGTGCCGGTTCCCGAGGAGGGGAACCTGTCCGTGTCTCCCGCGCAGGAGACGGCATCACCGTCAGCAGCGGCGATGACAACGTGAACATTTCGGTCAACGGAGACACGCTGACGGTTACACACGGCAGTGACAGCGTGAGGGTGCCCCTGGAGGGCAGCGGCGAAGCAGCCCGCAGCACAGCGGCTCCCAGTGCAGACGATGCCGGGGACGCAGCAAGGGGAAGTGCAGTTGATGCGGCTTCGGGCAATACCGACTACCGCGTGAGTGATCTGATCTATCGGAACGGCAGCGGGACAGCGGAAATGCCGGACAATGCGATCATGATGAACAGCTTCCTCACGGAGGGCGCGAAGTATTTTGCGGGGCTTGTAGGCAAGCGACCCATGTCTGCTCTGAGAGCACCGGCAGGTATGACGACACTCGGCAACAGCACGATGGTGACACTTCCGGAGAATGCACCGGATGGTGCCGCGAGAGGCGAAGCGGAATACAGGGACACGGCAGCGCAGCTTTCATATGCACGTGCCCACAGCGGAGAGCCGGAACAGCAGGCAAGACCGACGGGCAGTCGCGCAAGCGGGCCGACAACCGATATGCTCGTGCGGCAGTTCGGCAACCTGATCGAAGGTGCCGATCCTACGGGGTTGACGGAACAGTCCGGCAGCGCGGCATTCGCGGGGGACAGCAGCATACAGCGGTCGGATACCGTGATCCGCGAGCTTGTCACGGCAGTTAAGAGCGCCGCGGAGAAGTCCGCCGAGAACAGCAAAATGATCGAAGAGATACGCAAGAGACAGACAGAGATGGAAAGCGGAACGCTGAAGACAAGCGACATGCGGGTGATCTCGGACGAGGTGATCACGCGGCTTCGCTCGGAACTGAGATTTGACCGTTCAAGATATTCGGGATGAAGGAGGATAACGTATGGATCTCACTTCAACATTGTTGAACGCTGCGGTTTCCGCGGTGCAAAAGCTCACGGGAAGCAAGGCGGTCATCGGCATTATTGTTAAGGGGAAAATAACAGAGCAGATACCGGTACAGTTCAATCCTTCGGAGTACCGGATCACGGAGACCTCCTCGTACTCGCAGACTGAGCGGCGCGGCAAGGATGAGCCCGTAGTCAACTACAACGGCAGCCAGTTTTCCCGGCTTTCCGTGAAACTCTATTTCAACGGCGACGATTTCTTCTCGGCACAGTCGGCTCTTGACACCGCGTCCAGCCTGATCACGGGCGAAGAGAAAGAGGGGATCAGCGCAACCATCGAAAAGATCACCGCGCTGACCAAGATCGACGGAGAGTCGCATCAGCCGCCGCAGATCGTATTCGCATGGGGCTATCTGTGCTTTGTCGGTTTCGCGCAAAATGTGTCCGTCACATACACGATGTTCGACAAGGGCGGTAAACCGCTCCGTGCCGTCATTGATTTTTCAATGTGTGGCTCAAACATACCGCTCAGCGAGCGCGGTGAGCCGAAGGAGTCGCCGGACCGCACCAAGGCGAGGACGCTGACCGAGGACACGAACATATGGAGCATCGCGAAAAATGAGTACGGCAATGCCCGTGAGTGGCGGAGAATCGCGGAGGCGAACGATATCATGAACCCGCTTGACATTCCGGTTGGAAAGGTGTTGCGCGTGCCTTCCATCGACGATTAGGAGATTTAGCATGGCTGATTTGATGACAGCTACAACCGATACCGCCGAGCTTGAGAACAAGTACGGGAATTTCATCGTGCCGGCGATGAAGATCAAGTCATCGGGCAATGATCTGATCTCCTCGAATGATCTCTCCGTGACTGAGATGGAGGTGACGCTCTCTCTGGAGACTGCGGGGATGGTGATCATCAAGATCGCGGACGCCTACGACGTTGAAAAGCACGAGTTTGTCTCAAAGATTAAGACCGCGTTCAAGCTCGGCACGATCCTGACCGTAGAACTCGGGTACCTCTCGGATACCACCGAGGTGTTCAAGGGTTATGTAGCCGGCCTGGGTGCGGAGTTCAGGGACACGCCGCTTCTGGTTGTAAAGCTGATGGATGTCCGCAAGCTGATGATGTCCAGCGGTGTGCGGCGGCAGCTGTATGAGGACAAGAACTATTCCGACATTTTCAAAAAGATCATGGGCAACTACTCAAAGCTCTGCTCCGTTGAGTGCGACGCGACCTCGGATGAGCTGACGTCGCCGGTTTCGCAGAGCACGAACGATTTTGATTTCGTGAACCAGGAGCTGATCGCTAAGGGTAAATCGCCACGGGAGTTCTTCGTGCTGACGGACAAAGCATATTTTCGGGAGACCGGGAAAAATAAAACTCCGATCATGAAGACGGAGCTGGGCAATGTGCTGCTGCGGTTCAGCATGATGGCGGACTACCTCGACACCGAGGTCAACGTGATCGGCTACGATCCCGCCAACATGAAAGCCATCAGTTCCAAGATGGCGGTCAAGACCACAGAGCAGTATTCGGCAGTGCTTTCCCCGACACCGGCCCAGTTCTTCATCGATGCCGATGCAGACAGCGAGGCCAAGGCTAAGACGAGAGCAGAGGCGATCGCGAAGCAGATGCAGATGCAGGTCTGTTACGGGGAGGGAGAGACAGTCGGACTTCCGGAGCTTGTGCCCGGAAGATATATCGAACTCACGGATGTCGATGCGCTGGTCAATCGCAAATACTACATCAGCGAGGTTCGGCACCGCATCACCGCATCGCGGTATGTCACATTTTTTGAGACGAAAGGTTGGCTGTAAATGGGGCTTTTTGATGATATCAGGATTACCCCGGGTTTCGGGATCCCCGATGTGATCGGGGGGATCGTCACGGGGACGGTCAAGGAGAATTACAACAAGGATTTTCCGGGCAAGATCAAGGTCGAGCTCTTCCTCGGCGAGGAGGGCAAGAATGTCACGGGTTGGATCCCGGTGATGACGCCATACGGGGGAAACGAGTTCGGCAACTATTTCCTTCCCGAGGTCGGTGCGGAGGTCGTTGTAGCGTTTCACATGGGCGATCGGAACCGCCCGCTTGTGATCGGATGCTTGTGGAGCGAGAAAAATGTGTTCCCGCCGGAGACGGTGAAGGAGGAAAATCCCATCAAGACCATAATGACCAAGGGTGGGAGCCAGATCACATTTGACGACACGAAGGATAAGGAAATCATATCCGTCAAGACGAAAAAGGGCAGCTTCTTCGAGATCAACGAGGAGCAGCAGACCATTACAGTTTCCGACAAGGACAAAAAGAACGCCGTCGTGATCAACGCGAAGGACGGCGAGGTGGATGTGACTGCCGACAAAAAGTTTGTGCTGAAGGTCGGAAAGAAGGAAGCAATCACCGTGACCGACAAGGAGATCACGCTGAAGAGCACCACCGTCGCCGCCAACGCGGACAAGGATCTGAACCTCAAGGGACAGAACACGGCGGTTGAGGGCACCTCGGTCAAGGTGAAGGGGAACGGGTCCATGGAGGTGTCGGCAAGCGGAACGACGCAGATCAAGGGCGCGATGGTCAAGATTAACTGACGAAGCGATACGGAGGCAAGACAATGGCAAATTCGGACAGCAGAAGTTTTCTGGGAACCGGGTTCAGTTTTCCGGTCAGGGTGGATCCCAACACCGGCAAGGTGGAAACCGCTTCGAATGATGATGATATCCGGGAATCCATACGGATCATCCTCGGGACGCAGCCCGGCGAGCGGCCGATGTGCCCTGAGTTCGGGTGCGCCATCAACCGGTTTGTGTTCGGAACGACGGACTACACTTCGATCATGCTGATGAAGCAGGCGGTGGAGAGTGCGCTCGTCATGTGGGAGCCGAGGATCAAGAATATCGAAGTGAGTATCGATCATGCTCCCGACGAGGACGGTCTGTTGCTGATCAAGATCGGTTACACGGTGAGAGCGACCAACAACCCGTTCAACCTCGTGTATCCGTTCTACATCAGCGAGGGCTACAACGAAGCGGCTATGGTGAAATGACCCGAAACGGGTTTTGAGAAATATCAGGCGACCGAAAGGAACATAAGCAAGTGGTTAAGGTAGACAGTCGCGGGAGAAAGGAAATCCGTGAGCAGCTGAAGAAGCGTGCCGCGAGCTACACTCCCGAATGGAACATGGACATCGAGAATCCCGACATCGCGGCAGCGTTGGCGCTTGCCTGCGCCGACATGTTTGAGGGTACGGTCAGGAAGATCAACAGTCTTCCGCTGAAAAATGAGATCGCATTTTTCAACACGATCGATTCTTCACTTCTCTCCGCATCGCCGTCGGAGGGCTATGTCAGCTTCGGCCTTTCCTCCGCGGATGTCGGCACGACGGAGGTTCCGAAGGGCACGGTTCTCTCTGCGTATGCGAAGGACGGGGAGCCGGTCCGCTACGAGACGGTCAGCGAGGTGCTGGTGTCGGCTGCGAAGATCGCCGCAGCGTTCTGCGTCGATGACAAGCTCGATCTCATCGGACGCTACGACAGTGTGAATTCGTTCGAAAAGGGTCTCTTTACCCTGCCCGGCAACAATCTGCAGACGCATGTTCTCACAATGAACCATCCGTATGCATTTCATATCACCACCGAGGGTGAGCTGTGCCTGAGCTTTTACCAGAACGGCGGAATGACGCTGAAGAGCAATGTCATAGGCGCGCTTGCAGACAAGGATAACGTGACGATCGAATACTATGCGGGTGAGGAGCAGGGTTATGTGCCGTTCCGTGAGATCCATGAGCGCAGCGGTAAGCTGTATCTGCGCAAGCAACCGGATATGCCCGGAATCGTCAGCGACGGGAGCAATGATGTGCTGCGCTTCACAGTACGCGACATCAATAAGATTAAAAATTTCCGGTATTCGTTCGCAGAGGCGATGCCGACCGGAAAGAGGATCGTGCCTGACATGGTGTTTAACGGCAATGCCGAGCTTAACGTCGATTCCTTCTTCCCGTTCGGAGAGAGATTCCAGATATACAACGAGATCTATATCGGCAGCTCCGAGGTGCTGGATAAGCGCGGAGCGGTCGTCACACTGAGTTTTGACCTGAATATGATCAAGGTTCCCATTGAGAACCAGGTCGAGGAAGAGATCAAGTGGAAATGGGTCGCGAACAAGGACAGCTTCAAGGAGCACACCGATTACGAGATCGCCATCACGGAGGTCATCTGGGAATACTATAACGGCTATGGCTGGAGCAGGTTGTTCCGCGACGGTCAGTACAGCGACATTTTCAACTATACCCAGGGCGTGACGGGCAGCTTCCGAAGCATGACGTTCGTCTGCCCCGAGGACATCAGTCCCGCGTTTGTCGGTGCCGGTGAGGGCATGTTTATCCGGGCGCGGATACTGAAGGCGGACAATCTGTACAAGCTGAGAGGGTTCTTCGTCTCGCCGCAGATCCGCAATATCTCCTTTGAATACTATTACACGGAGCACGGCTGCCGCCTCTCCGAGCTGCGCTCGTTCAACTGCCTCGAGGAGAAGGTGTGCGAGCCGGGAGAGGAGTTCACACCCTTCTACGGGACGGACTGCAAGGGGCGCGCAGTATTCCTCGGCTTCACGATCCCGCCGGACAACGGTCCGCTGCGGATCTTGTGGGATGTGCGGGAAAATGTGTTCGCTAAGCGCACGGAGCTCAGCTGGGAGTATCTTTCCGACAAGGGCTGGAAGCCTATGAATATGGTCGATGAGACCGAGAGCTTTACGTCGGAGGGACTGACAGTATTCCTTGACAATCACGGGTTCGCGAGAAAGCAGTTGTTCGGCGAGGAGCTCTGCTGGGTGAGGATCCTCGATCGGAAAGGGGCATTTTCCGAGGGAACGGCGACACCGCCCGTCATCGACGGGATTTACTATAACGTGGTCCGTGCGGTCAATGTCGACAGCCACAAGGAAGAGAATTTTGCGATGAACGTGTACACGGAAAATGCAGAGTTCAGCCTTGCAGGGGAAGGCCTTCTCGACGTGGAGGTCTATGTCAACGAATATCCTGCGCTCACCGGTGAGGAGTGCAGGGCGCTGCTCAGCGAGGGACGGCTGCGCGAGGTGACCGACAACGCGGGAATGGTCACGGAGCAGTGGGTGAAATGGAACGAGGTCGGCACCTTCATCACAGAGGACGGCAGCTCGCGTTCCTTCCTGACCGACCGCAGCAAGGGCATTGTGAGGTTCGGCAACGGCCGGAAGGGAAAGATCCCTCCGGCGTCCAGCACGGACAACATCAAGGTGGTCTACACAACCGGCGGCGGCAAGCGCTCGAACGCGGAGCCGGGAAGCATCGTTTCCATGGAGCGCTCCATCGGGTTTGTCACCTCGGTCACGAATCCGAAGCAGTTCTATGGCGGCTGTGATACGCAGACCGTGTTCGAGGCGCTCAAGCACAGCTCGGTCATGCTAAGCACGCAGGGCAAGGCGGTCACGGTCCGGGATTTTGAGGAGCTTGCATTTGCCGCATCGAGAAGTGTCGGAAAAGTCCGCTGTTTCAAGGGCATAAACATAAGCGGTGAGCCGGAGCACGGAGCGGTCACCCTGGTCGTACTCAAGGACAGAGACTGCGATTTCAGCACGCTGCGCCGGAAGCTGACGGAGTACATGCTGCCGCGCATGGCAGGTCTGCTTGCATCGTCCGGCAGATTCTACGTGACGGAACCGACCTTCGTCAGCATGAACATCAAGGCGGAGCTTGCCGCGGGCGGTCTTGAGGGGATCTTCGAGCTGAAGCGCAAGGCAGAGCAGTGCATACGCGAATGTATCGAATCCTACTCCGGACGCGAGGGCTCGCGGAGCTGGATGCTCGGACGCATTCCGAACGAGCAGCAGATCAGAAGTGCGCTGCTGCGGATCAAGAGAGTGGAATTCGTCCGCAGCATTAAGATCACCGCATTTGTCTCCGGGGAGAGCGGTTACGCGGAGACGGACATTGAGAAGCTGAGAGAAATGCCGTATATCCTGCCGGTGTGCGGCGAGAGCGACATCAGCTTTTCGCTTGTGAAATAGCATTTTACGCTTGTTAATAAAACCCGGAGGCGTCGTTTACACGGCGTGTCCGAGATGAACCGATAGGGAGCAACACGATGTTACCTGATCTTGATCTTGACAATGAACGCTACGACGATATCCTCGAGAACGCCAGGAATATGATCGTGAGCACGTACCCGGGGTGGACGGATTTCAACTACCACGACCCCGGTATTACCATGCTTGAAATGTTCGCCTGGCTCAAGGAGATCCAGCAGTATTATCTGAACCGGATCGGACCCGAGAATATTGAAAAATACCTGAAGCTGATGGGTATCCGACGTCGCACGAAGAAGCCTTCCAAAACGATGGTGAGCTTCCGGCACGATAACGACATCGTGACGGGGCAGGGCACGAAGCTGTACGCCGGCAACATCTGCTTTGAGTCCGACCGAAGGACGTATGTTTCCTCCGCGCAGATCGTCTGCTGCATCTGCAGGCACGGTAAGAACGATCACATCGTGGAGGGCGGGGAGCTTTCCTTCGGAGGAAGCCTTCGCATCAATCCGTTTCCGGCGGAGGGCACGGGAGAGTTCCTGATCGGGTTTGACAGGCCGCTGCAGAGTGACGAGGATCATCTGATCTATTTCGGGCTGGGAGACCGGGGAACCGTGCCGCGCAATCCGGTGACCGATCCCGAAAGCTTCATCCCCCTCACGGATATTGCGGCGGAGTACTACAACGGGGCGTCCTGGAAACCGATGGAGTTTGTCGACGGAACAAATGGGTTCCTGAATTCGGGAAGCATTCAATTCCGGCTCGACTCGGAGCATGCGAGCAGCAAGGTGCTCGGCAGAAAGGCCTACTTTATCCGGTTCCGGCTGGTCGGCGGCGAGTTCGATGAACTGCCGACGATCCGGAGCATCAAGTTCAACCTTCTGCCGGTGACGCAGAGAGACACCCTTGCGGAATGCTTTGATTTTCCGGTATCGAACAAGATCACGATCCTCAGCGAGCTCTCGGTGACGGGAGTCAGCGATATCTGGTTCCGCGGAAGCGACGGTCTCTTCACAGCGGTGAACAGCTTTGAGAAGAGACTTGATCAGGTAACGGGAGCTGTTACGTTTAAAATACCCGGTGTGAAGGACGCGACGTCAATCCGGATCGCCAATCTCTCCGTAGACCATCTTGACAAATTGGAGGTCGGCTTCGGAACGGGACTTCCGTATCAGGAATACGATCTCGGGGATACGGGTTTAGAGTATGAGACGTTCACTCTCATGACCGAGCTGCCCGCGAGCGGCGGACGGTATGTGGAGTGGAAGAAGGTGAGGGATTTCTCATCTGCGGGAAGTGACGATTTTGTCTACGTCTTCGACAGCAGCAGAGGCGTCATCCGCTTCGGCGACTGCGTCAGAGGCATGGCACCCGAGGGACGGATCTTTGTGGTGGGCTGCTCACAGACGCTGGGGGCTGACGGAAACGTGTCAGCCGGCAAGATCAACCGGCTCGGAGCCGGCGGCAATGACGAGATCGTCCTGTCCAATCCCTTCCGCTCCGAGGGAGGTTTCGCGGAGGAGACGGACGAGGAGTGCTGTGTGCGGGCGTTTCGGAAGCTTCGGTCCACGGAGACACTTGTCACCGATGAGGACTGTGAGAACTTTATCTCCAACGTGCAGGGACTCAAGATCGAAAAATGTAAGGTGATCCGCATGGAGGGCCAGGCCGACAACGTGACTTCGGTGGTCGTGCGGCCGTACTCGCCGGACGGGCGCGGCGTGCCCTGTGAGCGGTACATCAAGAATATACTTGCAGCGGTGGAACCCCGAAGGCTGTTAGGAACGAAGTTTAGGATCGTGCGGCCCGAGTATTCGGCGGTGACCGTGTTCGCAGATGTGCTTGTCTCGCGGAGCGCTTCCGACGCGAGGGAGACAGTTCAGCGGACGATCACAGAATTTTTCGGATCGCTGCGCGACTGCTTCGGCGCGAAGATCATTTACAGCCGGCTGTATGAGCTGATCGACCGGCTCGACTGTGTGCTGAATGTCAACATGCTGACGCTGGAGACCGACGGAAGCGGAGCGAAACACACGCGGGAGGGAGACCTTCTGCTGTCGCCGAATGTATCGGCGTATCTTGACGAGACCGATCTGATGATCGGGATCGGATGACACGAAGGAACATGAAATATGAGAGAGAAACTGAAGTATTTCATAATCAACAAAGCCTACGATTACAACCGCGGCTTTTTTGAGAACATGACCGTGCGCGACAACGAGCTGTGTTTCTCCACGGACAATGACTCCGGCGTCGGACGGTTTCTGACGCGGGTGTTCGACTCGGGGGAGCGCGGCATGAACTGGCACCGCCTTGTGATCAACGCGGAGGACTGCGAGCCGGAGGCGCTGCGGGTTACCGTGTACGCGTGCGACGGAGGCACGGTCCGATACCGGGGAGACACAATGCCGCTTGAGGAGTTTATGGCTCTCGACGGGATACCGTTGGAGGAGCGGCTGACGGCACTTGAGCCATACGCGGTTAAGAAGGTATCCGGGGTGACCGATGTGCTGCTGCATTACGTCAGCGGGCGGTTCTTCTGGGCTTACATCGAGTTGTACAGCCCGGGAGGAGGGAGGATCGCGAGGATCAACAACATCCGGATCTATCTTCCCTCGGAATCGTGGATCGATCATTTGCCGGCGATCTACCGCACCGGAGACGGAGAGACACATTTCCTGGAACGGTACCTCGGCATTTTCCAGACCTTCTACGAGGAACTGGACTACGAGATCGCCAATATCGCGAACCGGTTCGACCCGGAATGCGCCGAGGCAGAATTCCTGGAATGGCTTGCAAGCTGGCTCAATATCCGGGACACGAAGATCTGGTCCGAGGAGCAGATGCGAAAGCTTCTGATGCGGGCGGTCAGCCTGTACCGAAGGCGAGGTACGAAGGAGAGCCTGTCGGAGATGATCGAACTCTATACCGGCGAGAAGCCATTCATCATCGAGGGCTCCGATGTCGGCGAGCTGGCGGACCGGGCAGAGTTTAAGGATCTGATGTCATCGCTGTACGGTGCCGATCCATCCACCGTGACCGTGCTTGTTCAGCCGGGACACGACACGGAGGTGATCAAGAGGATAGCGATGGAGATGCTGCCGGTCACGGCGGAATTGAACCTGATCGAACTGGATCCTTACATTTCTCTCGGCAAGCACGCATACCTCGGTGTGAACAGCGGTATCGGAGCATTCAAGACAGCGGTGCTTGACGGAAAATCAAGGCTCACGATGACGACACTCGGAGGAACGGAAGAAAACGGCGAGACAGACGGATCGCCGACGGAATCATAAATCAGAAACACTACGAAGGAGGAACGCCCAAGCGGCGGAAGCGGGACAATGAAAAATACTCAGCTCTATCCCTTTGAAAGGACCAAGTACTACTACGGAATGCTCTTGAACGTTGATGATTTCAATGCGGAGCAGAGATACATGAATGATAAGCGCAGGCTGGTCAACCGCCTCATCCACGGGATGGGTGTCGTGTGTGGTCTGAATGTCGTCCGGCTGGACGACAGCACGATCTCGGTCGAAAGCGGCATGGCCCTCGACAATACGGGCCGGGAGATCGTGGTCGATGTGCCGGTGACGAAGAAGCTCTCCATGATCAACGGGTATGAATCCGCGATGAACAGCGGAAGCAATGCCTACGTTTATCTCTGCCTGGAATACAGCGAAGGAGAGCGAGGAGCATCCTACAGCATTGCGGATGGCGACGGCAAGGCGCCGAACGGCAAGATCCGTGAGAATTTCAACCTCTATCTCACCTCCTCGGAGCCCGATGACAGCATCGATCAGGTGCGTGATTTCAGCGAGCAGACCGTGACAGTGTTCAGCAATGATCAGCTCTGCATCCGCCACATCACGCCGCGGTATGTCAACCCGATGATGCCGGTGGAGCTTCGGGTGGAGATTGAGACGTTTACCAAGCAGTTTGCAGCATTTTCCTATGATGTCCAGCTCGTCTGCATGAACAACGAGGAGGACGAGAGCTCTGTGCTCACCGTCAAGTTCAACGAATCGCTCTTCGACAAGAGCGGCCGCTACACGCTTGTTTACAAGCTTCGGGCGACCAACGTAACCGACACGACCGGAACGATCAAGGTTGACCCGTCCACCTTTACGCTCGCCTTCGACAAGGTTCCCGCGACCGGAACGATAGCGGGAAGTTCCTCTGTCTCGATCATTTCGGAAGGCGTTGAGGATGCGGCAATCCGCGCATGCTATGAGCGCGACATGGATACGCTTCTTCGCAGCACTATGGGACACCGGCTGTATCTCGCCAGGATCAATCTCGTGAACGCGGGTGACACGGCGATCATCGAGGATGTCCTGAACGTTCCGTTCCGGCAGTATGTGGCGGGAAGCGTGATGCTGAGCGCCATGCATCGGATGCATCGCTTCACCGGCGGCAGCGCGGAGGGTAAGCCCGCGGAGAGCGGAAACGCCGTGATCCCGAGAGCTTCGGACAAGGATGTTGCGAGCGGTATCTGCAGGATCGACCTGAGCTCCGGCAGCCTCAAGAACAAGGTGTTCTTCTCGGAGGAGATCACGCACGGTCTCGGTCTCGGCAGTGTCACGATCCAGCTCGGCATCATTACGTCTGACAAGAAGACGGTCTACGGGGATCCGAAGATCTTCAAGGAGGATTGCCCGCAGCTTGTTCTCGGCGCTAAGACGGATCCCTCGAGAGGAAGCTTTGTCATCGGTGCGATGACGATCGCGACCGTGCTCGACGATTATGTCGACGTCAAATGGACGGCGATCCGCGATGCGGACGAGACCGTCAGCGAGAAGAACAACATGAAGATCATGATCAAGCCGAATTCGCTGATCATCAAGCCGAAGGAAAACCGGTACCTCGAGGCGGTCTGCGTCAACATGACCAACAAGACGGTGCGCTGGTCAGTCGTTCCCGAGACGGGCGGCAGCATCGACCAGAACGGCCTTTACACGGCGCCGGCGTCCGAAGGTGTCTACGAGGTTGTAGCCCAGAGCGCGGCGTACCCTGAGGTCAAGGCTTCCATCATGGTTGTCGTGCGTGATTGACGGAACTTACGAAGATTATGCGGCGGGGCGGTAATTACCCGGCCGCAGGGAATAAACGAGGGAAGGAGGATTTGCCGGTATGGTCAGTACCTTTGAGCACGATTATCCCATCACGGGTGTCAGGGAAACCAATGAGGTGTATGACAGCTACCTTTGCCGTAATGTTGCCGGAGGAGGTCTCTGCAGCATCCTGTGTATACATGACAGAAGCTGTTTCCCGTCGCTTGTCGGTTGGCTGACGGAGGTGGTGGATCCCCGGGCGTTCACGGATTTTATCGAATATTTCAACTTCAACGACGATCTGTGCATCGTCATGAAATACAAACAGGGGCTTTCTCTGGAGAAGAAGCTCGCGACGGAGGCATTAACTCTTGCGGAGCGGCTGGAGCTCGGACGGAAAATTCTGGAACGGGCGGTGCTCCAGGAGATCCCCGAGTACTTCCTCGACAAATGCTTCTCCCCGGATTGCATCATGGTCGAGCCGGATCTGACGGTCAGCTTCAACTATCCGATCGAGGATATCATGGGTGACCGGCAGTGCTCGGTGAAGGACAACATCGAGAGGGTAATGCGGCTGCTGTTTGACAGAGAGCTGCAGCGCAAGGTTCCGACGGTTCTCATTGAGTTCATCGACCGCCTTCCCGAGTTGACCGAGGGGAGCATCATCGATCTGTACAGCGAGTATTACGCGCTGTGCATGGCGCTGGAGGGCTACGGCACGGATTCGGAGCTGCCGAGGACGTTCAGCTTCCGGTTCTGGGAAGGCTTCAAAAAGGTGTTCGGGAAGGTCAAGACGGTGTTTATCGTCCTGCTGGTTCTGGTTGCCTTTGCGTATCTGTTTTATACAATGTTCGACCCGGGCAAGAGCAAGGTGAAGGACCCGCAGTTTGACCGGATCGGTACCGTTCAGATTGATAAGAATAGGTGATGTGAAGATGAATTTTGATCTGCTGTCAGCATTCAAGCTGTTCTTTAAAAAATTTCAGCGTATCTTCGTTACACCCGTAACGCTTGCATTCCGCGGGCTTCTTCGGAAAATGAACCCGCAGAATATCGCGGGCAAGGTTGCCGGAGATGTCAAGGACGGCGTCAAGGGCATTACCAAGAAGCCGAATGACATCAAGCAGTACGCGGTGATCGGAGACCGGTATGTCGCGAAGAAGCTGCTCGCTCTGCTGATCATCGTTCTGATCGCCATAGTGGTCTGTTTCATTAAGTTCGTGAACCCGTGGCTGGTGAGTAAGTATTTTACGAAGTCCATGTGGATCAACAGCGCAGAATGTGCCGGATACTCCGGCAAGGTCCGGTTGTATGACAACATCGACCACGATGTGCTCCTCTTTGAGGGAAGACTCAACGAGGGCAAGGTTGACGGAGAGGGAACGCTGTATGACGCGTACGGCCATCTCGTGTACAGCGGAGAGTTTGTCTCGGGCGAGTACTCGGGCAACGGCAAGCTCTATTTCCTCGACGGATCGCTGCAGTACGAGGGCGGTTTTTCCTCCAACCTTCGGGAAGGAACGGGAACGGAATACTTCCAAAACGGCGGGATCAGCTATGTCGGAGGATATTCGGCCGGGCTGTATTCCGAGAGCGGCAAGCTGTATGACCGGGGAACCGGACGGCTTCTGTACGAGGGAGGCTTTTCCAACGGGCTGTATAACGGCAACGGCACACTGTACGATCCCGCCACCCAGAGGATCGTGTACAGCGGAGGGTTTGTGAACGGTGTGATCGACGGAAAAGGAACGCTGTATGACAACGGAAATATCCTGTATGAGGGAGAATTTTCCGAGGCAATATATAACGGCGAAGGCAAGCTTTATGTCGACGGAAAATTAAGAAAAGAAGGCACATTCAACAACGGTGTCCTGAACGGAAGCGGCAAGCAGTACGACGCGAACTACCTGATGTACGAGGGCGAGTTCACGAACGACCAGTACAACGGCAAGGGCAGGGAGTACAAGTCCGGCAAGTTGTACTACGACGGGGATTTCGCCATGGGCGTGCGGCAGGGCCAGGGCACGTTCTACAACAGCGATGGCGTCGTGATCGGCAGCGGTACCGTCAGCGGCGGAACCGTGATCACGGGAACAGTGACCACCTACGCAAGCACGGGGAAACCGCTCTATGTCGGGGAGGTTGTGGACAGCGTATACAACGGCGCCGGCAAGCTTTATGACGAGAGTACGGGCGAGCTGATCTACGACGGAAACTTCAAGGACGGCGTGTACGACGGCGCCGGCAAGCTCAGAAAGAACGGCGTTCTCGTCTACGACGGCGAGTTCACCGACGGTGTGTACAACGGCAACGGTAAGCTTTACGAGAACGGTAAGCTCCGTTACGACGGCGGCTTTGACATGGGAAAATACACGTCCGGCACGCTCTATAATGACAACGGTGACGTCGTGGCAAGCGGTGAGATCGGCGGCGACGGTGAGGTCAAGGATGGCGAGACACGTATCCTGGACGGCAAGGGAAGGCTCGTCTATGACGGCGAGGTCAAGGGCGGCGTCTACAACGGCAGCGGCAAGCTCTATGACCCGAGTTCGGGGAACCTGATCTACGACGGCGAGTTCAAGGACGGAAAATACGACGGACAGGGCCTTTTGTACGAGCAGGGGGTTCTCAAGTTCGAGGGAACGTTCCGCGGAGGCAAGAAGGTCGGAACCGGAACCTATTACGACAAGGACGGCACGGTTTCCGCGAGCGGAACACTCGACGGAAACGGCAACGTGGTCACCGGAACGGTCGTGATCAAGGAGAACGGCAAGGTGAAGTACTCCGGCGAGATCCGCGATGGCAAGTATGACGGTACCGGCAAGCTGTACGACAAGAACGGCAACCTCGTGTACGAGGGCCAGTTCTCCTTCGGTTCCTACAACGGAAGCGGAAGGATCTTCAACAGCAAGGGCACGGTCATCTACGACGGCGGCTTCTACATGGGCAAGTACGACAACTACGGAAGAGAATTTTACGATAACGGCAAACTCAAATATATCGGCGAGTTCCGTCTGGGCGAATACTACGGCAAGGGCGTGTTGTACGACAAGGATGGCAACGTAATATCTGACACGACTGTTGAGAAGACCGACAGCGGCGCGGAAGGCGGAAACTAAACACGGAAGGACAGAAACTATGCCAAACTACAATATTGTTTCGGAAACGGGAGAGGCTCTGGTGAAACTGCTTCGCGAGGGAATGGTGCCGGACATCATTCCGAACAGCGAGGGCATCGGCGTGTGCCATCCCTCCGACCGGGGGGACGTCAGTCTCGGCATTTGCCTGTATGACATACGGCGCAACACCGACATCATCCAGACGGACAGGATTGCTGTGGGAACGGACAAGTTGAAGAGCCCGTCCTCATACGTTGATCTCTATTTCATGATCACAGCGTACTCTTCCAGCGATATCAAGTTCCGAATGCTTGAGGAGTCGAAGATCATCGGAAGAGCGATCCAACTGCTTGAGGGCACGCCGATTTTGAAAGGCGATGTCTTCGGCAAACCGTTCAGCGATCTGACGCATGCCCCGAAGATTGAGATGCTCGACCTCGAGACCGAGGAGAAGCACCGCATCTGGAACAGCACGGAGCATCCTTACAAGCTTTCGGTATTTTACAAGGTCTACCCGATCGAGATCGAGTCCGAGAAGATCACGAGCATCACGAGAGTTGTCGAGACCGATATCACGGTCGGCCAGAAGTAGGTCGAAGCGCCGCCGATGCACATGGAAAGGAAGAGTTATGGAGGAACATTTCAACATATCGAACAGGGTACGGCTTCGGACAAGCATTGCTGTGCTCCTGCTCGACGACCTCACCGGCCTGCCGATCATCGGCAGCAACGCGAGGGCGTGGATCGAGGGACAGAAACCGCCGGTCAAGAAAAATGACGGCTGGAATGCTTTTCTGGAACTGCCCCCGGGAACGTACAACGTGACTGCGGAGGGTGGAACGTACGAGCGAAAGACGGTGCAGGTCACGGTGGATAAGCCGTTTGACACGGTTCTGCTGCGGCTCAGCCCGAACAGGCTCTACCGTGCACCGTACGACTGCATCCGCGTGGAGGGACACACGGAACCGAACACGGAGGTCACGGTCTATCCGCAGGGACGCCAGACGGTGTTTAAACTGCAGCGGGACTGTGCGAAGAAGGATACGACGCTTGCTGTGTACAGCAGCACGAACACTTCTCTGCAGGGGCGGCTGTTGAAGCTTAGCTCCCCTGACGGCACGGGAGAGACGGTGCGGATCGACAAGGTCTCCGAGGATAAGCCGGGGGAATATGTGTTGGAGACACCGGTGAAAAATGCTTATCCGAAGATCGGTACGGTGCTTGTTCCCGCCACGCAGACACGATCCGATGAGAACGGTGATTTCTTCGCGCTTGTCAAGACCGGGTCCGGCGATACGGAGGTGGTCGTTGAGGTCGCGGGAAGCGGGAAGAGGAAAACCTTTGAGCGAGGGGAAGGAAATACGATAACCGTAGCGTTATAACGCAGATAAGGAGCGAGGAATATGGGATTTGCAGTATGTGGAGGAGCTCAGCTGATGTGCTCGTTCGGGATGGCGCCGTCGGCGCTTAATGTGCTCCCGCAGAACAAGACACTGACAAGCGCACCGCTTGCGAACATTATGGACAACAAGCCGATGGTCAACATCATGCCGTTCGGCATGTGTACCTGCCCGTCGAACCCGACGGTGGCAGCGGCGACCGCGGCCGCGCTCGGGGTGTTGACGCCGATGCCCTGCATCCCGGCGACGGCGGCACCGTGGGCACCGGGGTGTCCGACCGTTCTGATCGCGGGTAATCCGGCGCTGAACAACACAAGCAAGCTGATGTGTTCCTACGGCGGAGTCATCCAGGTAACCAACCCGATGGCTAATACAATACAGATCCCCTGACGGGAGGAGTAAACGATGGAAAATGAAACCATGACGGCTCAGGCAATGACCGGGACGGAAGCGGCAATCATGAACATATATGTCTTTTTTCCGGGAAACGGAGAGAGGACAAGCGAGGAACTGATCGAGAGGCTCAGGACGATACTAAACTGCGCAGCGCCGATCGCGGAGAAACACGGCGGGAAGATTTCCCGCGTGTCCGAGCAGGGCATCTCCGTGCTTTTCGAGGGAGGCTGCGAGAAAGCCCTGAACTGTGCGATCGGAATATGCACGGACGGCGCACTCGTCGGGGACAGCCGCATTTCCGCGGGCTTTACCATCGGAATTCACTACGGAAGCGTGAGCATGGGAACGTTGGAATACGGCGAGTTTAAGACGTTTATCGCAGTTTCCGCCGACAACACGATCACCCGAAGCATCAGTGAGCTGGCTGTCGGCCTGAAGGCGAGGATCCTGCTCACGGAGACCGCGGCATCGCGCATCCGGGACTTCGGAAACCGGTACTCCTCACGCAGGCTCGGATTGATCCACAGCCGGTACGGAAATCTCGATATCGATCTGTATGATGTCTTCGAGGGTGATCCCACGGAGAGCAAATACAAAAAGAGAAGGAGCAAGCTCTTCTTCGAAAAGGGAGTGGAGCTGTTTCTCAAGGGTGATTACATGCAGGCAAGGACCTATTTCATCGAGTTGCTGAAGTATGACCGAAGCGATGAACCTGCCAAGAGATATGTGTTCCGCTGCGACGGGTTCATCGCGGATCCGCAGTCCGCAGACAACAGCAGGGTTCTGGCAACAATCTGAGTTTAGCCTTTATACATCAACGCAGGGGGCTTGTTGGGGATGAAAAAATACAGCAGGATACAAGTAAAAACCATCATCATATTTCTGCTGATGACGCTGATCGTTTCGGCTCTGATCGGAACCGTGATCTACCAGATCATATACAAAAACGCGATCAAGAGTTCCGAAAAACAGTTGCTTCGATGCAGTAAATATTCCAGTGAAATGCTCAAGGCTGAAACGCTTCAGGGCTGGATCGACAACGGCGCAGACGAAAAATACAGCGATATCCGGGAGTTTCTGGAGGATATCAAGGAATGCTTTGATCTGTCGGATCTGTTTATCTATAAGCTGAACTATGACGCCGACGGCAAATTGCTGAACGATGTTGTCTTCCTTTTTGACATTTTACCGGATCCGGATTACCGGGAGAAACCGATGATGCTCGGAGAGAGGACCAAACAGGTCGAAGAGTTCGAAGTCGTCAAAGAAGTAGCCGAATCAAAGGAACCCAGAGTGACCGATGATTTGGAGGGAGATGTGTCGGAGCGGACGCTGTTCGCGTTCGACCCGATCCTTGACAAGGACGGCAATGTGTTCGCGGTTGTATGCCTCAGCCGATCGGTACAGTTGACCCGCAAGGAAGCGCTGGCGGAGATTCTCAAGATCGCTGTCATTTACGTAGTTGTTATGACTGCGTTCGTGGTGTTCTTTATGAGCTATATGCACAGAGGGATCATCAAGCCCGTCAAGCTGCTTTCCAACCGGATGAACCACTTCGTCTCGGATTTCAATGAGCAGAGCTATATACCCGTAACGGAGATCACCACGGGAGATGAGATCGAACAGATGTCGGATGCCTACAACAAGATGTCCGAGTCTATCATCACCTACACGAATGATCTGAAGGAGGCAACTGCCGAGCAGGAGAGACTCAAGGCAGATTTTGCGGTTGCCGAGAGCGTTCGTTCGGCAACCTCCGCGGAAATCAGCTATCCGGCCTTCCCGGAGCGCAATGATTTTGATCTTTGCGCGAGTCTGGGCAACACAGTATCCAAGAGCTGCAGCTTCTGCAATTACATCTTAAGCGATGAGGATCATCTCTACATCGTGATCGGTGAGTCTGTAGGAAATACACTGCCGGCAATGCTGATGTCCATGCTCGCCTCGAACAGCATCCGCTGTCTGGCGAAAATGGGGTATTATCCGTATCAGATCGCTGCGGAGACAAACGATCAGCTCTGCTCGTTTGAGCGCAGTGATAACAACCTGAATGTCAGCGTTCTGATCGTGCAGATCGATCTGAAGACGGGTGTTCTCCGCTACGTCAACGCGGGCATGCCTCCGATGCTCATCAAGCGTCCGGGCGAGGCGTTTGAGCCGGAGGAGCTTGCGATCCAGTTCAATCTCGGAGAGATGCCGGGAGTAACCTTCGACCAGAAGCAGCTGACACTGCAGCAGGGAAGCGGTATCATCCTGACGTCCTACGGTGTCTGTGATATGAAGAACAGCGACGGAGAGCGTTTCACCACGGAACGCGTGGAGAAGGAGATCAACGATATCGCTGCCTCCAAGTATTATCTCAACGAGCTGATCGATGAGTTTGATCAACGGCTTAATACATTCCGCGGCGACTGCGATATCGAGCGTGACACCACCGTTGTCGGCTTCCGGTATTTCGGCTGACGGACGAAGAGTGCTCTGCAGTGACCGTTGACAGCTGCGACTGACTGTAAACAAAGGAGTTTTCGTATCCATGGAAATCAACGAACTCTATGATTCATTTTTCGATCTGGGCACCATGCTCAAGCCTTATGAGAGTGACGAGGAACACCTTCGGGAGATGTTCCGGCTGCTTGATCTGTGCTTCACCGTCGTCTCAGTCGCGAGAGGATTTTCCGGGGAAAATTTTCCGGGGAAGGATGCGACGGGCAACCTTCAGGGCTTGACGGTTGCGTCCAAGGACCTTGCGGGAGTGCTTCTCGCGGGGCGTACCGGTGACGGGTACGACGAGCTCTCGCAGGAGGCGCGGGAACAGATTGAAAATGCTTTCTTCCATGTGGCGTGCAGGTTGAAGAAGAGCAGCGCTAAGGGCATGATCCCTCGGTTTGAGGTCGTGCGTATGAAATTCGGGCTCTCGGATCTCGAAACCTTTGCGATGCTCCTTGCTCTGGCGGCTGAGTATGACCGCCGGTACGAGAGTGTGTTTGTGTATTTGCATAACAACACCTCGGATATCTACGCGACGCCGTGGCTTGCGGTGAAACTGTACGGATACTTCTATCACGGAAACGATGCCGATGCGGCTAAACTTCTCTCCGGAAGCTCCGTGCTGACGCGCTTTTTGTGCAGCCGTGAGTTCCGCAAGAGGGAACGAAGCGAGAGCTCGCAGTGGCTTGTGCTTTCAAGAAGAGTCAGCGCGTATATTATGGGCAGAAACGCTCTTGATCCGGCATTGTCCGGGTTTGTGACGCTGCGCGACGGGGAGACGGACCCGACGGAGCATGTTCCGGTGAGGGCGGAGCAGTTCGCGCAGGCGGAGGAGTTCTTCCGGAACAACGCATTTGCCGACGAGGGATGCTTTGTGCTCAATCTCTACGGCCCGAAGGGCGTCGGTCGTTGCTATACGGCGATGCGTGCGACGGCTGCGGTCGGGCTGCGCATACTGCGGATCGATCTGAATAAATACTACGATTCCGTCGGATCGTTCGACGAAAAATACTTTGATATGCTCTACACGGAATCGGTTCTGGTAGGGGCAATTCCCTGCTTTGTATACGATGTTCCGTTGAATGTGACGGACAATGAGGGCGTCTCGGCACCGTCGGCCGCCGCCGCGAGAACGGATATCGTGACGGACTATGTATCGAAACTGTTCCGTTTTGTATTCTGGGTTTCCCCGGAGAAGATCAGCATATCCTCACGCGAGGGAACGAACTGTGTGGGTATCGAACTGCCCATGCTTACCGCGAACGAGAGAAAATTGTTCTGGGAGAAGCAGCTTGCCGACACCGGACTTGACGCAGTTTCCTTCGCAAACCGCTATATCCTCACACCGCTGTACATTGAGCGTGCATGCCGTACCGCAGCGGAGTATGCGGTTACCGCAGGCCGGAGTGTGACATCTGAGGATGTCATCGAGGGTGTGAAGCAGCACTCCGTCAACCCGCTCGGAAGCTATGCCACCAGGATCAACGCCGTGTTCACATGGGACGACCTGGTTGTAAGCGAGGAACAGAAGACGAGAATGAAGATGATCTGCGACCAGGTTCGATATCGCAGCGTGGTCCACGAGGACTGGGGCTTCCGTCGGAAGACGCCGTACGGGCGAGGGCTTTGCGCGCTATTTTACGGTTCTCCCGGAACCGGCAAGACGATGGCGGTACAGGTCATGGCCAACGATCTCGGCCTCGACGTATACCGCATCGATCTCTCGCAGCTCACGAGCAAGTACATCGGTGAGACACAGAAAAATATCAGCCGTCTGTTCGAGCGCGCGAAGAACATCAATGCGATGCTGTTCTTCGACGAGGCAGACTCGATGTTTGCCAAGCGCTCGGAGGTCAAGGATTCCAACGATCGTTATGCCAACGCGGACACTGCGTTCCTGCTGCAGAAGCTGGAGGAGCATGAAGGGATCACAATCCTGGCGACAAACTACGTCAACAATATCGATGATGCATTCAAACGAAGGATCAAGTTCATGGTGAACTTCGTGTTCCCGACGGCGGATGTCAGACGCAGGCTGTGGGAGACGATACTTCCGGCCGAGGCGGTGAAGGACGAGCCGCTTGACTTTGACTTCTTCGCCGAGCGGTTTGAACTCTCGGGCAGCAATATCAAGGAAATCCTCACAAACGCGGCATTTCTCGCGGCGGCTGAGGGTACGGGAATTCGCAACAGCCACATCATCGAGGCGGTGAAGCTGAATTTTTCGAAGTATGGGAAAATCCTCACCAACGCGGATTTTGATTATCTCGGTGGGTGAACGGCCCGTCGTAACAAGATACATGGAATCCGGCGGGATGCAAGGCCGGATTGCACAAGGGCAGACGAGAAAGTACGGAAGGGAGAGCAGGGATGCTGAAAGAAGAAAAAGATTTAGCCGGTAAACTATCCGGTAAGAAAGATATCGACAATACTAAGATACCGGCAACTCCCGCAGCTGAGGAGCAGAATACGACCTCAGAGGAGCCTGATCCGTCGCCCGAAGAAATCAAGAATATTGCGGCGGAGCAGCCGGAAACAGCTTCGAACACTCCCGCGGAGAAGCCGGCGACAACAGAGAACAGCGATGCCGGAACCGCTGTGAAGGCGAAAGGCGCGGAAACAGCATCCGCAGAGAGCGGACGCAAGGAGGCTCCGGCGCCTGCGAACCGAGCTGAGCTTCTGAAACGGAATCTTGTCGAGGCGTACAAAGCAGAGAAGGGTAAGACGGATGCCGCGGATGCGGACAAGGCAGCGACAACGACAGAGGAATCGACCGACAAGGGAAAGGATCCCGTCAGTGCGGCCGTGCCGGAAGCCGATCTGAAGAAGAAAGACAAGGAAGTGAAGGACGCCAAGGCAGGAAAGGCGGAATCCGCGGAAGACAAGAAAGAGGAGAAGGAAGCTTCCGGAGAGAAATCCGAGGGCGGAGAAGAGAAGGAAGACAAGGAAGAGAAGAAGCCGACATTGGCTTCACTCTTTGGGACGGCCAAGGCGATCGCAGGCAGTATTTATCAGAACTATAAAGACCGTAAGAAGATCAAGAATTCAAAGACGGCAGAGACGAAGAAGGGGGCCAGAAGAGAATTCTGGAAGGGCCTCGGCGATACGATGAAACATCTGTCGGGTGGCGCTTCCTCAGGACTTAAGTTGTTTGGCAGCAGCGAGGATCAGAAGTCGGGCTCCAAGTATCTTGACATGATCACCACCGCCGCAGGATCCATCGGCAGCTTTATGTCGATGGCAGCGGGGATCAGCGCCAAGAGAGAGCACAAGAAAATTGCCGGTTCCGCGCAATCCTGGATGGATAAGCTGAAGGATACGCCTGCGGGCCGGGAGGCAGAGCTCTCAAAGAGTGTCAAGGAAGCTAAGGGAACTGATGCGTACGGTGCAAAGCGCAAGGAGAGAAACGATTTTAAGGCCAAGAAATACGCGATGTCCATCGCCCATGATTTTAACAAGATGAAGGGGAATCAGATGGTCAAGGGCGGTTTCGATTTTGCGACTTCGCTGATCGGAACCGCGAAGAAGGGTCTGTCGTTTGCTTCGGACAACTTCCTGCAGTCCAAGGTTGGCACGGGACTCTCGATGGGATTGGATGTGCTTGGCAAAGTTCTTGATAAGGTCGGCGGTGCCGCGGAGAAGAAGTCGGACGAGAACCAGGCTAAGGCGAGCAAGGAAGCACAGCTGAAGCACGTTAACGAATACATTGCCAAGGGAACCGAAAAGCTTCAGGTCGGCGAGGATGCAATATTCAAGGGAATCTCCGAGGATGAGAAGGGTAATTACGGCAGCGGCGAGCTCACAGCCAACGAGAAGGAACGTATTGTGATCGCCCGACTCGGTGTCGATGTTGAGATCCTTGACGAACCGTTGACAGATGAGGAGAAGCAGGCGGCGTTCAAGTTGCTTGCCATGAAGAGAGCAAAGAACATATTGAATGCATCACCGGACACGAAGAAGGAAATGCTGAAGTCACTCGGCCTCGGGGATTCGGCCAAGGCAGAGGATGTTGTTGCTGCGATGGTCGGTGAATGATGAATGTTTCATTTTATACCGGAAAATGATCCCGGTATTTTGGAGAAGGGAGAGAAAAAGATGCCTCCGGAAGAAGCAACCAGTATACAACCGAACCAGGGAAACAGCGACACGACAGCAAGGCCTCGGGCTAATGGCGGTTTCAGTGAACCCGTGACAGAAAACGATCCTTTGAATGCCTTGGGCAATCAAGTTGCCGGCGAGGACGATGCAGCGGCAGCGGCTCCGGCAGGGGGTGGAGACGGCAACGATGCGCCTGTGGCTCCGGCGGGGGGCGGCGGCAATGATGCGGCAGCAGCGGCAGCAGGTGGAGGTGCAAATGATGCATCTGCGGCTCCGGCAGCAGGTGGAGGTGCAAATGATGCGTCTGCGGCTCCAGCGGGTGGCGGCAGCAACGCAGCGGCAGCAGCACCGGCGGCAGGTGGCGGCAATGCATCAGCGGCTCCGGCGGCAGGTGGAGGTAACAATGCAGCGGCGGGAGGAGGTGCCAATGCGGCGGCTCCGAGTACCCGATTCGGTGTCTTAAAACAAAAACTCGTGATCGAGCACAAGGCCAATAAGCCAGATGAACATGAAATCGATCAACAGGAAGCTGCCGGCATTCAGCATACCCGGAGGGTAGGTGTAAATAATGGTCTGGATAATGCGGCGTTCGGTATTGGGATAGGAGGAACTGTCCTTTCTGCGGCAAATGCATTGGGACCTACCGTAGTGAAGAATGCAGCAGAGTGGGCCGGAGACACCAGAACTGCCGAGGCCGTAGAGCAGTCTCAGGATAAGGCATTGGACCCAAACAAACTCTCCGATGATGCAAAGCTCGCACAGACAATAACTGACGTGACCGGTCTCGTTGGAGGCGGACTTTCCGCAATAAGCGGCGGGCTGAGTCTCGGAGCGAATATTTACCGGGCAACTCGTGATAAGAACAAGTACAAGCGAGAAGCGGCCAAGCGCAGGGCGGCTGCAGGTGGGTTTGTCCTCGGCGGGGGTCTCTCAAGTATGTGGAGCAATGCGGAAAACCTCGGATGGGGCGGGGAAAAAGCACATTTGCAGGGTAGTGGTGCACAGCAGCGCGGTGGCTTAGCGGATATTTTTACCGGGATATGTGACATCGGTGAAAAGATTTCAGATCATTTAGGAAACGTAAAAGAAGCCGAAGGGCATGCTGCTGTTGTGCGGGACGCCGGCGCGATCGCGTCCAGAAATCGAGTATCTGCGAGTATAAGACTGGCGAATTCGAGAGGACGTCTGAAGAATAGAAATATTCCGGCAGGGACAACGAGACAGGATTATATTAATGCGGTTAAAGAGGCTCGTACCGTTCGACATACCGCAAAGGCGCAGAAATATGCAATGGCGCAGGCAACGAAATTTCACAAGGACATGGATACTAGTGGCAAGGGTTTTATTAATCTGTTTGGAGGCCTTTCCGGCGGCCTGGGATCGATAGCGACGGGGATAATGAAAATGAGAGGGACACTCACAGACCCCACCGGCGGCATGATCAGCTTGGCTCTCTCCGGAATAGGCGGATTCCTCAAGACCGTAAACGGAGTTGTCAACGCGAAGAATGCAATCTCGCAGCGGAAAAAGACGGGTGTCAAGAAAAAGGAGATAGTCGACGAGTATCTGAATGATAAGATGGTACGTATCAAGGCTGATGCCAGGGGCGTCAAAGATACTCTGCTTCCGTCACAGATCATAGCACTTGGGCGGCAGGGAGTGAATATCACGGATATTGAGGCCAAAAAGATAGCTGTTATGAGACTTGGGGTTGAAGTGCCCGAAGATGAGACTGAAATCGGATCTAAGGTCTACGACAAACTGTTTGAAAAGATCACGGAGAAACGGGCCAAAAACATTCTTCTTTCAGAGGACAAAGAGAAAAAGAAGATGCTCGCGGCACTCGGTCTTGATGAGGATGCAGCTTTAGAGGATGTTGTCGCTTCACTCAAAGCAGAATAAGTAACGGAAGAATAAATATACGGAGGTACATACATGGATAAACTGGGAGCGAAGGAATATCTCGCGGAGATCGCGGATCTGATCGAAGACGGCATTCACGAGGCGGTCATCGATAACACGGAGGATGGGGCAGTGCTCCTGATGACGGCAGCCTCTCCGTTTGACGAGAATGGGGAGCTTGCGTATTCGGTCTCGTTCGAGGAGTTTAAGGCGGATATGTACATTTTCCAGATTATGATCTTCGCGTTCACGAATATCCCGGAAGAGCGGTTTGAGGAACTCCGGGTAGCGATCAACGCGTTGAACGCGCGTATCAGTCTCGGCAGCTTCGTGCTGTTTGAGGAGGCTAACGCGGTGTTCTTCAATCACAGTTTTCTGCTTGATGAGACGGCCAATGCGGCAGTCGCCGCGCGCATACTCCTGCGCAGCATCGGTCTGATGGAAAATGCGGTCGTGAACGCAGGGCAGTGGCTTTTGCGGCTGCTTGCAGCGGAATGCACCGTCGATACGATGATGAACGCTTTGAACGAGGAGGAGTGATAACAATGATGGATAACGAAGCTTTGCAGGCACTCATTATGGAACATCTTGAGGCAATCGGCATCACCTGCACAACGGAAGAAATCGCCGGCAAGGAAACGATCGTTGCCGAGTATACCGGGGAAAGTGAAGATTTGCCCGAGGACTGCACGATCACAGTGGAAAATCTTACGGAGGATTCGACGGAGATCGGCGTTTTGATCACCGTATTTTCCGGATTCGATGAAACACAGACCGTCAATGTAGCAAGAGTAGTAGGAGAGCTCAACAAGTATCTTCAGCTCGGCTGTTTCTCCGTGATCGATGACGGGGCGCTGTTCCTGAACTATTGCTTCGTGCTGGATGAGGAGATGGGCGTCAACAATATGCTTGCGGCATTTCTCGCGTCGCTGGATGCAGTCTCCGCAGCAGCGATTGACGCAAAACAGCAGCTCCTGCCGTTGGTCAAAGGCGAGGTCACGGTCGAGCAGCTGTTGGAAGAGGGCCTTGTGGTTAATCAGTAACGAGGGAAGAGCAGATATCGTTCCGATTGTGTCGAGTTTACCTAGATAAAATCCAATGATTAAGGTTATAGGAGACAAGCTATGGAGCATACAGATAAAAATAATCTGGCAGATGGAAAGGCCGATGCCACTGATAAAGGCAGCGGAGCAGCGTCTGGAAGTTCCAGTGAACCGAAAAATGTGTCGGCAGACGTGACGGAAGTCCCTCCGAAATCAGAGCCCTCTGTAACATCACCGGCAACGGCACCGGCACCAGCACCTGCAGCGCCACCGGCCCCGGCAGCAGACGTGGCAGCGGCACCAGCACCTGTACCTGACGCGGCAGCGGCACCGGCACCTGCAGCGCCACCGGCC
>JAFZVZ010000034.1 GCA_017617545.1 Lachnospiraceae bacterium
GTTTACCGCCTCATTTTGATACTTCCAGTATACCACAAAAAGTGCCGAAAAGCCAGTATTTATGCGGCTTTCCGACACTTTTACACTCCTATAAAAACACATGTCCGAGGCGGTTACGCCTCGGACTTTGTCTTCACTCTGTGGCGAAATACTTCGTATTTTCGCCGTTTCCCGGTTGCGCTGCGTTATCCTCGCGCAACCGACCTCCTTTCCGTTCATTACATTCCGGAAAGGAGATGTGCATGGCAGAGCGGCTGACAATGAGCGACGAGAAGATCCTGCAGATGTACTGCGACGGCTCGGAGTCTGCGATCCGTGAGACGCAGGCGAAATACGGCCGGTATCTTCTGGCAATCGCAACAGGGATCCTCGGAAACACCGCGGATGCGGAGGAGTGCGTGAACGACCTCTACCTCCGGTCCTGGAGCGGGATACCTCAGGCAAAACCGCAGGATCTGAAGGCGTATCTGACGAGCACCATGCGCAACATCGCCATTTCCCGACTGCGAAAGAATCAGGCGGCAAAACGCGGCGGGGAGGCGTTGATCGCCTCCTACGAGGAGCTGTCGGAGAGTATTCCGGACAGCGGCCGCGACGAATCGGCGGACGCGGAGAAGCTTCGGGAGACCATGAACGGCTTCCTGGGGACGCTGTCGCGCGACAAGAGGAGCCTGTTTCTGAAACGGTATTGGCTGTCCCGCACGGTTGCGGATATCGCGAGGGAAATCGGACGGGACGAGCGATACGTAAGCAACCAGTTGTACAACATGCGAAAGAAGCTGCGCAAGTATCTGGAGAAGAACATCTGATCTTCGCAGGCTTCGGAGGACGACAGTTTTACCCTCTATGAGGGGAGGATGACAGTATGACGGGAAAAGACTTATATGACGCAATCGGCGGTGTGAGGGAAGAGTATCTGAACGAGGTCACCGCGGAGATCATCAAGGAAAATGAGACGTACCGTGAAGGGGAGAACATAGCGAGAGGCATGCGCCGCCCGCTTTATCACGCATTGCCGTGGGTGGCAGCGGTGGTGGTGATGGCGATCCTGCTCACGGCGGCAGTGGCAATGCATCTGAGAAACCGCAAACCGAATGACCCGGGGCAGACACCGGCCGGAGAGACGACCCCGACAGCGATTCCGACAACGATGGTAACAGAGACGCCGAAGGTGGTTGATGAATTGAAAAGTTGCAGCCCCTATGAACTTTATGCCAGGAGCCTGGCAGTCGCTACACCGGAGCAGATGGAACAGTTGGAGGCGATCCGAAACGACCTGTATTTCGGCTTCTGGGAGGAGGCTTACACACGCAAAATACTGACGATCATGGGCGTGATGCCGGAGGATGCGCCGTATCTCACGGTGGAGGATGCGAAGAGGCTGATCGAGGAGATGAAGGCAGAGGGAATCCTCGATGATTTCTACAGTAATGCGTATCTTGTGAGGGACCGGTTCAACACGGTTGCGACAGCGCCGGACATGGACGGCGGCAGCGGTTTTACGATCATCAAGTATGCCGTCGATGCGGACCATGTGAAGTATATTGAGATACATAGCGGCGGTGGGATACGCTATTACGACGGAACGGAGGATACGTGGCTGTATAAACCCGAGTACGGGACTGAGCCTGCTGCACCGGTCGTGTATCAGCCGGAAACCGGCAGTATTTCGATATCGGAGCTGAGGGCTTCCTGCCCGGAGTACTTTGAGCTGGATGCAAGCAACGGACTGACGGTCATGGTGGCTTCATTTGCCGAAGGAAACTATCAATGTACGCTTCATGCCGGGTACATCGATGAGCTGAGTCTCTCCGTCGAGGAGATCAATCGGATCTATACAGAGAAAAAAATTTTTAATATCAGCACTATGAAGGCAATCTTGCAGACATACCATTTGCCGGAGGAAAAGATCCATATAGCAGCCGTTCAATCGGCTTGGTCCAGTTATCTATACAACGTGGATGAGGAGTATCGGGCGAAGCTGCAGGAACTGTTCTTTGGCAATACCAGGGTACTTACAACGGTCGCATACTCCGGCACGCCCTACCGGATCGGTTATAGTGACTTGAAAGGTGCAATGGCTCCTCTTCTCGAGCTTGCGGAAAATCGTATGGTTTATCTGGCGAATGAACCCGGCAGCGGCAGTGAAGATATTCTCCCCGCGTTCCGATTGGATTCGACGGAGGAATACAATGCGTTTGTTGCTGCAGCGAGTGAGTGTCATATGGTGACCGACAGACTCGAGCAGGTGGTCGGCGGATTCGAGTTTGACGAGGAGTTCTACAAGGACAACTCGCTGTTGATCGCAATCGTATATTCCGGCAGTTCAACATGGCAATTCGGACTGGATAACATCACAGTGATTGACACCATAGCCAACATGCATGTCTGCCGCACAGATAATTTCGAGGCGGGCAATGACGCGGAGGCCGGTTGGTATATCATCGTCGTCATGCCGAAGAAGGATCTGGAGGGTGTTACGAGCATCACGGCGGCCTACCGGGGAAAGTAAACACGCGTGGAGATTACGAAAAAACGCGCTTCGGAGATGGTTCCGAAGCGCGTTTTGTATACCGACTGTTTGGTTTGCAAGGCGATCGTTGCGGGGATCACTTCTTTTCGGCAAGCGTCTTCTCGATCGCATCGATTCGCTGCGAGAGCGAAGGGTGCGAGAACTCGAGCATGATCAGTGCCGGGGACGGAGCGACGTCGCCGAAGTCGGCTTGCGTCAGCTTCTTGAGGCCGCTGATCAGCGCGGGGCCGTAGCCCTCCTTGACCGCCTGATCGTCGGCGCGGTACTCGTGACGACGCGAAAAATAGTTGGCGAGGATGCCGAACAGAGGCGCGATCAGCGCGAACTCGACAGCCATGATCAGGATGACGGCGAAGCCGTAGTTGACCTTGTCAAATCCGCAGTCCGTGAAGATCGCGGTCGTGCGGAGCGTGAGCCATGCGAGCACCGAGAGGATGATCATCTGCAGCGAGTTCATGAGCTGTCCCTTGAGCGTGTCCTTGTGAAGACCATGACCGAGCTCGTGCGCGAATACCGCGCAGATCTCGTCGGGAGACAGCTTCTCGATGAGCGTGTCGAAGAGGACGATGGTCTTCATTTTCCCAAAGCCCGTGAAATACGCGTTCGCCTTTGCGGTGCGCTTGGAGGCGTCCATGACCTCGATGGCGCGCACGGTGTAGCCGTGGCTCGTGAGGAGACCGCTCAGCTTGTCTCGAAGCTCACCCTCCTCGAGGGGCGCGAACTTGTTGAAGAGTCGGCTGAAGATCGGGTAGAGGAACAAGAACAGCAGGATGAACGCGGTCAGGAAGCCGGCAAATGTAACGATCATCCAGTCGCCGAGTGCGCGGTGCAGAAGTGACAGGATCCACGTGATCAGGAACAGAACGCCGAGGCTGATGATGAACTCCTTGATCTGATCGGCCCAGAAGGTCTTGCCCTTCGTGCGGTTGAATCCGTATTTCTCCTCGATCCGCATCGTGTCATAGTAGGAAAACGGGATCGTGGCGATCGACGTGAGCGTCGAGAGGAGGAGCACAGCGAAGAGCTGCGGTTCGATCCCCTTCGGGAACAGTCCGGCAAATGCAGCGTACAGGTCGAACGTGACGAGCATGACGTCCACGATCAGCGCGACGGTGGAATCCGCAACGGAAAGGCGGATCTTCTCCTTGCGGTACGCGCGCCACCGCTCATACGTCTCCGCATCGTAAATGTCCGCAACGTTGGCCGGGATGGCGTTTCTGCACGACTGCAGGCGGAGGTATTTGACGAGAAGTCCGTAGGCGTAAATGATGATGAGCAGGATGATGATAAGAAGCTTGAAGTTCATGGGTGCCTCCCTCTTATGAATACGGGAGCGGATGGTCCGCCCCCGTTAGTTTCAGCATATTACAGCGAAGTGTAGTTGTCAAAGTAGCCCTGGATCAGGATGATCGGCGTGCCCTTGTCGCCCGAGCCGGAGGTCAGGTCGCACAGCGAGCCGATGAGGTCGGTGAGCTGGCGGGGCGTAGTGCCCTGCGAAGCCATGTTGCCCACGAGGCTGCCTTCCTTGGCTTTGATGCTTGCGGAGATCGCATCGCGGAGAGCTTCGCCGGAGAGGTTCGCGAAATCGTTGTCCGCGAGGTACTTAAGCTTCAGCTCGTTCGGAGTTCCTATGAGACCGTTCGTGAACGCGGGGCTTACGACCGGATCGGCGAGCTCCCAGATCTTGCCCTGAGGATCCTTGAAGGCGCCGTCGCCGTAGACCATGACTTCCACGTGCTTTCCGGTCTTCGTAAGGATCTGGGCCTGGATCGCTTCCACGAGCTTCTGAGCGCCCTCCGCCTGAGGGAAGAGCTTGACCTTATCCTCGGTCGACTTGTTCGAGCCGAGAAGACCGTAGCGCTCGTTGTAGCCGCTGCCGTTCACGGGAGCGTTCATCAGGTCGGCGAGGCTGCACACAGCCTTTGCGCCCGCCGCGAGGAGGATACGCTTCGTGCGTTCTCTCGTGTGGATGTCGCAGTTGATGACACAGTCCGTGTAGTTGAGGATCGTCTTGGGCTGGTTGGCGAACACGACTTCAACCTCGGCGCCGCAGTCCTTGATCAGATCCGAATAATATTCCACGTAGTCAACACCGGTGAACTCGTGCTTGCGATACCCGAAGAGCTCGCGGTATTTCGCGATGTCCAGCACGTCGGAGTACGGATTGACACCGGACTCGTCAATCTGGTCGAGCGTGACGAGCGCGTTTCCGACCTCGTCGCTGGGGTAGCTGAGCATGAGGACGATCTTTTTGCATCCCTTGGCGATACCGCGAAGTACGATCGCGAAGCGGTTTCTCGAGAGGATCGGGAAAATGACGCCGACCGTGCCGCCGCCGAGCTTGGCCTTCACGTCCGCCGCGATATCGTCGACGCTCACGTAGTTGCCCTGCGATCTTGCGACGATGGATTCCGTCAGAGCGATGACGTCGCGGTCGCGAAGCTCAAAACCCTCGCTCTCTGCCGCGCCGAGCACGCTCTCAACCGCGATGTCGACAAGGTTGTCACCCTCGCGGATGATGCCGCAGCGAATGCCTCTGGATACAGTACCGACTCTACGTTCCATGTTGTAAACTCCTTTGTAAAATGAAATGGGGTAATCATTTTCCGAAGCAAAATGCCTTGCGGCGTCCACGCCCCGAAAACCGCTCAATAGTATACCATATCCGGATGTCAAAAACAAGGAAAAGAGCGAAAATAATTTATCATGGTAAAGCGATGCAGTATGCGAGGTGAAGGTGTATCGTAAGGTTTTGGAAATAACATAAAAAAGCCTGGTCGGAGGAAAGATCCAAGGAAAAACTGTTGATGAATGGCGCGTTGTTTCGTTGCATCCGACGGCGGCGTATGGTACAATTTCATGTAAGGCAATTGTTGAGTAAACCCAATGTTGCGCAGGACAATTGTTACGTAAGTCTAATGTTGAGAAGGACTGTTGTTGCGTAAGCGACTGCTTCGCATGTCGGAGAGGAGGACGTATGAGTGTGGACGTAGAACGGAGTAACATTACGTTAACGGCGGTTCATGAGGACGGACAGGAAGAGAAGTATCGGGGGTTGTTCACGTTTCAATCCGAGAAGACCGGAAAGACCTACCTGGCGTTCACGGAGGATACCGACGATGATGGTGACGAAATAAACGTATACGTTGGAATACTTGTTTTTAAAGATGACGATGTGGGGGGAGAGGAACTTCAACTGGAGGCAATTGAAACGGACGAAGAGCAGGCAATCGTTGATGATCTTCTTGATAAAGTGGATGAGCAATTCTTTTTTGAAAGCTTGAGCGGCGGTTTCAATGAGTACGCATGGCGGCTTCAACAACAGGCAAAGTTGGACAGGAACGCGTACTGTGACGCACCTCACGATGACGATGATTGATCTGTAGGATCTGTCGCGCAATACAAGAATAGGAAAGGGGAAAGGTGTTTGGGGTTTGCAACACCGGAAAGGATGTATGAAGGATTTTACGAAAATGGACAACCTGCTCAGGGGCTTTGTGGAACAGGGGACCAATCCCGGCTGCGCTGTCGCGGTCATGCAGGGAGATGAACTGATCTACCACGGTGAGGCCGGCTACGCGAACATTGAGGAGGGCAAGAAGGTGGACGTGCACAGCATGTTCAGCCAGGCGTCCACGACGAAGCTGTTCACGTACGCGATCCTCGGGATGATCTACGAGGAGGGCAAATTCCTCTTCAGCGATCCGCTGTACTACTATCTGCCCGAGTGGAAGGACACGAAGAAATACGTGAGGCGTGAAAACGGGGAGATCGTCACGGAGCCATTGGAGAAGCCGATCACGATCCGCGACGCGGTTGCGATGATGTGCGGTCTGCCGTACTGCATGGTGCCCGCGATCAATCCAAGCACCCCGACCCTGGCGGCGATGAGCGAACAGATGCGCAACCTCCTTGAGAAGGGACCGACCACGATCGAGCAGGAAGTGCGCGCCATGGCGAATGTACCTGTCATGTTCGAGCCGGGTTCCCACTGGCTGTACGGCTTCGGCTCCGAGATCACCGGTGTTCTGGTGGAGACGTTCGAAGGGAAGCCTCTGCGCGAGGTGTTCAAGGACCGTCTGATCGATCCGCTGGAACTCGAGGATGCCGACACGCTCGCGCGCCCGTGGAACAAGGACCGCATCGTGACGAACTACGCGCGCAAGGAGCTCGGGGTGTTTGAGCCGACGCCTAATTTTTCGTCGACCGATCCCGACAGTGTGCCTGCCGGAGCGCGGCCGAACCTCTTGATCAGCGCGCATGATTTCGCAGTGTTCATGCAGATGCTCGCAAACGGCGGCACCTACAAGGGCAGGAAATACTTAGGCAGCGGCACGGTCGCGATGCTGCATGAGAACCAGCTCGGACCGGTCCAGCTGAAGGATTTTGAAAATGATTACCTCGCAGGTTACGGCTACGGCCTTGGCTTCCGCACGCTCCTGACGCAGAAGTACGGCCACAACGGCCATCTCGGTGACTTCGGATGGACCGGCGGCACCGGCATCTGGGCGGAGGCCGACCCGGTGGATAAATTTTCCGTGGTCTATATGCACAATATGATGCCGAACGACGAGCTGTATCACCACCACAGGGTGCGCGCGGTCGTGAACGGGATCATGCTCTGAGACGATCGGAAGGAGAAGAAACGATGAAACGCGAACCGGAAGCATACCTGTTCGGGCAGGTGCTCGGAACTCATTCATTCCTGCTTCGGGACGGCTTTCTGCAGCCGGACGAGTATTCGGAGATAGCGGCGCAGTATTTTCTGCCGGGCGGGGAGACCGGAACGGCAGCCACGGTACTCGATTCCCTCGGGGTGTCCGTGCGCATGGACGGCACGTGGATCGGCACGGAGGTTGCTCCGATGCTCAAGGCATTTTACGAAGCGAAAAATGTGGACCTCTCGCCGCTACGTTTCCGCGAAGACGATCCCGGTGTCATGGATTATGTCGTGATCGCGGGGCTGGTGCGGTCACCGATGGGGCGCTTCGCGACCTTGTTCTCGACCGGTGAACGGTGGTGGAGCATTCCGAAGGAAGAGGACATCGCGGGCTGCAAGGCAGCGGCGGTGGATCCGTTCTTCGGCGCGGAATCGCTGCTTGTCGCGGACATCTGCGCACGCCACGGGATTCCGTACGTGACGATCGACTCGCGCCACGACTCGGAGCTTCACCGCAAGGCGGCGGTCAATGTCGTCTCAAAGGAATGCACGTCACAGCATTACGCGGGTATGCCTGCAGAGGACATCATGGAGCTGATGAAGAAGGAGACGGACGGTCTCACGATCATCACACAGGGCGGCGGTGAGATGCTCTACGGCCGCAGGGGCGAGCCGACGCGCCGGATGAAACCGTTCGACGTTGAGGTGCGCAGCACCTTGGGCGCCGGCGACACGTTCAAGGCAGGCTGCGTGTACGGCCTGCTGCGCGGCATGTCTGACGAGGAACTCGTGCGGTTCGCGAGTGCGTGCTCCGGCATCGCGATCTCTCGGTTCCCGCTGCCGCTGAATCCGCCGACACTCGCTGAGGTGGAGGCATTGATCGCGGGCGGAACGGAAAAGCAGGGAAATCAATAGTAAATGATATTGACATTTTTCGGAAAATATGATAATATCGCCCAAATGGCAAAGCCGGACACAATGGTGTGATACGGCGATGGCCATGCGAACAGGGGGATTTATGAAATATAACAAGGTTACCGAATTACTGCTCAAGGAGTGCCCGAAGTGCGGTGCGCTTGCGTCGGGCAATGATAAGGAATGCCAGAACTGCGGCGCGGTGCTCGCCAAGCTGCAGTGGATACCGGTGGATGTCGATGATACGGAACAGGCAGATGTGCTTGCGGCGAACCGGGAGGTTGCGGCCCGCTACGCGGATCGCAGCGCGGATATCATTTCCAAAGCATTTCCCGGAATTAAGATCCCGCCGAAGGAGGAAGACGAAGAGAACAAAACGCGCTGGAACGGGTTGGCAGGATATTATCTGGGTCAGACGATCGGCTCGTCGCTTGTTCTGATCGGCGCGATCGGCAAGGACAATCCGGTACTGTTCTGGCTGATCCTGGTCGGTCTGTTTGTACTGGTAAGCTCCGGATGCATCTGGTATTACATTCAGAAGCAGGATAAGGCGGAGAGAGCGCTGGGCAGCGGCGAGACGCGCAAGGCGCTTATCGTGAGCGTGGGAGGTCTTGTTGTACAGTATCAGCAGCGCTTCCGCAGAATGAAAGTGCTCACCGATATGGACGGACGCGCCGTCATCGTCGAGGCGCTGGTCAATTATGTACCGGATGAGATGTGCGATACCTTCTATCCGATCGGCAAGGAAGTTTCGCTTGTCGGCAAGAACGATTACTACGCAGTACTTTTGGAGAATTGAGGGGATTTGTGTGAAACGGAGCGGTTTGACAATGTTGTATCTGGATGAGTGCCCGAACTGCGGCGCTCCCAGAGGTAAAAGATCCACGAGCTGTCCGTACTGCGGGACTTCTCTGCTGAATATGATCTATCTGAACGAAGGGCTTGGTCAGGATGAGCTGTTCGACAAAGAGGAGAGCAGGATATCCGTGCAGGAGGAACTGCAGGGTGTTAAGGATGTCATTGTTTCCAAGGCGGTCCCGCACAAACGCTGGGACCGGACCGTTCTGATCGTTTCCCTTGTATTGCTGGGCATCGGAACGGTGCTGGCGACGATCCTTTTCTTCGCCGATTTCGACGGAGGGAAACTGTTAGCCGGGATGATCGGAGCAGGGCTGGTGATCGGTTTTTACTTCTGCATCGGAGAATTGAATGTCTGCACGAGATCATTGCAGGCAGCGGAGCAGGATCCGACATACAAGTCTACGGTTGCCATGATCGGGGAGCGTATCAAGGTGGCCTCCATCAATCCGGACGGCAGAGAATTCCGCGAATTGGTTGTTGTTGCCGATATCTGCGGACGGAAGACGTGCGTCAACATCCTTGTGGAGGACGGCTCTTACGCACAGACGGCAAGACGGCACCCGATCGGAAGCAAACTTACGATCGGCGGCAGCGGAGAATACTTTGTCGCGAAGGTTGGCTGATCCTGCGGACAGTTTCCGCGTGCACGGGCAGCCGGAATGATGCAATCAATATTGTACGAAATAGAATTTTACGAAAAGAGAGGACGTAACTTATGGCTACATTGGTGACGTATTTCAGCGCAGAGGGAACAACCGCGAAGGTGGCAAAGGAGTGGGCGGACAGTATCGGCGCGGATATTTTTGAAATCGTGCCTGAGGTTCCGTATACGAAAGCTGATATCCGCTGGATCAACCCGCTGGCGCGCTGCAACAAGGAGAAGTTCGGCGGCAAGGAAGTGCCGGTGCAGGGGAGCGTGGAGGATATGTCGCAGTACGATACGGTGTACATCGGTTTTCCGATCTGGTACGGTTGCGCGCCCAATGTGGTAAACACATTCTGCAAGGCGTACGACTGGACCGGCAAGAAGGTATACGCGTTCGCGACCTCCGGCGGATCGAAGATCGGCAAGACCGCGGAGAAGCTGACACCGTTTGTGCCCGGTGCGACAGAAGTGGATGCGCTTCTCGTGAAGAACGCGGAGGACCTCAAGGGCTGGAAACAGTGACCTTGGAGGCATTTTGCGATTTTGACAAATAATATTGCGGTATTGCTGCGGGAAAGCGGCAATACCGCTTTTTTGCGCTTCGCGGGTGTCGCTGTTGTGTTGAAAAGGAAAGTCGAATATCGTAAACTGAGAAGAGAACAAAATCTCTTTTGGAGGTGACTACGCATGAAACAGGTTTCAGGAAAGATCAAATGGATTTTCGCGATCGGTCAGCTGGGCTGGTCGATCCTTGCAGGTATCATCACCAACCTTCTGGTGAATTTTTATCTCCCGGATTCGACGGACAACGGCGTCATCACGTTCGTCACAACCGCCACGCTGCTGGGGCTGACGGTGATCGGCGTGATCACGGCGTGCGGTCGTATCGTGGATGCGGTGACCGACCCCTGGATCGCCGGCATGTCGGACAACTGCGGGAGCAAGCTCGGCAAGAGAATCCCGTTCATGCGTGTCGCAGCGGTGCCCTTCGCGGCGCTGACGGTGTTGATTTTCTGTTGCCCGGTGCGAGGGGAATCGACAGTCAATATCGTGTGGCTCGCCGTAACCATGGTGCTGTTCTACATTTTCATGACGGCGTATTGCACGCCGTACAACGCGCTCATCCCGGTGCTCGGCCGCAGCCAGAAGGACCGCATGGACATCTCGACCTACATTTCCCTCACGTACATCGTCGGTACGGGAATCGCATTTTCCGGAAAAATGATCTGGGAGGCGCTCAAGAACGCGACCGGCTGGGACTACTACGTCTGCGCGAGACTCGTGCTCGCGGTGCTGGCGGTCATCGCCCTTGTGTGCATGCTCCTGCCGGCGTTCATGATCAATGAGAAGGAGTACGACAACACGCCTCCGGTGAAGGAAAATGCCTTCCGCTCGCTCACGAAAACATTCAGGAACAGGCATTTTCAGGTGTTTGTTCTCTCGGATATCATCTACTGGATCGGCATCACGATCTTCAACACGGGATTCATTTTCTACGTGGAGAACCTGCTGTCGCTGAACAACTACATGGTGCTGTTCATCTTCATGACGTTCGTGACGTTTGTCTGTTATCCGATCGTCAACGTACTGTCGCGCAAGTTTGGCAAGAAGAAGCTCCTGGTGGTCGGCTTCGCGCTGTTCGGTTTCGCGTTCCTTGTCTCGTCGTTCGCGGGCAAGGTGACATTCATTCCAAACCAGATTTACGGCTTTATCATCTGTGTTCTGGTCGGCGTGCCGCTCTCAATCCTCGGCGTGATCCCGCAGGCGATCGTCGCGGATATCGCGGAGAGCGATTGCGTGGAGACCGGGGAGAACCGCGACGCCATGTTTTACGCGGCGCGCACGTTCGCGTTTAAGCTCGGCCAGTCCATTGCCATGATCATTTTCACGTCGCTCGCGGTCATCGGAAAATACACCGAGCTCGATGAGGCAGGCAAGGAGATCATCCGCAACACCGGCAAGGGCTACCGCATCAGCCTTGTGGTGGCAATGGTGCTCTGCATCCTCGCCATGGTTGTGATCCTGTTCTACGATGAGAAGAAGGTCATGGACGTGATCGAGAAGTCGCATGAGGAGGCGGAGAGCAAGGGAGAGACGGACGTCTGAGAAGAATGCCTGAGAGACAGGTTGAAGGAGGAAAAGAAATGCTTAAGATCACATACATCGTCGACGGTCAGGAGAGGAAGTCCACAACCGGCGACGCGAACATACAGGTGGAACATGTCAGGAAGAACAACCGGCGCACGGTCACGGTGACAGCGCTTGCCGACATCGTGCTGCAGGACGCCGAACTGCCGCTGCAGTATGAGTACACGCCGGAGTGCCGGATCCTCGCGAACGGGTACCAGTCCTGGACCGAGACAAGGGAATTTGCCATGGGCGAGACGCATAACGACCTCTCGAAGATGCCGAAGGTGATGACGGATAAGTGGCGGTTTCCGGCGTATGGATCGCAGGTGTTTTGGAAGAACCGAAAGAATACGCCGGTCGGGTTTGACTTCGGGTACGTGACCGGGGAGAAAACGATCTTCTTCGGCAATTTGAACTACAAAAACGCGTACCTGCTGATCAGGTTTGCGGAGGATGAGAACAGGATCCTGCTGCAGAGCGATATCGCGGGAAGAGAGCTGAAGGCCGGGGAAAGTTTCGTCGTGTTCGACTATGTGTCAGCGCGCGACGGGAAAGAGTATTTTGAGCGGCTTACGCCGCGGACCGATCGGAAAATGTTCGGTTACACCTCGTGGTATAATCATTTTGCGAACATCAACGAGGACATCATTCTGGACGCTCTGGACGGCGCGGACGAGCGGTTTGATCTGTTCCAGATCGATGACGGCTATGAGACGAAATGCGGAGACTGGATGGATGTGGATCCCGTGAAGTTCCCGAACGGGCTTGGGGGGATCGTCGACGTGATACACGAGCGAGGGATGAAGGCCGGAATCTGGCTTGCTCCGCTGGTTGCCGAGGCGGACTCGAAGGTCGTGCAGGAGCATCCGGACTGGATCGTGCGGGACGACGCGGGCAATCCAATTTACGCGGGCTCGAATTGGAGCTCGTTCTTCCCGCTCGATCTGAACAAGGCGGAGTGTGTGGAGTATATTCGCGAGTGTCTGCGGTTCCATAAGAACCTCGGATTTGACTTCTTTAAACTGGACTTCCTTTACGCGGTCAACCTGTGTCCGATCAAGGGAAAGACGAGGAGTGAGACGGCGGAGTTCGCGTACGGGCTGCTTCGCGAGGAACTCAGCGACAGGCTGATCCTCGGCTGCGGGGCGACGCTCTCGAACGGGTTTGAGCGGTTTGACTACTGCCGCGTCGGACCGGATGTCTCTCTGGTGTTTGACGATGCGGCCTATATGAAAGCGCTCCACCCGGAGAGAGTATCCACGAAGGTGACGCTGCAGAATACGATATTCCGAAGCGGTCTGGACGGACACGCATTCGGAAACGATCCGGATGTGTTCCTGCTTCGCGACGATAACATGCGCATGTCATTTGCCAGACGCACGGCGCTCACGAAGGTCAACGCGCTGTTCGGCTCCCTCCTGATGACTTCCGACAAGATCAGCGAGTACGATGAGGAGAAGAGGGCGGTCCTTGAGGATGCGCTTGCGATCTTCCAAAGGGCGAAACGGTGCGGCGTGCGCAACAAGGGCCGCAGCGCCGTGGTCGCGTTCGAGCTGGACGGCGTGCAGCGGTTCCTGTCGTACGATTACCGAAAGGGAACGATCACGGAGAGGACGAGACCCACGGAGGAGGAAGCGGCAAAGGATAAGTCCGGCGTGATCTTCGGAAACCGCATTGACCGAGCGACACTCGCCAAGGCGGAGAAGAAAAAGCAGAAGTATGTTGACCGGTACGGTGACGATTCGCAGACGACGTATTGCTACGCTGCGGAGGAAGTCACCGCGCTTGATAATCTCGGGATCCGGAAACTTGTGCTCGCGGAAGAACCCGAGGAACTCGATGAGAAGGCTCTGGTGGTCGGCAACATCCGCATGGGATTCGGACATTATCGAATCAGCATCGCGATGGCGTCCTGCGCGAGGGCGCTCGGGTACACACCGTACTGGCTTGACCTTGCGGGCATGAACGCGACCGGTTCGGCGATGATCCGCGAACAGAACAACCTGTATTCCATAGCGTCGCGCATCTCGCAGAAGTCGCGGCTGTTCAACCGGTTTGTCTGGGAGCCTCTGAACAAGGAGGGCTTCCGACAGATTACATACAATGCGCAGGATCAGAAGAACGCGGAGCTGCTCACACCGCTTCTTACGCCGCTCCCGAAGGATGTTCCGTACATTGCGACGCACGTCTGGCCCAGCCAGGCAGCGGTGCACGCGGGCATGACGCATGTCGTCAACGCGATCCCGGACAACTGGCCGATGGCGCTCCACCTGTCAGAGGGCGCCGTGCACACGGTGCAGACGCCGTTCGCTTACCTCGGCTATAAGATGCTCAACGGGTTCTCCAAGACCAGCCTTCGCGGTATTCCGGAGAAGGATCTGAAAATGGTCGGCCGCTACGTCGACCATGAGCTGTTGGTGAACCTCGAGGAGGACAACGCCCTGCGGATTAAAAGAGCGGAGGAGGGGGCGCCGATGCGCTTCCTGATGACCGTCGGCGGCGCGGGCGCGGGCTTTGCGCAGTTTAAGTCAATGCTCGAGCATCTGATCCCGTATGTGAAGAACAAGGAGGCCGCCGTATTTATCAATTTCGGCGACCACAAGGACGTTTACGAGAAGATCGAGAGCGTGCTTACGGACGTGACAGTGCACGCATTTTCCGATGATTACGAGGGTCTGAAGGCCTACGTGAAGGGGCTTCGCGGCACGGACGCGGACGGGGTCACCGTCATCTACGACCCGGATATCTTTAAGGCGGTCTACGCGACCAACCTGCTGATGCCGGAGTGTGACGTCCTGATCACCAAGCCGAGCGAGCTCGCGTACTATCCGATCCCGAAGATGTTCATGAAGCACATCGGAGGGCATGAGGTGTACGGCGCGATCTGCTCGCAGGAGGCCGGCGACGGAACGTTCGAGTGCGCGACCAACGAGGCGGCCAATGACATGATCGACCGCCTGATCGCAGACAAGGAGATCCTCATCCACATGTGCCGCCGCATCGACGACATGAAGCGAAACGGCGATTACAACGGCGCGTATGAGTGCGTAAAGCTTGCGGTGGGCGAAGCATAAGTGACGGAGCCTGTAAGGTTCCCCGGTGACAAGAGGACAATCCTATGGCCGCAGGGGGACCTTTTGTTTTTGAACAATGGTAAACAAGATTGACTTTTTCAAAATAATGTGATATACTTGCGCAAATGGACGGTCGGGCATGACCCGGCAGGATCGCGGAGAAGTTGAAGCCGTAATGGCATGGTGTAAAGGCAGGTGGGGGTATGATACGGGAACGTACAGAAGAGTACCTGGTCGGTGAGTGCCCGAATTGCGGGGCACCGAGGTCAAAGGAAGTGCGGGAATGCACATTTTGCGGAACTTCGCTCGTGAAGACGAGGATTGTCAGAGACGACCTGCACAGCGAGCGCTTCCCGGTGGTTACCGCAGTGAACAAGAAGAAGGCGATCGAGAACCGGAATCTGGAGGCGGAGATTGTTTCGACGATGTCCCCGAAGACGACGGAGCTTTATATTCAGATGCTGATCCTCGGCGGATTCGGGATAGCCCTCATAGTTTTTATGATCGTTATCCTGGAATCGTGGCTCGCGGGTTCCTTTGACGGGGGAATGGCGGTTTTCCTGTCGTTTCTGATGCTCGCAGCGACAATCTATCTGAGCACGGTGATCGCAAGGGACATCGGTATGCTGCGCGCGAAGAGCAGCGGGCAGGAGTATACTGCGCTGATCCTTCGCACCGGGGAGTCCGTGAAGGTGATGGAGGACTCCGGATACTATCGGGAACTGTTTGTCCTGGCTGAGATTAACGGGCGCGAAAAATGCATCAAGCTGCTCGCGCAGGATGTCCCTAAGTGGGAGCTCGATCTGCTGTATCCCACCGGCGGGGAGATCGTGATCAAGGGCAAGGGCAAATCCTTCACGGTGAAGGAAGAACCGCAGTAGCTTTTTGGAATGACGAGCGAGGGACGCTTGAGGCATAAGCGGACGGGGCCCCTTTTTAGGGAGCATCTGATGGGATACATGACATAATGCACAATAATCAGCCGGTAGTTTATACATGTGTAAGGATAAAGCCGGTAAAGCAGTGAAAGTCAAGAGTGTATTCGTAAAATCGAAAGGCAAAATCTCGTGTGGTTTATCAATAGATTCCGGCATTCTGAATTGATAAAATAAGCTCGAGACCATTAACAAAATGCGGTCATATGACCGCGTTTTTCTTGACATGGAATCGAATCGAGTATATAATAACCAAGGAGGTGATAGCGTGAATACTCGAGCAACCACCTCGGACATAGAGGCTTTTCTTGCAAAAGTGAGGGATTTGTTGTCCGCCGGGAGGTATGATTTCGTACCGAGAAGGAAGAATTTGCTGGCGTTGGAGCAGCACGGATTCACAATTGCAGATGCAAAGGACGAGATTAAGGGACTTACTGTCGAAGATTACTACAAGGGTCCCAAAACAGATTTTGATTCAAAGCGTCCGGGGGATATCTGGGAGTTCAAAAAACTCGTAAACGAAAGACAATTCTATGTGAAGATTAAGATCGTGGAAGGGGATGGAGAGGCGGTTCTGAAGTGTATAGGATTCCACGAGGACGAATTTGCGTAGAATTAAGGAGGTAACCAACCATGAAGAAATACTGCGAAGTATGTGGCAGAGAGGTCGAAACCGAAATAGTGACCAAGCGGGAGATGCACGAAGTGTACGGGGAAACGATCGAAGTCGAGGCACAGGTTTTGACTTGCGCAGAGTGCGGAGAGGAACTCTTCTGCGAGAAACTGGACGAAGATACATTGCTAATGGTTTACAACGAATATCGCCGGAGACATAAGCTTCTTCTGCCGGAACAGATCAAAGCGATCCGTGAGCAGTACGGCCTCAGCCAGAGGAGCTTTTCCAAGTTGTTGAACTGGGGCGACAAAACTATTTTCCGCTATGAGAACGGCGCGATCCAGGACAAGGTGCACAACAGCCTGTTATTGTTCCTTCGAGACCCTTCGAACATGAAACTTTATCTTACGGAAAATGAGATTCTCCTAGACGAAAAACAGGTCGCTAAATTACTTCTGGTAGTTGAGAGATTGACTAATCAAAAAGAAGTGGGATGATGGAACGGAAGCGCTGTTTATTCATTACCGGTACGATGACGGAGCCACATGATAATAGTTTTTAAACGCGTGGGTAAAATGCTCCGGTGAGGAGTACCCGAGCTCATAAGCGACAGAGGCGATGCTTTTGTCCCCTGCCTGCAGCAGGATGCAGGCGGCGGACATGCGCGCCTCTTTTTTCTTTTGCAGAAATGTCTTGTTGTAGTGTTGCAGAAGCAGCCGCTCTGTCTGGCGGCGGCTTAAGTTCAACAGCCCGGCGAGACTGTCGAGCGTGATGTCACGGTAATTGTACAGAAAGGCTTCCTCGATGATCAGGTACGTTTGGTCGTCGGGCAGAGATGTATTCGGAAAATGCGCATCCGTCGCGCGTGTGTTGGAGGAAGACGGAGCGACGGATTCATTCGCCGTTGCCGATGTCGTCCGATACAGCCTCGCAATCTCCACAATCAGCTCCTGAAGGAGCGCGGACAGCATGAGTCGGTGGCCTTCCGGTCTCTGCTCGATTTCGCCGATCAGGTGTTTCATCAGTTCATATACCTCGATGCCTGCGGGACCGAAGAAGAAGGACTGCTTCAGGAAGCCGCGCAGCAGCTCGCTTTTCGTGCCCTTGCGCGGCAGGCTTACCTTCAGGTACACGCCGTACTCGCGCATCGGGTCGTCTGGGTCGGAAACCTGCTCGTGGAACACCTGCGGACCTGTCATATAAAATGTGCCCGGCGTGATCCGGTATGTCGCGTCATCCGCGATCAGCGTGCCGTAGCCGTACGAGATGTAATGGAGCTCGTAGCTGTTTCGGCTGTGGCTGTGCCGCGGGATCGGCTCGAGCATCTGCTCGTTGCTGATGCTTAAGACGGTGAACGTCACGTCGTCCATGGAAAATGTAAGATCAAGGTTGCGGTATTTCATGGATGCCTCCGAAGTTCCTGCTGTTGCTACTCATGGTAGCCCTTATCAGCACTCAGTGTCAAGCAAAATCTGCGAAAAGGCGACATATAATGACAAAACAAGGCAGATGTTCCTCTGTGATTACGAGACGTTTGCGAGTACAATAGGGATGTTGAGAAATATTGTCTTTTCGGCACCGGCAACATGTAGATCCGGTGCCGGCTCGGAGGGGTTATGATCGTAAAAGGAACGTATTTTCAGAATGATCCTGAGCGACCGCTTGTGTATGGGGATGTAGAGATTGAGAATGTCCGCAGGCAACGGTTGCGCGGTGAGGAGCCGAAAAATGCGGTGCTGTGTGAGCCGGTTGTGGTCGGTTTCTGCGGCACGGACAATGAATTGATGAACATGGGCAGCAAGGGGCTCCTGGGGCCGAAGTTTCCCAAGGGGCGCAACCGCCTGATCAACGGACACGAGGGGGTTGTATGGGTTCCTTCGGAAAATCGATTTGCCATCGTGCTGATCCGCGGCGGCGACAGCTGGGACCCTACGCGTTATACAGAGGATGAGACGTATTTTGAGTATGGTTGTGACGGAGCTGACGGGTTATTCTGCGACAAGCAGTATTTTCACCCGGATATGCTGCTGCGCATTCCTGACGGATATGTACATGATGGGAAGCTAGACCTGTCCTTCGCCAAGAAGATGGTATTCCCGGACCCGTTCGCGTGCATGCTTTTCCAGCTCGAGCGGATGGAAGACCTGGGCAGCGCGCACATGTTCCGACGGGTCATGCGGCAGCGGGGCTGCTCGGAGGCGGAGGCGCGTGAGATAGCGAAGGACGAAATCTTCGAGCGCACGGTCATTTTCGGTCTCGGCACGACGGGTATGTTTATCGGAGACCTGATCCTTCGAAGCCACCCAAACGCGAAAGTGCTGTTCGTGGCGCGAAGCGAGGAGGATTCGCCGAAGGTGAGGTTTGCTTTGAGGCAGACCAATGCGGAATATCTGCAGAATACATTTTCCGACGAAGAGGAGCTTGGATGTGCGATCATCGACCAGCTCGGCGGGCGCGCCACAACGTTCATCGGCGTCAGCGGCAGCAACGCGGAGCACCGCGTCGCGTTTGAGCAGAAGGTGCTCGGATGCAACGGAATATACAACAGCTTTTCGCTCGGGCCGAGGATCGAGTTCGACACGATGCCCTTCGGGTTTGAAAATCACCTGATCTTCGGGTCGATCAACTTCCGTCAGGACCATATGGAGAAGGCAATCGAGCTGCTCGCGAAGAGCAACTATGACGAGATCGTCGAGCTGATCGATCGCGAGGAGTTTACGAAGGACCCCATCGGAGCGTACCGCGATAAGATTTACAGCAAGAGCGCGCCGATGAAGACCGCGGTGGTGTGGAATCCGAAGTATGTGGAGGAAGTATGAAAACAGTTTTGATCAACGAGCCTTTTCAGATCGCGGTGACCGACACGGAGATGCCGGTGCCGAAGGAGGGAGAGGCGCTTCTCAAGGTATTGTACGGCGGCATCTGTGGCGCGGATGTTGCCAGCTATACGGGCAACCAGCCGTTCACGACGTACCCACGCATTCCGGGTCACGAGTTCAGCGCGCAGATCGTCTCGATCCCTGAGAATGACCGTGGCCTCAAGGCAGGCGACATCGTGACCGCCAACCCGTACTTCAACTGCGGGAGCTGCTACTCCTGCAGGCGCGGCTTCGTCAACTGCTGCACGGACAATCAGACGATGGGTGTGCAGAGGGACGGCGCGTTTCGCGAGTACATTGTGATGCCGGTTGAACGGATCTACGACGGCAAAGGGCTTTCCGCGAAGGAACTCGCGCTCGTCGAGCCGTTCACGATCAGCTACCACGCGCTTCACCGCGCGCCGGTGAAGGAGGGAGACAAGGTTCTCGTTGTAGGCGCCGGTCCGATCGGTTTGTTCGCGCTGATCGCGGCGAAGGCGCAGGGCGCGGAGGTGTATGTGGCGGACATCCTGCAGGGACGCCTTACGAAGGCGCTCCACTTTGGCGCTGACGGCGTCATCAACTCAAAGGAAAATGACATCGTCGCCGAGGCGATGCGCATCACCGGCGGCAACGGCTTCGACGTGTGCGTGGAGGCGTGCGGGCAGTCCGTGACGTTCCTCGCGTGCATCGATTGCGCGGCGTTCGCGGCCAACATCATCCTGATCGGCAACGGCAAGAAGGAGACGACCTTCCTGCACTCAATCCTGCTCAAGAGGGAACTCAACGTGTTCGGCAGCCGCAACTCGTACCCGAAGGATTTTGCGGCGGTCATCGACCTGATCGCGTCGGGCAGGGTGAACGTGCTCGACATGGTGAGCGATGTGTATCCGATCGAGCGCGCCGACGAGGCGTTCAAGGAGCTCGCGAACAACGACGGAAGCCTCGCGAAGGTGCTCGTGAACATCGGAGATCGGTAGGAAACTACAACAGTAGAACATAGTAAATACAGGCAGTACAGAAAGGCAACAACATGGGATTTACGGAGTATAAAGAGCGTATCATCCAGTTCGGCGAGGGCGGTTTTCTTCGCAGTTTCGTGGATGTGTTTATTCACAAGATGAACGAACAGGGGCTGTACGACGGCAAGGTCGTGGTGGTCCAGCCGATCGCGAAGGGACTGATCCCCGTGATCAACGAGCAGAGCGGTGTGTACCATCAGTTCCTGCGCGGCATTGACGAAGGCAAGGTCGTTGACGAGTGCATCGAGGTCCACTCGATCTCGCGCGGCGTTGACCCGTACACGGACTATGCGGCGTATCTTGCGCTGGCGCACAATCCGGACATGCACATCATCATCTCCAACACGACCGAGGCCGGCATCGAGTACCTCGGTACGGAGAGCCTCACGGACGCGCCGCCGAAGTCCTTCCCGGCGAAGCTCACGGCTCTTCTGTGGGAGCGCTTTCAGGCAGGCCTCCCGGGTTTCGTGATCCTCTCGTGCGAGCTGATCGACAACAACGGCAAGGAGCTTCTGACGTGCGTTTTGAAGTACGCGGAGCTGTGGAAGCTTCCCGAGGAATTCATCGCCTGGGTGAAGTCGGACAATGATTTCTGCAACACCCTCGTGGACCGCATCTGCACAGGTTACCCGAAGGACGACGCGGAGAGTTTCGCGAAGCGCATCGGCGTGGAAGACAAGCTCATGAACACCGCTGAGATTTTCCATCTCTGGGTGATCGAGGGGCACCATGAGGACATTTTCCCGCTGCAGAAAGCGGGTATCAACGTCATCTGGACGGACGATGTGAAACCGTACAAGAAGCGCAAGGTGCGCATCTTAAACGGCGGCCATACTTCGATGGTGCTCGGCGCGCGGCTCTACGGCCTGACGACGGTGAAAGAGTGTCTCGACGATCCGACGGTGAGCCGGTTCCTCCGCAAGGCGATGTTCGAGGAGATTATCCCGACGCTCGGGCATGTGGAGGAGGACACGCCTTTCGGCAACGCGGTCCTGGAGCGGTTCGCGAACCCGTTTGTGAAGCATCAGCTGTTGAGCATCGCGCTCAATTCGGTGAGCAAGTTTAAGGCTCGCGTGCTGCCGACGATCCTTGAGTACCGGGAGCAGCGCGGCACCCTGCCGAAGTGTCTCGTGTGGTCCCTGGCGGCGCTCATCGCGTTCTACCGCACCGACGAGGCGAACGACGGCGAGGAGATCATGGCGTTCATGAAGAACGCCCCGGTGCACGACATCCTCGCGAAACAGGGGTACTGGGGACAGGACCTCACGTTCATGGCGGAGGAGGTCGAGCGTTATTACGACATCATGGAAAATGAAGGCATGGCAGCGTCGTACGAGGCGGTGCTCGGAGAGAGCTGAGAGGGTAATTCGAAACACCTCGGAGGTGGAAAATGGGACTAATCAGGATACATCCTTCGGACAATGTGGCGGTCGACACGGCGACGGGGCACAAGCAGGCTCTCGCCTTGATTCCGTGCGGCTCCGACGTTGTCAAATACGGTTTTCCGATCGGGCACGCGACCGCCGACATCAAGGCAGGCGAGCATGTGCACACGCACAACATGGCGACCAACTTAGGAGAGTTGCTGACGTACGAGTACGCGCCGGATGCAGGCGTTGCGGGAAGCGACATGGCAAGGAACGGTGTTGCTGGAACAACTGCAGGGATTGAGGCAGAGTCAGGTAAGGCAGAGACATCTGCGGAATACACCTCGGCACAATCTACGACGCACACCATCATGGCTTACGTTCGCCCCAACGGTGACATCGGCATCCGCAACGATATATGGATCATCAACACGGTCGGCTGTGTGAACAAGCTTGCGGAAACTCTTGCCCGCCGAACGGGGGCATTTTCCTTCGCGCATCCGTACGGCTGCTCGCAGCTCGGCGGCGACCATGAGACGACGCAGAAGATCCTGCGAGGGCTTGTGAAACACCCTAACGCGGGAGGCGTACTTGTCCTCGGGCTCGGTTGCGAGAACAACAACATTGAAGAATTCAGGAAGGTGCTCGGCCCGGTGGATGAGGAGCGGGTTCGTTTCCTGAACGCACAGACGTGCGAGGACGAGCTTGAGGAAGGAGTTCGCATCATCGAGGAACTGAAGGCGATCGCCGCGAAGGACGTTCGCGTGAGCGTGCCGGTGTCGCGGCTGAAGATAGGGCTCAAGTGCGGCGGCTCGGATGGATTTTCCGGGATCACCGCCAACCCTTTGATCGGAAGATTGTCCGACTGGTTGTGCGCGCAGGGAGGCAGCACCGTGCTCACGGAGGTGCCGGAGATGTTCGGCGCGGAGACGATCCTCATGAACCGATGTGTGAACCGCAAGGTGTTTGATAAGACGGTCGGGCTGATCAACGGGTTTAAGGAGTATTTTACGAGGCACGGGCAGGTGATCTATGAAAACCCGTCGCCGGGCAACAAGGCGGGCGGCATCACGACGCTCGAGGAGAAATCACTTGGGTGCACGCAGAAGGGCGGCACGTCGCCGGTCGTGGACGTGCTTGACTACGGCGACACGGTGACGAAGGCGGGGCTCAACCTGCTGAACGGCCCGGGCAACGACATGGTCGCGGTGACGAACCTGACGGCTGCGGGGTGCCACATGATCCTCTTCTCCACCGGCCGCGGAACGCCGCTCGGGGCGCCGGTGCCGACGGTCAAGATCGGCACGAACCGGGAGATCAGTGAGCGGAAGAAGAACTGGATCGATTTCGACGCGGGTCCGATGATTGACGGCGCGGACCTCGCTGAGGAATTCATCGCGTACTGCCTGCAGGTGGCGGAGGGCCGCGAGACGAACAACGAGAGAAACGGCTACCGCGAGATCGCGATCTTCAAGGACGGGGTGACACTGTAGGGAACGGCCTCGTCGGAGGGGCTTCATTTTCCGAAGAGAACGGTGAATAAGGGGTAAAGCAATGGAAGAACGGATTATAATCGATGCACATGTGCATCTTTGGGAGGAGCAGCACGGCAGCATCGGCGGCAAGCCGGTGTACGGCCTCGGGAACGGGATTGCTTCGTTCGTCGGGGAGCGTCGGCAAATGATGCCTCCCTACATGGACGACAACCGCAACACGGCGGAGCGGCTGCTCGCCAACATGGACTACGCGCAGGTGAACGCGTGCGTGGTCACACAGGAATATATGGACGGCAATCATGACGAATACCTCCTGCGTGTGAAGGGGGCATATCCGAACCGCTTCCGGGTGTGCTCCCTCTACGAGGAAAGGGATGATTACCGCATCTATGATTTTGACGGAATCAAGATCTGTGCCGGACGGCTTGCAGATCCGGACCTCAAGAAGCTGCTGCCGGTGTTCCGCACCGCGGAGGCGACCGGCAAATTCGTCGGGCTTGACCTTGCGGGCGGCGACGCGCAGACCGATGACATGCAGTACCTGATCGACGCGTGTCCGAACGTGCGCATCACGATCGGCCATTTCGGCATGGTGACCACGCCGGGCTGGCAGAAGCAGATCGCGCTTGCGAAAAATAAGAACGTTTACATCGAGAGCGGCGGGCTCACGTGGCTGTTCCACAAAGAATTTTACCCGTACCCGTCGGCGATCGACGCGATCCTTGAGGCACGCGATATCTGCGGAATGGACAAACTGATGTGGGGCAGCGATTACCCGCGCACCATGACGGACATCACCTACCGCTCGGCGGTGCGGTTTATCGCGGAGACGCCGAAGATGACGGAGGCTGAGAAGGACGCGTTCTTAGGCGGAAACGCGGTACGGTTCTACGGGTTTGAGGGGCAGGAGCCGCTGCAGTCCATAGACAATATGCTGTAAGGAGGACAATCGAATGTTGAAAGGAATCTCCCCCATGCTCTCACCGGAGCTTCTGAAGGTCTTGTGCGAGATGGGACACAGTGACACAATTGTGATAGCGGACGGGAATTTTCCGGCGGAGACGATGGGAAAGAACGCGGTTGTCATCCGTATGGACGGGCACGGCGTGCCGGAAATCCTGGAGGCGATCCTCACGGTCTTTCCGCTTGACCAGTACGTGGATAAGCCGGTGAGCCTGATGGAGCGCGTGCCCGGCGACACGGCGGACATCTCCATCTGGAAGACGTACGAGGAGATGATCGCGAAGGAGGAGCCGCGCGGAACGGCGGTGGTCCGGACGTTGGAGCGGTTCGCATTTTACGAAGAAGCCAAGAAGGCGTACGCGATCATCGCGACGTCGGAGACGAGCCAATACGCAAACATTTTGCTGCAGAAGGGCTGCGTGCTGTAGGGCAGCAGAAGGATTGCATATGTAAGCGAACTAAAAGCGTGACATAGAGGAAAGAGGGAAGCAGGACCTGCGCGGGTCCTGCTTTTTGTAATGCCTCAAAACAGGATGGTATCAAAGGGAAAAAATGTGGTATAATAGGTGCAATGCAGTACCAAATGAAAGGAACAGTTTTATGTCGGACAATACGGAAACACTCCTGAAGGAAGAGCAGACGACTGCCGAAACCGGGCAGAAGGCTGCGAAAAAACGGCTCAAATGGTGGAAAATACCGCTGATCATCGTGCTTGTGATCGTGGTCGTGGCGGGTGCCTATGTGGGATATGTCTTCTTGACGTACTCCCGGATCGAGGATAACAAACCGCTCGATGTGGGCGGCACCGCGGAGAAGGTGGCGGCGATCGGCACGGAGTACACGATCGTGAGTTTGAATGTCGGGTTCGGCGCGTACACGGCGGACTTCACATTTTTCATGGACGGCGGCGACCACAGCCGCGCGGAGTCGAAGGAGAGTGTTCTCAAGTGCACCGACGGCTGCTCGGACATCGCGCTTTCGTACAACCCGGATTTTGCGCTGTTCCAGGAGGTCGACACGGACGCGACGAGAAGCTACCATGTGGACCAGAGCGCGCGGATGCAGGAGAGCTTCGCCGCGAAGGGGCAGTACGACAGCGTGTTCGCGATGAACTATCACTCGGCGTACCTGATGTACCCGCTGACGGAGCCGCACGGAGCATCCGACTCGGGACTTCTCACGCTGAGCCGCTACAACATTACCTCGGCGCTTCGCAGAAGCCTTCCGATCGCGACGAGCGTTAAGAAGATCCTGGATCTGGACCGCTGTTATTCCATCGTGCGGATCCCGACGGAGGACGGCAAGGAGCTTGTGCTCATCAACCTGCATCTGTCCGCGTACGGCACGGAGGCGGGCCAGGGCAACGCACAGCTTCAGATGCTGTTCGAGGATATGGCGAAGGAGTACGAAAAAGGCAATTACGTCGTCTGCGGCGGCGATTTCAACCATGATTTTACGGGCGATTCCAGGGAGACCTTTAACCCGGGAACGGACCGTGATTACGCGTGGTGTCAGGATTTTCCGGATGATATCATTCCGGCTGGATTTTCCAAATGCACCGATTACGCAGACGGGCTTGTGGCGTCCACGCGTGACACCGATATTCCGTACTGCGCGGACAGCTTCACGGTCACGCTGGACGGGTTCCTCATCTCGGACAACATCCGCTGCACGTACGTGCAGGTTGTGGACAAGGGTTTTGAGTTCACGGATCACAACCCCGTAGTCATGAAATTCATTCTGGGCGGCGAGAAGACGAGCGAGCCGTAACGAATATCGATCAAGGAGGATAGGAAAATGTTTGGTTTCAGGAAGAACACAACCGCGGAAGCCGGCGGGGCTTCGATCGTGGAGAAGACGATCATGACGTGCTCTGCGGGCGAGATCGGGCAGCCGGTCAGAGGGCTGATCATACCGTACGCCGAGATCCAGGATCCCATATTTTCCGGCGGAATGCTCGGCCAGGGCGTCGGGATCGAGCCGGAGGACGGCATCGTGTATGCGCCGATGGACGGCGTGGTCAGCACGGTGGCTGACAGCAACCATGCGATCGGCATCACCGGCGACGGCGAGATGGAGCTGCTGATCCATGTGGGCATCGATACGGTTGAGATGAAGGGCGATGGGTTCGCGACATTTGTCTCCGAGGGCGATCAGGTCGTCAAGGGCCAGAAGATCATGGAGTTCGACCGCGACAAGATCAAGGCGGCGGGCAAGTATGAGACCGTCGTTGTGCTGCTTACGAACAGCGACGATTATGACGATTTCAAGCTTTTGTAATACGGAAAATGTCGGAGGAAGGAATATGAAGGAATTTACGTATGTGATCACGGACGAGGTCGGCATCCACGCGAGACCTGCTGGCCTGCTTGCGCAGGAGGCGAAGAAGTTCACCAGCACGGTCATGTTCGTGAAGGGAGAGAAGAGCGCGAAGGCGACGTCCATGATGAAGCTCATGGGCATGGGCATCGTGAAGGGCGACGCGATCACCGTCACGGTGGAAGGCGACGACGAGGACGCTGCGGCAGCGGCGATCGAGGCGTTTGTGAAGGCGAATCTGTAGGGCTTTGATTGACGCTAAGCGTCATTCGATTGCAAGGGGAACAGCGATTGGCAGAGCGTCAATCGATACGAAGGAGTAAGGGGTTAATAACATGGTGGTGTATGACGGCAGGTCCGTATCGGAAGGGATCGCGATCGGCAGGATATATGTGTATTCGAAGCGCGAGCGGACCGTACAATGCAGCGAGACCGCGGATCCCGCGGCAGAGCTTGCACGCTACGCGGAGGCCCGTGAGAAGGCCGTCGCCGAGCTGCAGGTGCTGTACGACAAGGCGCTGAAGGAAGCCGGCGAGGATGCCGCGAAGATTTTCCAGGCGCATCAGTTCATGGTGGATGACGATGACTTCATCGAATCTGTTGAGGAGCTCATCAATACGGACAATGTCAACGCGGAGTACGCGGTCGCGACGACAGGGGAGAATTTTGCGAATATGTTCGCTGAGATGGAAGAGGAATACTTCCGGGGAAGAGCGGCGGACGTGAAGGATATCTCGGAGAGGCTCATAAACATCCTTTCCGGCGCCGGGTCCGGCGGGATCACCGCGGAGGAACCGGTCATTGTTGTCGCGGACGATCTTGCGCCCTCGGAGACGGTTCAGATGGACAAGGAGAAGATCCTGTCTTTCGTCACGGTGCGCGGCTCGGCCAATTCCCACACCTCGATCCTCGCGAAGACGATGGGCGTTCCGGCAATCATCGGGTGTTCGCTCCCGCTCACGGAGGAAGTGAACGGTAAGCTCGCGGTCGTGGACGGCTTTGAGGGGCGCGTCTACGTGGAGCCGGACGAGGAAGTACTGGCTGCCAAACGGAAGCTTCTCAAGGCGGAGGAGGAGCGCAAGAGCCTTCTTGAGAGCCTGAAGGGTAGAGACAATGTAACGCTCGACGGGCGGCGGATCGACATCTTCGCCAACATCGGCAATACGAAGGATCTCGACCTGGTTATGAAAAATGACGCCGGCGGAATCGGGCTGTTCCGGTCGGAGTTTATCTACCTGGGCTCGGATCATTTTCCGACTGAGGAAGAGCAGTTTGCGGTTTACAAGAAGGTGGCGCAGGCGCTTAGCGGCAAGAAGGTCGTGATCCGCACGCTCGACATTGGCGCGGACAAGCAGGCGGATTATTTTGAACTCCCGAAGGAGGATAATCCGGCGCTCGGTATGCGCGCGATCCGCATCTGTCTGACCAGACCGGAGGTGTTCAAGACGCAGCTTCGCGCCATCCTTCGCGCGAGCGCGTTCGGCAATGTCTCCATCATGTTCCCGATGATCATTTCCGTGGCGGAAGTGCGGCAGATCAAGGCAATCGTGGAGGAGGTCAAGAGGGAGCTCGACGCGGAGGGGCTTGCGTACGATAAGAATATCGAGCTCGGCATCATGATCGAGACGCCGGCAGCGGTGATGGTCGCGGACGACCTTGCCGAGGAGGTGGGTTTCTTCAGCGTGGGCACCAACGACCTCACGCAGTATACGCTGGCAATCGACCGCCAGAACCAGACGCTCGAGGCATTTTACGACGCGCATCACCCCGCCATCCTGCGGATGCTTCGGATGGTCGCGGAAGCCGCACACAGGCACGGCGCGTGGGCCGGGATCTGCGGCGAGCTAGGCGCGGACCTGACGCTTACGAAGGAATTCCTCGCGATGGGTTATGACGAGCTCTCGGTATCGCCGAGCAAGGTGTTGCCGCTGCGAAAAGCAGTGCTGGAGACGAGAGTGGAGGAATGAAAAAAGCAGTTGCGGTTAAGTGAAAGCAACTGAAAAACTGATCCATAAGATATTGTCGGTGTAACAAAAAGGAGGAGGTTGTTATGCCCAATGTCATTAAGATAACGACATTGAAATAATGAGAGTTTATGAACACGGGACGAAAGAGGTCATTTTCTTTCGTCCCGTTGCTTTTTTATGCACCATTAATAAGCAGAGACAGTTCCTCTGCTAAAAAAATTTTACGCA
>JAFZVZ010000035.1 GCA_017617545.1 Lachnospiraceae bacterium
ATCATGTCAGTGAGGCAAATGAGAAGAAAGGGATTGAGCGCGGTTGCGAGAAGAGGTTCTGGATCATGATGCGGACGCACAGCTTTGACTGGCGCACGTATCTACGGTATCCGGCCTTGCGGCTGCTCGCGCTGGATGCGGCCACAACGGGATTGTTTCTTTTGTACGGAATCCTCGGATGGCAGGGGCCCGAGACGGTTGCGATCTGCATCGCGGAAGTGTTCCTTGCGTCGGCATTGGCGCTTGTGCTGACGATCCTGCTGTACGCCGGGGGAGTCTCGGGAGTCCTGTACGGGATCGGAGATATCATCATCGGCGTGATGCGCAGCGTTTTGATTTTAGCTTCCTGGATGCTGGCGGGGGTCTGGATACTGAAGAGGCTTCACATGGTACCGCAGAGCTTTCATATTGATCAACATAACTGGTCACTCAGTAATTTTCCGGTTGTAGCCCTCGTGCTTTTGTTGACTGTCGCGATTACCTTCATCGGCGACTGGTACGAGGGGATGCTGTCAAAGCGGAGCCGTTTCGTGGTCCGGGTTGTACTCACCGCAATCGCGTTTCTGATGATTGGAATATGGCTGTGCTACGGTGTCGATTGGCATGTACTATTGAGCCGGTGACACTCGCCGAATTGGTTGGCATTTTCCATTGAATGCCATGTGGCGGCTCGGTATAATGGTTGCCAAAGAAGAAAATCTTTCGGAGGATCAATCGATGGAATTTTATGCGGAATGGCGCCTTCGCGGCGACCGGTATGACAACGGCTACGGCAACGGCATGACGCTCGCAAACGGCGAGTCCGTGCAGGAGATGACCAAGGTCTCGGAGACGGCGGAGGAGACGGTGTTTCGCGGCAAGAACGGGCACATTTTACGCGCGCGCCACGAGCGTGTCGGCGATGTCATCGTGTGCCGCACCGTGCTGGAAAATCCAACCCCGGAGCCCGCGACGGTGGAGCTGCTCGCGAGCTTTGCGCTGCGCGGTGTGACCGCGGACCGGATGCACCGGGCGACGTCGTTCTGGAGCGCGGAGGGGAAGCTTCTGTCGCAGGACCTCACGGACCTCAATATGGAAAAATCCTGGGCAGGCCACGGTTATCGCGTCGAGCATTTCGGGCAGGTCGGCTCGATGCCCGTCCGCAAATGGTTCCCGTTCCTCGTGCTCGAGGACAGTGCGAGCGGGAAGTTCCTCGGAATCCAACTGTACTGCGCGGGGAGCTGGCAGCTTGAGATCGTGCGAAACCAGGACGACCTTCATGTGCTCGGCGGCCTTGCGGACCGCGATTTCGGCTCGTGGACGAAGGTGATCGCGCCGGGCGGGAGTTTCGAGACGCCGCGCGCGGTGATCGCGGAGGGCTCGTCTCTTGCGGAGGTGTGCGACCGCCTTGTGAAGGCGCAGAAACCGCGCATCGCCGAGGTGGACCGCGACCTTCCGGTCATTTTCAACGAGTATTGTTCGAGCTGGGGAAATCCTTCCGAGGAGAGCGTGGAGAAGATGGCGAAGCGCCTGGAGGGCTCGGGCGTTCGGTATTTTGTCATCGACTGCGGATGGTATCGCCAGCACGAGGATGAGAACTGGTTCAACACAGCGGGCGACTGGAAGGTCAGCCCGATCCTGTTCCCGCACGGCCTGAAGGCCGCCACGGACAAGATCCGTGCTCACGGCCTGATCCCCGGCATCTGGTTTGAGATGGAGAGCTGCGGCGTCGATTCGGACATGTACAAGGAGACGAACCTGCTTGTTGCGAGGGACGGCTTCCCGGTGACGGTCGGGACGAGACGGTTCCTTGATATGAGAAACGAGCGTACGCGCGCGAGACTGGACGAACGGCTCCTGGGGACGCTCAAGGAGTGCGGCTTTGGTTACTTGAAGGTCGATTACAACGAGACGATCGGCGCCGGCGTGGACGGCGCGGAGAGCCCGGGCGAGGGGCTTCGTCAGTGTGTCGAGGCTTCGAAGGATTACTTTAGACATCTGGCGGCGGAGATGCCGGAGCTCGTCATCGAGAACTGCGCGAGCGGCGGTCACCGCCTCGAACCTTCGATGATGGAGCTCGTGTCACAGGCAAGTTTCTCCGACGCGCACGAGTGCACGATCATCCCGCTGATCGCGGCGAACCTGCATAGGCTGATCCGGCCTGAGCAGAGCCAGATATGGGCCGTGCTCCGCGCGGAATCCGACATCGACCGAATCAACTACCTGATCACGTCGGCGATGCTCGGACGCCTCTGTCTCTCGGGCGAGATCTTCGCGATGAACGAGGAGCAGTGGGCAGCGGTCACGGAGGGCATCCGCTTCTACGGCGAGATCAAGGAGATCATCCGCGACGGCTTCACGAAGGTAATCCGCACAAACGTAACCGACTACTCGCATCCTGTCGGCTACCAGGCAGTTCTTCGTACTCTCGGCGACCGTGCGCTTCTTCTGGTGCACACGCTCGAGGGCGGCGCGAATCCGCCGATCGACGACCTGCTTGAAGGATGGGAGATCGTGGAGACGTACGGTTCTGAACTCGACGGGGATTTCCGCGGAAAGGCGTTCCTGCTGAAGAGATAATGAACTGTGGCAGACAATAGCGGCAGCGCCGGTGAATGAATTGTCGTGGACAGTTGCGATAGTGTTGATACATCGAAATTTAAAAACACCGGGACAGCGATGGTTCGTTGTCCCGGTATTTTCATGCTCTTATCTGTGTGTTAAGCTTCTGTCCGCGTGTACCGATCACCCGTAGATCTTCTTGTACATCCGAAAATGGTTCTGTCCGTCCACGGTCTTCTCCACGTTGCAGTTGAGCGTCTTGCTGCGGTCCTCATTGGCCGCGAGAAGAATGCTGAGCATCGTGTTGGAAAATGCGATGGTGTTGGCGTACTTGTCCGCGCTGACCAGAAAATCCAGCCCGTACTCACCGTCCTCGAGACGCTTGATCTCCGGCAGGAAGTCCTTGACGTTGGCCCAGCCGTGCTTCTCGTAGACCACGCTGTACGCGGGATCGGTGCGGAAATCCGGCTCCTTCGGGGGCGTGAAGTTCATCATGTCCGCCGGCGGCAGATCGAAATCAGGCATATTTTCCGCGGAAGCCGCAGCCTCGGCCATGCACTGCTCGATGCTTTTGCAGATCGCGTCGTACTCTTCCTGGCTGATCCCGAACTCTTCCCTGGGGTCGTAGTTGTTCACATCGTTTTGGATCCGTTCGATCATTGCATTGATTTTTTCTTTCATGGTGTTCATCTCGGTCAGATATGACTTGCGGATGTTTTTGATTTCCTGCAGATGTGCTTCCGCCTCGGCAATCTTGGCGTCGAACGCGGCTGCGATCGCAAGATCATCCTGATGGATCAGCTCCTTGACCTCCTCGATGGAGAACCCGGCCTTCTGCAGATTTCGGATCTTGACGTACGTCACGGCCTGCTCCTCATCGTAATACCGGTACCCGGTCCAGGAATCTACGTTCACCGGCTTCAACAGATCGATGCTGTCGTAGTACCGGAGAGTTTGCGGGTTACAGTCGCAGAGTTTAGCAAATACTTTGATCGTCATATCCATAACCTCCTTTCGAGGCCTTTATATCATTACAGTTCACTGTAAGGTCAATACCATTTTTCGAAAAATGGTAAACTTTTTTCGGCGGATCGTATCACCTGTTATCATACCGCACGGAAGGGCTGATGGCAACGGTTTCCTTCGTGTAACAAAAACGTTTATGAAACGTAACCGAAACGTAACAACCGTGTAGTTGATTTGTAATATTTGTGTGTTATGATCGTCTCATAAAGTTCATCAGTGAACACAGGGGGGTAATATGATGGCACACCACACAACATCAATTCTTAAGAAAATTACGGCGCTTCTTCTCTGCGCGTGCATGCTCACATCGCTGGCTGCATGCGGGAAGAATGGGGGAAACGGAGACAGTGAGCCGACGCAGCAAGTGTCGGTAACGCCTTCGGAAGCAGAGACGACGCCTACCGCGGAAGCTACGCCGGAGACGACACCGACGCAGGCAGCTACGCCGACGCTGACCGTGGCTCCGACGGAGAGCATTACGCCTGCTGCGACTACACCGACACCGGGCGAGGAGAATCTTACACCGACTCCGCAGATCACTGCGACACCGGTCGTCCGTGACGGAGAGAACTACAAGATCACGACGACGGCGTACAATGTAGAGGAGGACGTTCGTCGCCAGTCGGAGATCGTTGTGGAGGACAAGAGCGGCAAGATCGTGTTCAAGGCATCCGAGTACGCAGCTGCGCATCGCAGCGGGTGGGAAGCGGTTGCGCTGTCGCAGATCATGGAGCTCACATCACATATCGGTGACGCAAAGAGAAGAGAGATCTCCCGGACGGGAGAATGGGGATGCGAATATGATATCTTCATGGACGAAGTACAGATCAAAACGATCGACCTCGGAGCACAGGGGCGCCTCGGCGTCTACGCACACGCTGTTCTCTACATCGAAGAATGCTCCGAAACGACGCTTCTGGTCGGAAGTTACATTGTCAGCTGCCGTTTGATCAACGACGACATGTCGCAGCAGTACGTGGTTCTGTATGAGAAGAGCACCCGGGATCTGGAGGCATACGGCATCGAATTACTGGTCGATTTCTATTACGCCAACGAGGACGGGCCGGCGGACAAGTACGATCCGGAGCATACGAAACGTGTGATGGCTTCCGCGACGTATTCGTCCAAGGGGGATGATTACTGCAAGAGCAAGTTCTACGGACACGGATACTATGATGAGAAAGAACTGATGACCGATGAACTGTTCACCGTCGGAACATACCTGTGGAACGAGAATGACGGAATTGTGCTGACCGATGAAATGCTCGATGGAGACGGAGTAGTCCGCTACTCAAAGAAAGCATATGACTGGCAGATCCTGTCCTATCGGTTGTCCGATCTGGTCAATGCGCTGTATCATTATCAGAACGGTGAAACGACAGCGATCCCTGATTTCGCGAAGCATGTTCAGAACGGAGTATTCTCTGTTACCGAGCCGTTTGTAACCCACAGCTTTTATGCGGATTATACCGTTCGTGCAGAGATTTCCCTCAAGGACAATGAAGTTACGGGTAGACTGTACTTTATCGATGACAAACGGGAAGTGCTGATCGATCAGTTCGAAAAACCGGCTTATGAGCTGTTGAAAAATGATGCCGGCGAGACGCTGCAGGTGAGCGCGATCCTTACGGCAGAAGCCTACAACGAGTTTGAGCCGTACCACGAGCCTTATCCTGAGATGACCCTGCGGTATACTCCGGCGGGTGCGACGAAACCGGGCACAGTTTTCGAGTCGGCAACGTACCTTGCGGACAACAAGGCGAAATTCGAGAAGGCTGCGGCAGAGTATGAGAAGACGCTGCGCAACGCCTACAAGGGCGATATCGTGGTTAAGAAAAACCTTCTGAAGGAGATCTCCCTCGGATCGTTCGGCTTCGTTGCGATTTATGAGATCGCAGCGTACGGTGAGACACCGAAGCAGATCGGCGATGTCAATTCGCTGTATCGCTATCAGGTGAGTTGTGTGTGGGTCGGTGAAAAAGGTCAGGTAAGAGAAAGTTTCATCTATGAGAAGGAAACGGAAGACGGCGAGGCACCGAAGGGGTGCGGGGATTATCTGAACATCCGCCACACGATCATGGAACATGCGGATGTTGACAAGCTTGCTGCAGGTGAATACCTGTGGGAGGCGAAGGAGGCAGCGAAGAATTCCGGAAATCTTACGGAGAAGGATATCTTTACTGTGATCGCGCTGGGCCGCAAAAAGTACGGGACGTACGAATTCTTTGGCGACTTCTTCCAGTATGTGTACGACGAGGAGTTCCATCATAACGCAATGTATGTTGATGCGAACGGCGATTGTCTCGCAGTGTGCTACAGCACATACCATGAATCCACGGACGGTTACGGAATGGACGGCGGCGAGATGAAGGACGCTTCCGGTAAAGTGTATTATTCCCTTGGAAAGAATGATGTAAAGCTGATGTCCTACACGATGCGCCAGATCGTGGCGGCGTTCCTTGAGCGCGGAGCGAATTTCGGAGATGCCCGGGTCAGTGAGAAGGCACCGAAGGAACTGGTCGACAAGGTGATCGTCGATACGACGGACAGCGACTATACTCCGTGCGTGTGGTCCGAGACAGCGGCGATCGGCAAGAATACTCAGTTGCTCTGCGTGGTTCACGTCCATGATCTCTATAAATGGTATACGCTTGAGATGTATCTGGAAAGGGACGGCAAGGTGATTCAGATCGTCAATGAGGAATGCATGCCCGGTCCGGATCTGGAGGATCCGCAGGATAATGACAATTAGGAATTAATTAAGAATTGCACAAGGGATGCGTAAAGACTTCCCTGCTGCTCTGTTGTAAGATACCATCAGAGCCGCAGGGAAGTTTCTTTGTGTGGGGGAGGCCCGCGGCGGATAATTACAGCGTAACATGAGGAGGATCAAACAGCATGAAGGAAATCAAGAAAGAAAACAAGATGCAGGATGTCATCGAGGAGGAGATCGTGAAGGAGACGAAGAAGGACGGCATCGTGACCGCCAAGGACATTTCCAAGACATTTTCCAATGAGAGCGTGCAGCAGCACGTTTTGAAAAATCTGAACCTTACGGTGTACCGCGGAGACTTCACGGTCATCATGGGCAACTCCGGATCGGGCAAGAGTACGCTTCTGTACACGCTCTCCGGCATGGACCGTCCGACGCTCGGTACCGTCACGTACCATGTGGACGGCGGTGACGAGGAGATCTCGAAGTACAGCAACGATCAGCTGGCTCGCTTCCGCAGAGACCACGCGGGCTTCGTGTTCCAGCAGAACTACTTAAACGACTCCATGAGCGCGCTTGACAACGTTATGGTGTGCGGCCTCTTAAAGGGCGGTGACCGCAAGGCCCTCGCGGAGCGGGCGCGCAAGCTTCTCGAACAGGTGGAGATCGAGGACCGCGATCAGCGCAAGTTCCCGACGCAGCTTTCAGGAGGCCAGCAGCAGCGTGTGGCCGTGGTGCGCGGCGTCATCAATCAGCCGGAGATCCTCTACGCGGATGAGCCGACCGGTGCGTTAAACTCGCAGAACACGGAAAATGTTCTGAACATCCTCACGGAACTCAACGACGCAGGACAGAGCATCGTCATGGTAACGCACACGGTCAAGGCAGCCGAGAGAGGCAACCGCATTCTCTACCTCGCGGACGGTGTGATCACCGCGGAGGTCGACCTCGGACCGTACGCGGGCGATTACCGCGACGAGACGAACCCGCAGCTTGCGATCGCGAAGGAGCGCCACGCGAAGCTTAAGAGCTTCCTTCAGGAAATGGGGTGGTAAGATGTATAAGCTTTTCTTTATCGCGCGGAATAACATCAAAAAGCAAAAGGGCGATATGGTCACGTTTCTGTTGTTCACGCTCCTTGCTTCCTACCTGATCTTCCAGTGCGTGTCGGCGCTTCTCGGGATGCCGAAGGTTCTGGAGGACCGCTTTGAGAAAGTAAACGGCGCTCACGTCGAGGCGCTTGCAGGAAACTCCCCCGAGGAGACCGAGGCATGGACGAAGGCGTTTACGGATAATCAGTACATCGTCGATTTCGAGACCGTGCCGTTTGTCAACATGTACGGCCAGTACCGGAACGTAACGAGCGACGATTTCGAGGAGTACAGCTTCTACGCGGAGCCGTACACGACAACTCCCCGGATCATGAACCTGGGGCTCAGCTCCAATGGCCTTAAGGAGGACGACATCATCATCCCGTTCTTTCTCAAGAGCCGTTTCGCCGTGGGTGATACGATGGAGTTAAAGTTCGGCGACAACGTGTATCGGCTGAATGTGGCAGGATACGCGGAAGATCCTTATTTTTCGTCGTCGATCAACATCACGACGTACTATTGCTACCTGTCGCAGTCGATGCTCGACCGTATCACGACGGACAACCCGGCACAGGCCGGATGGGGCACGGTCTACCGCGGTGTCGTCGATCAGAAGGCGCTTGACGACGGGCTCGAGACGATGACGGTCGAGAAGGAGATCTGCGAGAGATACCTTGAACTCATCGCACCGACGGCGGAAGCCAATCCCGCGAAAAATTACGCCAATTACAGCTCGATCAACTGGCACATGATGCGCGGCGGCGCGCAGTTCCTGCCGCAGGTCGTGATGGGCGTCGTGCTCATGTTCGGCGTGCTCACGCTGGCGATCGCGTTTATCATCATCACGCACGGCGTGCGCAACTTCATCGTACGCAATATGAAGAACACCGGCGCGCTCGAGGCAGCCGGCTACACTCCGTCGATGCTCCGTCTGGCGCTTGTGCTGCAGATCGTGCTCGTGGCGCTGATCGGCTCGCTCCTGGGCGTAGGGCTTGCGATCCTCACGAGCGGCTCCTTCGGCGACATCGTCAGCGGTGTGCTCGGACTGACGTGGAACCAGCCGATTCACTGGCCGGTAGCAGGGCTCACGGTAGTCGGAATGGTCCTTGCGACTTACCTGATCGCGATGCTGATCGGACGCGTGTACAAGAAGATCACCGTGCTTGATGCACTTCGCGGCGGTATCAACACGCACAACTATAAGAAAAATCATTTTCCGCTTGATAAGAGCAGCTTGCCGCTGCCGGTGACGATGTCCCTGAAGAACACCTTCGGCAGCGTGCGGAACAGCATTTTACTCGTCGTGATCGCGGCGCTTCTCACGATCGCGATGACCGCGGGCTTCGGAATGTATGAAAGCTTCGGCGCGAAGCCGGAGTCGCTTCTGGACATCATGGGCATGGAGGGCGGCAAGGTATATGTCTCGAACGGAGACGTCTCCTGCGCAGAGGAATATCGCAAGATCGCCGGGGTCACGAACGTGCTGATGCAGAAGGGCGTTGAGCCGACCGTGATCCACGGCGACAAGGAAAAATCCGCATACACATATGTGGTTGACGATGTAAACCATCGCCAGTACCTGAAGCTTTTGGAGGGCCGCGTGCCGATGCATGACAACGAGATCATGATGACGCAGGCGCTCGCGGAGGATCTGGGCGTTTCGATCGGCGACGTCGTGACCGTGAAGAACGGAACGAAGACGGCCGATTTCATCGTCACCGGTTTCGACCAGAGAATGGAGCGCATGGGACGCACCATGAACGTGACCATCGAGGGCGGCAAGAGGCTGCTCGGCGAGTTCACGAGAATGGACATTCTGATCTATGCAGACGACAACACCACGTTTGAGACGCTGGAGGCGAAGGTCAAGGAGATCGCCGCGGTACACGGGGACAACGAGTACGTCATCATCAACTCGGACAAGAACATGACGTCCACGATGGGAACCGTTTCGAGCGCGCTTCGGATGGTGTGTATCATCATCGCGGTTGTAACGCTGTTCATCGTTATCTTTACGGAGGCTCTGATCATTCGCGCGAAGATCACGAAGGAATGGCGCTCGATGGGTATCAACAAGGCGCTCGGCGCGACCAGCGGCCAGCTGATCCTTGAGATCATGCTCTCGAATATCCCGGCGCTTCTGCTCGGAAGCCTTCTGGGCGCGCTGGTGTCTGACTTCGCGGGACAGGGCCTTTGCAAGGGCATCTTCTCCCTGTTCGGACTGAAGAAGATCGATTTTCTTACTCCGCTTCACTGGAAGGCACTGACGGTCGTGAGCATCGTGATCGTTGCCGCGCTCACGTCGGCGATCATCGGTCTGCGCGTTCGGAAAATGAAGCCCGTCGAGATGATCACAGAGGAGTAACAGGGTTGTATTGTTCCCGCCGGCATGCTATTATTTGAGTAGTAGTACCGCTCCGGAACACGGGGCGGAGAACCGGGAGGAAACGGCTCATGGGATATTCCGGGTCGGACGGAGAATGGATCCGCGCCAGGGAGGAACTTGTTTCGGAACTGATCTCTCTTGGTCATCCGAGGGAACTCGGGGAGCTGATCGCGAGACAGCTCGGAAGCCCAAAGGCAATACGCCGGATGACTTCGTACCTGAAGCAGGTGAGACCGCGCAACGTGGAAGAGGTCGTGGATGAGATGCTTGCGATCAGCAGCGAGATCGATGCCTGGCATAAAAAGAAGGCGAGCGAGCAGGCGAACGCAAGCTACACCGAGTACCTGAACGAGAGAAGGAATAGCGGGCCGGAAGAGTGATCACGGAGGGCATGGCATGAGAACTAAGGCATACTGGATCAGACACAGTCACATACTCCGCCGCGATGAGTACGTGTGCTCCGCGTGCGGCGAGACGACGGACAAACCGAAGAAGACATGCCCGAACTGCGGAAGCACGATGAAGGGCGTGCAGGGCGATGCCGGCTGGGTTGACGAGATGGAAGCGCTCGACGCATTTTTCGATGACTGACTATGAAATCTGTGCCCCAAAACGGGGCACAGATTTTTGTTCGGTTGACATGTGTATTCCTGTGGTGGCAGTTACGATTTTACGGAGGAGGAGAGCTTCGGCTCTCCTTCTTTTTGTGGACGCAGACGGCCAAATGTAGTATACTTAATTAAATTATTTTTCGGATCCCAGACGGATATCAGTATGGAGGAGAGACAATGCAGATTGTAAAAGCTGATCTTGAAGAGGATAATCTGTGCGATCTGATTGACCGGGAGTTCAACAGATATGCCGGAAAGTATGACATACGTGTGGATTACAACGATTTCTGCTTTGTCGCGAAGGACGATGACAAGCTGATGGGGATCATTGTCGGTCACTCGTATTACAAGGAAGTCCACATCACTGACCTCATCGTGATGGAGGAATACCGGGGCAAGGGCGTCGGGTCGGCATTGATCCGAAAGGCGGAGCAGGAGTTTCGGGGCAAGGGCTTTGAGAACATCAATCTGACGACATATGCGTTTCAGGCCCCTAAGTTTTACGAGAAAATGGGCTTCGAAGTTGAGCATGTAAGAAAGAGCACAGACGAGAAACTGACGAAGTATTTTCTGATAAAGCATCTCGACTGAATTAGAAGAGGGTGAACGATGAGCATAAAACTATGGGATCGGGAGACAAAAGAATACACGCAGTCGCGGTACGTGAAGCAGGGGGATATTTTCAGCTTCCTGTACGAAAAGCAGTATTATTTCTTCGGAAGAATACTGGTGGTCGAGCCGAAGAAATACTGCATCGCCGAGATTTTCGATCATGTCTCGGAACAGCCGGAGATCGATGAGCAGACGATCCTTACCGCAGGGAGAATGATGCCCCCGTTCAATGTTGACACCAAGTATACCTTCCAGGACAAACTGATGAAGTGGGACTGGCGGATTATCGGCCATCAGGAAGGCTTCACGGCTCCGGATCAGGACGAGCTGGCGTTTGCGAGGAAGGACAGTGAGCTTGGGTGGATCAAGGAAGACCTGAAGGGAATGATCACTCAGATATCGGAACAGGAGGCGCCGGGGTATATGCGGATCCTCTTCCGCGATCCGCAGGTAAATGTGCTCCGGGAAGCAATCCTTCAGAAGCTCCGAAATGTCAATCCGAAACCGAATCCGGCTTCGGCTGACGAGGAAGATTTGTTCAGATACGCGGAGCCGACATTTGCCGCAAAGAAGTACGCCGAGGTTATCGAGGCGATTCTGGCATTTCCGGAGGAGAAAACTACGCGCAGGCTGGCCGGATTGCTGATCAGCGCATTGAACAACAGCGAACGATATGACGAATCCATTGAGTGTCTCGACAGATTCAAGGCATTGTTCTCGGAAGATATGTACCGGTGGTATTACTACTACGGATACGCACTTCTGCACAAGAAAGATCTTGATAAACTGCCGCCGGTAATCGAGAGCGGTCTTGAGGAATGTGAGAAGGCTTACGCGGCAGGAACCGTTGCGTACAACGATTATGCGAGCGAACGAGGACACTTCCTTTTCTTCCGATACCGTCGAAAAGAATTTTTGGATGAGTTGGAAAACAGCAAGTTCATTAACGGCTTTGTGATCAGGGATGGAAGGATGATCCGCTATGAGGGTGATCCTGAGGTAACGGAGATCGTGATCCCGGATGGGGTCAGGGAAGTGGAGATGGGCTCCTTCAGAAACAACAAAAATATTAAGAGTTTAGTGTTCCCTGAAGGCGTTGAGAAAATCGGGCCTTTTAGCGGCATGAGTAATCTGGAGAAGATTACGTTCCCGACCACCCTGCGGGAGATATGGTATGGTGCTTTGGAAGATACCGGGTGGTATCAGAAGCAACCCAAAGGCCAGATCATATGCGGCAAGGCGCTCTACAAGTACACAGGTGACGAAGAGGAAGTGGTCGTTGAGGACGGTATCGAGACGATTGTTACCGGTGCTTTCCGCGGTAATAAAACACTCAGGAGAGTTGTGGTGCCGGACAGCGTAACGGTCATATGGGCGGGAGTGTTTAAGGACTGCGCGAATCTGTCGGAAGTGATCCTGCCGAAGCGCATGGATTTTCTCTCTTCCAACTCGTTTGAAAACTGCGTAAGCCTAAGAGAAATCACACTACCGGACGGCATGACGGCGCTTGGAAACGATGTGTTCAAGGGCTGTGTTAATCTGCGCGAAGGTATACTTCCGGACACGATCGTACAACTGTACGGCGGAGTGTTTGACGGCTGCAAGAGCTTGGAAAAAGTGCACCTGCCGGCGATGGCAGAAGGGTTGGACTACGGTGTTGAAAACTGGATCCCGCGTGTGGAGGGGCGCATGTTCAGAGGCTGCGAGAAGCTTATGGAAGTGACGATCCCCGGGCGCATCCAAAAGATCATGGATGAAACCTTCGCAGGTTGCACCTCCATTCAGAAGATCGTCTTTGAGAATCCGGAAACGATGCTCGGCAAGGATACGTTCGGAAGGAAAAAGAAGTATCCGGAGGTCCTGTATGAGACTTCCCCGGAACTGCCGCTCCATCTGTCCGACGGCGATATCAAGCAGTACATCGATCTCAACAGACTGCCGGATGAGGTAAAGGCTCTGTTGTTCGTGAAGCGCCAGAGCAAATCCCTTGTGTCGTTCTGGGAGAAGAGCATCACGAAGGACAATGTGGAGGCGATAGCAGACAAGATCAACGAGTTGAAAGCAACAAAGCTGTCCGCCAAAGAGAAAAAGACCGCGAAGCTGTTCTTTGAACAGTACGGAGCGCTGCTGTAAACAAAAGACGAACGCGTGGGAACAGGTACGATACAGTGAAAGATAAGCAAATACACGGTACTACTTGCGTAGAATATATCAAAACTGCCGATTGAGCGGAATTGGTTCGGGGAATTGATCCGGGAGGTTATCGATGATAACAAGAGAAGACATTTGGATACGGTTTCGGCAGCAGCTTGGTTGGGAGTTCAACTGCGCCCCGGACGCGTTCGACCGGGAGGAGAATACGATCACTTGCTCTGTTTTGGATGAAAGAAGAAGGAAATTTTCCGACAAGCCGTTCTTTCTTCAGATGGCGACCATGGGGTGCGGCACGGTGATCTCGGCGGATGAAGAAATGCATCCGTGGCTTCGCAAATGGGCCGACGGGAAGGACGGAATATGGCTCTTTGAGCAGCACAATTTCTACGAGCTCGAGTGCGAACTCAGAAAGCACGGCTACAAGATGTCGCTGACACATCATATGTTCCTGCCGAAGGCGGAACTGATGAACATTGAAACGAACCTCACAATCCGCTGGCTCGAGCAGGATGACATCATGGAATTCTACGGGAAGGACGAGTTCCCGAACGCGATCTGCGACCGTTTCCGTCCGGAACGACCCGATGTGCTCGCGGTCGTTGCGCTTGACGGAGAGAAGATCATGGGAATGGCAGGCTGTTCGGCGGATGTCCCGGACTTGTGGCAGATCGGAATCGACGTTCTGCCGGAGTACAGGGGACAAGGCGTTGCGCGCACACTCGTGACGCTTCTTCGTGACGAGGTATTCCGCAGAGGAGCGATCCCGTATTACGGAACAAGTCTTTCGAATCTCGCGTCCTGGAAGACGGCGCTTTCAAGCGGTTTCGAACCCGCGTGGGTGGAGACGGAGGCGCGCGAGGACAAGGACACGGCATTTGCCAAATAAGCAGTCTTCGCGGAGAGGAAGAAAGAAGAATGCGTGAAGAAGAAAAAACCTTATACAGAGAAATTCAATCCTTCAGGCGTTGGGCAGAGAAATACCATCCTGACCGGGATGAGGAAAATGATAACGGCGAATGGGAAATCGGTGTCGATAATCATTTTGATGAGATGGTTGACGCGGCATTGAACGTTATAGAGAATATCAATAGTTCCGATGCCGGTGAAGATATCATAGAGGCACTGCTGTTTGCCATCGCACGAGACAATGAATGCGAACGGCTTGCGGATGAATTGGTAAAGCATGCGGATTGGTTCGAGCTTCTTGCGAAAAGAAGCTTAGGCACAAGGTATATTAATGCTCAGTGGCAGTTTGCCAAAAGAGTTGGCGAGGTCGAAAAATGTAAAGAGCTTATCTACAAATTCATAGAAACGGACGACGAATATACCTCAAGAATGTCCCTTCAGGCTTTGGCAGAAATCAATCCGGAAAAGGCAGAGGGATATGCGATAAGGTTTTGGAACAGGGGAAAATATCCGGAAGGATCCTATGAGGATGAATACCAGAAGATCATGGCATTACATGTGCTTTATACGATCGGATCCGATAAGCTGGATGAATACCGTGAGAAGGCACTCGTATTGCCGTATAAATGGTTAAAAGCCAATGCAGAATCAATGAACGAATAAGTTCAGGTGGGAGGAATGCAATGCAATTCAAAGAAGGCCTCGGCTGGAAGGCATGCTATGACGAAGAAAGAAACATCTACACGGCACAGAGAAGCTGGCGTGGCTTTTACCAGCTTTGTGAGATAGATGCCGAGACGTATCATAAACTCAGCGATGATGCGGACGCTGATAAGCTGATCGGCGGCGGCAGAGTTCTGTTTGAGGCGGATGATGATTATTATACGCAGCGGTATTACAGAATTGTTGACGAGAATTACGAGGAGCTTGCGCCATGGGCGAGCGCAAAATGGATATCCGGAAAATCGGACGTACTGGACAAGAGATCTGTGGTCGTCGACCGTTTCCCGGGAGTGGGTTTTGCCTACGGAGGCGAGGAATATAATAGTGCTCAGTACTACGGTGTTGCTGACGTGGAAAGCGGAGCTTCCGTGGATGAGGGAACGATCTTTCCGGCATGTTCCATTTCGAAGTTTGTCACTGTGATCTGCGTGATGAAGATGCAGGAATTAAAGATACTGGATATTGATGAACGAGTCAATGACTATCTGAATCGGTGGAAACTTCTTACCGCGGACGGAGCGGAAAGTGACGCAACAATCCGGGCCGTCCTCAGTCATACAGCCGGAATTATCGACGGCGAGGAGGCATTTTACGGATTGCGCATCGGAGACCCCGAGGTCAGCCTGCTTGATATTCTGGAAGGACGCACGAAGTATAACAACCGTCCCGTGAGAGCGGAGAAACCGCAAGGGACAGCGTTTGAATACTCCGATGCGGGGTATTGCGTTTTGCAGCAGATGATTGAGGATGTCACCGGTAAGGAATTCGCGGTGCTGGCGAATGAACTGGTGCTTGAAGAACTGGGATTGACGCACACATTTTTCGCTGCGCCGGTCGAAAGAGAAAAGCATAAAACGGAAATGGCAACCGGCTATGACGATACCGGCGAACCGATCCCGGGACGATATCCCGTGACGCCGGATCTTGCCGCATCGGGATTGTGGAGCACTCCGAAAGAACTATGGAAGCTTGCCCAAGAGTTCTTCCGCGCTCTAAATGGGAAGAGCACATTTTTGCAGGCAGACAGCGCACGTGAGATCATAAAGCCCGCGGAGAATTATTCGTGGGTCGGGCTCGGCATCTTCTTAGAAGGAGAGGACACTCTTGTCTCCAGAGGGTGGGGAGAGAACGGACAGTGCATGATGAAATTGCACATTGAATCCGGTGAGGCATCGGTCGTCATGACCAATAATAATCCGGGCACAGATCAGGCGGAATCGGGCGTTGAATGGTTAACGGACAGTTATGTCTGGTTCATGTAAGATTCAGCCCGGTTATCGGGCTGTGGAGAATCAGGGAAACCAGAAATGACGGTCCGGGAATTGAGGAAAATAATGGATACTTGTGACTGGTGCAACCTGTCGGAAGAAGACAGGCAGTTTCAGCTGTACGAAACGAAATCATGGTCTGTTTTCCTTTCGGATGAGCAGGACTATATCGGACGCTGTATACTTGTGTTGAAGCGTCATTGCGGCTCGTTGTCGGAGCTGACAGAGGATGAATGGGACGAGCTTCGCAGGCTGGTATGTAAGGTGGAGGAGTGTCTTAAGGCCGTTTTGGGAGCAACTCTGTGTAACTGGAGCTGCCTGATGAACAGTTTCTACAAAGACGTTGTTCCTAACCCTCATCTTCACATTCACGTAAGGCCGAGATACGATACGCCTGTGATGATTAACGGGAACGCGTATACAGATGACGAGTTTGGCCATCATTACGCATTGAAGAAGAGCGGGGAAATGCCTGCAGAGGATAAGAACGAAGTGTTCAGACGATTGAGAGAATGGCTGGACCGCCAGATCACGTGAATTTTGGAAGAAGGCGGCGTAACACGCAGGCATAGTGAGGGAGAAATCAGTGAACAGGTTATATATCACGCACTATTATTATCCGGGGACGGATCCGCGGAAAAACCTCGGAAAATACGCATACGTCGAAGTTCGGGTATGGGAGGACGTAGTTTGAACGTCTGAGAAAGGAAGGATGATCACATGGTAAACCGACGAGGCATGGCAATTCTGATGCTCATCATCATTCTTAATGTTCCGTTGTTCTTCATAGTGCCATGGGAGAGAATCCTCTTCGACAAGGAGAAGGTGATCGAGGACAATTCCGAAGACCTGGTAACCGTGGATATGAGCGAGCTGGAACCGACCGGGATCTATGTGTGGATGGAGCATGGCAAGCCGGCAGCGGTGGAGTACAAGAGGCCGAACGCGTTTTACAGCATATTTTACACCGGCGCACAGTTTTATGTGTATACCGGAGATCAGGTGCCCGAAGAAGCGAGAAGGCACACGATGCGCAGTCTTGATGATCGTAGTCCGTGGGCGGTTCTGATCGCCGATGATGTCTTTACCATTCCGGATTCCGGGAAGGTGGAGTTGGATCTCTCCAATCCAAACCGCCTGAGCATTTCGACAGTGCAGCGTGCATTGGAGGAGGTTAACGAGAAATTCGATCTCTCCGGCCGTGATTATATTGACTGCGCAACGCTGTATAGTACCGCGTTGGGAGAGTTCCGGAGTAAGCGGGTTATGGCATGTTTCTTCACGTCATGTGCGGAATGCCTGGTGCTCCCCATCATTCTTTTGATCATCGTGGTAAAACAGCGAAAGAAGAAAAAAACAGACGAATGACCACAGACAGATGAAGCAGAAGATTCGAGGTTAAGAATATTGGAGGCATTATGAAGTTCAAAGAGGGTGAAGGCTGGAAAGCCTGTTATGATGAGACAAGCGGAATATGCACGGCAGAGCGCAGCGGGAGCGGGTATTATCACCTGTACGAGATCACCAGGGAAACCTTCGATCTGCTGGAAGACGGTATGAGCGACCACGATACGTTTGAGAGCATTAGCGACGGAAGGCATTTGTACATGGATGTGAACGACCGTTGCGGCCCGCCGTATACGATCGTATTTGACGATGATTACGAAAAACTGTGCCCGTGGGCGAAGGTCAAAGCGACCGGCAGAGTCTGGCCGGATGAACTGACCGATGCTGCAGTGGAGTTGTTTGAGTCGGAGAAGAACAATCGGGAACAGCGGCGGAGAAAGCGTGAGGAGCGCGAGAAGAAAGCAAAATGAGCACCGTATGGTGTGGCTTGGTTGCAAATCACAGGGGGGTGAATGAAATGTTGACAGGGTTTATTGTCTGGAGCGTAGTGGCATTATTGTTGTGCGGCATCGGGATATGGGCGTTGAAAGCGAAGAACGCTGTGGGTTTCTTTGCGGGGGTCAAGCCGCCCGAAGTGGATGATGTAAAGAAATACAACCATGCGGTGGCAAAGATATGGTTTGTGTATGCCGGCGTCTTTGAGATGTTCGGGATCCCGCTGTTGTTTTTGAAGCAGAATTCTCCGCTGTTTGTTATCCCAATCCTCGGAGTGGTGATGGCATCGATCGGGCTTGCGATCGCATATACGCTTATAGAGGCAAAGCATCAGAAGAAGTAGGAGCAGTGATGAGTAATCCTTTGATCAAAACGTTAAAGGCCGCGAACTTCATGGCCGGAAAGGCGAGCACGGAGGCGGAGATCAAGCGCCACCGGAAGCTTGCCGACTGGGCAGGAGGTCTTGCGACGCCCAAGGGCGATGTGGAGCGAAAGAGATTTCGTCTCGGCAAGATCCGCTGCGAGGAGTTCAGGCCTTATTTTGCGCACAATCCCGGGTATGTGATACTCTATTGCCATGGCGGCGGGTACGTGAGCGGCGGGCTCGGTTACGCGGGCAACCTCTCGATGAAGCTTGCCACGGCAACCGGCTTCACGGTCTATTCGTTCGCATACCGGCTGGCTCCGGAGCACCCGTATCCGGCGGCAGCGGAGGACGCGGACATCGTGTGGAACTATCTTACGGAAAATGTTGTGTCAGCAGACCACGTGATCCTGGCAGGTGACTCTGCGGGCGGCAATATGGCACTGTGTCTTACGCAGCGTCTGATCGCGGAAGGAAAGCCGGCACCACGACTGCTCCTTCTGTTCAGCCCGTGGACCGACATGACCGGGACGGCGGAGTCCTATGAGACCAATCGGGACATCGATCCGATCCTCTCAAAGGAGTTTGTGATGAATTCCGCCAGGGCATACATGGGAGACGGAGACCCTGCAGATGCGGCGTTCAGCCCGCTGTTCGGGAGTTTTGAGAATTTTCCGCCGGTCTATATCATGGCCGGGCGGAACGGGATCCTGCTGGATGACAGCATTAAACTCAGGGAGCGGATCATTCAGGCCGGCGGAACGGCGGAGCTTGACATCGAGGAGAAAGGGTGGCATGTGTATCAGCAGATGCCCGGCACCATGGCGCGCGAGGCGATGAAACGGCTGGCAGCGCAGGTGTCGTTTGAGATTTATGGGAAGTGCTAATTGGTACAAAATTGACAATGTGGCGAAGGTTTTCCTGGCTACAACGGGGAAGCGGGACACGCGGTCGTTTCGTCTCAGCTGTACGATGAAGGAGGACGTCGATCCGGAGCTGCTGCAGCAGGCAGTGCTCTCGGCGATCGAGGACCGTCCGCAGGTTCAGGTGAGGATCCGGCGGGGATTCTTCTGGCATTACATGGAGGATACGGACCTGATGCCGGTGGTGAAGCAGGAGGACGACCGGATCTGTCCGCTTCTTTATGTTCCGTCCAAGACAATGCTGCACTATCAGGTGACCTACTTCGGAAAGAGGATCAACCTGGATATCTCGCATGTTCTGGCAGACGGAACCGGCGCCATGGAGTTTCTGAATATCATTGTGCTCGAGTATCTTCGGAGGAAATATCCCGGCGATCTTGACGATGTGACCGTCCACTCCGGGGCCTCCGAGGGAGACCTGAGTCAGGACAGTTACCGGCAGTTCTTCGGGAGCAAAAACCTCTCCCACGGAGCGGCGCGTGAGAAGGCGTTCCAGCTGGGAGGACTGAAGCTCCCGTATCATCAATTACAGTTTTTCGAGATCCATATGCCGACCTCGCAGATCCTGCCGAGGGCGAAGGAGTTGAAGGTTTCACTGACGAGTTACCTGGGGGCGCTGTGGATGCTCGCGATCCGCGACGAGATGCCGCCGCGGAAGCGTGACCTCCCGGTGACCATATCCCTGCCGGTGAATCTGCGGAATTATTTTCCGTCGAAGACCGCCCGAAACTTCTTCAACAGCGTGAACGTGACGCATGTTTTTGACAGCGAGATCACGGTGGAGGAGCTTGCCGCTGAGTTTGATGAATCCCTCAAGAGCCAGTTGACCGAGGAAAATGTCAAGAAGCAGATGGACAGCTTCGAGACTATGGAGTACGTGGCTCCGGTCAGAGTGGTGCCGCTGTTTATCAAGCAGTGGGTGGTGCGGCATTTTACGAAGAAAGCGAACCGGAAGGTGTCCATGACATTTTCCAACATGGGAGTTCAGAAGCCTCCGAAGACGCTCGGGGAGCGGATCGAGAACTACAGCGGCTTCTGCAGCACCAACACGATATTCTCCACCATGTTCGGCTACGGGGACCAGCTGACGCTCGGGGTTTCCTCGGCGTACATGAACACCGGTGTCGTGAAGAATTTTGTACGGTTCCTCTCCGCGTCCGGAGTGGACATCACCGTATGCGCGACGGAGGTGATCAAATGAGACAATGCCCTTATTGCAAGGTCGGGATCGAGGGAGATCTCGTCAAATGCCCGCTGTGCCAGAGCAAGCTGACGGGAACCGGCGAAGAGCCGTGCTATCCGAAGTTTGAGGCGCAGAAGAAGCGGTCGGTTTTATACAAAAGTCAGTTGTTTCTCGCATGGGGCATACTGATCGTCGGGATCGGCCTCGACTTCATGGTCGGGCTTCGGCTGCCGGGCTATCCTGATCTGCACTGGAGCCTGTTGCTGGCCATGTGGCTTATGGTGATCGAGTTCGGGATCATGCGGCAGTTTAAGCCGGAGACCGGCTCGGCAGGCAAGGTGACCATGCTTGTGTTGATCATACTTGCATCGTGGTGCGTCACCGCGTACTTCTTCGGCTTTATGAAGGTTACGGTCGATCTGGTGATACCGAGCGCGTTGACGGCAATGATCACGGCGAACTTTGTGCTGGCGATGATAGACAAAAACGGCAATACGATGGCCTACCTTCTCTCGGGACTGCTCATGGGCGTCGTGCCGAGCGTCATCTGTTATTTTGCGAGGACGAAGACACCGCTCGCATGGGCGATCTGCCTGATGGTCAGCGTTGTTCTCTTTGCGGGCGCGATCATATTCAAGGGAAGAGCCGTGGCGGCTGAGCTTCGCCGGCGATTCCACGTGTAGGAGAAATAAAGAATTGTAAACGTTTGGGAGAACAGTCATGGAAGAGCAAACCCGGTTTTCCAGAACTGAATTATTGTTGGGCGAAGCCGCGATGAAGCGCCTGTCCGAATGCCGCGTGGCAGTGTTCGGGATCGGCGGCGTCGGTGGATACGTGTGCGAGGCGCTAGCGCGGAGCGGCGTGGGAGCACTGGATCTGATCGACAACGACAAAGTGTGCTTAAGCAATATCAACCGGCAGATTATTGCAACCGGCAAGACCGTCGGAAGATACAAGACGGAAGTGATGAAGGAGCGCATCCTGGACATCAACCCGGAGGCAGTTGTGAACACATACAATTGCTTCTTTCTTCCGGAAAATGCAGCGGATTTTCCGTTTGAGAAGTACGATTATGTGATCGATGCCATTGATACGGTAACAGCCAAGATCGAGCTGGTGCTGCAGTGCCGGAAGGTCGGCGTTCCGATCATGAGCTCCATGGGAGCGGGCAATAAGCTGGACCCTACGCGGTTCCGTGTCGCGGACATCTACAAAACCAGCATGGATCCGCTGGCAAAGGTGATGCGACGTGAATTGAAACAAAGAGGCGTGAAGAAGCTGAAGGTCGTCTATTCGGAGGAGGAACCGATCACTCCCGCACAGAGTGAGGAAGCACCTTCCGGCGCTCGCAGATCCACCCCGGGCAGCACGGCGTTTGTCCCCTCGGTGGCGGGCCTGATCATCGCGGGAGAGGTGATAAAAGATCTTACGAAAACAGGGGGAAGAAATGATGACGGACAAACAAAGTAAGGCGGTGGAGTGCTTTCACAAGGACATGCATTGCTCGCAGTCGGTCCTGTATGCCTTCGCCGAAGAATGCGGGATCACGGAAGAAATGGCGTTTCGGCTGGGCTCATGCTTCGGAAGCGGGATGAGAAAGGGCAATGTATGCGGAGCCTGCACCGGGGCGCTTATGGTCCTTGGCTTACTGTACGGCGAAAGACATATGAGCGACAGGGAGGAGCGTCAGAGATCGAACCGGATCAACGTCGAACTGATGGATCGATTTGCACAGGCCAACGGAACATGTATCTGCAACGAATTGCTGGGGTGTGATATCGCTACGCCGGAGGGCGCTCAGTATGCAAGGTCAAACGGCCTGTTCAAAGAATTCTGCCCGAAGATGGTAGCGAGTGCCGTCGAAATACTGGAGGGCATGATCAGCGAGATGGAAGCGGAAAACAATGAAACGATGAAGGAAGCCGTCAAAAAGCAAAAAATAGAGTCATGACGGGTGAGTCGCAAAAACAGCGGCGACAGTTGTCATGGAAGTCGGATTGAATTGAGGAGAAGGGAAAGGGGTAAAAAACATGAGCAAAGAACCGACCAAAAGCGAGTTACTTGCAAGTGAGATTTCATCTCGCACTGTAGCTTGTGTGTTAATCCAGCTGCTTGCATTGATTTTCTTCTTTTTAGCATTTGTATGGTTTATGAATAAGGGGGTTGGTGGCCCCATTTGCCTCGCAGTGATTGGGTTTCTGTGGGAGTGGTTATTTGTAAACCAGATCAAAAAGATTAAGAAATTTAAAGTGCAGAAAACGGAGGAGGATCTGCATCCGACGGTCTCTGTCGAACCTCAGTATGCGGAAGCCCTGTATAGGAACAGGGGGGATACCTATGACATCGCCTGCGAGCTGTATTGCAGGCAAACCGGCAAAGACGCGGCTGCGTTGACGAAGGAAGAACAGAACATTGTCTGGGATTACGCTTTTGATGACTTCTCCTATCTTCTGGCGTGGATCATTGAGAAGAATTTCTATCAGAATTCGGAAGAGTATGAACCTTTGGGAGAAGAGGAAACCAAACTGGTGAGATCGCTTCTTGCAAAGATTAAACGCCATACGATGCTTCCTTCCGAATTCCTGAACGGAAGCGACGGAACCTTCCTGGAAGATGAGGTTAAGGAGAAGGCTCGCGCGTTCGTCAAGGAATACTATGAGAACACGTACCGGGACGAGATGAAAGCATTTGCCAAAGAGCATTTGAACGCAGAACTCTACGGCTTCCCGTTCCGTTGGGAAGACTATGAGGTTTTCAAAACTCGTATTGACGAGGCTTACCGGAAGTATCCGGAGCAGTCGAAGTCGGAAACCTGAGTTACTCGAGGAGGGTGTTATGCCCTCCTCGTATTGTTTATAGACGAAGGCCCTCAAATATGGTAAAATATACAAAAGGCTTTTGGCCCGGGAAAAAGCGGGAGACGTAGGCAACAGGATTTCAAAACAGCAAATCGAAATAAAAGGGTTATTAGCAGATATGGAAGAGAAAAAACTGATTGATCAGACTACCGTACAGGAGGTACAGAGAGGACACACAAGGGGGTATCGTTTTGCCCTGGGCTTCATGATCGTAGCGGCAGCGGAGCTCTTTATCCTGGCTCCGGGCATCGGATATGTCCTCGGTGCGATCTGCGTCGTCATTATTGTTTTAATGGTCCGGTATCGAAAGAAGAGCGGCGGCGTTATGCAGGTGTACTTCAGCAGGAGGGAAGTGACGGACAAGCGTACCGCGTATCACGACTCTGACGAGGGCGGCACGTATGATACGTACCACCTTGCGTTCGGGGAGAAGAGCTTTGAAGTCAATGAGAGCGACTACGAGAAAGCTTACGTCGGTGAGCCTTACTATGTCATGTACCATGCGTACAATAACCGCATTGTCAAAATCTATGAGGTCGCCAAATACGACCTCGACCCGTCGCTTGATATACGTCCGTAACACGTGAAAAGGAGAGAAGAAAATGAACGAGACAAATCAGGTCGTAAGGACATCCAACGAGGCCATGCAAAAGCTGCAGGAAAAGCGGGACAAAACGACGAAAACCATGCTGTGGATGCTGTTCTGCGTGTTTCTGCTGATCATCCCGCCGGTCGGCATTATTGCTCTTTTGCTTATCATATGGAGAGTTAACAAACTCAGAGCGGAAATGAAGGGCCTGTACAAGGACGCATTTGTTCGTGAACCGCTCGCAAACAATTTCCAAAACGTGGTATACGAGCCGAACAAGGGCTTTACCGATGAGAATATCAAGGGCTTCCAGATCTGCGAATGGGGAAACCGGTACTGGTCCGAGGATTACATCCATGCCACGTTTGCGGGCGTTGATTTCGAAATCGCGGAAGTCAATGTGAGAGATGTTGACACTTCATCGGACAGCAACCATTCCGAGACGTATTTTGAGGGCCGGATGATGGTGTTTAATTTTCCGAACAAGCTTGTCAACACGGTGACGGTCTTCAGCCGGAAGTTCAAGCACAGAGCGATGAGCCGCGCGGAGGCGAAGGATACGAAGGTTGAGCTTGAGGATATGCAGTTCAACAACCTCTTCGACGTGTATTCGACGCTGCAGCAGGATGCGTTTTACCTGATCACGCCGCACATGATGGAGCGTATGCAGGTTCTCGCCGGCAAATACGAGAGTATCGCCATGCGAGTGGTCGGCAACCGTGTTGTTCTCGCGTTCAACGAGCCGGGCAAGAACGTATTCGATCAAAACATCGACGTCGGTAAGCTTGACATTGATCAGGAGATGGCGAAGGTACAGGGCGAGATCGACGATATCAAGCTGTTCATCTCCGTGATCCTCAACCTGAGGACATACGGCTAAACGGGACTTTTTATTATTTCGCGGAGAGGAGAGAGAACCATGGCGAAGAGTGAGTTTGACACTTTTCTGCAGGAGGAAGTGAAGAAACAAAAGGGCGTTGCGTACCCTGTCAAGGCGAGCCTGTTTGAGCGAATGCGCGTAAAGAAACTGGCATGTACGAAGCTGCATCCCAATCCTGAGGATGAATTCACGTTTCCCGACATCGGGCCGAACTACGGCATCATCTCCGACTACGAGAAGATGATCCTGGACAATCTCCGCGCGAATCTTCCACCGTTTGAGGAGCCGATCATGGTCGAGAAGCTCCACCCGCACGGATATCTGATCCTGAACGGTCATCATCGCTGGGCAGCGGCCTTGCGGCTTAAGGTGGGGAAGGTTCCGGTGAAGATCATCAATCTCGCGCTGGAGTCGGACATTCGGAAAATACTCGAGAAGTCCAAACACGACAAGCGCGCGACATTCGACATGGACGAGGTTGTATTTCGGTCGGAGAACGATGCGTACCTTGAGAAGAAACTCGGGTTTCCGTACAGCCTGAAGCACAAGAAACGGATTCGCCTCGGGATCCCCGCATTGTTCTATACACTTTCAAAAAACGGGTACGACATATGGCTGTACTCCTCGGCGTATGAGTCCATCGAGGATGTCAGGGATTACTTCCGCTGCTATGGTGTACATGTGGACGGTGTCATCACCGGTATGGCGAAGGACAAGAAAAGCACGGCGGGCAGCAAGGCGGGAGTGGAAAAACTCATCGCGAACAAGTATACTGTCACGCTTCATGTGGACAACGACATGATCCTGCGCACCGAGAAGAACGCGGGTACGTTCCGCAAGTTCTCGCTGGACGCCGGTGAGAACTGGTCCAAGGAAGCGATCGCCGTGATCGGGGAACTGGAGAAGAACAGTGAAAAGTGAGCAAACAGATAAAATGCGCGTTTCCTTTGACCTCGATGAGGTGCTATTTGTCTTCCCGGACAGCGTGAAGGCTGAGCCGCCGTTGAAGTTCCCGTTTAACCGCATGTACAAGGAACGTCTGCGCCTCGGGACACCGGAGCTGATCCGTGAACTTCAGGCGCTTGGCTATGAGGTCTGGGTGTACACGTCGTCCTTCCGGTCTGAGACATACATCAGGAATTTGTTCCGCCATTACGGCGTAAAATTCGACGGGATCGTGAACGGGACACGGCATCTCAAGGAGGTTCAGCGCGACAGCGCGCAGACGCTTCCGCAGAAGGTTCCGAGTCGATACCGGATCGCGCTTCATGTCGATGACGAATCCGTGATCTGTTCCTACGGAAGAGAATACGGTTTCGACGCGTTTCAATTGAACGCCCAGGACGATGAGTGGAAGGAAAAGGTCATCGCCAGGGCAGCGGAAGTCAAGAGAAAATGGGAACGTAAGCAAGCAGGAGAGAAGATATAACGATGAAGCTCAAGAGTAACAAAACCGTACAGGAAATGAGCAAAACCGAGCGGCGTCGCCATTCGCTGGCCGCCAAGACCGTACGATCCACCGTGATCAGCTGTATTCTGTTCGGTTTGGTCGCGGAACTCGTGGCAGTGGCATTTTACGCGTACTCCCTCACAAAGCAGTTTATCAGCGTTGCCGACAGCGCGGCTCACCAGGCGGTGATGTCCGCGACACACGGGGCTGACGCGTTGGGCTTTTCCGAAGAGGTGATGAAAACCTATAACAACCTTGCCGCGGAAGATCGAGCGAAGATGGGCACGGACGGTTACCGGGAACTGTTCTCCGGTCTGCATATTGAGGAGAAGGGCGGCGAGTATGACGTTCTGGTGAACATGCTGGCGGGCACTCTCAGCTACTACGATGTGTATGACGTGTACATCGGCATGTATGACGAGCCGAACGGCAGACTGATCTACGTCGTGGATGCGGATCCGGACATGGAGACACGCTTTTACCCGGGCGACTGGGAGCCGGTGAGCAGGAAAGAGATCAAGAAGTTCCTGGCCTGGAACGGCGAGGGCAAGCTCTACGACATCGAGTGGACGGACAAGTACGGTCTGCTGTGCACCGTCGGTCTTCCCATGAAGAACGAGGCCGGCGAGATCGCCTCCTTCATGCTTGTCGATATCTCCGTGGAAAATGTGCTGGTGGGCATGGGCGAGTTTGCGCTGCAGCTGACCCTCGCGCTCATCGCGGTGACGCTGCTGCTCGCTTGGCTGCAGACGAAGAGGATCAAGCGAACGCTTGTGGAGCCGATCAACCGGATCTCGGAGGCTTCCGTGCAGTACGTGAACGATCGGAAGAACCACGTGTCGGAGAAGGATCATTTTTCGAACCTTGACATCCATACGGGCGACGAGATTGAGAATCTGAGCCTCAACATGGCGGCAATGGAGCGGGAACTCGAGGAGTATGAAGCGGATCTGACAAAGATCACCGCCGAGAAGGAGAGGATCGGAACCGAACTGTCGCTGGCGACGAAGATCCAGGCCGCCATGCTGCCGCGGATCTTTCCGCCGTTTCCGGAGCGGACGGAGTTTGATCTCTATGCGATGATGCAGCCTGCACGACAGGTCGGCGGAGACTTTTACGATTTCTTCCTCATCGACGAGGATCACCTCTGTCTCGTGATCGCGGACGTGTCCGGCAAGGGCATTCCGGCGGCGCTGTTCATGATGATCTCCAAGACCATCCTGCAGAGCTGCGCGATGCTCGGAAAGGGCGCGGCGGAGACACTGACTAAGATGAACGAGGCCCTCAGCACCAACAATCAGGCGAGAATGTTTGTGACGGTGTGGGTCGGTATTCTGGAGATCTCAACCGGACGGCTGACGGCTGCCAACGGCGGACATGAGTATCCTGTCCTGAAGAGGAAGGACGGAGCCTTTGAGCTGATCAAGGACAAGCACGGCTTTGTGATCGGCGGAAGAAAGAATACCGTCTATCATGAGTACGAGCTCCAGCTGGAGCCCGGCGATATTATCTACGTCTATACGGACGGGGTGCCGGAGGCTACGAATGCGAGCATGAAGATGTTCGGAACGGAGCGGATGGTCGAGGTCCTGAACCGCATCGATGACGCGGACCCGAAGGTGCTGATCGACGGCGTGTACGAGAGCGTCAACGATTTTGTGAAGGAAGCGGAGCCTTTCGACGACATCACGATGCTGTGCCTGACGTACAAAGGGGCGGCAAAGTCGGAGACTGAGGACAGTGATCCATCGCTTAAGAGCGCTGACAACGGTGGCTCAGGGACGACGCTCACGGTGGAGGCGGTCGCGGACAATTTTCCCAAAGTGGTCGGAATGATCGAAGAAGGGCTGAATGCTGTGGACTGCTCGCCGGCGGATCAGATGAAGATCCAGCTGGCGGTGGAGGAGATCTACGCGAACGTCACAAATTACGCGTATGCGCCGCAGACCGGAAATGTCACCGTGACGTTTGCGACGGAGGAGGATCCGAAGGCGGCGGTGATCACATTTGCCGACTCGGGCGTTCCGTACAACCCGCTTCTGAAGGCGGATCCCGACATCTCGCCGGAGGTGCGGAGACGCACGAAGGGAGGTCTCGGCATCTTCATGGTGAAGAAGAACGTCGACGACATCTCCTACGAGTACCGCGACGGGCAGAACATTTTGCGAATGAAGAAGTTATTGCCGTAACAGCAGCCATTGCCGTAACAGCAACTAATGCTAAAACAGCAACAACATAGAAAAGTAAAGTTGAAAAGGAGAACAAACATGAACATTGAAAGAACAGCGGACGGAACAAAACTGACGATCGCCCTGGAGGGACGTCTGGACATGCTGACGGCGCCCGAGCTTGACCGGCAGCTGCCGGAGCTCTTGGAGGGAGTAAAGGAGCTGACGTTTGATTTTCAGGAGCTTGAGTACGTTTCCTCCGCGGGCCTTCGCGTGCTGCTTTCCGCGCAGGAGACGATGAACGAGCAGGGAAGCATGGTTGTGAAGAACGTGAACGATCAGATCATGGAAATTTTTGAGGTGACCGGCTTTACGGACATTCTGACGATCGAATAAGCGGGAGTGTGCGTCGTGAAGAACGATTCAAGAATCATTACCAAAATGTTTTTCAAACTGCTCCCGGTGCAGATCATTTTGGTTGCGATCGGAAGTCTGAACAGTATCATCGACGGCGCCATGGCGAGTAACCTGATCGGTGCGGAAGCACTGACAGCAACGGGTCTGTTCAATCCGATGGTGACACTGACCAACATGATCAATGCCGTGCTGGTAGGCGGCGCAACGATCCTCTGCGGTCAGCTTATGGGCAAGAACCAGCTGGACCGCACAAAGAGCGTGTTCACGCTGGACATGCTGATGGTAGTTTGCGTGGGCAGTATCATGACGGTCATCAGCCTTGTGATCCCGAACCAGGTCAGCTATGTGCTCGGAGCCAGAGGTGAGATGGTCGACAAGGTCGCGGCGTACATGAGAGGGTATTCCTTTACCTTCATCGCAACGATGCTTTCCTCGCAGCTGTCCGCGTTTCTGCAGATGGAGCGCCGCGAGAAGCTGACATACTTCGGGATCGGCGGCATGCTTATTCTGAACGCGGGTCTTGACTATCTGCTGGTCAGTGTGCTCGGAATGGGAATGTTCGGTCTCGGACTTGCAACCGCGATCAGCTGTTGGGCATTCGCCCTGACGCAGGCGGTGTACTATCTGACACCCAAGGCGGTCATCCGGTTCAGCACCTCGAGCATCGTGCGCGTGGACGCGAAAATGATCCTTGTGATCGGAATCCCCGGAGCAGTTTCGCAGGCGTGCCAGATGATCCGCGGCCTGTACTTAAACCACGCGATCCTGCGGTACGCGGGGGAGGACGGCATGGCTGCGTTTGCCGCGATCATGACCTTCGGCAGCCTGTTCTACGCGGCGGTAGCGGGTGTCGCGGCATCCTCGAGAATGCTCGCGAGTATCTACACCGGCGAGGAGGACCGTGCGGGTCTGATCATGATCATGAAGACCGCGCTAACCAAGGGAATGGCGCTTGTGACCGCCGTTGACCTGGTGTTTGTCGCGCTGGCGGTTCCGCTCACCCACATTTTCTATCAGGATACAACGACGGAGGTGTACCGCCTCACGGTATGGGGCTTCCGGCTGTTCCCGCTTTCCATGCCGCTCGCGTGTTTCTTCCTGATCTACAGCAATCTGTTCCAGTGCCTGAAGAAGATCAAAGTAGTCAATGTGCTTTCGGTGTTCGACGGTCTTGTGGGAACCGTGCTTACGGCCGCGTTTATGCTGCCTTTGTTCGGAGGTATGGGGATTTGGTACACGCAGCTTTTAAACGGCGTCTATCCCATTTTACTCATAATTTTGCATGCTTTTATCGTCAACAGAAGAGTTGCGCTTGATACGGAGAGCCTGATGACGCTGCCGAAGGATTTCGGCGTTCCGGAGGAGAACCGGATCGATCTCACGATCAACGGTGCGGAGGACGTGGTTCACACGTCTGAGAAGATCATCGAGTTTTGCAAGAAGCACAACGTCAACCCGAACAGAACGTACTGCGCGGGTCTGTGCATGGAGGAGATGGCGGGCAACGTCGTGAAACACGGATTTTCCGATCAGAAGAAGCACAGCATCGATGTGCGCGTGGTGCTGAAGGGAGACGAGCTTCGTCTGCGACTTCGGGATGACTGTAAGCCGTTCGATCCGAAGGAACGAGCGGAGCTGTTCACACCGGAGGATATCACACACAACATCGGCTTGCGCATGGTATCGCGGATTGCGAAGAGCATGAATTACCAGAACATGTTAGGATTGAACGTTTTGACAATCCTGGTATAGAACAGGGGGGGAAAATGATACTTTCGTTACAGGGATGCATGGCAGTCGGCAAGACAACCGCGGTCAGGTATCTTCAGGCCAACGCGCCGTACATCAACATCAGCTATGAGATCAACACGGACGTTGTCGAGGAGGTCAAGCGCAGAAACCTGGACAAGAACGTGTACGAGGACTATCTGGAGATCCAGAAGCTCTGGCTTCGGAAGGAAGTGATCCGCTACGGAAAGGCGAGGACACACCTCTGCAGCGTGATGGATTTCGGTGCGGAGGAAATCGAATTCTATACGCTGAATTATCCGAAGAGCATCAGTGTCGAATGGGAAGTGGAAAATGCCCTTAAGAAAGAGTTGAACGAGGTCAGAGGCTGCATGCCGGACCGGATATTGTTTCTGGATGCCTCCGACGAGGTGCTTCGGAGCCACAAGCAGAACGACGCGACGAGAAGCCGCAATTTCTTCGAGCATCATCTGACGCACATGCTGCCGCTAAAGAGGGCGTGGTTCCTTGGAAGGGACAATGTTGACCTGCTCCGTGTCGATGAACTTTCGGCGGCGGAGGTTGGCGTCAAAGTCAAGGAGTGGTGCGACCGGCAGATCCTCACGGCGAAAATGAAGGAACTGAAGATCCAGCCTGTAGGGGACGGATATATCGACATGATCTGTCCTCCGGAGAGCATCAATGCGTTTATTGATCTGTGCAACCTCATGGGACGGCGTATCTCCGGATTCACCTGGTGGTGCCATGTCACGGAGGGACACGAGCCTTGCGGAATGGGCGGTCCGAAGTCGGAGTATTTCGACGGCTGGTTCAGCGAGATCCCGATGGACGAGATCATCTCGTTTAAGGACAACGAGGCTTACAGGACATATTTTTCGAATACATGGCCGAAGGCCCCGAAGTACCGCGCATGCTATTGGCCGGGGTTCTGGTTGAGCGATGATATGTGAGGAGAGCATAAACGCGTTCCCGGAAATAAGCGTCAAAGGAGATTCCTATGCACTATCAATGCCTGATCGTGGATGACGAGGCGGAACTCGCGAAGATGACCGCCGAGTATTTTCAGATGTTTGATGTGACAACGGCCGTTGCGGAGAGTGCAGCGGCCTGTTATGAGTTTTTCAAGGACAATACGGCGGAGCTGATCCTTCTTGATATCAACCTCGGAGACGGCTCTGGGTTCTCGGTGTGCCGGAAGCTGCGGGAGGAGTACAATCTGCCGATCCTGTTCATCAGCGCGAGACAGAGCGATGACGATGTGCTTGCGGCGCTCTCGATCGGCGGCGATGACTATATCAAGAAGCCCTACAGCCTGTCGGTTTTGCTCGCGAAGGTGAAGGTGAACCTGAAGCGCGTCGGAGAACTCAAAGCCGCGCAGGCGGCGGAGAAGGCTGCGCAGGGGACTGCGGGAAGCGCTGACGGCGCGTCGAACGGCGCAGCGGTCAGCGGCAGGGCAGACGGGCAGCAGGACAGCGCTGATGCCATCACGCTGGATCCCGCGACGATGTCGGTGCTGCGCCGCGGCGAGCGGATTCCGCTGAAGGCGAAAGAGTTCGCGCTTCTGTCGTGCCTGTACGAGCATAAAAACACGATCGTGACGAAGGAAGTGCTTTTCGAGGAAGTGTGGGGTGATACATTTTACGGAGACGGAACGCTGAACGTGCACATCCGCAAGCTTCGTGAGAAGCTCGAGGACGATCCGAACGCGCCGACGATGATCAAGACCGTCTGGGGCACGGGGTATATTTTGGAACTGTAGACGGAATTTGGAGTAGATGATGAAATATCGGAACAGAATTGTGATCGCGTACCTGCTCATCATGCTGGCGGCGCTCGGTGTGCTCTGGCTGCTGACCGACCGGAATACGATCGGTAAGCGCGACGTGGTCAAGTACAATGATGAGCTCCACCGCATCGGCAGAGAGTATCTGGAGGGAACGCCGGTTGCGGAGATCGAGGAGAAATACGGCTGCAGGATCGTGCTTGCGGGAGGATCGGAAGCGGAGATCATGAAGACGTACGCGGAGTACGGGCTGGCGATGGATTTTGCGCCGGAGGGCGAGGTGATCGGCAAAGTCCTTTGGAACGATATCAGTGACTGGGCGGAGAACTCGAAGAGCAGTACGCAGAGGACAACATTGATCTTCTGGGGCGTCGTATTTGTGATCGGACTGGCATTCCTGCTGATGGTGGACTGGTTTCTGCTGCGCCCGACGCGGGAAATGCGAGGCCTGGCGGCGGAGATCGCGAAGGGGAATCTCGATGTGCCGCTGCCGATCCGGAAGTACAACCCGTTCGGCAATCTTGTCGAAGGCTTTGACCTCATGCGTGAGGAGCTGCGCGCCTCAAAGTTGCGGGAGGCCGAGGCTGAGAAGGCGAAGAAGGAGCTTGTGGCGGAGCTTGCGCACGACATCAAGACGCCTGTGGCTACCATCCGTGCGACGTGCGAGGTGCTTGAGGTAAAGCAGCAGCGAAGGATCGACCAGTTGTCGAAGGACGGCGGGGCAGACCCCGAGAGCCGTCCGGAGACCGGCAGAGCGGATAACAGCGCGGCGATCGCGGACGCGCAGGATGTTCTCACCAAGACGCAGACGATCGCCCACAAGGCGGATATGATCGAGACGCTGATCGGCAGTGTGTTCGCGGCGACGCTCGAGGAGCTCGACCGAATCGAGGTGAACCCGAAGGAGGAGAGCACCGCGACGATCGAAGAGTATTTCCGGAACCTTCGGAACTATGGCAACATCATTTTGGAAAATCCGATCCCTGCCTGCCTCGTCTATATGGACCGTCTCCGGATGGAGCAGGTGATCGACAACATCGTAGGCAATTCGCATAAGTACGCGGGTACGGACATCCGTGTCCGGTTCGATGAAACGGTCGGAAAAGACAAGGAAGGCGCCGGCGCATCGTACGTTTCCATACAGATCAGGGACAGCGGTCCGGGAGCGCCTGAAGATGAGCTTCCACTGCTTACCAGTAAGTACTACCGCGGTAGTACGGCGAAGGATAAGGCCGGTTTCGGCATGGGCCTGTACCTGGTTCAGTCCTACATGGAGAAGCAGGGCGGCGGTATGGAAATCTACAACGACAACGGCTTTGTCGTAACTCTCTATCTTCGGAAGGTTTGATATGATACAGGACATTTTCCCGAGTAAACTGGACAATCACTACACGGACGCGGAGGCGGCGGAGCAGGACTTCGTGCTGCGCATGGACGGTGACGGCAGACTGCTTGTGAAGATCACGGACGCGCAGATCACGTTCCCGACGGGAGCGCAGATCCCGCGTGACGGTGCTGCGTATCTTTTTGACGTTGACGGACAGAAGTATTTTCTGGAGAACGGGAAGAGCGGCGCAGCGGACGGGTCCGCGGACGCGGGGGCATCGGAGGCGGAAGCATCGGCCGGCGGCGTCCTGAGCGGTTACGAGTTCAAATCTCTACGCGAACTGCGCGACTCGTGTGTCGGCAAGGAGCTGCTGATCGCGTTCACGGCGTACCACCTGTGGAAGTGGTATCGCGACAGCCGGTTCTGCGGACGCTGCGGCGCGGCGACGGAGCACGACAGTAAGGAGCGCGCGATGCGGTGTCCTGCGTGCGGCAATGTCATCTACCCGCGCATCAACCCGGCGGTGATCGTCGGCGTGATCAAGGGAGACAGCATCCTGATCACACGTTACCGCACCGGTTTTGGGCACAACGCGCTCGTGGCCGGCTTTACGGAGATCGGCGAGACGCTCGAGGAGACCGTGGCGCGCGAGGTGATGGAGGAGACCGGCGTGCGTGTGAAGAACATCCGCTACTACAAGTCACAGCCATGGGGAATGGCGCAGGATATCCTGACCGGGTTCTACTGCGAAGCGGACGGTGACGCGCAGATTCAGATGGACGCGAACGAGCTTCGGTACGCCGAGTGGGTGAAGCGTGAGGATGTGGTGCTTCAGCCGAACAACTTAAGTTTGACAAACGAGATGATGCGTATGTTCCGCGACGGAAAGATCGGAGGTACAACATGACAGGACTGTTTCTTATGATATGTTTTCAAAGTGCGATCACGCTCATTGAGATCGCGGCGCTTGTGTGGGCCGGGCTCACGCTTCTGGCATTTTTCTCGATACGGCTTCTCCACCGGAGCGACCGAAAGAAGTTCCGTCCGATGACCGGGAAGACGGTCGGCCGGATCGACGAGATCGACACGCAGGAGGAGTACGACAGCGATTCCCGCGACACGACCAGCCGGTATTTCGCGAGTTACACGTTCACGGTCGACGGCATGGCGTACCGCGGACACTACCAGGAAATCGGGATGTTCGGCAGCCGCAAGGAGACGGTCGTGTATTACAACCCGCAGGATCCTTCGGAAAATACGACCAAGTACAGCAAGGATCTTGCCACCGGCGCGTGGGCGTTCAACACGATCGGCAAGGTTTTCGGGATCATTATCCTGATCCCGGTGATCATCATCCTGATCTGACAGAGCCGTTTTCATACGGAAAATGGCGTGATATCTTGCATTTTCTTACAAAACGGGAACGAAGCAGGCTCATTTTCCGCAAAGAACGCATTCGCACGAAGAAAAACATCGAATTTTACCCCGCAGTAGTATATAATTATACTGTGGGGTAATTCTTTATATTGTGCGGGACGTCAGCGCGGCGGCCCGGAGGAGAGATTGAATAGGCGTTCCCGGCGATGCCGGGAGGGGAGGACGTAAGATGTTTACGTGGAATTACCAGTACATTTCCAAGGCGAGGCTTGCGACGTCGCTGGAACAGATGGGGCTGCAGCCGGAGAAGGGCGACATCCTGATCCGGATCCACACCGCCATCCATCTTCAGGACGACGCGGTGGAGCTGGCACGGTTCATCAAGACCATCGTGCCGGAGGCGAAGATCGTCGGCACAAGCACCTCCGCGGTCATCAACCGCGGCAAGCTTGCCATGAACCAGTGCGTGATCTCGGTCACGCAGATGAACGGAGGTCATGTTCAGACGTCCGTGATCCCGACGAGAAATCCGGAGACGGGACTTCCGATCTCCGTCGACGAGGTGTGCCATTCGGCCCAGTGCAGGGTGCTTCGCGAGGACACGAAGCTGATCCTGATGTTCCTTGCGGGAACGTATCTGGATATCCAGCGCATGGTGGACCACAGCAACGACTGTAAGCCCGGGATCCAGATGCTCGGCGGTATCGTGAATTTCTCCGAGATCGGTCAGCAGAAGGATTGCAAGGCGGGCTTTGTTTTTGACGAGAACGGCTGGACGTCGGAGGGACTTCTGATGGCGACGCTCGGCGGCGATACCTTTGAGTGCTTCAGCACATACGCCACGGGAGCGCAGGCGATCGGCGACGAGTTTGAGATCACGGACGCGTTCGGCAGCTGCTTCCTCAAGCTGAACGGCATTGACGCGGCGAAGGAGTACAGCACCGGCATCGGCGAGGCGCTTCGGAACCGTCCGGAGCTCGCGGAGCTGTTCCCGCTTGTGTACGCGGACATGCCGGACATCCCCGTTCCGATCCAGTATCTGGAGGAGGAGAGCCTCGCAGAGCTGTTCCCGGTGGAGGACCCGGCGTACGCGGCGATGTTCGCGCAGCGCGAAGACCTCGACCGAGAGGCGAAGAAACCGTATATCTGCACCAATCATAATATTACTGTCGGGCGAAAGCTGCGGCGCGCGTTCATCTACGACCGCAAGATCATCGCCGACAATCACACGATGTTCAACCACGTGGAAAGCTTTGAAAAGTCGGACACGATCTTCGGCTACTCCGGCGCCGCGCGGTCGCTCATCTATTCCAACTGCGCAAAATGGGAGCTTTCCGCCTACGAGAACTCCAACATGTGCGGCTGTGTCACGAACGGCGAGATCGTGTTCGCGAACGGGCGCAACACTCTGGCGGATTGCGCGTTTGCCGTGTCCGTGCTCGGTGAGGAAGCGAATACGCAGGAGTGTAATCCGTATGCATTTTCCCACACCGACTCGCTGGCGGCGGACAACCACGCGCTTCTCAACTATCTCATGGACATGGAAAGCTTCCTCGGTCAGGGAGCGGCAGCGGGCGGAAATGATCTGCGGTCGTTCATCCGTGACTGCGAGCTGAAGCTTCTCTATTCGGAAAATGAGGATTTTCCGAACGAGGCGGCCCTTCACATGGACATCAAGCTGAAGGGGGTCGATCGCGTCTGCATCATCCAGGTTCCCGACACTTCCGGCATGAAACTCGTCTTCAACGAGGAGCTGATCCGCCTGACACAGCGCGCGTACATCGGCAAATGCGCCGACTACGCGAAGCGGCACGACTACCGTTTCTACGTGCTGGACGATTGGCGCGTGGCTCTCGGGGCACCGTCGTACGCGGTCTCCATGTCTGTGATGACGAAGAATATGGAGAATCTCCAGAAGGAGCTGTTCGCCACCACCGAGGGAATGATCGCGATCGTGCCGATCGTTTGCGTCATCAACGGATGTACGGTGGAGAACCTCGACTCGGTATACAATCGGGCCCGCATGGAGATGCTCAACAAGAATATGCAGTTCTATGTGTGCGACGCGAAGATCTTCCAGTCGGACGAGGAGAGCATCCGCGAGCGGTATCACATGGTCAACGTGATCAACTACGCGATCGCGCATGACAAGATCATCCCGTATTATCAGGGCATCCATGACAACACGACGGGAACGATCCACCACTATGAGTCGCTGATGCGGCTCGAGGATGAGAACGGAACGATCTACTCGCCGTATCGCTTCCTCGACGTGGCGCGCTCGTACGGACTTCTGTACGACTCCGTGTCGTCGATCATGATCCGCAAGGTGTTCGAGCGATTCCGCGATGCCGAGGACATCAGCGTCAGCATCAACCTCGGTATGCGCGACATCAAGAACCGGGATACGATGGAGTTGCTGTTTGATTTGCTCGGAGAAGTGAAGCATCCGGAGAACTTTATCTTTGAGATACTGGAGAGTGAGGACGTGGAGGCCTACGATGTTCTGGAGAGCTTCGTGGACCGCGTGCATCAGCTGGGCGGCAAGATCTCCATCGATGACTTCGGCAGCGGCTACTCTAACCTGCAGCATGTCGTGAGCATCCATTCGGATTATATCAAGATCGACGGCTCGATCGTTCGCAACTGCTGCAACAGCCCGGAGTCGGAGCTTTTGATCAGCCTGATCGTGGGTTACAAGCAGCTTGGCATGCAGAATCTTCGGATCGTGGCGGAGTTCGTGGAAAATGAGCAGATCCAGGATGTGCTGCTGCGGCACGGCATCGACTACTCGCAGGGGTATTTATTTTCCAAACCGACACCGGAGATCGCGGTGTAAGCTGAAGAGGAAAGGGGTTCGCTTATGGCAAGTATTGGGGATTCAAAGAAAACGATCGGCTTGATCCTTGAGGATATCTCCGTCGACTACTCGAAGGAGATCATACACAGCGTTCGCACGGCCATCGCGGGACACCGCGACATGCGCCTTGTGGTGCTCGCGGGCATTCACGACGAGGAGAAGAACCGCAGGGACGGCAACTACTGGTACAAGACGGTGCACAACTCCGTGTACCACCTTGAGGAGATGCTGAACCTGGACGGACTGATCCTGACGCTGCCGAATATATGCGGCGTCAGCGGTGATGACGTCATCGATGAGAGATACAGCAAATTTGCGAGCGTTCCGAAGGTGTTCATCTCGACGGATGTCGCAGACGCGACAACGGTGCGCTACGACAATGAGCAGGGACTTCGCGAAGCGATCGAATACCTGGTCAACGTCAAGGGCGTTACGAGGCTTTGTATGCTCGGAGGACGGGATGACAACGGTGATGCCCAGGAGCGCAAGCGTGTGTTTATGGAATGCCTGCAGCGCAACAGACTTGCGTACAGCGAGGATATGTACGAGAAGACGGACATGTCGATCGAATCGCGCGCGCCCGCGGAGCGTCTGATGGACCGCAACCCCGATGCGCAGGCGATCTTCTGTGTCAACGACCAGGTCGCGGTGTCGCTGTACGATGTCCTGAAGGAGCGAGGCATCACGCCCGGCAAGGATGTGCAGGTCTTCGGATATGACAACACCAAGTTTGCAGGGACAATGATCCCTCCGCTCGCGTCCATCGGCGCGGACGGCGTAACACTTGGACAGAAGGCCGTGGAACTGCTTCTGGAGAAGATGGAAGGTCGGGAAGTGGAATCGGTAATCCTTCCGACGAGACTGTACGGCCGTGAATCGCTCGAGTACGAGATGTACGAGTACACGACGATGGAGATGCTGCAGGTGGACCAGGCGTTCGTCTACCGCATGTTCGACGATTGTTTCTACCGCTACGCGAGTGAGATCCACGACAATGACGAGGTCAACCTGCGGAGATTATTTTACGAATTCATATCGCGGATGCTTCGCTCCATGATCGCCGGTACCATGACGATGGAGGAGTTCACGGAGCTGCGCAAGCTGATCCACATCTTCTTCTCCAACGGGGCGATGAAGTACACCGATCCCGCGAAGCTGGTGAGGAGCATCGAGCGCCTGCAGAACAGCATGAACAAGTCGCAGAAGACCGTTACGGCGAACTATATGAACAACCGCTGCTTCTCGTACATGAAGGACCGCGCGATCCTCGCGATGTCCGAGGAGATCAACGCGATCGGTGAGAACCTGAAGAAGGGCCGCGAGAGGCTGCAGGATTTCTTCGTGCAGTGCATGGATTTCGACGAGGTTGCCAAGGTCGACGAGGAGACGATCATCCGGTGCTGCGACCGGTTGGGACTTCCGAACATCGCGGTGTTCCTGTTTGAGAAGCCGGTCGATTATCAGGACGGAAAGCCTTTGGAGTTTCCGAACGTGATCCGGCTGATGTGCACGGTGCGCGACGAGGAGATCCGCGTGCTGGCACCGCAGAGAAGGCTCTGTCCGGTCAGCGGAATCTTAGAGAGAACGGAGCTTCCGAAACGAGACAGCTTTGCGGCAATCCCTATATTCTACGGTTGTAGAATTTACGGGCTTTTGCTCTCGGAAATGAACGAGTACACGGCCGACCGCGGCAACATCGTAGCTGACCAGCTCGGAAGAACGCTGCGGATCAACGGACTGTGATCAGGAGGTAAATAACAATGGGTAAACTGAATTGGAAGGCCGGCAACATGCTCTATCCGGTGCCGGTGGTTATGGTGAGCTGCAAGAAGCCCGGGGCTGACGAGAAGCCGAACATCGTGACGCTCGCGTGGGCGGGCACGATCTGCTCCGATCCGGTGATGCTGTCCGTGTCGATCCGCCCTGAGCGGTATTCGCACGAGATCATCGAGGAGAGCGGCGAGTTTGTGGTCAACCTTGTGACTGAGGAGCTTGCGGAGTCGTGTGACTGGTGCGGCGTGCGTTCCGGACGCGACTACGACAAATTCAGCGAGCGCAACCTGACCGAGTACCGCTCGGACTACATGGAGACGCCTGCCATCGCGGAGAGCCCGGTCAACCTGTACTGCAAGGTAAAGAAGGTGGAGCGCCTCGGCTCGCACGACATGTACATCGCGGAGGTCACGGGTGTCACCGTCGACGACCGCTACATGGACGAGAAGGGACGCTTCGATCTTGAGGCCGCCAACCTTGTCGCTTACTCGCACGGTGTGTACCACGCGCTCGGCGAGAAGCTCGGAACCTTCGGGTACTCCGTAAAGAAGCAGTGAGATAATTCAACGGAACATAACAAAAGCCGCAGGCGATCCTGCGGCTTTGTTTTTTTTGTTCGATTTTGCCTTGTTGTAACGCCGAACGGCCTGCGTTGCCTGCGATCACTGCTTCCTGTTTCGCTGCTTCCTGCGCGCTAACATGCGCTTGCGCTCCCTTCGGTGAAGGATCACCTGCGCCGTCAGCACCGCGCCGACGATGAAGAGAATGCCGCAAGCGATCGGAAGGAGCGGGTTGACCTTGTCGTCGTCCCCGGACTTCTTCGTGTCGTCCGATGAGGATTTCGTATCCTTGCCGTCATCGGGCGCCGGCGTCGGGGTAGAAGTGGGTGTCGGCGTCGGGGTGAGACTGGGGATTTCCTGCCGCAGCACGGCACCGCAGCTGACGCATGTGTACTCGGCGAGACCGGGCGCTTCCACCGTTGCTTCGGTCACGACATTGAAATCGGCCGAAAGTGTGTGCACGGGGGTCGTGTACTGGTCGCGGTACGAGTACCCGCATGTCTTGCAGGTGTGCTCCGTGTAGCCGGGAGCCTCACCGGCCGCGTCGTGGACGGCATCCTCGAAATCGGGATTGTCGCACATGTGCGGCAACAGATTGACTGAGTAATCCTTGCGCTCGTCGCGCTTGAAGTCGAAGGTGTTGTTGGCCTCGCTGAACTTGTGGTCCATGACCTCGCCGAAGTCCTTCACGCAGTAGGCGCGCCGGTTTGTATTGTCCTCGAAAAATGTGATAAACCCTTTGAGGGTGTTGTTCTTCACAAAGCCGTCGCGGTCGAACCGCTTCGGGTAAATGATGTACATGCCGACCATACCGCCGCTGTGCACGTAGCCGTGGTCGGAGATGTAACCGGCGATATCGATCGTGCAGCCGTCGATGTCGGGATAGCCCGCGCCGCAGATGCCGCCGAGATACTGCTCGTCGCGGTTGGCCTTGTCCAGGTCGGTGTTCACGAGTGTCACGTCGATCACGCAGTCGCGGATGACCGCGTTGCCGTAGCCGATGACGCCGCCGACGCCGAACATCCGTCCGTTGTCCACGTCGAGGCGGATCGAGCCGACGACCTCACAATTCTCGATCACGGTCTCCGAGGCGAAGCCCGCGATGCCTCCTAAGAAGCAGTCACCGTCGAAATTGTGCATCAGGTCGATGCCGAGCAGGCGGACTCCGGTGATCGAAGCATTTTCCGCGATCGCGAACAACCCCGCGAAATGTGTGTCGTACGTCTTGCGGTTGCCGTCATAGGTCACGCGTGTCTCCTCGGACACCGCTGCCTTGTTCAGGTTGAGAATGTAATGACCGTTGCCTTTGAACCTACCGGTGAACGTGATGGCCGGCCACTCGACGCCGTTTAAGTCAATGTCGGTCATAAGTTCATACGTGCCCGCGGGATTGTCCTTTATCGTGAGCAGATCGTCCACGGAGTAGATCTTTACCGGGGCGCCGGAGACGGGTTCGTCCGCGAGCGCGATGTTTCCGAGCACAAGGACCGCGGTCATCGTCAGAATAAGAGCCAATACGATCTTGAATCGTTTCATTGTATGCCTCCCTCGGCGCATGGTGTCAGCAGACACCCGGCGGGCCGCAATAAAGCTGCGGGGACACGCCGCGCCACAAGCGATATGATAGCAGATTACCGCCGAGAAAGCAAGAAGCGGGGCGAGGAAGCTTTCCTTTCAAAAAGTATCGGATACAGCAAGAACAGCATAGGAAAATCCTTTTCAACGCCGTGAGGATGTGCTATCATGAATTGCGTTTGGGAAAATGACAGGGAGCCGTCACCGGCCTGCCTGATTGATACAGGGGTATACCCATGAGTTTGAGTGTGATACTTCAGCAGATGGGCGTTATCTGCATCCTCGTCTCCATCGGGATCTACATGCAGAAACGCAACATCGCTGACAATCTGACATCGAAGAAGCTGTCCGCCATCGTCGTGGACATCTGCAACCCGGCGCTGATCCTGGCGTCGATCCTTGGCGGAGGTCTGACGGCGACGCACCGCGACCTGCTGATCGCGGCAGCGCTCGGCGCGGGACTGTACGCGCTGCTTGTCGTGCTCGGGTTCGTGCTTCCGCGCATACTGCGTGTGGAGCCGGAGAACCGTCGCTTTTACAACCTGATGACCGTTTACACAAACACCGGCTTTCTTGGGATCCCGGTCGCGAGAGCGGTGCTCCCGGCGAACTCGATCTTGTACGTGATCGTCGTCAACGTATTCTACAGCCTTCTGTTCTATACGCACGGCATGGCGATCCTCGGGAACGGACCGAAAGCGCGGGAGGCAGAGAAGAACGGCGAGAGCGGGGAAGTGGACGCGGTTGCGACCGATGACGAGGCGGTTGGCGCGAAGAGCGGTGTACAGACCGGCGCGGTGAGCAAAGAAAAGAGAGGTTTTGCCTCGACATTCCGCCAGGCGATCAACCCCGGCACGGTCATGGCGATCTTCAGCCTGGTGGTGTTCTGGTTTGACCTGAAGCTGCCGCCGATCCTGGCCAACACCGTGAGCTACGTCGGCAACGCCACGGTGTTCCTGTCGATGGCGCTGCTCGGAATCAACATCGCGCGCTCGCATTTCGCGGAGCATATGAAAAACGCGAGGATATGGGTGTACATCGCGCTTCGCCTGGTGCTGCTGCCGACGGTGATCATGCTCGTGATGAACGCATTTTCCTTCGACCCTGCCGCGACGCTCGCAATGGGACTGATGGCGGCAGTGCCGGTCGGCAACCTGCCGATGATCCAGGCCGAGAAGATCGGCGAGGATACGAGCATACTGACGGCCGCGATCGCGGTGACGACGGCGGTGTCGATGGTGACGATCACGGCGCTGGTGTTCGCATTTTCCGCGCTGTTATACTGACTGCGGCAATGTTAGGGGTGAGAACTTATGAAGACAAAGGATTGCATCAAAAACTATCAGGAAAACAGTGAGGAGGCGTTTCGCGTTCCGGACATCGGCAAGGGGTTCATCCCGCAGGGGATCACCTACGATGCGGAGCGGAAGTGCTTCCTGATCACGGGGTATATGATGTACGGCGGAGCTTCGCCGATCTACGTCATCGACGCGGCGACGAAACAGTGCGTCAAAACCGTGCGTATGGCTCACCCGAACGGAAAGCGGTTCCGCGGGCATGCCGGCGGTTTGTCGTTATATCAGGGCTCGGTGTACATTGCAGGCAGCACAAAGTCGTGCATGTACCGGTATGACCTGAAAGACATCTATAACGCGCCCGACAAAAGCCGTGTGAGCTACCGGGATGTTGTCATGTTACGATCGGAAAATGATTACTACCGCGTGTCCTGGACTTCCACGGACGAGGAGCTTTTGTACGCGGGAGAATTTTACCGGAAGGGACCGCTGTTCTACACGGCTGCCTCCCACAAGATCGCGGTCGATCAAAATACGGAGTTCGGAGGGTTGATGATCGGGTTTACTCTTGAGGACAACAAGCCGGTTCCGAAGGTTGCGTATTCCCTCTGCAACAATGCGCAGGGCGCGTGCTTCCATGACGGAAAGCTGTATCTGTCGGTGGCGTACGGGTATCGCCCGTCCCATATCAGGACATATGATCTGAAGCGTCTTCCGCAGTCCGGCACGATCCGCATCCTGGAGACAGAGGTGCCGCTCTATATTCTCGGCGGCGGAGCGGAGGAGATAATCAAAGAAATCTCCCCGATGTCCGAGGAGATCGTAATTGTCGACAGGAAAATGTACATCGTCTCGGAGTATGCGTCCAACCTCTACCTTCTCGGAAAGTTGCGCAAGGCAAACCGTGTTTACGCGACGGAAGTCAAATGGTTCTCCGAATAGGTGATGTTTGACGAAGACTGATAAATAACAAATAAGGGCTGAGCGCGCAATGGCACGTTCAGCCCGTTTTTATGCTTCGGTTCCGGATCACGGTCCGCTCAGGAATAGATGAAGGCGGTGAAGCAGAGGAAAATCAGGGAGGCGATGATGATGCCGTAGCTGATCAGGATGTGTTTTTTCTCCAAAGTAAGATCCTTCACCTCAAACGGATTCTTTTTGAAACCGGTGATCTCGCGGACCAGACCTACCATCGATTTTTCGTGCTTGAAACGCTCGGCCTTCTTTCCCTTTTGGAACTCACCCTGGAACATTCGGAAGGAAAGCGGTTCCAGAACGGAGGGACACAGAAACAGCAGACTTTCCAGGCAGTTTATGATGATACGTTTGGTTTCCGCGGGATAATCGCGGATGGATTTATCATCCAAAAGATCCTTGAACTGTGCCTGCGCCTTCTTCTGACGGATCTTCCCGCTGCGTCCGTAGATAAAGAATATCACGAAAATGAGAACGACAGAAATGATGAACGCGGTGTAATCCGTCCAATCGGCGGAGTGGAACGTTCCGGTGGAAAATATGTACAGAACCGGGAAGAAAGCAACACACGCGAGCTCCGTAAACAGCGAGTTATTCCGCTGAAACGCGATCCGACGGAACAGGTAGGAGGCGAATCCCACAAAGATCAGAAGGAGGTAAAGACCCCACTGCGGCAGAAGAACGGACGAGCTGTCGGACGAGGTCATGTACACGTAGATCATGCTGCCGAAGAGAGCACCGAAGCCCAGAAAATCGAAGGAGAACAGTCCTTTCTTCTCGTCCGAATAATCGAGGGCGAGATCCTCCGGGGTGATGATGACGCCGGGCAGCAGTTTCTTGTTGCCCGAAATACGTCCTTCCGCAACGGCTTTCTGTGTCGCCGCGGCATCGTGGAAACTCGTATAATTCAGAAGATCGGCGGATCTCTCGCGGATCATGAATTTTCGCTTCTGAAAGCGGTCACGGGACAGGGTTCTCTTGATCAGACCGAAGAGATTGGCGGGGTTGTTCAAAAGTTTCGACTCCTCGATGAAGCGGGAGAACGAGGGAACTACGGAACGGGATATGATATCCTTCATGTCCTCACCGCTGTTTTTGTTCTTCGGGTCGAAGTAACGGGTAAGGAACACGTCATTGACGATGTTTTTGAGCTTTCCGTAGAAATGCTTCTGCGACAGGGCGTTTAAAAGAAACGCGACGAAGCAGATCCCGAACGCCACGAGATTGGGAACGGTGATCCCGCGGCTGTGCATGTTCATGATCGTCAGCAGAACGGCGGCCAGCGAGCACTCATAGGTGACGGCCTCGTAAACCACGAAGAATTTGCAGAGAAGAACGTGGGTGAATGCGACGAATATGATGACAAACAGGCATTCGTAGGAAGAAAAGAACAGTGTTCGGAAGAGCCAGCCGAGCCCCTTGAACAGTTGGATCAGCAGATCAAGTATCATTCCGGGTGCCTCCTTTACTCAACGTGTTCCAGGAACACGATTGCGGAATCCAGCTTTTCCAGGTAGTCTTTCCGCAACTTCGGGAGCTGGTTTCCGTAAAACTCATGGAACCGGATCCCGACCAGGGATTCCGTCTTCTCTTCGCAGCAGCGCTTCAACTGGCTCGACAGTACGATGCTGTCGGAGAAGAGCTTCTGCAGTTCCGGGAAACGGTCGTACCACCTGCTTCGTCCCCAGAACCGGAACGCGGTGATGATGCGGAGCGTGTTATTGATCTCGTCGATGGCAACGGAGGTATCCCAAGTATCCTGCATTTTTTCGGAAAGTTCCTTCTTCTCGTTCGCGGTCTCGTCGATAACTTCGATGATCTCTCGGTCTTTGTACAGGGTTTCCAGGTACTTCTTTTTCTTCTTGTAAAACTCCATGTTGTCTTCGTCGTTCCGGTCGATCAGCCACATGTAAAGCGAAAACAACAGAGCGACGACGGTGAAAACACAGGAGACGATTTCCAAAATACTCGATAGCATGGGCAATTCCTCGCTGATTGTATGTGGTATCGTAGTTCGAACACAAATATATGCCACAATCTTACACCGATACAGGCAGAAAATCCACAGGAAAATGAGAAATCCGGCCAGGATTTTCCGTGGCCTGTTTCTTGATTCGAACCGCGAAAAATGCTATAATGAAAAACAACGATTCGAGAAAGGAAGACCCCATGGATTTTACGCATTTACATGTGCATACGGAGTACAGTCTGCTGGACGGCTCGGGTAAGATCAAGGAGATGGTGCACCGTGCGAAGGAACTCGGCATGGACGCGCTTGCGATCACGGACCACGGCGTCATGTACGGTGTCATCGACTTCTATCGCGCATGTCTTGCGGAGGGGATCAAGCCGGTGATCGGCTGCGAGGTTTATGTGGCGCAGGGATCGCGGTTTGACAAGACCGGGACGGTCAGCGAGAAGCGATACTACCATATGGTTCTTCTCGCGGAAAATGATCTCGGCTACAAAAACCTGATGAAGATCGTTTCCAAGGGCTTTACCGAAGGCTTTTACTATAAACCGCGCGTGGACTATGAGCTTTTAGAGAAGTACCACGAGGGTCTGATCGCGCTGTCCGCCTGCCTCGCGGGCGAGATCCCTTCTCTGATCCGCATGAACCTGTATGAGGATGCGGTAGATTGCGCAAAGAAGTTGCAGGGGATATTCGGGGAGGACAATTTCTTCCTCGAGCTGCAGGACCACGGCATTCCGGACCAGAAGCTGGTCAACCAGGCGCTTTTGCGGATGAACAAGGAGACGGGCATCCCGCTTGTCTGCACGAACGATATTCATTACGTGAAGGCCGACGACTGGGAGGCGCACGACGTGCTTCTGTGCATCCAGACGCAGGCGAAGGTGCAGGATGAGGACCGCATGCGCTACGAGGGCGGTCAGTATTACATGAAGTCGGCGGAGGAGATGGCGGCTCTGTTCCCGTACGCGCCGGAGGCGCTCGCGAACACGAAGAAGATCTCGGACCGCTGCCATGTGGAGATCGAGTTCGGGCACTACAAGCTGCCCGTGTTTGAGGTGCCGGAGGGCTACACCGCGTACGATTACCTCGAGGAGCTGTGCCGCGCCGGTCTCAAGGAGCGCTACCCGGACAACTACGAGGAGCATGAAGAGCGGTTGATGTACGAGCTCACGACGATCCGCACGATGGGGTTCGTCGATTACTTCCTGATCGTGTGGGACTTCATCCGCTACGCGAAGGAGCATGACATCCCTGTCGGCCCCGGACGAGGCAGCGGCGCCGGTAGTATCGTCGCATATTCATTGAAGATCACGGACATCGATCCGATCCGGTACTCGCTCATTTTCGAGCGTTTCCTGAACCCGGAGCGTCAGACGATGCCCGATATCGATGTGGACTTCTGTTACGAACGCAGACAGGAGGTCATCGATTATGTTGTGAAGCGCTACGGCGAGGACCACGTCGTACAGATCGTCACGTTCGGTACGCTGCAGGCGCGCGGTGTCATCCGCGACGTCGGACGCGCGATGGACCTTCCGTACGCGAGAGTGGACGCCGTCGCCAAGATGGTTCCGATGGAACTCGGCATGAACATCAAGAAGGCGCTCGACGTCAGCAAGGAGCTGTCGGGTGTTGTCGCGTCGGATGCCGAGATCGCGAAGCTCATCGACTACGCGAAGAGGCTGGAGGGACTTCCCAGACACACCTCGATGCACGCGGCGGGCGTGGTCATCGCGCCGGCTCCCGCGGACGATCTTGTGCCGCTGTCGAGATCTGCCGACGGCACGATCACGACGCAGTACACGATGACGACACTCGAGGAGCTCGGACTTCTCAAGATGGATTTCCTGGGACTTCGTACGCTCACGGTCATCAAGGACGCGGAGGACATGGTCCGCGAGGAGAAACCGGATTTTTCAATCGAGAAGGTTTCCTACGACGATCCCGCGGTGTATGACCTGCTTGCCTCCGGTAAGACCGAGGGTATTTTCCAGTTGGAAAGCGCGGGCATGAAAGCGTTCATGAAGGAACTGAAGCCGCGGTGTCTTGAGGATGTCATCGCAGGCATCAGCCTGTACCGCCCGGGCCCGATGGATTTCATTCCGAAGTACATTGCGGGCAAGGACGATCAGGAGCACATCACATACGACTGTGAACAGCTGCGTCCGATTTTGGAATCGACCTACGGCTGTATCGTATATCAGGAGCAGGTTATGCAGATCGTGCGTGACCTCGCCGGGTACAGCTTCGGACGAAGCGACCTGGTGCGACGCGCGATGAGCAAGAAGAAGGCGGAGGTTATGGCCAAGGAGCGCCAGAACTTCGTCTTCGGCAACGAGGAAGCGAACGTGCCTGGCTGTGTGGCCAACGGCATTCCCGCCGAGGTGGCCAACCGTATCTTCGACGAGATGACGGATTTTGCCAGCTACGCGTTCAACAAGTCGCACGCCGCGTGCTACGCGGTCGTTGCCTACCGTACGGCGTACCTGAAGAGATATTATCCCGCGGAGTTCATGGCGGCTCTGATGACGTCCGTCATCGACAACGGTGACAAGGTTTCCGGGTATATCGCGACGCTGCGGCCGATGGGCATTCAGCTTCTTCCGCCCGACATCAACGAGGGCGTCGCGGCGTTCAGCGTCGGACGCGCGGAGGACGGAAAGAAGGCGATCCGCTACGGCTTATCGGCGATCCGCGGCCTCGGCACGCAGGTGATCGACGCGATCGTACGAGAGCGCGAGAGCAACGGACCGTTCACGTCGCTCACGGATTTCATCACGCGGATGAACGGCAGGGAAGCGAACAAGCGCACGATCGAAAACTTTATCAAGGCGGGCGCGTTTGACAGTCTGCCGGGCACGCGCAAGCAGATGATGCAGGCGTACGCGGCGATCGTGGATGACACGGCGGCCGATCGCAAGAAGCAGATGACCGGGCAAATGTCCCTGTTTGATTTTATGAACCCCGAGGAGAAGCCGACGGAAGTCTTCCCGGATTGCGGAGAGTTCTCCAAGGAGGAGATGCTCAACTTCGAGAAGGAAGTGCTCGGCATCTATGTCAGTGGCCATCCGCTGGAGGCGGATTACGACCTTCTCCAGAAGCAGGTGACGGCGCAGACGATCGATTTCAACCTCGACGAGGAGACCGGCCTTCCGAACGTGAAGGACGGCGCGACATACATTATCGGCGGACTGCTCACGGGCATCACGACGAAGACGACCAAGAGCAATTCCATCATGGCGTTCCTCACGGTCGAGGACCTGGTTGGAACCGCGGAGGTTCTCGTGTTCCCGAAGGATTACGAGAAGAACCGGGCGAGGTTCGTTGCGGACAGCAAGATCTTCTTGATGGGACGCGCAAGCGTGGAGGAGGACAAACCGGCAAAGCTTCTGTTCTCGCGCATGTGCCTGTTCTCGGAGGTGCCGCGCAAGCTGTGGGTCCGCTACGACAATGTCGCGGCGTGCGAGGCGGATCTTGAGCACCTGACAGAGCTTGTCTCCGGCAGTGACGGCAAGGTGCCGGTAGCGGCGGTATGTGTCGCCGAGAAGGCGGTGCGGAGCCTTCCGCGCGGGATCATGATCGATCCCGAGGACGGGACACTCGACCGTCTGAAGAAGGAATACGGAGAAGATCGGATCGCATTCACATACCAGAATGCATTTTGACGGGCGTGAAGTCCGTATACCGGAGATAGAACCGGAATAACACAGTACAGAAGTACAGAAGGAGAGTATCGGTATGGGTCTGTTTAAGGGTAAGAAGGAGGAAGTCATGACGATCGGAGTTCTCACAAGCGGCGGCGACGCGCCGGGCATGAACGCTGCCGTGCGTGCGGTTGTGCGTACCGCGGTGCACGCGGGGATGAAGGTGAAGGGCATCCGCCGAGGGTACTCGGGACTTCTCGAGGAGGATTTCATTGATATGACGACCCGGAGCGTGGCGGACATCATCCAGAAGGGCGGTACGATCCTGTACACGGCTCGCTGCCCGGAGATGATGCATCCGGACGGTCCCGAGAAGGCGGCAAGCATCTGCCGTAAGAACGGAATCGACGCGCTCGTTGTCATCGGCGGCGACGGTTCGTACCGCGGCGCGCTGGAGATCTCCAAGCACGGGATCAACGTCGTGGCGGTTCCGGGAACCATTGATCTCGATGTCGCGAGCTCCGATTACACGATCGGTTTCGATACCGCGTTAAATACCGCCATGGACGCCATTGACCGTGTGCGTGACACGTCGGCGTCCCATGAGCGCTGCAGTATCATCGAGGTTATGGGCCGCAAGGCCGGCCACATCGCCATGTGGTGCGGTATCGCCAACGGTGCAGAGGAAATCCTGATCCCCGAGCGCTACGATTACGAGGAGCAGGCGATCATCGACCGTATCGCCGAGCGCAAGAAGCTCGGCAAGAAATTACACATCATCATCAATGCGGAGGGCGTAGGCGATTCAAACGGTATGGCCAAGCGTATCGAGGCGGCAACCGGTCTTGAGACGCGCGCGACCATCATCGGTTACATTCAGAGAGGCGGAAGCCCGACCTGCCGTGACCGTGTGTTCGCGTCCGCGATGGGCGCTCACGCAGTTGATATCATTCTCGCCGGCGCTTCGAATCGCGCGGTATGCTACCTGAAGGGCGAGTTCACCGACATGGATCTCGCTGAGGCGATCGCCATGAAGAAGGATATCGACACCTATTTGTGGGATATTTCCAGAAAGTTGTGCAGATAATATGTATTTTCCGAGTCATTACAAAAAGCATAAGGCAGTGGAACTGACGAAGCCTTATCTGAACGGGCAGAGCATCGGTGTGCTGAACGACATGCCATACGGTTTCCGGACCGTGGGCAATGTCGGATGCGGGCCGCTTGCTTTGTACAACGCGATGCGTTACAAGGGGCTGGAGCCTGATTTTCCGAAGATCCTTCGGTATATGGAGCTTGCTGCGGCGCCGTTCGGGGCTGCGTTCGGAACGTTCCCGTTCAGCATGGGCTACTGCCTGCGTCATTTCGGTATTAAGAACAAGATGACGCTTTCGTATAAGAAACTGTCTTCGTCCGAAGCGTGCGTGATCGCGTACTGGACGAAGAGGCCGATCTTCGGCGGGGGACATTTCGTGTTCTGCGTAAGGCAGGAGGACGGAACGTATTTAGTTTACAACCGCTGGAGCAATGTGTCCGAGCCGCGCATCTGCAAGACGCTGCGCGAGGTCGTGAAGAAGCATTGCCTGATCGTGGGGTACATCCTGAAGTAGCAGAAGGACGATCACAGTCACCGGTTTCGTTGACGGTAAGTTCGATTGCAGGTAACCGGGGGCGTTTATGAAAAAAAGACACACACAGGTATGGATTGCGACGGTCTTGTCGGGGTTGGTACTGGCAGGACTGTTGCTTATGTTCGGGCTCGGTTTGTTCGACGGGAACAAGCCGGAGCCGGTTGAGCTGACACCGGGCGCGACCATGACGGTCAGCCCCGGCGCAGAGACAGCAACGCCGGCGGGGGAAGTGACACCGACCGGCGCGCAGACGACGCCGACTCAAGCGGGCTCATTGGCGCCGGAAGCAACACCGACGCAGGCAGGCGCGGCAACGCCTGAGGCGACACCGACGCCGGGCGGGAAGGACAACTCCGATGTCGTCAATCCGCAGCTGGAGACGGCGATCTACTGTCTGGATGTCGGCGAAGGGAGCAGCACGCTGTTCTGTTCCGGAACGACCGCGGTGCTGATCGACGGCGGCGACGCGTACACGTCCTCGTATGTCATCAGCTACCTCAAAAAGCTCGGCATCAAGCGACTGCAGCTTGTCGTGGCGACGCACTACGACAGCGATCACATCAGCGGCCTTGTCGGGGCGCTGTCGGCATTTGCCGTGGACGAGGTCTGGGGACCTGCGTACGAGGGAGACACGAAGACGTACGCCTCATTTGCCTCGATGATCAAGAGCAAGGAAGTGCCGTGGACATACCCGGAGGACGGGAGAACATTTTCCGCGGACGGATGCACTGTTACGGTGCTGGCATCCTCCGTGCCGGGGACAGTCCGGCAGAGCGGAGACGCAGCGGACGACGGTTCCGGGACGGGCGATCCGTCGGAGACCGGAGAGGACACCTCGCTTGCTCTTCGGGTGACACTTGACAACGTGAGTATACTTGTTATGGGCGACGCGGGCGCGGCAAGGGAGCGCGCGCTTGTAAAGAAGGGCGTCGTGGGGAAGAACGACATTTTCCTTGCGAACCACCACGGGAGCCGCTACTCCAACACCTCGGAGCTGTTGGGCGCGGCGCGGCCTGCGTATGCGGTGATCAGCGTGGGAGAGAACGATTACGGTCATCCCGCGAAGGATTGCATCGACCGCCTGGTCGAGTGCGGCGCGCTGATCTATCGGACCGATGTGCAGGGGACCGTCATATTCGCGGTTGAGGGCGACGTGATCCGGCCGTACGCGTCGGCGCTTGAGGATCCGTACCAAAAGGACGAGAGCGGGATCAAGGCGCCGGAGGAGCTGCCGGAGGGCGTGACGTTTATTTTGAACGGCAACACGATGAAGTATCATTTGCCGGGATGCTCGAGCGTTGCGGGTCAGATGCACCGCAACTGGTATTATTTCTACGGAACCGCGGAGGCAGCGGAGGACATGGGCTATCAGCCGTGCGGCAACTGCCTCGGAAAGCATTGAGATACGCCGGATGCGGCGACACGGAGGAAGTATGGACGAGAATGAAGTAAAGGAATCGGAAGTGATGTCCGACGGGCTTGACGGCGAAGAGACCGGCGTTGAGCTTGCGGAGGATTACGAAATCACCGAGGACGCGGAGACGGACGAGGAGGAATCGGAAGCTGAGGACGCGGAAGAGGCCGAGGACGCCGGCGAGGCGGAGAAACCTGCGCTCAAGGCGGACAACCGGAAGAAGAGCGAGGAAGAGCTGATGGCGGAAAATGAGGCCCGCTGCGACGAGGCGCTCACCACCGAAAAATTCTGCCTCACGTACACGCTGCGGTTCAAGGACCTGGCAAAGTTTAACCTCCGGTATTCGCTGCTCGGACTGAGCAACTCGCTGTTCTGGCTTGTACTCATCTTAAGCATCGCGTACCTGGTAACCTCCTGGACGACGCTCGGCGCGCAGAAGCGTGCGCTGATCATCGTGCTTCTGGTATTCCTTCTCTGGTACGTTCCGATCCGCGCGGTCATCAACGCGGCGAAAAGCGCATCGTATCTGCAAAACCAGAGCACGCCGACAGAGTATCATGTCTGCGAGGAGGGATTTGTCATCTGCCAGGAGGGCGTGAGAGGACTGCTCGAGTACTCGAAGATCAGCCGCCTGAAGGAGACGAAATCAACGTTGTACGCATATGTGTTCCGCAACAGCGGGTTCATTTTCCCGAAAGATGTCGTGGCGGAGCACTACGATGAGCTGAAGGCGCTTCTGTATGAGCGTGTCGGGAAGAAATGATCCTTTGTGGTTGATTTTGGAAAAAAGTTAAGACCGGATCGCGGATGATCCGAAGGATATAGCTGGAGTTGGAAAATGGTTGTTGAAAGTTTCAGTGCGGAGGAGACCTTTCACTACGGGCAGTTGCTCGGGGAGAGGGTGCCGGCGGGGTCGGTGATCTGCCTTAACGGCGATCTCGGTGTCGGCAAGACCGTGTTTGTCAAGGGAGTTGCGAAGGGACTGGGGATCACGGAGCCCGTGAGCAGCCCGACGTTCACGATCGTGCAGGAGTACCGTGAGGGGCGCGTTCCGCTGTTTCATTTTGATGTGTACCGGATCGACGATCCGGACGAGATGTATGAGATCGGCTACGAGGAGTATTTCTTCGGCGACGGTGTCTGCCTGATCGAGTGGGCGGACAGGATCCGGGAACTGATCCCGGAGGAGGCGACGCGGGTGACGATCGAGAAGGATCTCGACCGCGGACTTTCGTACCGCCGGATAACGATGGAGTTTGGAGGCCAAAGTGAAAATTCTTGCGATTGACAGTTCGGCACAGGTAGCGTCCGTTGCGGTCCTCTCGGACAACGCGGTGCTCGCGGAGTACTCCGTGGATTACCGCAAGACGCACTCGCAGACGCTGCTGCCGATGATCGATGAAGTGCTCCGCATGACGGAGACCGCGAAGGAGGACATCACCGCGATCGCCGTGGCGGCGGGCCCGGGATCCTTTACGGGACTTCGCATCGGTGCTGCGACGGTGAAGGGCCTTGCGATGGTCTGGAATGTTCCGATCATCCCGGTTTCCACGGTCGCGGGGCTCGCCTGCAACCTGGCGGGAACCGACGATCTTGTGTGTCCGCTGATGGATGCCAGACGCGGGCAGGTGTACACGGGAGTGTATGGTTTTGACGGTTCTACTATCGTAGAATACGTTCCGGACGCATGCATGACGATCGATCCTTTGATCGAGAAGATCAACGCTCTCGGGCGGAAGGTGACATTTGTCGGAGACGCGCTTTCGGTGTTTCAGGAGAAGCTTAAGAGCAGTGTCACGGTGCCGTATTCACTCGCTCCGGTTCACCTCGCGAAGCAGAGCGCGGCGTCGGTCGGCTGGCTTGGGGTAAAGCTCCTTGCCGAGGGCCGGACGGTGAGCGCGGAGGAATTTGTCCCGACGTACCTGCGGATCTCGCAGGCGGAGAGGGAACGGGAGGAACGACTTGAAGGAAAATGACCGTACAACGGAAGTCACCGATGCTGCGTATGAAGTAGTTGCGGTCACGGACGGGGATATCGCGCAGATCGCGGAGCTCGAGAGAGAGTGTTTTTCCGATCCGTGGAGCGAACAGACGCTTCGGGATTCGCTTGTCAATCCGCTGTACCGGTTTGTCACCGTGAAGGACGGAGAGCGCGTGCTCGGGTACGCGGGAATGTTCCTGACGATCCCCGAGGCGCAGATCGCCAATATCGCGGTAGCGCCCGACATGAGGCGGCAGGGCCTTGGACGTCTTCTGTTGCGGGGACTTGTGCGGGAGGCCGCGGAGGCCGGGGCAGAGGTTGCGTTCCTCGAGGTGCGCGAGCACAACGCGGGTGCGATCGCCCTCTATGAGCAGGAAGAATTTGTCCGTGTCGGGATGCGAAAGAACTACTACGACAATCCCGTGGAGAACGGATACGTATATATGCGCATGATCGAGCGCGAATAAGTTCCGGAAACGGAACAGTGCGGAGGTAGTTATGCTTGAGGTTTGTCTTCTGGGAACGAGCGGAATGATGCCCCTTCCGGGGCGTTTTCTGTCGTCCTGCCTGACAAGATACAACGGGTTCGGTCTGCTGATCGATTGCGGCGAGGGAACGCAGGTTGCTCTTCGGAAGCGTGCGTTCAGCTGCCATGACATCGACATGATCCTGATCACGCACACGCACGGCGACCATGTGAGCGGTCTACCTGGTCTGTTGCTCTCCATGGGCAACGCGGACCGCACGGAGCCGGTGCTGATCGTCGGCCCGAAGGGAACCGAGTCGGTTGTGCGCTCCCTGTGCGTCATCGCGCCGGAGCTGCCGTTTGAGATCCGGTTTCAGGAACTGACGAAGCCGTTCGAGACGATCCCCTGCAGGGAATACACGATCGAGGCGTTTCGCGTAAGCCACAACATCGTATGCTACGGCTACTCGATCGTCGTGCGCAGACAGGGGCGTTTCCAGCCGGAGAAGGCATCGGCCAACAACGTGCCGATGTCGATGTGGAACCGGCTGCAGAAGGGACAGATCATTGAGGAGAACGGGATCACCTACACGCCCGACATGATCTTAGGGCCGGAGCGCAAGGGTCTGAAATTCACATACTGCACCGACTCCCGTCCTACACCGTCCATCGTCGAGGCGGCGAAGGACGCCGACCTGTTCGTCTGCGAGGGGATGTACGGGGAACCGGGGTCGGAGAAGAAGGCGAGAGACCATCGGCACATGACATTTTACGAGGCCGCGAAGATGGCGAAGGAGGCCGGTGTGCGAGAAATGTGGCTCACACACTACAGCCCGTCGCTGGTGCATCCGGAGCAGTACGCGGACAATGTGAGAGAGATTTTCCGAAACACGGTGATCAGCCGCGACGGTCAGTTTGTCGACCTGATGTTTGAGGACAACGAAGAGTAACGGTTTTTGAAAGGGATTTGCATGAAGCCTACATACATTCTGGCAATCGAATCATCCTGTGATGAGACGGCGGCAGCGGTCGTGCGCAACGGTCGCGAGGTGCTGTCGAACATCATCTCGTCGCAGATCGCGCTGCACACGCTGTACGGCGGTGTCGTGCCGGAGATTGCCTCGAGAAAACACATTGAGAAGATCAATCCCGTGATCACGGAGGCGCTCGCGAAGGCGAACATGACGCTCGACGAGATCGATGCGATCGCGGTTACCTACGGCCCGGGCCTTGTCGGCTCGCTGCTTGTGGGAGTTGCCGAGGCGAAAGCCATCGCATACGCCGCGGGCAAGCCGCTGATCGGCGTGCACCACATTGAGGGCCACGTGTCGGCCAACTACATTTCTCATCCGGAGCTTGAGCCGCCGTTTTTGTGCCTTGTCGTCTCGGGCGGACACACGCACATCGTCATGGTCGAGGACTACGGCACGTACCGGATCATCGGCCGCACGCACGACGACGCGGCAGGCGAGGCGTACGACAAGATCGCGCGCGCCATCGGTCTCGGCTATCCCGGCGGACCGAAGGTCGACGCTCTCTCGAAGCAGGGCGACCCGGAGGCCATCGCGTTCCCCAGAGCGCACATCGAGGACTGCCCGTACGACTTCAGTTTCAGCGGTTTGAAGTCGGCGGTTCTGAATTATATCAATATTGAGAAAATGAAGCTGCGCGACGCTGCGAAAAATGCGGCATCGGACGCGGGCGAGAGCACGGGCGCGGACGAATTCGTGCGCCACGGCGTTCCGACCGGCGGCGATGCGGAAGGCACGGAGGCGTGCCCGGATACATTTTCCGACGGGATCACGAAGGCGGATCTCGCGGCTTCGTTCCAGGCGGCGGTCGTGGACGTATTGGTGACGCGAACGATCGCGGCGGCGAAGGCAGAGGGTGTGACCACGGTTGCCATCGCGGGTGGTGTCGCCTCCAACTCGGCGCTTCGCAACCGCATGCGCGAGGTCGGCGAGGCGAACGGCATGAAGGTTCTCTATCCGGAGCCCGTGCTTTGCACCGACAACGCGGCGATGATCGGCGCGGCGGCGTACTACGAGTACCTGCGCGGCAATGTCGCGGATCTCACGCTCAACGCGGTTCCGGGACTGAAACTCGGAGAGAGATAACATAATAAGAGTGGGAGAGTTGCTGATGAGCGTTTACTATCGGGCGGTGATCGTTGATCTGGATCGCACGCTGCTTCGCACGGACAAGACAGTCTCGGAGTACACGCAGAGGGTGTTGCGTGACGTGCGGAAGGCAGGTGCGGAGCTTTTTGTCGCGACCGCGAGACCGGAGAGAGCCATCACGGAGTACCTTGATCTATTGGATTTTACATCGGTAACAACCCTGAACGGGGCGAGAACGATCACGCCGGGTGACATTATTGAAAATGAAATCTCAACGGAGAGTGCGCTTGAGCTTCTGCGGCAGCTGGCCAAGATTGAGGGAAGCGTCATCTCCGCGGAGACGGAGAGCGGGTTGTACTCCAACACGGACATTCCTATCTGGCAGCCCGTTGTCACAGACCGGATCGGTGAGCTTCCGAAGACGCAGAGAATATACAAGTTGCTTGCGAGCCACCCGGACATTCCGCCGGAGAAGCTCACGGTTGTGATGCCGGACGATGTGTACTGCACCGTCGCAGACAGGAAACTGATCCAGTTTATGGGCAGCACGGCGACGAAGTGGAATGGGATACTTCAGATGCTGTCAGCAGCAGGTATCCCTGTGGAGCAGGCAATTTACTTCGGCGATGACATGGATGACATCGAGCCGATCAGGCGCTGCGGGCTCGGCATTGCGGTGGCGAATGCGCTGGAGCCGGTGAAGGCGGCAGCGGACGAAATCGCGCCCTCGAACGACGAGGACGGCGTCGCAAAGTATCTGGAAAAGTTGCTCCGAGACGGCACGATGCAGGATCGTTGAACGACTGTTTGAAAATGGCCTCCTGATTGCATGAAAATGCTTGACAACGCGGGTATCTTGTGTTACTTTAGTATTCGCGTTCTTTGGAGAGTTGGCCGAGTGGTTTAAGGCGCCGGTCTTGAAAACCGGTGTTTCCGAAAGGAACCGTGGGTTCGAATCCCACATTCTCCGTTCGGTTTTCTGAAGACACAAATTGAATACCGAGTAAGTTGTTCGGCTGTCCAAAAGACTGCAGTCGAAGCTTCACCATTATGGAGAAGTACCCAAGAGGCTGAAGGGACACCCCTGGAAAGGGTGCAGGCCGTTAATAGCGGTGCGAGGGTTCAAATCCCTCCTTCTCCGTCACAAAACCCGAAAGGCAGATGCCCTTTCGGGTTTTATTTTACAAATTTACAAGAAACTGTTGTAACCGACATCGGTGGTTTGTCGACATATGGGGTGAGAAGGTTAGAAAGGAGGCGCTTATGACGGATGCGGAGATCGTGGAACTGTATCAAGACCGTGACGAAGCTGCGATCACAGCGACGGCCGCGCGATATCAAAGCATGTTGATGCGTGTTGCGATGCAGATCCTGAATGACCGGGAAGACGCGGAAGAGTGCGTGAATGATACGTACCTTGCTGCGTGGAATGCTGTACCGGTGACTGTTCCTTCGTACCTCGGAGCGTTTCTCTGTCGGATCGTGCGAAAGAAGGCTATAGACAGGCTGAGAACCAATACCAGAAAGAAACGGTGTGGGCAGGAGTATTACGTATCTCTGGAGGAACTTGCAGAAGTTCTCGAGGGGGATGAGTCTCCGGAGAAAGCACTTGACGACGAACTTCTCTCGGAAGCAATTCAGCGCTTTCTGAAGGATCAGACAGCGGATGTCCGAAAACTGTTTTTGGGAAGATATTTCTGGTTTTGCCCGCTTAAGGAAGTCGCGAATTCCTGCGGCATGAGCGAAGCCAACGCAAAGACGGTTTTGTTCCGCACCAGAAAGAAGTTGCGGGATTTTTTGGAAAAGGAGGGCATTATGCCATGAAAAGCGAACAATTGCTGGATGCGTTGAATGATATCGATGATTCCCTGATCGCGGAGACCAATCCGTTTCATGAGGAAGAGATTACAACACCCGTGCTGCAGGTAACCGGCGGCACCGGAAAAGGAGGAAAACGAAAAATGCGAAAGTGCATTTTACTGGTTGCGGTTTGTGCCGTATTTTTGTTAAGCGGAGTCGTGTATGCGGCTACAGGAGGTGATCTTCTGAATATTATCAGAAACAAGGGAACCGACGGAGACGGAGAGACAACGGTGGAGTATCTGGAGAAGACCACGGTATTGATGTCCGACCTGCGAGGAGAGATCCAAAATGCGCCGGCGGAGATTCAGGGACAGGTCGAAGCGTTTAATGCGCTGTCAGAGATGGAGCGCATGGCTTCGAGTGTCATGCCCGAAGCGCTGCGGAAGAGCTTCGGCACGGTGGAAGATGCGATCGCCTATATCGGATACGATCAGTTGAATTACCCGAAGATTAATTATCCGACGGAGAGCGTTGACGTTGATATGACGGGATGCGAAGTTCCGGACGGCTATTCGCTGTCAACGATCACCATGACTGCAACGCAGCAGTACAGTTCCGATCCGGCATATTTCTGCCAGACGCTCGCTACATTTTTTACGGAACATGCCGATGCGAATGCTGCGATGAGACTGTCGCTTTCGGAGAGAGCGGAGTTGGCCGAGGAGCAGCGTGTCGCAGGCGGACGGACCTTCAGTATCCTGCATACGAACGAGCCGGATCCGGACTATGAAGGCGAGAAGCTTCTTTGCACGGAAGTGTTCACCACAGAAAATGATGTGGTATTCCTGTTCCACATCGTCTATGGCGAGGACAACCGCACCGAGGCAGAGGCTGTGATCACAGAGTGGATGAACAGCTTTTCCGAATAACCCATGTAACAGGCAAAAGGACTGTCACAGCGACAGTCCTTTTTTGTTTGCTATTGTTGAAAGGGGTTTGTGAAATTCAAAGATGAAACAGCTAAAATGTTTTTTCATTTTTCGTGTAAGATTTCGCGGAAAATGTTGTAATATAGGGTGTAAGACGAATATTCGAAACTTGCTGCAGCGGAGGTTTAAGCATGGAGGACGAGCAAATCGTTGATCTGTTCTTCCGACGGGATCAGGGGGCGCTCCGGGAAACGGAGCGGAAATACAATCGGTACTTATACGCGGTGGCGCATCGGATCCTCGGGAACCACGAGGATTCCGAGGAGTGTGTTAATGATGCGCTTCTGTCGGCATGGAACACGATCCCGCCGCAGAAGCCGCCGGTGTTACGAATGTTCCTGGCGAGGTTCGTCCGCAACCATGCGATCAACAAAAGAAAGGCGTCGCTGACCGGAAAGCGGGGAGGCGGCGAGGTCACGCTGGCCATCGAGGAGCTGGAGGAATGCCTGCCCGGCAATTCTGACACCGAGGCCAATGTGCTGGCGGAGGAGCTGTCGCAGGCGATCCGTACCTTTGTCAGGGAACTCCCGGAACGGGAGGGCGACGTGTTTGCGAGACGGTACTTCTTCGCGGAGAGCGTGAAGGAGATCGCGGAAGGATACGGGATGACGCAGAACAACGTGAGTGTCATGCTGAACCGAACGCGGAAGAAACTGAAGGAGCATTTGACGAAAGAAGGATTGATATTATGAAACCGGAAGAGTTGTTTGATACCATGACCGCGATCGACGACGATATTCTGGAGAGGAGCGAGCGGAACAAGGTAGCCGCGGCTCCCGACAGGGTATTGGCTGCGGGGAAGACGTCCGAAGGGGAGACGGCGGCAACTAAGAAGCTCACCGATAAGACGGAAGATAGAAAGAATAGGATCAGGATGATCCGCATCTGGTCAATTCTGGCAGTCGCGGCGGCAATCCTCATCGCGGTTGCGATCATCGCTCCGAAGATCGTCGAAAGAAACCTGGAAAAGGCCAACGGGACACCCACACCCGCGGTTACTGTCGCCGCAGTGGAACCTGGAAATTTTTACGGTCAAGAGGGAACGGAGCAGGATAAGCTGATGGCAAAATATCTGCTTGCGAAGGCAACGTACCCGGAGAAGGCGGATTTTCCGAATTTCGAAGAGTACGTCGCTGCGGACGGAAGCGTGAACTTTGAGGGGTATAACAGAGCGTACAACGCATGGAGGGATAAGGCATTCGCCAATCAGGCGGGTATCACGAACGCCGACAGGGAGCAGTCCCGTGCAGGTGTCGCGACGCTGGTAACGTCGGGGCTTGCACAGCTGCTTGCCGGCAATGAGGGAACTAACCGCGTGTGTTCACCGGCCAACCTCTATATGGCGCTTGCCATGCTTGCCGAGACGACGGATGGAAATTCGAGGGCGCAGATCCTGAAACTGCTCGGTGTGAGCGATATTGAGACGCTGCGCGGTCTCTCCGACGTGACATGGAACATTTTGTACCGCAACAGCGGTGTGATGACGCGGGTCCTTGCGAGCTCTCTGTGGCTGCGTGATGACGACCGGATTTCCTATGTCCATTCCACGATCAACCGACTGGCCGATACATACCATGCCTCGACGTTCTGCGGAGCCATGGGCTCTTCGGAGTATGATCAGGCGCTTCAGGCATGGCTTAACGAGCAGACCGGCGGCCTTCTGAAGGATTCCGCGGCGAACCAGAACTTTGATCCGGAGACCGCGATGGCCCTTGCGACGACGCTTTATTTTTCCGCAAAATGGGATGCTGAATTCAGCGAGGGCAGAACCGATAAGCAGGTGTTCCATGCGAAGTCCGGGGATGTCGAAACCGATTTCATGCACCGGACAGACGATAACGACGCGTATGTGACCGGGGACAAATTTTCCGCAGCATATATGTATTTCGAGGGTGGACAGTTCGGTGACATGGTATTCTTTCTTCCCGATGAGGGTGTGAGCGCGGACGAGCTTCTGAGCGATCCGCAGGTGCTGTCCATCATCAATGGGACCCTTGGTACCGCGCGGTGTACGGTGCTCAAGGTCAATTACTCGATCCCGAAGTTCGACGTGACCTCGGATCTGGATCTCAGTGACAACCTTAAGAAGCTTGGTATCACGGATGTGTTCAATGAGGAAATCTCTGATTTTTCGCCGATCGCAATAAATTCTCGCGGTATGTACCTGAGCAAGGTCGATCACAGTGTGCGTGTCCAGATCGATGAGGAGGGCGTAAAGGCCGCAGCATACACGGTCATGCCGTCCGCGGGCGCATTGCCTCCGTCCGGCGAGGAAGTGGATTTTGTGCTGGATCGTCCGTTCGTCTTCGCCATCCGCTCGGAGACCGGAATCCCGCTGTTTGTGGGTGTTGTGGAGATCCCGTAAGCGTGTCGCGGAAACGGCGTGAGATGGAGTTCCGTATTGGAACGGGGGAAGGAGGACGCGATGAATACGGAAGAGAAGACGGGGATCCGGAAAGTTCTCCGTATCAGGAGAGCCATGACGGTCGCTGCGGTGATCGTTGTGGTCGGAACGGCAGCGATGCTGCTGCGCGCATATTTTACGTCCGATGAGGATCAGACGGATACCAATACATACACGGAAAATGTACCTACGATCCCGTGCGCGTCGCCGGAACCGATCACGGTGACGCCGAACCCGCTGGAGGGCTTTCTCTGGGAGGAGGCGGATTACCCATATATCGCTAAGATCCCGCAGGAAGCGGATTATCTGAGGGCGGACGGCAGCCTGGATCAAGTGGCGTATCTGAGTGCCTACAATACGTGGGAGCGTTCGGCTTCCTCCTATCGGGCAAGTATTACATACGATGATGTGACGAAGGCGGAGAAAGGGCTGGCACTGTTCTCTCAGGCAAGCCTTCCCAAACTGCTGGAGGGAGAGGCAGGTACGAACCGTACGTGCTCCCCGCTCAACATTTACCTGGCGCTCGGAATGCTTGCGCAGGTGACCGACGGAAGTACGCGTGCACAGGTATTACGGATTCTCGGTGCGGACAATGTTAAGATGCTTCGCGAGATGGCGGACGCAGCATGGAGGATCGCATACCAAAACGATGGACAGGTGAGCTGTCTGCTCGCCGGTTCGCTGTGGCTTCGGGAGAGTGATAAGATTATCCCCTATGAGCCCAATCCGCTTGTCCTTCTTCGGGACTGTTATCACGCATCGACGTTCCGGGGGCGGATGGGAACGGAAGAATACAATCAGGCGCTCCGCACCTGGATCAACGAGCAGACCGGAGGTCTTTTGAAGGATTCGGCAGAGCAGTTGGGCTTCACTGAGGAGACAAGGCTTGCGTTGGCGACAACGGTGTATTTCCGGGCGCGATGGAGCTCCGAATTCGCAAAATCGGCAACGGACCTTCAGGTGTTCCACACTTCGGCAGGGGACAAAGAAACGGAGTTCATGCACGGGACGGCGAAGCGTCGATACTATGATGGAGATACGTTCCGTGCCGTAACGTACGACTTTGACGGAAACCACGCGGGAGACATGGTATTCTTCCTGCCGGACGAGGGCGTCGATGTGAACGAACTGCTGACGGATGTACAGGTCCTTTCGCTGCTCGGCAGCGGACAGAATATTCCGCAGTCGAGAGTGGTTGCGGTACAGAGCTCCGTACCGAAGTTCGATGTTCTCTCGGACAACCTTGATCTGACGCAGTGCATGAAGGACCTCGGGATAACGGAAGTGTTCGAGCCGGGCGTCGCTGATTTTTCGGCGCTGCTTGCGGAACCCGTGGGAGCATACCTGAAGGGGGCGATGCACAGCGCCCGTGTCAAGATCGACGAGGAGGGCGTAGAAGCCGCGGCATATACGGTACTGACGGCTTATGGGGCAGCTCCTTCGGAGCCGGATGAGATCGTTGACTTTGTCCTGGACCGGCCGTTCCTCTTTGCCATCCGCACGGAGAACGGAATGCCGCTGTTCGTCGGAGTCGTGGAAAATCCGTAAGCACGGCATTGTGAAATTGAATGGAACAGACTTGACTTTTCGCGCATCCGGGACTATCATAGGGTTGAACTTCGGGGCGGGGTGCAATTCCCCACCGGCGGTATAGCCCGCGAGCGCAATGCGCAGAACCGGTTGGATTCCGGTGCCGACAGTACAGTCTGGATGGAAGAAGTCGATTCTTTATTTGCTATGGATTCGATCATGTGCCCCGCAGGTTACCTGCGGGGCTTTACATTTGTTCACGAGTCGGAATACTCAGGAGGCATCATGTCGGAAGCTGATTACATGCGAAGAGCGATCGAGCTGGCGGCCCGGGGAGCGGGCTGGACGGCACCGAACCCGATGGTCGGCGCCGTGATCGTGAAGGACGGCCGCATCATCGGCGAGGGTTACCACAGACAGTTTGGGAACCTTCACGCGGAGAGGGAGGCGATCGCGTCGCTCACGGAATCCGCGGAGGGCGCAACGATCTATGTCACGCTCGAGCCGTGCTGCCATCACGGACATCAGCCGCCCTGCACGGAGGCGATTTTGGCGAATAAGATCGCGCGTGTGGTCATCGGTTCCCGGGATCCGAACCCGTTGGTTGCCGGCAAGGGCGCGGCAATCCTTCGGGAACACGGCGTGGAGGTCACGGAGGATTTTCTGCGGGATGAGTGCGATGCGCTGAACCCGGAGTTCTTCCGGTACATCACAACGAAGCTTCCGTATGTGGTCGTAAAATACGCGATGACCCTCGACGGCAAGATCGCCTCGAGAACCGGAGCATCCAAGTGGATCACCGGCGAGGTTGCAAGGGAACATGTTCATCGGATGCGCGGCCGGTACGCGGCGATCCTTGCGGGGATCGGGACGGTGCTCGCGGACGATCCGATGCTCAACTGCAGAGTGCAGGGTTCGCACCAGCCGGTGCGGATCGCGGTCGATTCGATGCTTCAGATCCCGCTTGCGAGCAAGCTTGTACAGAGTGCTCACGAATATCCTCTGATCGTTGCCTGCGCGGTGGACTGCGAGGAGAAGACGAGAAAGCTCGAGGAGGCAGGAGCGCAGGTCTGGGTATTGCCCGGCGAGGACGGCCGCGTGGACCTGAAGGCGCTTCTTGTAAAGCTCGGAGAGCAGCAGATCAGCAGTGTGCTTGCGGAGGGCGGCGGTGAGATCCATGAGTCGCTTCTGCGCACCGGATGTGTCAACCATGTGATGGCGTACGTTGCGCCGATGCTGATGGGCGGCAGAGACGCGAAGAGCCCGATCGAGGGCCTCGGGGCGGAGAGCCCGGACGCGGCCGTGAAGCTTACGAACCGCAAGGTTACGGAGCTCGGCGACGATCTGCTGATCGAGTACGATGTGGAAGAGTAGGTATACGGATGGATTGTGATCCGGTCTACAGACGGATCGTGATACAGTGAGGTGACGGATATGTTTACCGGAATTGTGGAAGAGGTCGGAATTGTGCGGCAGGTGATCACCGGCAGCCGTTCCGGAGAGATTGCGATACAGGCCCGCAAGGTGCTTGCCGGAACGAAGATCGGCGATTCGATCGCCGTGAACGGCGTGTGCCTGACGGTGACGGGGCTGTCGTCGGACGGTTTTACGGCGGATGTCATGCCGGAGACGCTTCGGCGCAGTAACCTCGGAAGCCTTCGCAAGGGAAGCCCGGTCGACCTGGAGCGGGCGATGGCCGCGGACGGAAGGTTCGGCGGTCACATCGTGTCCGGCCACATCGACGGCACGGGCCGGATCGCGCAGATGAAGCGGGATGAGAACGCCGTTGTCGTGACGATCGCCGCGGCAAGGGAGCTGCTGGCGCTCGTCGTGGAGAAGGGCTCGATCGCGATCGACGGCATCAGCCTGACGGTCGCTTCGGTGAGTGACACGGAATTTTCCGTATCCATCATACCGCACACGGCGGACGAGACGGTTCTGCTCCGGAAGGCAGCGGGCGACACCGTCAACCTGGAGACCGACATCGTCGGCAAATACGTACAAAAACTGTTGCGCTTGGGAAACGCGGGAGCGAATGAGGGCGCGGGGAACAGCCTCGAAGGCGGAGCCTCGGGCGACGGTGTGACCATGGACCTTCTGGCGCGCAACGGGTTTTTATAAAACGAATTACAGCGGTATTATCCGCGAAAGCCATCGTGGAAATGCGAGGTGATATAACCGATGGAGTTTCAATACAATACGATCCCCGAGGCGATCGAGGCGCTCAGGGCAGGCAAACTGATCCTGTGCACCGACGATCCCGACCGGGAGAACGAGGGTGACCTGATCTGCGCGGCGCAGTTTGCGACGACGGAAAATGTCAACTTTATGGCGCAGTACGGGCGCGGCCTGATCTGCATGCCGCTGTCCGTCGACATTGCGAGAAAGCTGAATCTTCCGCAGATGGTCTCGGAAAATACGGACAACCACTGCACGGCATTTACCGTATCGATCGACCATGTGAAGACGACGACGGGCATCTCGGCGGAGGAGAGAGGATTTACCTGCCGCGCGTGCGCGGATCCCGACACGAAGCCCGAGGATCTGCGAAGACCGGGGCATGTGTTCCCGCTCACGGCGAGAAAGGGCGGCGTGCTTGCGCGCAACGGTCACACGGAGGCGACGGTTGACCTGTGCCGGCTGGCGGGACTTCGTGAGTGCGGCCTCTGCTGTGAGGTAATGCGCGATGACGGAACGATGATGCGCACGCCGGAGCTGCAGGAGATGGCGCGGAAGTTCGGACTGTGCTTTATCACGATCCGCGATCTGCAGAATTACTTACGGCGCTATGAGAACCACATGCAGCGCGCAGCGGAAGCCAAGCTGCCGACGGCGTACGGCGAGTTTAAAATCTGCGGCTTCGTCAACGACATCACGGGAGAGCACCATGTGGCTCTCGTGTGCGGCGAGATCGGCGACGGCGAGGACATTCTCTGCCGCGTACACTCGGAGTGCCTGACCGGCGACGTGTTCGGCTCGGCCCGTTGTGACTGCGGCGAGCAGCTGCACACGGCGATGAAGATGGTGCAGAAGGAAGGCCGCGGCATCATCCTGTACATGAGACAGGAGGGCAGAGGCATCGGCCTGATCAACAAATTGAAGGCGTACGAGCTGCAGGAGATCGGGTACGACACGGTCGACGCCAACCTGAAGCTCGGTTTCGAGGCAGATCTCCGAGAGTACTGGAGCGGAGCGCAGATCCTGCAGAACCTCGGCGTCAAGTCGCTTCGGCTTCTCACGAACAACCCGAGCAAGATCTACGGCCTTGAGGGCTTTGACTTCAAGATCAAGGAGCGTGTGCCGATCGAGATCGAGCCGGGGCGGTATGATCTGCGGTACATGAAGACCAAGCAGGACCGCATGGGCCACATTTTTAATGAGATCAAGCTGGACTGATACAGACTGCTGAAACATAGAAACAACTAAAGACTACAACAGTAGAACAAAAACATATCTCAAGGGAGGACATCAACATGAGCATTCGTTTGCTGGAAGGTCAGGTAGTTGCCCCGAAGGGCATGAAGGTAGGTATCGTTGCATCGAGATTTAACGCGTTTATCGTGCAGAAGCTTCTGGACGGCGCGGTGGACGGTCTGGTCCGCCACGGTGTGGAGGAGGCCAACATCGACGCTGCGTGGGTTCCCGGCGCGTTCGAGATCCCGATCGTTGCGCAGACCATGGCGAAGAGCGGCAAGTACGACGCAGTCATCTGTGTCGGCGCGGTCATCCGCGGTTCGACGTCGCACTACGAGCTCGTCGTGAACGAGACGGCCAAGGGTATCGCACAGGCAGGCCTTTCGTCGGGAGTTCCGGTACTCTTCGGCGTGATCACCACGGAAAATATCGAGCAGGCCATTGAGCGCGCAGGCTCCAAGGCGGGCAACAAGGGTTACGACTGTGCCCTCAGCGCGATCGAGATGGTCAACCTGATGAAGATGGTCTGATCGCGAAAACGGTTATTTATGAAGTCGAAATGGGAAAATGTCGGAAATAGCGACATTTTCCCATTTTTCTGTTGTTGCGACGGAGAGGGAAAACGCAAATGCGAAAATCCCCCCGAAAATTACATTGTTAACCAACTTTTTTTGGTATATTATATTATTAAATCTATGTGCAACAGAAAAAATGCGTAATTGCGTAATACGGACAAAGGGGGCGGTGCGATTGAAACAGATAGCTGAATTTATGGTTAGACAGTGCAAAAAGCTTTCGGATCGAAGAGTCATTGCACTGGGTATTTTTGTGTTCTATCTGATGGTCGGCTTCGGCATCCTGATGGTCCGCATGAGCCGCATGAAGAGACGTATCACAAAGGAATTTTCCGGAGCGATCGCGGATAAGAGCGCGGAGGAGCTGCGGCATATGGTCGCGTTCGTAGCGATCTACCTGGTGATCGGTCTGGTCGTATATTATGTCATCCAGATGATCTGGGCGTACAACCAGCGGAAGACGACGGCACTGATCAATAATGTGGAAAACCTGCTGATGGACGCTGCCTATAAGCCGGAAAATTTCCAGCTGGCGATGGAGGAGATGAACCGGTACTGCAGCTCGGCGGTGACGGCGCTCGTGTACGAGGAGGATGACACCCACAAGACGAAGATCATCGGCGACAGCGAGATGCGACGCGGAATATACAGCGCGGCGCACGAGAGGCGGCTGGATCTGTATGCATGCGCGGCGGAGCACCCGAACGGCGCGATCTTGCGGCCGACACGGAAAATGAAACGCGATTTTCCGCTGACATACGCGTTCATGGAGCAGTACCACGCGGACAATATCATCCTGGTGCCCGTGCTCGGTACAAACGGGGAAGTGCGCGACGTGGCCGGCATGGCGCATTCGGCGAGACCGCGGTATGCGCTCGAGCTTCTGAAGTCGCTGGCGTGCCCGATGTCCTTGGCAATGCACAACTACCGGTATTTTACGGTTGTCAAGAATTCCGGAACAACGGATGCCCTGACCGGTCTTCAGAACCGTCTCGCGTTCGACCGGTGGATGGAGCAGACCAACGCCGACGGCATGATCCGCTTCGGCTGCGTATATATCGATGTGAATGAGCTGCACACGATCAACAACCGCGACGGTCATGAGGCGGGCGACCGCATGCTGATCGAGATCGCGAAGCTTCTGCTGGCGCAGTTCGCGGTGGATACCGTGTATCGCATCGGCGGCGATGAGTTTGTCGTGGTCTCCGAGAAGATGGAGAAGAAGGAGATGGAGTCGCGGATGGCGATGGTCGATCGAATTCTCGCGCAGAAGAACTATTACATCTCCTACGGTCTGGCGTGGGATACGGACAGCTTCAATCCGAAGGAGCTCGTGCACGTTGCGGAGGAGCGCATGTACGAGGCGAAGTTCCTCTACTACCAGCGCAAGGAGCAGCGCAACTTAGACGCGATGCCGGAGGCGGAGATGGTGAAGGGCGAGGCGTCCGAGGAGGCGGTGCGCACCTTTACCGATGTCGCATGGCAGCATTTCCGCGGCGTCTTCGAGGTCGACCCGGTCACGGACACGGCGAAGTGCCTCTTCCTGCCGAACTATTTCTACGATGTGCTCGTCAAGAGCGGCGGTTCCTTCCGCAAGGGCTGCTACGCGTATGTGGAAGCCATGGTGGACAAGGCGTACTTCCGTGCGATCGACGAGTTCTTCAACTATGAGCAGCTGATGCAGATGCTCGACCGCGGCGAGGAGCCGATCGTACGGTACCGCCGTATCGACGGACAGGGTATCGCGGTGCGCGTGTATCCTTTGGAAAATTACTCGGAAACAAGGCACATGCTCTGGATCCTGGAGACGATCAACTGACATTCGGCGGAAAATGCGCGGTTTTGCCGCGAATGAGGGTGAAATCCTTGACTTTCGGCGCATTTTCCGCTTAAATAATCTTGTATTGCAAGCGGGGCGTTAGCGCAGTTGGGAGCGCACAACACTGGCAGTGTTGGGGTCACGGGTTCAAGTCCCGTACGCTCCATAATCCGAACCTTTTCTTACGGCGAGGGTTCGGATTTGTTTTATAACGCAGAATTAAAATTCTCGGAAAGTATTGAGGAGGGAAGGTAACATGAGGAAAATAAGTGCATTGCTCCTGGTGCTCATCCTGCTTCTTGGATGCATCGGATTGGCAGCGGCCGCGGACGAAGGGGACCTGCCGATTGATGTGAAGCCGCCGCAGAACGTTTCGGTCAACTGGATGGAGGAAAATGATTCCCCGACCACCATGTCGTTTTCGTTCAGCATTGATCCGCAGATGTCGCAGGCATTGATCGCGATCGACCAGGCGAGAGATGCCGGGTTATTGGAGACTATGCTTAAGCAGTACGGCGTCTCCGATGTCTATGTGAACATTCAGATTGACTGGGCGCTTGACGATGTGAACGATCCGGTCAGCGGATGGCATTATAATGAGTATTGGGACGACAAGTACGGCATGGGCTTAGGCAAGGATGAAAACGGTCGTTACCGCTGTAGTGAGTGGGATATCGTTGAATGGGGTCTGAATAGTCTGGATACCGTGCAGACGTACTGGATCATGCGCGGCGTTCCGGATGACGACCGCTGGAACGGTATACCCGAGGACGGTACTCCCGGCGTTAAGGATCAGCTTCGCCCGGATCAGTACGAGTACTATGATGATAATGTCCATATTGATTTTACGAAGCACACCGCGTACTTCCGTGTCCGTTACGCATTGACGGCAGTCAAGGAGACTGAGGAGGGAATACAGTATCTGAACAAATTCTCCGATTGGTCCGAAACCGTATGTTACGGCAAGGATGTCGTGGCGTACACCCCGATCAAGGCCGGCGATATCGCGGCACCGGAGATCACCGATCTCCACATGACGGATAAGGAATTCAACGACAATCCGATCGTTGCTTTCACCCTCACGGTTCCGGACGCGCTCTCGAAGATGGCAGTCGATGCTGCCGCACACGGCGGCTACATCTCGATTGAAACGGAAGCCCGCGTAAAGGGTGATACGGAATGGGTCGGTATGGGCAATGCCGACTGGGAGATCAAGACCGGAGAGATGGAATGCGCGCTTGTCACGCTGATCAGCGAGAACCATCCGAAGATTGCGAAGGATACCCCGATCGAGCTCCGTTGCCGCTATCGCTGCGGTCAGCCCGGTCAGGATGATGTGTTCTCAGACTACTCGAAGGTGCTGACCTTTGAGACCACTGAGATCGGAAACGACCCGCAGCCTACACCGCCGGAAGTAACGGTTACGCCGAAGCCTGAAGAGAAGAAGGATGAGGCCAAGAAGGACAAGTGCCCGCTCTGCGGATTCTGCCCGCAGCCTCTGGGACTGTGCATCTTCATCTGGATCGCGATCATCATCGTGATCGCGGTGGTTGTCATCATCGTGGTGAAGAAGAGCAAGAAGGATGACGCGGGAGAGAAGAAACGCGGTTGAGTTGAGGGAGTGGTCAGGCAACCGCTTCCGAGATCGATAACAGAACATAATAAGCAACGCCCGGGGAAGTGAGTTCTCCGGGCGTTCGTTCATGTTATGTTCTGAGATATGTTCCTGTGTTGCTATGCGGTCAGGAGTATGTCCGCAGGATTTCCTCCGCCACGTCGCGTTTGGAAATGCAGCGGTCCATCGCCTGCTTCTCGATGTAGCGGTGCGCCTGCGGTTCGTCGAGACCGAGCGCGGAGATGAGCTGCCATTTTGCGCGGTTGATGATGCGGATCTCCTCCATCTTCGCCTCAAAGGAGAGCGATGTCTTCTCGGGACCGCGCAGCCGCTCTCTGGCGGCGGCCATCCACTCGAGAGCAATGGTGAGAACCGGCATGGATGTCGGCTTCGGCAGCGTAAAGACACCGTGCTCGCCGACGCGGTCGAAGATCTCCGCATGGTGCTCCGACGGGACCATGAGGAGAACAACGGTGCCCGCGGTGGTTGCGATGTCGACGGCAAAGCGTGTGCCCACCTCGTCGGGAAGCGGCGCGTTGATGATCACGTGATCGTAATGCTGCTCGCCCAGAAGACGCCTTGCCTCACTCACGCTCGTCACGGTGCGGACAGGAGTGTAGCGGGCATCGGAGAGGAGCTGCGAGAGAGCCGTATGCACGGTGGATTTCGCCGAAACGACAAGAACGCTGTAGACTCGTTCCTTCAGGCTCATGGCACACTCCTTTCTCCGGGACGAAGGAAACCGTCACGGTTTTTTGTAAGTTCATATGATATGACAGGCAGCTGTCACGGTTATCGTTCACCTGACAAATTTGACAGGCAACTGTCACGGTTATCGTGCGTTTGCAGGATAGGACAGGTCAGCTGCTCCGATTTATCCGCGCTCACAGTAGAGATCGAGGATCTCCGCGGGAACATGCTCGCGGATGAAGGAGCTCTCCTCGGCAAATCTGCGCGCATCCGCAAGGTTGTCGGGAAGACGGTCGTACTGCGTGAGCGATGCGGCGTCCGCCGTATAGAAGTTGATGTTGGTCGCGGGAGCAAGCTCAAGATTGTCCCGGATGCCTTCCACGCAGGCGTAAATGATCAGAGCGAACGCGAGATACGGGTTGGCGGCGGGATCCGGGGAACGGAGCTCCGCGCGCTGGAATTCACCCTGCGCCGCAGGAATGCGGATCAGCTGCGAACGGTTCTCGAACGACCAGCTGATGTAGGAGGGAGCCTTGCTCTTGCCGAGGCGGCGATAGGAATCGTCGGTCGGGTTCAGGAACACGGACATTGCCTTGACATGCTTTAAGATGCCGGCGAGCATCGGGCATACGTACTTCTCACCGCTCTTGTTCTTCAGGGAAATGTTGATGTGGAAACCGTTGCCGGGCTCCTGTTCGAGAGGCTTCGGCGAAAAATCGGCGTACAGGCCGTTGCGCTCCGCAACCGTCTTGACGACGCGGCGGAACATCATGACGTTGTCAGCCGCCGTGAGAGGATCGGAGTAGTGGACATCGATCTCATTCTGACCGGGACCGACCTCGTGGTGCGAGCTCTCCGGGCGGATGCCCATCTGTTCGAGGGTGAGGCAGATCTCGCGGCGGATATTTTCCCCGCGATCATACGGAGCGACATCCATGTAACCGGCGTTGTCGTACGGGATCTTCGTAGGGTTGCCGTTCTCGTCCAGACGGAAGAGGTAGAATTCCTGCTCGGCGCCGAACGAAAACTCGAGATCGGCGGCCTTGGCATCCGCGACGGCCTTCTTCAGAAGTGCGCGCGTGTCGCACGCGAACGGAGTGCCGTCCGGCCAGGTGATCGAGGAAAACATCTGCATTACGCGGCCGTGCTCAGGGCGCCACGGGAGCGGAGAGAGCGTCTCGGGATCGGGATGAAGGAACAGATCGCTCCTTGATTCGTCGCCGAAACCGGCGATCGCGGAGGCATCGATGGCGACGCCGTGCGTGAACGCGCGCGGGAGCTCGTCCGGCATGATGGAAATGTTCTTCTGTCTGCCGAAGACACCGCAGAAGGCGAGACGGATGAATTTGACATCCTCCTCGCGTGCATACTCGATAACCTCTTCTTTCGTGTAATTCATGGTAATTCCTCCTGTCTGTTGCGGTACCCGCCGGGTGCCTGTGCGACCGCGGCGATGATACGCAACTGCCGACAGCGGGCTGGCTGTCGGCGGTACGTTATCAATCCTAGTTTGCTACATACATCTGTCGGTACGGATTTCTGCTGTCCGGTGTCACCACCGTGAACGGCGCATCCAGCACCTTTTCAAGATCGAGACCGAAGTGCTCGCAGTAATCTTTCAGGTAAGGTCTGAGTTCCTCAAGGTCGTCCGCCTCGGCCGGCCGTGCCGTGACCTGAGCGGGGAAGGCGATGTCCCTGCAGTCCGAGCGAAGGAACATTTTCCCACCGTGCATTCCCGTGCAGGGGAAGTTGCCGACGATCCGCGTCGAGGGTTCCTCAAGGTTGAGAACGACGATGACGCCGCCCGCCTGGTATTCGCCGAGGAAGCTTCCGGTATGACCTCCGACGATCATCACCGGGAATTTCTCGTGAAATGCCTTCATGTGGATGCCCGCGCGATATCCGGCGTTGCCTTTGACGTAGATCCGGCCGCCTCGCATCGCGTAGCCTGCCGCGTCACCGATGTTGCCGTGCACCGCGATGAGACCTTCGTTCATCGTGTCGCCGACGGCATCCTGCGCGTTGCCCTCCACCGAGATTGTCGCACCGTTAAGATACGCGCCGAGCGCGTTACCCGGGACACCGTGGATCTCCACGGAGAGGCCGGACATGCCGGAGGCGATGAAGCGCTGTCCGAGACATCCGTCGATGACACAGTCACCGCCGGCGCCGCGGATGGCGTCGTTGAGTGCTTTATGATCCAGACCCTGTGCTTGTATCTTAGTCATTTATACCACACCTCCAAACTTTTTTCTACGATTTTCCGAGGAAAATGCAGCCGTTGTGGCGCCCTGTTTCATCAATTCGAAGTCAATCTCCGAGAGCGGTGTGCGGTTGCGGATGAGCGACGTGTAGATGCCCGCGCGTTCGTGGCAGCCGATCAGCAGGAAGCCTTTGAGAAGATCATCCTTCACGTAGAGCCGCTTGATCGACTCGGGCGTGGTCTCCTCGTAGCACTCGCCCTCGTAGGCGCCTGCCGTCATCGCGTGGAGTCCGAAGAACCCGATCGAGTTCATCGGCATGCCGCAGTCGAAGAGCTCCTCACCGCCCGCCATGTTCACGCCTGCCGCGTGGCCCTGCATGTAGGCGTTGGGGAAGATCGCGAGCACGCGGTTCGCGCCTATGGTCACGTCGTAACCTTCCGCGCAGTCACCCGCGGCGTAAATGCCGGGGATCGAGGTTGCCATGCGGTCATCCACCACGATACCGCGGTTTACGGTGCCGCCGATCGCCTTCATAAGGCCGATGTTGGCGCGGACACCGACGGCGAGCACGAGTACGTCGAACGGTGCATCGGCGCCGCTCTTCATGTGAGCGACGTAGCTGCCGGAACCGTCCGGCTCAAACTTCGCGACGCTGTCACCAAGCAGGAAATGAATTCCGTGCTCCTCAAGTTTCTTCTGCATCAGTGCCGCGCATTCGTCATCGAGAATACTCGAGAGCACGCGGTTCGCAAGATCGCACACGGTGATGCTTGCGACGCGCTCCTGAATACCTTCCGCGCACTTTAAACCGATCAGTCCGGCACCGACGATCAGCACGCGGGATTCCGGCGTGATCGCCTGCTCGAGAGCAAGGGCATCGTCGAGGGTGAGGAAGGAGTATTTCTTCTCAACCGTATCAAGTCCCTCCATCGGGGGAACGAACGGCGACGAGCCTGCGGCTACGCAGACCGCGTCGTACGGAAGCACCGTGCCGTCGGATACGGTGACCGTCGAGTCATCGGGGTTGATCGCGGTTGCGGATTCCCCGTAGATAACTCGGACACCATTTTTCGTATAAAAGTCCTCGGCGCGGTAGTTCATGCGCGTGAGGTCGGTCTTTCCTTCGAGGTAGTAGGAGATGAGCGGACGGCAGTAGACTTCGTGTTTCTCCGCGGAGATGACGGTGATCTCACCCTCCGTGTCCGTGCTGCGGATGCCCTCGATACAGCCTGCGGCTGCCACTCCGTTACCGATGATCACATATCGTTTCATAAGCTGTCACCTCGCTCTTCATAGACGATCGCGCGGTTCGGGCAGCCCTTGACGCAGGCCGGCTCACCGACGGAATTGCTGAGGCAGAGCTCGCATTTCTGCATCGCGCCGTCCTCACCCGGGAGAAGCGCGCCGTACGGGCACACCAGAACACAGGTGTAGCAGGAGACGCAGCGCTCGCGGTGGATCCGGATGACGCCGTCCTCGCCGCGGTACAGGGCGCCTGCGATACAGCTCTTGACGCAGAGCGGATCCTTGCAGTGGCGGCAGGAGACCGCGTAGGAGATGTTGTCGTGTCCCTCCACGTGAACGCGGGGGTAGATCGGCTTTCCTGCGAGCGCCGTCACCATATCTTTCTTGCCGGAGTTGGCAAATGCGCAGTTATACTCGCACAGATGACAACCCAGGCACCATTGTTCGTTTACATACACTCGTTTCATAGGCTCACTCTCCTGCGTGGGAGATACCGAGGATCTCCAGTTCTTTCTCCGTGAGGCCGACGCCGCGAAGCATCAGCCGGTTGCCGCGAAGGGCTTCGATGGAGTTGATACCCATGCCGCCCAGGAGTTCTTTGATCTCGTGCTTCCACGCGGTCATCAGGTTGATGAGCCGCTCGCTTCCCATGTCGGGGTTGAGGCGCTTCACGAGGTCGGGGCGCTGCGTTGCGATACCCCAGTTGCATTTGCCGCTCTGGCACGTACGGCACAGATGGCACCCGAGTGCGAGCAGGGCAGCGGTTGCGATGTAGCAGGCGTCCGCGCCGAGCGCGATGGCCTTGACCACATCGGAGGCGCTGCGGATGGAACCGCCGACGACGAGCGATACGTTGTTGCGGATACCCTCGTCGCGCAGACGCTGGTCAACAGCCGCGAGAGCAAGCTCGATCGGGATACCGACGTTGTCGCGGATCCTCGTGGGAGCCGCTCCGGTACCGCCGCGGAAACCGTCGATCGCGATGATGTCCGCGCCGCTCCTGGCGATACCGCTTGCGATCGCCGCAATATTATGGACGGCCGCTACCTTGACGATGACGGGCTTGCGGTAGCCGGTCGCTTCTTTTAAGGAAAATACAAGCTGTCTCAGGTCCTCGATCGAGTAGATATCGTGATGAGGAGCCGGGGAGATCGCGTCCGAACCCTCGGGGATCATACGTGTTCTCGAGACATCACCGACGATCTTCGCGCCGGGAAGGTGTCCGCCGATACCGGGCTTTGCGCCCTGGCCCATCTTGATCTCGATCGCGGCACCGGCCTCGAGGTACTGCTCGTGCACGCCGAAACGTCCGCTCGCCACCTGCACGATCGTGTTCGGTCCGTATACGTAGAAATCTTCGTGCAGACCGCCCTCACCGGTGTTATAGAGAATGCCGAGCTCCGTAGCCGCGCGGGCGAGGGAAGCATGGGCATTGTAGCTGATGGAACCGTAGCTCATCGCGGAGAACATCACAGGCATCGACAGCGTCACATGCGGCGGAAGGTCGCACACAAGGTTGCCGTCCGCATAGCGCGTCATCTTCTCGGGGCGCTTGCCGAGCGTAACCTGCGTCTCCATCGGCTCGCGAAGAGGGTCGATCGGAGGGTTGGTCACCTGGGAGGCGTTGATCAGGATGCGGTCCCAGTACACCGGCAACGGCTTCGGGTTGCCCATGGAGGAGAGCAGCACGCCGCCGCTTCCCGCCTGCTTGTAGATCTCGCGGATCGTATCGTTCTGCCAGTTCGCATTTTCCCGAAGCTGACAGTCACTCTTCACGATCTTAAGGGCGCGCGTCGGGCACAGCGAGACGCAGCGCTGGCAGTTCACACATTTGCTCTCGTCGCTGATCATTTTACCGGTTTCCGGGTTAAATGAATGAACCTCGTTGGCGCACTGTCGCTCACATACGCGGCAGGCGATACAGCGGTCCGGATTCCGCACAACTTCAAATTCCGGATAGATAAAATCGATGCCCATCAGTATGCTCCTTCCTTTACGCGAACGATCACCGGTTCCCCGCCGGCGGGAGACCAGATATTTTCCGCCTCAGGCTCCATCGCGCGGATGGCCGCCTCCTCACTGGCGATAAATACGCGGTCGTCCTTCTCACCGACAACCATGGAACGCAGCTTCAAACGGTCATTGAGTGCCATCAGGCCTCCCGTGAAACCGACCACGATGGAGAACGGACCGGTTACCAGCAGGCTCGGGAACACCGTGCGGAGGAACGCAAGTCGCTTCTTCGTTGCCTCGTCGGGTTCCTTGTCGATCGTGCTCCAGAACGGAGCGGCGATGACGTTGGCGGCTTCCGTGAGCGTCAGACCCTGCACACGGACCAGGTAGTCCATGATGTAGGTGATGACCTCGGTATCGGTCTGCAGCGTACATTTGTATCCGAACATCTCGATAAATCTGCGGTTCGCATCGTAGGAGGAAATCTCACCGTTGTGGACGATGGACGTATCCAGCAGCGTGAACGGATGAGCGCCGCCCCACCAGCCGGGGGTGTTCGTCGGGTAGCGTCCGTGTGCCGTCCAGCAGTAGCCCTCGTACTCCTCGAGGCGGTAGAACTCGCCGACATCCTCGGGGAAGCCGACCGCTTTGAAGGTTCCCATGTTCTTTCCGCTGGAAAATACGTACGCGCCCTTAAGCTGCGTGTTGATGCGCATGACCGCGCGTGCGACGAACTCCTTCTCGTCGACCTGCATGCTGCGAAGCATCGACTGCAGCGGTGCCACGAAGTAACGCCAGATGATCGGCTCATCGGTGATGGCCGGAATTTTGCGTGTGGGGATGATCTCCGAACGGACGATCTCGAAGTATTCCTTTAAGAATGCCTCGCAGTCCTTACGCGTCGTGCGGTCGTTGAAGAACATGTGAAGCGCATAGAAATCCTTGTACTCGGGATAGATGCCGTAACCGGCAAATCCGCCGCCGAGGCCGTTCGAGCGGTCGTGCATCGGGATCATGCACTGAGCGATCTTATCGCCGGGCATGCGGGTTCCTTCCTTCGAAATTACAGCAGCGATGGCGCATCCGGACGGAATGCGTACCTGACCTTCCAGTTTCATGGTTCGGTTCCTTTCCTTTCATTAGATCCAACATGAGCACGCGGTCAACATATGTTGTACGGGTACTGTCGATATGTTGTATAAATACAGAAAAGGCGCTCATCGATACACAGACACAATGCCTGCACATCAATGAACGCCTTTGCTCATTTGCCCGCATTATACGACCGTATTAGTTTTCTGTCAAGAACTTTTTTTCATCGCGTTAAAGCGCGAAAAATTTTTCGAAAAAGGGGTTGACAACCCAAAATCGCAGGTGTATAATCCGGCACATAAAGGCAATGGCGTCTTTGAGTTTTCACACTCAGAGACGCTTTTTCTTTTTCACCGGAAGAACGGTGATACGGTCCCGACGGATTACGGGATCCAACAATCTTATATGGAAAAGCAAAGGGCAAAGGCGTCCTTCCGTATTACAGGCGGAAGACCCTTTGCCCTTCAGTTTTTTACAAACAAGGAGGACAACATGAAAACAGTATCGGATTACTTCGGAAGCATGGTTTTTGACGACAGAGTGATGCGCGCCAATCTTTCGGCGGATGTGTATCGCTCCCTTCGCAAAACGATCGATGAGGGCAAGGAGCTCGACATCAGCGTGGCCAATGCGGTGGCGGAGGCAATGAAGAATTGGGCAGTGGAGAAAGGCGCAACGCATTTTACGCACTGGTTCCAGCCGCTCACCGGTATCACCGCGGAGAAGCATGACAGCTTCATCAGCCCGGCTCCGGACGGAAGCGTGATCATGGAATTCTCCGGCAAGGAGCTCATCAAGGGTGAGCCGGACGCATCCTCGTTCCCGAGCGGCGGCCTTCGCGCAACGTTTGAGGCGAGAGGCTACACCGCGTGGGATCCTACCTCGTACGCATTTATCAAAGGAAAGACGCTCTGCATCCCGACCGCGTTCTGTTCGTACGGCGGTCCGGCGCTCGACAAGAAGACGCCGCTGCTTCGTTCGATGGAAGTATTGAGCAAGCAGGCGCTCCGCATCCTGAAGCTCTTCGGCAACAAGACCGCGAAGCGGGTTGTCTCCTCGGTCGGACCGGAGCAGGAGTACTTCCTTGTTACGAAGGAAATGTTTGACAAGCGTCCCGACCTGTGCTTCACCGGCCGCACGCTCTTCGGTGCAAAGCCTCCGAAGGGACAGGAGATGGACGATCATTACTTCGGCGTGATCAAGCCCAGAGTTGCCGCTTTCATGGAAGACCTTAACGATGAGCTCTGGAAGCTCGGCATCCTTGCCAAGACGGAGCACAATGAGGTTGCTCCGGCGCAGCACGAGCTTGCACCGATCTACTCGACGACCAACATCGCAACCGATCACAACCAGTTGACGATGGAGATCATGCAGAAGGTTGCCGCCAAGCACGGCCTTGTGTGTCTGCTTCATGAGAAGCCGTTCGCAGGTGTCAACGGCTCCGGCAAGCACAACAACTGGTCGATCGCAACGGACCGCGGACAGAACCTTCTCTCCCCGGGCGAGACGCCGTATGAAAATGCTCAGTTCCTGTTGTTCCTGTGCGCTGTCATCAAGGCAGTCGACGATTACCAGGATCTGCTCCGTCTCTCGGTAGCGACCGCAGGCAACGATCACCGTCTCGGTGCGAACGAGGCACCGCCGGCAGTCATCTCGATCTTCTTAGGAGACGAGCTCAACGCCGTCATGGAGGCGATCGAGAACGATACGCCTTACGCAGGTACGGAGAAGAAGGAAATGCGCCTCGGTGTCGATGTCCTTCCGAAGTTCAACCGCGATACGACGGACCGCAACCGTACGTCGCCGTTCGCATTTACCGGAAACAAGTTCGAGTTCCGTATGCTCGGTTCCTCCAACAGCATCGCCTGCGCGAACATCATGCTCAACGCAGCAGTGGCTGAGAGCCTTCGCATCTATGCAGACCGCCTGGAGAAGGCAGAGGACTTCGAGACCGCACTGCATGAGATGATCCGCAAGACGATCCGCGATCACAAGCGCATCATCTTCAACGGCAACGGTTACGACGATGCATGGATCAAGGAAGCAACCGAGAAGAGAGGCCTTCTCAACTACCGCACGACGGCGGACTGCATGCCTCACCTGCTGGATGAGAAGAACGTGAAGATGCTCACCGGACTCGGTGTATTTTCGGAGGAAGAGCTTCGCTCCAGAACGGACATCATGCTTGAGAACTACTGCAAGAGCGTGATCATCGAGGCGAACACGATGGTCGATATGGCCCGCACGCTGATCGCACCGGCGATCGAGTCTTACGCATGCCACGTGGCTAAGGCAGCGGCTGCCAAGAAGGCGGTTGTGCCGGATCTGAGCTGCGGCTATGAGAGCGATCTCGTGAAGAAGCTTTCGTCCCTGACGGATGCGATCAGCATTCGCACGGACGCTCTGTCGGAGGCCATCCTGGCAGTCGGCGAGGCAAAGGATATCTTCGAGGAGTCGGAGAAGGTGAGAGACCTGCTTCTCCCGAAGATGACCGAGCTTCGTATCCCGTGCGACCAGGCAGAGGTCATCACGGCCCGCAGCTACTGGCCGTTCCCGACCTACGGCGAGCTTCTCTTTGGCGTAAAATAACCAACAATTACTTTCATTTTAATCCAACACCTTTGTCGGTCGGCGCGAACAGCTGATAGTGTCCTCGCGCGAAGCGCGCCGACGGGCGGAGGCCCCTCCGGGAAGAACTATATGATATTGGGGAATAAACAGCAAAGGAAGTGGACAATATGTCAGAAGAATTGACCAAGATCTTGGAAGAGACCGTCAGCGGCGAAGTATTTGCCATCTGGTTTTTGATCGGCGCCGCGCTCGTGTTCTTTATGCAAGCCGGATTTGCCATGGTAGAGACCGGTTTTACCCGTGCGAAAAATGCGGGCAATATCATCATGAAGAACCTCATGGACTTCTGTATCGGCACCGTTGTGTTTGTTCTCCTCGGTTTCAGCCTGATGTGCGCGGAAGATTATGTATGCGGGTTCATCGGTGTTCCGAACCTGAAGATCCTCACGGACTTCGGTGGTTTCCTGAAGGCCGGTAACGCACCTGTATTCGTATTCAACCTTGTGTTCTGCGCGACGGCAGCCACGATCGTATCGGGCGCCATGGCAGAGCGCACGAAGTTTATCTCGTATTGCATTTACTCCGGTGTGATTTCCTTGTTTGTCTATCCGGTCGAGGCCGGCTGGGTATGGAACTCGCAGGGCTGGCTTGCGGAGATGGGTTTCCACGATTTCGCAGGTTCCGCAGCGATCCATTCCGTCGGCGGTATCACCGCTTTGATCGGTGCCATCCTGGTCGGTCCTCGTCTCGGAAAATACGTTCGTGACGAGAAGGGCAAGGTTAAGAAGGTCAACGCTATTCCCGGCCATGCGATCACACTCGGTGCTCTCGGATGCTTCATCCTGTGGTTCGGCTGGTACGGCTTCAACGGCGCAGCCGCATGGGATCAGAACTCCTTAGCGTCCATCTTCGTTACCACGACGATCGCTCCGGCGGTTGCCACTGTTGTGACGATGATCTACACCTGGATCAAGAACGGTAAGCCTGATGTTTCGATGTGCTTGAACGGCTCGCTGGCCGGCCTTGTCGGTATCACCGCAGGCTGTGACGCGCTGGACGCACTCGGCTCCGTCATCGTCGGTGTCGTATCCGGTATCCTGGTAGTTGTAGTCGTTGAGTTCCTTGATCTGAAGCTTCACATCGACGATCCTGTCGGTGCCGTGGGTGTTCATTTTGCAAACGGTGTCTGGGGTACGATCGCAGTCGGTCTGCTGGCAAACCCGGATGCTCCCGCAGGACTGAAGGGCTTGTTCTACACCGGTAGTCCCAAGCTGTTAGGCATTCAGACGCTCGGTATCGTTGCCATCCTCGCATGGACGACAGTGATGATGCTGATCACCTTCATGATCATCAAGAAGACCATCGGTCTCCGCGTTTCGGCGGAGGAAGAGATCCGCGGTCTGGACAGTACCGAGCACGGTCTGCTGAACGCATACGCAGATTTCGTACCGGCAGTCGGCAGCATCGATTACGGTTTGCTCTCCTTCGCAGGTGAGGCTGCAGCAGCGGCTCCCGTGGTTGTCGCGGGTGACACTCCGGTAGCGGAAGCGATCCCGGTTCACAAGGTTCCGACGTTCGACGACGGTTCGCCGAAGTTCACGAAGATCGAGATCGTGTGCAAGGAGACTCGCCTGGAGAGCCTGAAGAACGCGATGATGGATCTCGGCATCACCGGCATGACCGTATCTCACGTACTCGGCTGCGGCGCGCAGAAGGGTACCCCGGAGTACTACCGTGGTGTTCCGGTTGAGGCAACGCTGCTTCCGAAGATCCAGGTCGACATCGTAGTCAGCAAGGTTCCTGTAAGAAGCGTCATCGAGACGGCGAAGAAGGTTCTGTACACCGGTCATATCGGCGACGGCAAGATCTTCGTATACGATGTGGAAAATGTAGTCAAGGTTCGTACCGGTGAGGAAGGCTACGACGCATTGCAGGATGTTGAGTAAAAACAGTCGCAATACACCGTGCGACATTGAGGAATATGGAAGAGTTCGGTCCGTGGGCACAGGGTTGCCGGGAACCGGACAACAAAGAAATAAAACATCATGGGGAAGCGCCGTATAAAAGCGCTTCCCCAACAATGGTATAGACGGACAAACAAAGGACAAACAAAGGACAAACAAAGATTTCGGAGGAAACAGGCGTATGTGCTCCATCATGGGATATTGCGGCAGCTCCGCTGCCATGGAACGTTTTTTAACAGGGTTCGGGAGAACGAAGTCCCGCGGCCCGGACGACAGCAGGGTAGTGGAGACCGGAAACGGCATTCTCGGATTCCACCGGCTGGCGATCATGGGACTTCACCCGGAAGGAATGCAGCCGTTTGAGTCGAACGGCTGTTATGCTGTTTGTAACGGTGAGATCTACGGATTTGAGAAGGTTCGCGATATGCTGCGAGAGAAGGGCTATACGTTCCAAAGCGACAGTGACTGTGAGGTCCTGCTGCCCCTGTACCATGAGTACGGAACGGATATGTTCGCGATGCTCGACGCTGAGTTCGCGTGCATTCTCTACGACGGAGAGACCGGCGAGTACATCGCAGCGCGCGATCCGATCGGTATCCGTCCCCTGTACTACGGGTACGATGAGGAAGGCACGATCGTGTTCGCCAGCGAGGCGAAGAACCTGATCGATCTTGTGAAGGATGTACGCCCGTTCCCGCCCGGACACTTCTACAAGGACGGAAAATTCATCTGCTACCGTGATATCACCGCTGTGCGCAGCGTATGCACGGACGATCTTGAGACCGCGTGCGCGAAGATCCGTGAGAAGCTTGTCGCGGGTGTGAAGAAGCGTCTTGTCGCCGATGCGAAGGTCGGTTTCCTTCTCTCGGGCGGACTGGATTCATCTCTTGTGTGCGCGATCGCCGCAAGGGAGTCCGACAAGCCGATCGAGACGTTTGCCATCGGCATGGAGAAGGACGCGATCGACCTCAAGTACGCGCGTCAGGTGGCGGAGTTTATCGGCAGCCACCACACGGAAGTGTTCATGACGCCGGAGGAGGTTCTCACATCGCTTAAAGATGTCATTCATCTGCTCGGAACGTACGATATCACGACGATCCGTGCGAGCATGGGCATGTACCTTGTGTGCATGGCGATCCACGAGACGACCGACATCCGCGTTCTGCTGACCGGCGAGATCTCGGACGAGCTCTTCGGATACAAGTACACGGATTTTGCGCCGTCGGCGGAGGCGTTCCAGGCGGAGTCCGTGAAGCGTGTGAGAGAGCTGCACATGTACGACGTTCTCCGCGCGGACCGCTGCATCTCCGTGAACTCCTTAGAGGCGCGTGTTCCGTTCGGCGATCTCGATTTTGTGCAGTATGTGATGGAGCTTGATCCCGCGAAGAAAATGAATGTTTACAACAAGGGCAAATACCTTCTGCGCCACGCGTTCGAGGGGCTGGGGTATCTGCCGGATGAGATATTGTGGCGTGAGAAGGCCGCATTTTCCGACGCGGTCGGACACTCGATGGTGGACGACCTGAAGGAGTATGCGGAGAAACAATACACGGACGAGGAATTCGAGGAGAAGCGCAGGAAGTACACCTTCGCGCAGCCGTTCACGAAGGAATCGCTTCTGTACCGCGAGATCTTCGAATCGTTCTACCCCGGGCAGGCGGAGATGGTTGTCGATTTCTGGATGCCCAACAAGGAGTGGGAAGGCTGCAACGTCAACGACCCTTCGGCGCGCGTGTTGTCGAACTACGGCGCGAGCGGCGAGTGATCATAAGGCAGAGCGAATGACGTTTTGACGGAGCAGTGAGGGCAATCTTCGGATGAGCCCGGCAAAGTTGGATTAAAATGTGAAGCCTGTAAGGACAGGCAGCGGTGCCGAACGGTACGGCATCCGCGGGAAAGGAGTGCAGCATGACAAAGTACGTATTTGTGACAGGCGGTGTTGTTTCGGGTCTCGGAAAGGGCATCACAGCGGCTTCCCTCGGGCGGCTTCTGAAGGCGCGCGGACTGAAGGTCGCGGCGCAGAAACTCGACCCGTACATCAACGTGGACCCGGGCACGATGAGCCCGTACCAGCACGGTGAGGTGTACGTGACCGAGGACGGCGCGGAGACCGATCTCGACCTCGGACACTACGAGAGATTCATCGACGAGGACCTGAACAAATATTCCAACCTGACGACCGGTAAGGTGTACTGGAACGTCCTGAACAAGGAGCGCCGTGGAGAGTACCTCGGCTCGACGGTCCAGGTCATCCCGCACATCACGAACGAGATCAAGGAGTTCGTGTACAGCGTGGGACGCAAGACTGAGGCCGACGTTGTCATCACCGAGATCGGCGGCACGATCGGTGACATCGAGTCGCAGCCGTTCATCGAGGCGGTCCGTCAGATTTCCTTAGAAGTCGGCCGTGAAAACAGCCTGTTCATTCACGTGTGCCTTGTGCCGTATCTGCACGCCTCCGAGGAGCACAAGTCCAAGCCCACGCAGCACTCGGTGAAGGAGCTGCAGGGAATGGGCATCAACCCCGATATCATCGTGCTCCGCGCGGACGAACCGCTGGAGGAGAGCATTTTCCAGAAGATCGCTCTGTTCTGCAACGTCAAGCCGGACTGCGTGATCGAAAATGTCACGCTGCCGCACCTGTACGAGGCACCTCTGATGCTTGAGAAATCGCATTTTTCGGATGTTGTGTGCCGCGGTCTGCATCTTGACACGCCCGCTCCGGATCTTACGGAGTGGCAGGCGCTTGTCGAGCGGATCCACGCGTCTCGCTCCCACACCGTGTCGATCGGTTTGGTCGGAAAATACGTCGGTCTTCACGACGCGTACCTCTCGGTCGCGGAGGCGCTTCACCACGCGGGATACCAGCACAACGTGCATATTGATATTCACTGGATCGACTCGGAGGAGATCACTCCCGAGACCGTCGATTCGATGCTCGCTGATGTGGACGGCATCCTTGTGCCGGGCGGCTTCGGAAGCCGCGGCATCGAGGGCATGATCCTCGCCGCGAAATACGCGAGAGAGCACAATGTGCCGTACTTCGGCATCTGCCTCGGAATGCAGATTGCGGTCATCGAGTACGCGCGCAATGTCGCGGGGATCAAGGACGCGAACTCCGGCGAGTTCAATGAGCAGTGCAAGAACAAGGTCATCGATTTCATGCCCGGCCAGAGCGAGGATGTCGACAAGGGCGGCACGCTCCGTCTCGGCGCTTACCCGTGCGTGATCACGCCGGGTACGACGATGGAGCGCTGTTACGGTTCGCTGCAGATCAGCGAGCGTCATCGCCATCGCTATGAGGTGAACAACGACTACCGCGAAGCGCTTGCGGAAAATGGGCTCGTCTTAAGCGGCATTTCCCCCGACGGAAGACTTGTCGAGACCGTGGAGCTCACGGACCGCCCGTTCCACGTGGGTGTGCAGTATCATCCGGAGTTTAAGAGCAGACCGAACAAACCGCATCCGTTGTTCCTTGGGTTTGTCGGCGCGGCAGCGGGAAAGGGCGGCGAGCGCGTATGAGCAGCATCCATGAAGAGTGCGGAGTCTTCGGCGTGATCACGCCGGAGGTGACCGATGTGGCGGCGACCTGTTACTATGGGCTTTACGCACTGCAGCATCGCGGTCAGGAGAGTTGCGGCATCGTCGTCAACGACGACGGTGTGTTTGCGTCGCACAAGGATATCGGCTTAGTCAGTGAGGTGTTCGCGGGAGAGGCGCTGTCGCATCTTCCGGGCGGTACGATGGCGGTAGCGCACGCGCGCTACGGCACGACCGGCGGGAACAACCGCAGCAACTGCCAGCCGATCGAGGTGAACCACCAGAAGGGCCGCATGGCGATCGCGCACAACGGCAACCTCGCCAACGCATCCGCGCTGCGCACGGAGCTCGAGCTCGCGGGGGCGATCTTCCACTCGACAAGTGATACCGAGACGATCGCGTACATTGTGACGCGTGAGAGACTCACCGCGCCTTCCATCGAGGAGGCGGTCAGCCGCGCGATGGGACATTTTCGCGGGGCCTATTCATTGATCTTAATGTCGCCGCAGAAACTGATCTGCGTGCGTGACCCGCAGGGTTTCCGGCCGCTGTGCTACGGCAGCCTGCCCGGCGGCGGATATGTGATTGCGTCCGAGAGCTGCGCGCTTCGCGCGGTCGGGGCGCATTTTCTGCGAGATGTGGAACCCGGAGAGATCCTGGTGTTCACGAAGGACGGTGTGACTTCGCGGCGCGAGCATTGCGGCACGGCCGGCAAGCGGCTCTGCGTGTTCGAGTATATTTATTTTGCGAGACCCGACTCCGTGATCGACGGGGTCTCGGTTCATGATTCGCGTGTGCTCGCGGGTGAGATATTGGCGGAGACGCACCCCGCGGAGGCGGACATCGTCATCGGCGTTCCGGATTCGGGCATCGACGCGGCGCTCGGGTACAGCCGGAGATCGGGCATTCCGTACGGCGTCGGTCTTGTGAAAAATAAGTACATCGGGCGAACGTTCATCGCTCCGAAGGACCGATCGAACCAGGTGAAGATCAAGCTTTCGCCGATCGAGAGCGTAGTGAAGGGCAAGAGAGTTGTGCTCGTGGACGACTCGATCGTGCGAGGCACGACGAGCGCGCAGATCGTGAGGCTTCTGCGTGACGCGGGAGCGACGGAGATCCACATGCGGATCACGGCCCCGCCGTTTCGGTTCCCGTGCTATTACGGGACGGACGTCGACTCGACCTCGTCACTGATCGCGACGGCGCACACGACGGCACAGATCGCGGAGATGATCGGAGCGGATACGCTCGGGTATTTTCCGACGGAGAGACTCTCGGAGCTGGCGGGCGGACAGGGCTTCTGCAGCGCCTGCTTCGACGGGAACTATCCGACGTCGGTGCCGAAGGAGGAGAGCAAGAACCGCTACGAGCGGCGGATCTCCGAGAGCGAGTAGACGGTCACGCGAAAGACTCCCGGGAGCGGGCAGCGGTCTGAGTGAAAGAACTTCGCGAACGTGAAACGGGTACTTGACGAATTGGTCAAGTGAGTATAATGTATGGTGAGATGTAACGCACGCGCGCGTGCCCGCGAGAAGCGAAGAACCGCGCAGGCGTTTACGGGATGAAGTTTTACCGGATAAAATGAAAGGCACAGCAGGTGCGAAAGGAAGCGGAATATGAATTCTGCAAAACGGAAAATCGTCCTTGAGGACGGTCAGCAGTACATCGGCGATCCGTTCGGAGCGGACGGTGAGAAGATTTTGGAGCTGGTGTTCAACACCTCCATGGTCGGGTATCAGGAGATCCTCTCGGATCCGTCATACACGGACCAGGCGGTCGTGATGACATACCCTTTGATCGGAAATTACGGCATGGCGGACGACGATTACGAGTCGCTGCGGCCGACCATCGGCGCACTGGTCGTGCGCGAGTATAACGACGAACCGTCGAACTTCCGCAGCACGCGGACGCTCGGCGACGTGATGAAGGAGTACGGGATCGTCGGACTGAGCGGAGTGGATACGCGAAAGATCGCGCGTTCCGTGCGTGACTACGGAAGCCGCCTTGCGATCATCACCGACGCGGACACACCGACGGAGGAGTGCCTTGAGAAGCTGCGCTCGTATGACGCGCCCAAGGATGCGGTGTCCCGCGTGAGCTGCGCCGAGACCTGGGTCTCAAAGGCGAAGCACGCGCTGGCGTACGCGATTGATCCGGTGGACGTTGTCGCGATCGACTGCGGCATGAAGCAGAATATCGTCCGCTCCCTGAACAAGAGAAACTGCAAGGTCACCGTTGTTCCGTGGAATACGCCGGCCGAGGTGATCCTCGCGATGCAGCCGGACGGAGTGTTTATCTCAAACGGCCCCGGAGATCCGAAGGATGTGCCGGAGACCATCGAGACGGTGAGGAAGCTGATCGGAAAGAAGCCGATCTTCGGCATCTGCCTCGGACACCAGATCCTGTCGCTCGCGTTCGGCGCGGAGACATACAAACTGAAATTCGGCCACCGCGGCGGAAACCATCCGGTGAAGGAACTCTCCACCGGCAAGATCGAGATCACGTCGCAGAACCACTCCTACGCGGTGGATGCGGAAAGCCTAAAGAATACGCCGCTCACGGCAACGCACATCAATATTCTCGACAACACGATCGAGGGCGTTGCCTGCCCGGAGAAGCTAGCGTTCAGCGTGCAGTACCATCCGGAGAGCGCGCCGGGACCGCAGGACAGCAGTTACCTGTTCGACCGCTTTGTGAAAATGATGAAGACCGGCGAGCTTGACCTGAGCGAGCGGTTCGTGAGAGAAGTCCCTGACCCGACAGCGGAAATGAGAGATCCGTCGGCATACAGAGCCAAGGCTGAAGCGATGTTCGGAAAGGGGGAGTGAGACATGCCGAAACGTACTGATATCAAAAAAGTGCTTGTCATCGGCTCCGGCCCGATCGTCATCGGCCAGGCGGCGGAGTTTGACTACGCGGGAACACAGGCCTGCCTCGCGCTGCGCGAGGAGGGCTACGAGGTTGTATTGTGCAACTCAAACCCCGCGACGATCATGACGGACACGCGGATCGCAGACAAGGTTTACATGGAGCCCCTGACGCTTGAGTACCTTGCCAAGATCATCCGCTATGAGCGTCCGGACGCGATCCTTCCGGGCATCGGCGGACAGACCGGATTAAACCTTGCGATCCAGCTGGAGCGCAAGGGCATCCTCAAGGAGTGCCGCGTGGAGCTCCTCGGCACGAGAAGCCGCAGTATTGAGCAGGCGGAGGACCGTGAGCTTTTCAAGGAGCTGTGCGAAAGCCTCGGCGAGCCGGTGCTTCCGTCGGAGACGGTTAGCACGGAGGAGGAAGGAATCGAGGCGGTTTCCCGGATCGGATATCCGGTCGTGCTTCGTCCCGCGTTCACTCTCGGCGGCACGGGCGGCGGTTTCGTAGAGAGGGAGGAGGACTTCCTTCCGATGCTCCGTCACGCGCTTGAGCTGTCACCTGTCTCACAGGTTCTGGTGGAGCGCAGCGTGCGCGGCTTCAAGGAGATCGAGTACGAGGTGATGCGTGATCGTAACGACACGGCCATCACAATCTGTAACATGGAAAATCTCGACCCGGTGGGTATCCACACGGGCGATTCCGTCGTCGTCTGCCCTTCGCAGACGCTGACCAACAAAGAGTATCACATGCTTCGCGACAGCGCCTTGAAGATCATCCGCGCGCTGCAGATCGAGGGCGGCTGCAACGTGCAGTTCGCGCTGGATCCGAAGTCGTTCCAGTATTATCTGATCGAGGTCAACCCCAGAGTGTCCCGCTCCTCGGCGCTCGCGTCGAAGGCGAGCGGATATCCGATCGCACGCGTCTCCGCGAAGATCGGTGTCGGCATGACGCTCGATGAGATCCACATTGCCAACACGCCCGCGTCGTTCGAGCCCGCGCTCGACTACGTGGTCACGAAGCTTCCGCGCTTCCCGTTCGACAAATTCGCCGACGCGAACAACACGCTCTCCACGCAGATGAAGGCGACCGGCGAGACCATGAGCGTCGGACGCACCTTCGAGGAGAGCCTCCTAAAGGGCATTCGTTCCCTTGAGAACGGCGCGACCCAGCTTCGTCTCGCGAAGTTCGAGGGCCGGACGAAGGAGGAGCTTCTTTCTTACATCCGCATCGGTACCGACGACCGTCTGTACGCGATCGCGGAGCTGATGCGCCTCGGCTGTGACAACGAGACCATCGCGCACGCAACCTCGATCGACATGTTCTTCCTTCGGAAAATACGCAACATCATCGAGGCGGAGGAGGCCGTGAGCAAGGCTCCCGGCGATGTTGAAGCGCTCCGAAAGGCAAAGCGCATCGGCATGTCCGACCGGGAGATCGCAGGTCTCTGGAACATGGAAGAGGTCGACATTTTCCGAATGAGAGAAGAGAACGGCATCATGCCGGTCTACAAGATGATCGACACGTGCGCCTCGGAGTTCGAGAGCTACATCCCGTATTTCTACTCGACCTATGAGGAGGAAAATGAGTCCCGCGTCTCGGACAAGAAGAAGGTCATCGTGCTCGGTTCCGGCCCCATCCGCATCGGACAGGGCGTCGAGTTTGACTATTCCACCGTGCACGCTGTTCAGACGATCCAGAAGGCGGGCTACGAGGCCATCGTCATCAACAACAACCCCGAGACGGTATCCACGGATTACACGTGCTCGGATAAGCTGTATTTTGAGCCGCTGTGCGTCGAGGACGTGATGAACATCATCCGCCTCGAGGACCCCGAGGGCGTCATCGTGACACTCGGCGGTCAGACGGCCGTCAACCTCGCGGAGCCTCTGGCAAAGCGCGGCGTGAAGATCCTCGGCACCGACTGCGATGCCATCGACAAGGCGGAGAACAGAGACTCGTTCGAGCATCTGCTTCTTGAACTCAACATCCCGCAGCCGACGGGCCGCGCGGTAACGAGCATCGAGGAAGGCATCGAGGCTGCGAAGGAGATCGGGTACCCGGTTTTAGTGCGCCCGAGCTTCGTGCTCGGCGGTCGCGCAATGCAGATCGTGGCGAAGGAAGAATCGCTGTGGGAGTACATGCGCACGGCCGTGCAGATCGACGAGGACAAGCCGGTCCTGGTGGACCGCTACATCCGCGGCAAGGAGGTTGAGGTCGATGCCGTGTGTGACGGTACGGACGTGTTCGTGCCGGGCATCATGGAGCTTGTGGAGCGCACTGGCGTGCATTCCGGCGACTCCATCAGCGTGTATCCGTCCTACAGCCTTTCCGATGAAGTGAAGAAGACGATCCTTGATTATACGAAGCGGCTCGGTATCGGCATCGGCATCCGCGGACTGTACAACATCCAGTTCATCGTGGATCCGACCGACACGGTCTACATCATCGAGGTGAACCCTCGTTCCTCGAGAACGGTTCCGTTCCTCTCGAAGGCGACGGGCTATCCGCTCGCGGACATCGGAACGCTTGTATCGCTCGGCGTTTCACTGAAAGAGCAGGGCATCACGGAGATCTACCCGAAGGAGAAGGAACGCTACTACGTGAAGGTTCCCGCATTTTCCTTCTCGAAGCTGTTCGGAATGGACGCTTACCTCTCGCCCGAGATGAAGTCGACCGGCGAGGCGATCGGCTACGACAAGCTGTTGCACCGCGCGGCGTACAAGGCACTGATCGCGTCGGGACTGACGCTCAAGAGCTACGGCACGGTTTTAGTCAGCGTCGCGGACGAGGACAAGGAAGAGACGTTGCCGCTCATCAAGCGGTTCTACGATATGGGCTTCAACATCGAGGCGACTTCGCTCACGGGCGAGGTGCTCAAGGAGCACGGCATCCGCACGAGGATCCGCCACAAGCCGAGCGAGGGCAGCGAGGAAGTGCTCGAGTCGATCAAGGCCGGCTACGTGAGCTACGTGATCAACACGCGTGCTATCATCTCCGGCGTTCACTACGGGGACGGTGTGGCTATCCGCCGTGTCGCGGCGCAGAACAACGTGCCGCTGCTCACATCGCTCGACACGGTGCGGCTCGTTCTGCAGGTGCTCGAGGAGGGCACGATGCGCGTCTCGACGATCGACGCGGAGTGACACAAGAAACAGACGAAAGGAAGTATTTTGCCATGAAACCGAACATGCATTATGCCGATCTGAAGGAGTCCTATCTCTTTTATCACATCGCGCAGAAGACGAAGAAATATCTCGAGGAAAATCCCGGTATGCATCTGTACCGCATGGGCATCGGCGATGTGTCGCTGCCGCTGTGCGACGCGGTGATCCGGGAGCTTCACGCGGCTGTCGACGAGCAGGCGGTGAAGGAGAGCTTCCACGGTTACATGCCGGAGTGCGGCGCGCCGTTTTTGCGTGCGCGCATTGCGGAGTACTACGGAAAGCGCGGCGTGCAGCTTGACGACGATGAAGTGTTCGTATCGAGCGGCGCGAGCGACGAGCTCGGCGATATCCTCGCCCTGTTTGACCAGAGCAACAGCTCGCTCGTGATCGAGCCCGCGTACCCTGCGTACGTGGACGCGAACGTGATGGACGGCCGCAAGGTCATGCATCTGGCTTCGGGCATCGACAACGGCTTCCTTCCGCTTCCCGATGAGAACACGAAGGCGGACGTTTTATACATCTGCTCGCCGAACAACCCGACGGGTGCGGTGTTCGGACGCGAGGCACTGACGAAGTGGGTTGAGTTTGCCAACAAGACAGGCGCTGTGATCCTTTTTGACGCGGCGTATGAGGCATTTATCGAGGATCCAGAGCTTCCGCACAGCATCTTTGAGATCCCGGGCGCGAGAACGTGCGCGATCGAGATCTGCTCCCTGTCGAAGACGGCGGGCTTCACCGGTACGCGTCTCGGGTATACGGTCATCCCGAAGACGCTCGAGCGCGCGGGCATGAACTTAAACGCCATGTGGGTGCGTAACCGTACGACGAAGACCAACGGTGTCTCGTACATCCTGCAGCGCGGCGGTTCCGCGGTATTCACGGAGGAAGGCCAGCGCCAGATCCACGAGAACATTCGCTTCTACAAGGAAAATGCAGCGATCCTGATGCGCGCTCTCGACAAGCTCGGCATCTGGTATTGCGGCGGCAAGAATGCGCCGTACATCTGGATGAAGTGCCCGGATGGCATGGGCAGCTGGGAATTCTTCGACCTGCTTCTCACGAAGATCCAGGTGGTCGGAACGCCCGGTGAGGGCTTCGGCTCCTGCGGTGAAGGGTTCTTCCGGTTCTCCACGTTCGGCAGCAGAGAGGACACGGAGGAGGCTGCGAGACGGCTTGTGGAGCTGTTGAAGAAGGACTGATCTTGCGACAGTTCCGAGTGCTGTTGATGAAGGAATACCATTGCGGTATCACAAGTTCACTATCCAATAAAAAACGGGACGGTTCGCACTGCGGCGGATCGTCCCGTATTTGGGCTTTTCAGGGTTGCTTCTTCGGGATCAGGTCGCTCAAGCGCTTGCCGTAGAAGAAATCATGCTGAAGCTTGTAATACTCCTCCCACAGGGGAAGCGTCTGACAGGCACTCTTCCGGGGACACTCGAAACCGCCCTCAGCGAGGCAGCTGACCGGAGCGAGCGGGCCCTCCATGATCTCGAGGACTTCGCCGATGATGTAATCCTCCGGCTTGCGGCACAGCTTGTAGCCGCCGCCCTTGCCGCTGGCGCCGGTAAGAAGACCTGCGGTGACCATCTCCTTGACAATGATCTCCAGATATTTTTTCGAAACCTCCTGCCGCTCCGCAACATCCTTGAGCGGAATGTAGGAACCGTTATCGTTCTCGGCAAGATCCAGAAGCACGCGGATCGCGTAGCGACCTTTCGTAGATATCATACGGAAAATACCCCCCTTCTCAATGTATTACCTATTGTACCACAGGGTGAATAGGTAAATCAAGAGGAAAATGAATTAAAAACCTATTGACACGGTAGGCAAATAGGTGTAAGATGCAACTGCCCGATGTGGGGAGAGAGCGTCTTCCCGAAATGGGACAGCAACGGAGTTTCATTTTTCGAAGAAGGAGAGTTCCTATGATATATGCGGATAACGCCGCGACAACGCGGATGAGCGATGCGGCTCTGAATACACTGATCGAGCTGTCGAAGGAAAACTACGGCAACGCTTCGAGTCTCTACAGCCTTGGACAGCGCTCGAAGGAAGTGCTTGAGAAAGCGAGAGAGGACATCGCAGCGGTGATCAACGCGCAGCCGCGGGAGATTTTGTTTACCTCCGGCGGAAGCGAGGCGGACAACCAGGCGATCCGCTCGGCGGCCGAGCTGGGAAAGGCGAAGGGCAGGAAGCACATTATCTCGAGCGCCTTCGAGCACCACGCGGTGCTGCACACGCTCGCTAAGCTTGAGAAGGAAGGCTTTGAGGTGACGCTTCTTCCGGTTCACGAGGACGGTCTGGTCCGTCCCGAAGAGCTGGCAGCGGCGATCCGCGAGGACACCGCTCTGGTGACGATCATGTACGCGAACAACGAGATCGGTACGATACAGCCGATCCGCGAACTCGGCGCGATCTGTCGCGAGCGGGGAGTTTTGTTCCACACGGACGCGGTGCAGGCAATCGGACACATCTCCGTGGATGTCGAGCGCGACAACATTGACATGCTCTCAGCTTCGGCGCACAAGTTCCACGGCCCGAAGGGCAGTGGCTTTCTGTATTTCCGCAAGGGCATCCGCCTGACGAACATCATCGAGGGCGGCGCGCAGGAGCGCGGCAAGCGCGCGGGCACGGAAAATGTACCCGGCATCGCGGCGATGGCAACAGCTCTGACGGAAGCTGCGGCGACGCTTGAGGAGCGCGCGAAGGTGACGCGGGAAAAGCGTGACCGGCTGATCAAGGGACTCCTGGAGATCCCGCACTCGGCGCTCAACGGTGACGCGACGAAGAGACTGCCTTCCAACGTGAACTTCTGCTTTGAGGGCATCGAGGGCGAGTCGTTGCTGCTTCTTCTGGACGACCGCGGGATCGCGGCTTCGTCGGGAAGCGCGTGTACGTCCGGATCGCTCGATCCGAGCCACGTGCTGCTCGCGATCGGAAGAGTGCACGATGTCGCGCACGGTTCGCTTCGCTTAAGCATCGGCGACGATATCACCGACGAGGAAGTCGATTACATTGTTAAAAATGTTCGTGAGGTCGTCGAGTACCTCCGCGGGTTCTCACCGATCTGGCGCGATCTGACGGCGGGAAAGAAGCAGTTTATCCTGTAGGAGAGGAACATTTTCCGAAGACTGCGGGACGGACATGGCACAGGGAGTAGTATTCAAAGCATACAGGATTGATATAACAGGAGGAATCAAACATGGCACTGTACAGCGATAAGGTTATGGATCATTTCAGAAATCCGCGCAACGTGGGCGTGATCGAGGATGCGGACGGCGTCGGAGAAGTCGGCAACGCCAAGTGCGGCGATATTATGAAAATGTATTTAAAGATTGACAATGACATCATCACGGATGTAAAATTCGAGACGTTTGGCTGTGGCAGCGCCATTGCTTCCAGTTCGATGGCGACGGAGCTGATCAAGGGCAAGCCCGTTTCCGAGGCGATGGCGTTGACGAACAAAGCGGTGGCCGAGGCTCTTGACGGGCTGCCGGACTACAAGATGCATTGCTCGGTACTGGCGGAGGAAGCCATCCGCAATGCGCTCGAAGACTATGAAAGAAAGAAGGGAGAGGAAGTCTCCCCGCAGGTAAATGAAGACAATGGCGAAAGTGAAGGCGAAAGCCGCAATTGATATACGTCGCGCACACGCTTCGCTGCGCGAGAATAATAAAGTACTCTGGATCACGATCACGGCGATGTTCATGGCGATCAACATCGTTCTGGCAACTCTGGGAATCCCGGTTCCCGGCGGACATCTGTACCTCTGCGACGCGATCATCTGCACGGCAGCGATGCTGCTGGACCCGCTGGCGGCATTTGCCGTGGGCGGCATCGGATCCTTCTTGGGTGATTTCATCTTCTACCCGGCACCGATGTTTGTGTCCCTGGTTGTACACGGCCTCCAGGCGGTTGTGATCTCCCTGATCGTCCGCGGATACAGAGGCGGGAAGCCGCGCTTTACGCGCTCGTTGATCGCAACGCTGATCGGCGCGGTGATCATGGTTGTCGGTTACACGCTCGGCAAGATCTATGTGTACAGCACGTACGAGTACGCGATGATGAAGCTGCCGTACGAGATCGCCCAGGCGCTGCTCGGCGTTGTGCTGTCGCTTCTGTTGTGCTACCGGTTCAAACTGTTCACAATCTTCAACAGGGAGACGGAGCGGGAGCAGTAAATCCCATACATGACCATAGGGCACTTCGCAGTAACAGCGGAGTGCCTTTTTTGTGCCCCCCAAAAAAAGATGAAAATATTTTTCAAAAACCTATTGACACAGTAGGCAAATGGTGTTATGATGCCACCATCAGAGATGCGAACGGATCCGGACAGGATCGAACGCATGGAAAGGAGAGCATGATGAACGCGTTTACGAGTTATGTTACAGCAGCTTACATGTGGTGTTGTCGAATGCGTAACTCCCGGGCAGTGAATATGGCCGGTGCGTTCGAGTGCGCTTCCGAACGCCCTGATAAGAAACGATGTTGCTGAACCTCGTTGATATTGTGCCATGTGCCCGGGAGCTTCCGATATGAAGACCCCGGCTTTTTTATTGCCGGTGAGGCGTTAAATAAAAATAAACCAAACAAACGAAACAATAAAAACACGATCAAAGGAGATTACAACAATGAGCAACTATCGTTTTGAAACACTTCAGTTACATGTAGGACAGGAACAGGCAGACCCCGCTACCGATTCGAGAGCGGTTCCGATTTACCAGACGGCAGCGTATGTATTCCACAACGCAAAGCACGCAGCAGACCGCTTCGGTCTTGCGGACGCCGGCAACATCTACGGCAGACTTACCAACACGACGCAGGGTGTTCTCGAGCAGAGAGTCGCAGCCCTTGAGGGTGGCAGCGCTGCACTGGCAGTGGCCTCCGGTGCAGCAGCGATCGCCTACACGATCGAAGCGCTTGCCGCGAACGGCGGACACATCGTAGCGCAGAAGACGATCTACGGCGGAACCTACAACCTTCTGGAGCACACGCTTCCTCTGTACAACATCACCGCAACGTTCGTTGACACGAGAAACCTGAAGGAAGTAGAGGATGCGATCCAGGACAACACGAGAGCAATCTTCCTTGAGACGCTCGGCAACCCCGGCAGTGACCTTCCGGATGTCGACTCGATCGCAGCGATCGCTAAGCGTCACGGACTTCCGCTCGTGGTTGACAACACCTTCGGTACCCCGTACCTGTTCCGCCCGATCGAGCACGGCGCGGACATCGTCGTACACTCCGCAACGAAGTTCCTCGGCGGACACGGCACGACGCTCGGCGGTATCATCGTCGAGGCCGGCAAGTTCGACTGGAAGGCGAGCGGCAAGTACCCGAACATCGCAGCACCGAACCCGAGCTACCACGGCGTATCGTTCTACGATGTCGTAGGACCCGCTGCATTTGTCACCTACATCCGCGCGATCCTTCTCCGCGACACCGGCGCGAGCATCTCGCCGTTCAACGCATTCCTGCTTCTGCAGGGCATCGAGACGCTTTCCCTGCGCGTAGAGCGTCATGCGGAAAATACGAAGAAGATCGTCGAGTACTTAAGCCATCATCCGCAGGTCGTGAAGGTGAATCATCCTTCTGTACCGGATCATCCGGATCACGCTCTCTATCAGAAGTATTTCCCGAACGGCGGCGGCTCGATCTTCACGTTCGACATCCGCGGCGGCCAGAAGGAGGCATGGGCATTTATCGACGGTCTCAAGATCTTCTCGCTTCTTGCGAACGTAGCTGACGTCAAGAGCCTTGTGATCCATCCGGCATCGACGACGCACTCCCAGCTCTCCGACGAGGAGCTCGCGGACACCGGCATCGGCCGCAACACGATCCGCCTCTCCATCGGCACCGAGCATGTCGACGATCTGATCGCAGACCTCGAGAACGGTTTCGCGGCAGCGGCAAGAGCATAAGGACAGCAACAGGAGCATTTTCCGAACAATGAACCATCTGACGCCGGCAGGAAGCCGCGGCGTTGACGAAGTATAAAAATAGAGTTACAATACATATATTATCAGGAGGATAACTACAATGGCTAACATCTACAAAGGAACACTCGGACTGATCGGTAACACACCTCTCGTTGAGGTTACGAATATTGAGAAGGAGCTCGGTCTCAAGGCGACCGTGCTCGTGAAGCTGGAGTACTTCAATCCGGCGGGAAGCGTCAAGGACCGTATCGCGAAGGCGATGATCGAGGACGCGGAGCAGAAGGGACTTCTGAAGGAGGGCAGCGTGATCATCGAGCCCACCTCCGGCAACACCGGTATCGGCCTTGCATCCATCGCGGCTGCGAAGGGCTACCGCATCATCCTGACGATGCCCGAGACCATGAGCGTTGAGCGCAGAAACATTTTGAAGGCGTACGGCGCAGAGCTTGTTCTCACCGAGGGCGCGAAGGGTATGAAGGGTGCCATCGCGAAGGCGGAGGAGCTGGCTGCGGAGATCCCCGGAAGCTTCATCCCCGGACAGTTCGTCAACCCTGCGAACCCGGACATCCACCGCGCAACGACAGGTCCCGAGATCTGGCGCGACACGGACGGCAACGTTGACATCTTCATCGCGGGCGTCGGCACGGGCGGTACCGTGACTGGTACGGGCGAGTACCTGAAGTCCCAGAACCCGAACGTGAAGGTTGTAGCTCTTGAGCCCGCAGATTCGCCGGTGCTCTCCGAGGGCCGTGCGGGTGCTCACAAGATCCAGGGTATCGGCGCAGGTTTCGTTCCGGATGTTCTGAACACGAAGGTGTACGACGAGGTGTTCCGCGCGAAGAACGAGGATGCATTTGCCGCAGCGAAGCTGCTGGCGAAGAAGGAGGGCATCTCGGTAGGTATTTCCTCCGGTGCTGCACTGCACGGCGCGATCGAACTTGCAAAGCGTCCGGAAAATGCAGGCAAAGTTATTGTAGCGCTTCTTCCCGACAGCGGTGACCGCTACTACTCGACGGCACTTTTTACAGAATAAAACGATGTTGTTCATTTGGGCAGCGTCCGGGTTCTCGAGCCCGGGCGCTGTTTCTTTATGAAAAATGAAATTCCTTCGAAAAAGTTCTTGAAAAAAAAGACGGAGCGGAGTATATTCCGATTTGTTGTGAAAAAAAGCGTTACGTGAAGGAGAAATCATGAAAGTCTTTCAGCCGAAAATTCTCACGGCACTCAAAGGATATACAAAGAAGCAGGTGATTTCGGACGTCGTAGCCGGTATCATCGTGGCGATCATCGCGCTGCCGTTGTCCATCGCGCTTGCGATCGCGTCGGGAGTAGGACCGGAGCAGGGTCTGTACACCGCGATCGTCGCAGGTTTCGTCATCGCGGCGATGGGCGGAAGCCGTGTGAACATCTCGGGACCGACGGCCGCGTTCGCGACGATCGTCGCGGGGATCGTTGCCACGTACGGTATGGCGGGGCTGTCGCTCGCGACGGTCATGGCAGGTATCCTGCTGATCCTGATGGGCGTGTTCAAATTCGGCTCCCTGATCAAATACATTCCTTATACAATTACGACAGGCTTTACCGCCGGCATCGCGATCACCATCGCTGTCGGCCAGCTCAAGGACTTCCTCGGGCTTTCGTATCCCGCGGGCACGGAAAATGTGGAGACTGTCGATAAGGTCACCAACGTTTTCAAGAATATCGACACGTTTAACTATCAGGCACTTCTGGTCGGACTGCTGGCGCTTGCAATCCAGATCGTGTGGCCGCGGATCAACAAGAAGATCCCGGGTTCGCTGATCGCCGTGATCGTGGGAGTGTGCGTCGTCAAGTTCGCGGGGCTTAAGGTCAACACGATCGGAGACCTGTATTCGATCAGCCGAAGCCTGCCGAAGTTCACCGCGCCGAACGTGTCATTTTCCATGATCCGCGAGCTGCTGCCGAGCGCGTTCACCATCGCGATCCTCGCGGGAATCGAGTCGCTCCTTTCCTGCGTTGTCTCCGACGGTATGATCGGCAGCCACCACAACTCGAACACCGAGCTGATCGCTCAGGGTACCGGTAACATCGCGTCCGCGTTGTTCGGCGGTATTCCCGCGACCGGCGCCATCGCGCGCACGGCGGCCAACGTGAAGAACGGCGGCCGTTCCCCGATCGCCGGAATGGTCCACGCGGTTGTACTTCTTCTTATATTGGTAGTGTTGATGCCGTACGCGGCGCTCATCCCGATGCCGGTCATCGCGTCGATCCTGTTCATGGTTGCCTACAACATGAGCGAGTGGCGTCATTTCCGCGACATCTGCAAGACGGCGCCGAAGAGCGATATCCTCGTTCTGTTCGTCACGTTCGCGCTCACGGTTGCCTTCGACCTTGTTGTCGCGATCGAGGTCGGCATGGTGCTCGCTGCGTTCCTCTTTCTTAAGAGAATGACGGACGTCACCGAGGTGCGCACCTGGACGTACATCGCGGAGGACGAGCAGCCGGTCGATGAGCTCCACGGCCTCAAGAAAGTTCCGGAGGGCGTCAGTGTCTACGAGATCAACGGACCGATGTTCTTCGCAGTCGCTGACAAATTCGTCGACATCCCTCTTAGGGACCGCGACAAAGTCGTGATCATCCGCATGCGCAACGTGCCTGCGATGGACACGACGGCGCTGCGCAACCTGACCAACCTGTGCGCCAACCTGCGCAAGGCAGGCATCACGGTGCTTCTTTCCCATGTCAATGAGCAGCCGATGGGCGTTATGAAGAAGGGCGGCTTCATCAGCCAGGTGGGTGAGGAGAATTTCCTGCCGAATATCGACGCCGCGCTGGAGAGAGCAGCGGAGCTGGTAAGCGCCGAGAAGGAATGACAACGAATGCAAAGAAGATAAATGCTTTGCATGGGATATGACATTTTCCGACCACCGTTTATACAGTACTATGGATGTATATCACTGTATAAACGGAGGTATTGGGTATGAAGGTATTATTGATCGGCGGGACCGGAACCATCAGCATGGCGATCACGAAGCTGCTCGCGAAGCAGGGACACGACCTGTATCTGCTGAATCGCGGAAACCGGAATTCGGATCTGCCGGAAAATGTAAAGATCATCAAGGCGGATATCTCGGATGAAGCGGCTACCGCGAAAATCCTTGAGGGCATGGAGTTTGACTGCGTCGGAGAGTTTATCGGGTTTATCCCCGCTCAGGTGGAGCGCGATTACCGGCTGTTCGCGGGCAGGACGAAGCAGTACATCTACATCAGCTCGGCCTCGGCGTATCAGAAGCCGCCCCGCGATTACGTGATCACGGAGGAGACACCTCTGGACAATCCGTACTGGGAGTACTCGCGCAACAAGCAGGCATGCGAGGAGTTCCTCTTTGCGCGGTATCGCGAGGACGGGTTCCCCGTGACGGTCGTACGTCCGAGCCATACGTACGATGAGAGAAGCGTGCCTCTCGGGGTGCACGGAGACGGCGGCAGCTGGCAGGTTGTGAAACGCATCAAGGAATGCAAGCCGGTCATCATCCACGGAGACGGCACTTCGCTGTGGACGATCACGCACAACAGTGATTTTGCGAAGGCGTATGTCGGGCTGATCGGAAATCCGAAGGCAATCGGGGAAGCGTTCCACATCACGACGGACGAGAGCCTGAGCTGGAACGAGATCTACAAGGCGATCGCGGACACGCTCGGTGTTCCGCTCAAGCCGTACTATGTCTCGTCGAAAATGCTTGCCGACATCGGACCGTATGATTTTACGGGAAGCCTGATCGGCGACAAATCCAACTCGGTTGTGTTTGACAATTCGAAAGTCAAGTCGCTCGTTCCGGATTTCAAGGCGACCGTGAAGGCGCGCGATGGCATCCGCAGCACGGTGGAGTACGTGCTCGCGCATCCGGAGTATCAGAAGGACGATCCCGCGTTTGACGCATGGTGCGACCGTGTGATCGCGGCTGTTGAAGGATTGATTGGATCGATGGGCTGAGCCCTTCGGTCGGGAAAGGAGAAGACAATGGTAAAGCATGTGATCCTTTGGGTACTCAAGAGTGAGTACAGCGAGGAGCAGAAGGAAGAGATCAAGAAGGGGATCAAGGAAGGACTTGAGGGCCTTCAGGGGAAAATCCCGGGACTTGTGGACATCCGCGTGAACATTAACCCGCTCGCAAGTTCGAACTGCGACGTGATGCTTGATTCGACATTTGAGGACGCGGCGTCGCTCGCCGGCTACACGATCCATCCGGAGCACGTTTTGGTAGCTACGACGAAGGTCCGTCCGTTCACCGCAAGCCGGGTCTGCATGGACTGTGAAGTCTGATGTTTTTGTAAGATCCGTGAGCAGGGGACCCGTCGGCTTCGGCGGGTCCTTTTATGTGCATTGAACCCCGGTATTTTACAGGTTGGTACACTTTAGCAAAACGCAGTAATAAAGCGGGTTTGCGGCGGAAAATGACTGCCTGAAAAAAAGTTTCAAAAAACACGAAAAAAGTAGTTGACAGTCAAAACTGCCTGTGCTATAATCGGCTTCGCGCTCACAGAAAACGAGCGCAATATTTCTGCGAAAACACCTTGTTTCAAAAGGCGTTTACACAGATCGGAACCTTGAAAACCGAACAGTGAAACAACCTTGAAATTCGTTTTGAAGTTTCTGGCAACAGAAGCGAACTTTCACAATGTAAATTTCAGGATACAAAGGCTTTTTAAAAGAAGCTAGCGTAGATCTGAGAGGATAAACTTTTAACGAGAGTTTGATCCTGGCTCAGGATGAA
>JAFZVZ010000036.1 GCA_017617545.1 Lachnospiraceae bacterium
CTCGCGGGAAGTCGTGTTGAAAGCAACACAGGTCTCGGAGTTGAGGCCGAGCTCCTTGAAGTTCTCAACCTTCGCCTTGGAGGCGTTGTAAACAACGAAGTCAGGCTCGAAAGCAGCAAGCTCATCCTCGGTAGGCTGGATGAACATGTTCTTGATGAAGTGTGCCTGCCAAGCTACTTCCATAACGAAACGAACAGCCATGCGGGTGTCCTTGTTAGCGCCGCAGAAAGCATCAACAACGAAGAGTCTCTTGTTGCTGAGCTCCTTCTTAGCGATATCCTTAACAACAGCCCAAACTTCCTCGCTCATCGGGTGGTTGTCGTTCTTATACTCATCGCTCGTCCACCAAACGGTGTCCTTGGAATTCTCATCCATAACGATGTACTTGTCTTTAGGAGAACGTCCGGTGTAGATACCGGTCATAACGTTAACCGCGCCAAGCTCGGTGTCAACACCAACCTCAAAGCCGGTGAGATCCTTCTTGGTCTCTTCTGCGTACAACATCTCATAGGAGGGATTGTAAACAATCTCGGTGGTTCCGGTGATGCCGTACTTTGTCAAATCAATCTTTGCCATGCTGTGCACCTCTTTCTTATCAATATAAGACCGCTTCGGGTCCTTTATACAAGTGCTGAATGCGACTCGGACCGGGACAAGCCCAATCAAAGTTATTATACAATACCTTGTAAAATAAAGTCAATTTATTTTTCGGAAAATGTCGGCGCGGATTCGGATGGTTTTCCCTTCAAAAAAACTGATCGGAAAATGCAGGTTTCATTTTCCGATCAGGTATAGTTTACTCGATTGGCTCCCCAAAGGGAATATCCAGAAGAGACGCCTTCAGCTGTCCGGCCCAGAACAGGGAAACAAAGCACAGCGGATCTACATTGTCGTAACGGGTCTCCCACATCGGACCGCACGCCGCATAATCGTATTTTACCTGCGCCCCGAGTTCCGGCAGAAAGTCGATCAACTGCTCTTTTGTCGCAAGCACAATGATGTATCTGCCGTCGCTGCAGCCGGATAAACAGATCCGGCTCACGTTATGTCCGCCGTATCCTTCCTCCAGAACCGGCCAGCCGTACGAGCGGATCTTCTCATAGCCCGGATCGGTAATCTCCCGGCTGATCGTATCATAGGCATTTCTGCCCTCCTCACTTTTGATCCAGGTGTCCCAATCAGGATCCCTCGAAGATTTACCGTACTGTTCAAGAATTCTTTCTTCACGGACCTCGTAGTGAGCGCAAAGTGTGAACGCAACTCTCAGATACGCATCGTCCAGGACCGCAACCTCCCCGGCCATCACCTTCGTTTCCAACTGGCCGGCCTGAGGCATAACGGATCCATTGAAATACACGCTTTCGTCGGAAACGGTGACATCATAGACGTCCCGCCCGTTATACTCACCGACGACCTCACCCAGCACCGCTCCTGAGTACACACACTTTGTAATGCTCTCAACCTGTGAGTCCATCGCCAGTTCAAGCATTTCAGCGTAGGAAACAGTTACGACAACATACTTATGATAAAATTCTGAGAGCTTCGCCGCCTGCGACCGGTTTTCCTTAAGCTCCGGGTATTTTTCGAAAAATAAGTCCAACTGCTCGCCGCACCATATCCCCGGGAATTGAATGAACAATATCGCTCCGCGATTTGCAAGGGCGTTAAACTCCTCGTCGCTCAGTTTTCCGCGCTCATTTTTCTCCCATGCACGGACCGCGCGTTCATCACAGCCTTCTGCCTCCATCTCCTTCTTGGACCAATTATTCCATGGCTTTCTTCTCAGCCAGTAGGCGCAGTACTCCTGAGGATAGCGCTCCAGGAATAGCTTCCCGCCTTCAACCTTCTCATCGCCGAAGCCGATCATCACTTCCGCGCAATCCGCAGTCCCCTCCAGCGACCGCAGCTCCTTGTCGATCTTGGCAATGTCCTGCTTCGTCACACCCGTGGGCGTCGGCTCCGGGGTGACTGGCTGCGTCGGCGTCGGCGTCTTCTTCGGCAGGACGACAACGGGCTCCGTCGGCGTCGGTGTGGGCGTCGCAGGATTTTCCGGAGGAGTTGCCTGACCTGTCGGTGTCGGCGTTCCTGTTTCCCCGTACGGAGTGACGGAAGCGCTGCTCTCGTTGTTCGTCTGCTTTTTCCCGCTGTTTGTTTTCTTATACACGGAAACGGAGATTCCTACCGCTGCCACGACCAAAAGAACCGCTGCCACAGTCCCGATCCGGTTTCTGCGGCGCTTCTTCGCTTCGTGCTGCGTTGCCTGCTCCTTCACATTTTCAAAAACTTCACCGGAGTCTTTCATGATGTCTCTCCTCTCAATATCTCTGCCCGTAAGATGCACGACTTTAAAAAATTAATCACGGGTGTTTGCGAACAGATCATCCAGCACAACGGATTTTCCGATGTAATTGCTGTACTTGTTTTTCTTAATGCCATAGGTTGTGATCATCGTTGTCTGAAGGGTTTTCTTCGTCCCGGTTGACTCGCGGAAAATACCGGCTTTGTCTTTCAACACCAGATCGTACTCCTTGTCGATTTCAAACGGCGCAGTGGAAAACTTGATCTCACAGAGATTGATAATCCGGTCACGCCGATCTATCAACAGATCAATTTGCGCGCCTTCTTCTGCATTGGTTCCCTGTTTTGCCCACGAAGATGTCTCGGCCATGATACCGGCAATCCCGAGTTTTTGTTTAATCTGCGGGATATGATCCTTACACACCTGTTCAAAGGTAATTCCCTCCCAAGCGTGCCTTGCCGGATTATCATTTGTATTACTCCAGAAATGCTCATCGATACCGACATTGTCCTTCATAAAACGGAAATAAAACATCGTAAAATAATCGGAAAGCTGGTATAGCCTTTCCCGCTTCTTCTTTCCGAACATCTGATTTACCCGGATAAATCCGGCGTTTGAAAGGTTGTCCAGCATTTTTGTTAGACGCCCGTTTACGGCGATTCTCGTTGTGTTGATAATCTCCGTTCTCGTCAGACCTTTTCTCTTCCTGCTCAGCGCCTCGACAAGTTTCGCGTACTGCTCTTCTTTCGAAAAGAGTGTATCAAAAAGCTGATCAAACTCATCCCACAACTCAGCCCTTTTTCGGAAGAACATATTGTCAATGTTTTCATTCAAAGAAAGTTCTCGATCCAGCAACCGCAGGTAATAGGGAATTCCACCCATGATCATGTAGCATTCCGCAATATCATACCTTGACCAGTGAATATCTCTTGATTCTAAGTATTCCTCTGTTTCATAAAGGGTAAATGGCTCCAGGAACAATCGACATGTCCGTCTGCTGAAAAGCCCTCCTTTATTTTTTTCTATATTGTCAACAATCCAGGAGGTTGCGGATCCACACACAATGAAAACAAGGTTGTCCCGAGAACTCCCCCAGGAATTCCAAAACCATTCAAATGCCGGAAGGAAGCCGGACCGTCTCGTGTCCATCCACGGCATTTCGTCGAAGAAGACAACCTGCTTTTCTCCGGTGACGTCCTTTTCCAGATACTCTCGCAACAGTATAAACGCCTCGTTCCAATCCCCCGGTTGACCGTGTTTTTCCCTTGACGCCCGGTCGAGCTCATAGGTGAAGTTTTTTAACTGCACGCTCCTGCTCTGGTTATAGGCTCCGGTGAACTTAAATGTGAAGTTGTTGTCGTAATATTCATTGATCAAAAAAGTCTTTCCGACTCGTCTTCTGCCGTATACAATGATCAGCTGTGCCTCGCTCTCCTCCATGACTTTGTCGAGTCTTCGAATTTCTTTTTCTCGTCCTACGATTCTCTCCATATGTACTCCTTTCCTTCGAAATTCGCGATATCGTGTCTTTTTCACGAATTTTACCACAGAAAAAGACCGATTTCAATGATATCATGTCTTTTTCTCGAATTTTCATCAACAAAAAGACGCTTTTCAGCGATATCGCGTCTTTTTCTACACAAACAGGCCGGATAAAGACAACTTATCCGGCCTGTTTCCATAAACTCTCAATTGTTTTCTGAAGTCAATCTTTCTTCCCGAGGCGTTCTATCATCTGCCCCGGATACTTCAAAGCAACTGTATTACTTCTTCTTCGCCTTGACGACCTTCATAACGATCGCGCATACGATCACCATCGCCACGAGTCCGGCGGCCACGATGATCCACCAACCCGTGGTGGACGGATGCTCGTCCGCCGGGCGCTCCGGTGCCTGCGTCGGCTCTGCTGCCTTCGTGGGCTCAACGGCTTCCGTCGGATCTGCCGTAGCGGTGGGCGCCGCCGTAGGTTCGACGGTAGGCTCCGGCGTCGGAGTGATCTCCGCTGCGCGCTCCTCGTCCGTCTTCAGGCGGAGCATCGCATACACCGTGGCGTCGCTGTTGATCGCCGCGCCCTTTTCGTATTTCGTCTCGTAGGTCTTCGAGGTGTACCAGCCGAGGAACACCCAGTCCTCAAGCTGCGGATCGTCCGGCGTGTTGGTGCCGAAGTAATACCGCATGCCGTTGACAATGTAGGTGAGTCTCGGAGCGCCGGTCACGACGATCTCGTGCGTCGTGAGGTCGAGAGCCTGCCCTTCTGCCGGAACCGCAACGATCATGAAGTTGCGCAGGTCCGTCGGGTCGGTGATCCCGAACTCCGCGAGGGTCGACATCAGGGTCTCGTACTCGTACCAGATGACCTTCTTGTCACCCAGGGTCTCGCGCTTCGTAGGCTCGACAGGGATCCACCACTGCTGCTTGGTCTCGCTGTCGAGGATCAGCTTCGGCTCGCTCGTTCCCGTGTACACGATGGCGATGGAACGGTCCGCGTCAAACCAGGTCGCCTTCGCGCCCATGGAGATGTACGTCGAATCCCACTCCTTCGTCGCCGTAGCGCCGCCGAGCGCCTTCCAGATGGAGTCACCGGTGATGGTCGTCGACTCACCGCCGTCCCCGCCGTTATCCTTCAGAGCGCTGCCGCGCTCCTCGCTTGCAAATCCGTCGAAGAGGCCCTTCACAACGGTCGGGTAGTTCCACTCCAGCGTGCGGCGGTTGATGTACGCATGGCTCTCACCGCCCTTCTTCGAGTCGCTGCCGTTGTCCCAGATCACGATCGGAATTCCGTAGGACTGGGACAGTTTGCCCATGCACTCGGCCCATTTTACGCGCTCTTCCGTGTTGCCCTTCTCCGTCGCGCTCGTCTCGCCGATGACCGCCGGAATACCGTTGTCGAGGAACACGCTCTTGATGGAGCGGAAAATAGCTTCCACCGACGCCGCGTCGCCATTGCCGAAAGTCATCTGCGAATCCTGAAGGCAGAAGTTGTACGGCGCGTAGCAGTGAACGGACGCGATAATGTTGCCGACGGGCTTGCCGTCATAGGAAGGAAGCGACACCGCCTCCATAATGTTCGTCGAACTCGAAGCAGCGTAGCCCGGGATCATCAGGCAGCGCTCATTGTTGTGACCCTTGCCGTTGGCGCGGATCGTCTGCGCGAACACCTGGATCAGGTAGTTGATCGCCTGGTACGCGTCCTTGTTGCCGGTCCATTCCACCGAGGAACCCGCCATACGGGGCTCGTTCATGCCCTCGAAGATCAGGTGCTGGTCATAATCCGCAAAATACTCCGCGATCTGCGCCCAGACCGCCTCCAGCTCGACGCCGACCTTGCGGTATTCCTTGTCGAGATTGCGGATGTTCAGCCATCCCTCGTGGTGCACGTTGATGATGACAAACAGATTGTCCTCATAGCACCAGTCGATGACTTCCTTCACGCGCGCAAGAAACTCATCCTTGATCTTGTAATTGTCCGCGAGGTTTAATTCCTGCGCCCAGGTGATCGGGATGCGGATCACGTTAAATCCTGCCTCGCTCACCGTGTGGATCAGCTCCTTCGTGACCTTCGGGTTGCCCCAGTTGGTCTCGTGAGCCGCGCCGGTTCCTCCCGTCGCGTCAAATGTATTGCCGATGTTCCAGCCGATTCCCATCAGGTTGACGACCTCAGCCGCCGTCTTGCCGGTCAGCTCTTCACCGGTTTCCGCAGCCATCGCGCTCTTCGCGATCACCTGCGCCCCGCCGCCCGCGGCCGCTGCCTGAGCAACGCTGCCGAGCATGCAGGTTAACAGCAGGATCATCCCGAGGATCACCGCGACCCTGCGCATGCCATTCCGTCTCAATATACGCATAACAAACCTCCGTCCACAAAAAACATTCATTCTCTGCGTTTCCCTCGATGCATGGAAAACATCCTCACACATTGTATCGGATAGCGTTTCCCCGCGTCAATGGATTTCTTTTCGGGAAATCGTATGATTATCGAATCCCGATTTCGCCGTAAAATGCGTCAATTCCCGTCCAAACTGCGGCTTTCGACCAGCTCTGCCTCTCTTCCGCATGCCAGATATGCATCGGAAAATACATCTCGCACCGCAGCATCCCCGCAAAACTCATCGACCCCGACCGGGCCGTCCACCGTCAGCACCGTATGGTTCGTCTCGTCCACATGCGTCAGGAAGAGCGAGAGCTTCGCACAGTTCCGGGTCGGTTCCGTTGTGTTCTGCACGGCATTCGCTGTTCGTTGCTGCGGCTCTTCCTGCATAGATCCTCCCGCCGCTGTCAGCCACTTCGCGTCCTCCCGCACCGGCGCGAGGAACTCCTCGGTCGTGCCGTGCGTGGCGTAGCGGATCCTGCCCTGCCACGGGTTCTCCACATTCGTCGCGTCCTCCGCAGCGATGCCCAGCGCCTCGCGCGTGCACTCGTACGGCAGCAAGCCCGCGCCGTGGCGAGTAACGTACGTGCGCGTGACATAGACCGCCTCGGTCGGCGCAAGTCCGTGCTCCGCGAGGATCTCCACGGGGTTGGCCAGACCTGTCCGCGACGCGGAGATATGCGGCGCGAACCGCGTGTTTCCCTCATCAAGCAGGAGACCCTGGCCGCTCTCGAACACGATGCTTTCGCGGCTTCGGAGAAGCGCTCCTGTGTCCTCTGAAACCTTGACGAAGGCCGCGGCGTTTCTCGCCATCTCCTCCGCGTACGCCTCCACAACCTGCCTTGACCGCAGCATCTCCAGGTACTCCGTGCCGGGCAGACCCTGCCCTGAGATTTCCTCCAAAGCACCTGACATTCCCTGCCTGCGGACCTTCTCCGCCGTACCGCAAGCTTCCGGTCTCCCGTCGCCCTCCGCGGCGACCGCCTCCGCGATCCGCTTCCACGTGTATTCCCTGCGGATCTGAAGGATCCGTGCCGTCAGAGAGGCTGCATTTTCCGAAAGAAAATCACCCACGGTGAGGTCGAACCCGGCGCGTGTGCGCAGATACGCCTCGTAGATGCCCATGCCGCAACTGCCGTGCCGCGCGGCTCCCCGGCGCGTCTCTAAAAGCATGTTGACGAGAACATCGTCGATCAGCGTCACGGGCGTGTCCGGCTCGCTCCACACGACCGGCTGAAAACCAGAGACTTCGTAAAATTCTTCCTCTTCCTCGCGCAGCTTGTAAAGATCGGGATAGTAGGTGTGCGCCCACAACGTGTCCGAACGACGAAAGGAGCCCGCCGACAGCTGATGGAACACAAACCTTCGTCCGCCCTGTTCCACGGTGTGCCCGGCCTGAGCTCCTCCGTTATGTTTGACCACCAGGGTCCTCGGCGCCCGGGAGCAGAAGTAATCCACCGCCAGGCCCTTGCCCTCATCTCCGAAATTTTTACCGATCACCACGCGAACGGTTCGCGTGCTCAAAATATGATCCCTCCGACATCCCCGATTGACAGATACTGAATCGCCTGCTTCACGATCGGCTGCTTCAGTTCATCCCACTGCGCCAGCACATCCTTTACACTCATCCCGAGAGTCATCTGCATCACGCTGATAAGGATTTCCGGGATCGCCGCGATCTCGCTCGGACGGATTGCCATGGTGTGCCCCGGAAGCATTTCCACGATCCGATCGTTCCTTCTCAGGATGTCGTCCAGGAACAGATGAAACACCTCAAACTTCTCCTGTGCCCGCTGAAGGATTTCCTCCTCCGATCCCTTTACCTTCTCATCGAACACTCTCTCGTAAAATGAATCCGCCGACGCCTTGAGCGGTCTGCACGTTGCATGATCGCCGATGGAGAACAAAAAGCCCTTCTTCCCGCGCTTCTCATAGTTATCGAGCGCTGTGTGCTCCGCCGCAAAATGCCACAGGGCACTGAGGGTAACCTCCCCGCTGCCGCCGTTCTCCAGCCAGAGATCCAGCAGCTGCTCCGCGATCCGGATGTCGGACTCAAACTGCGTCACCTGCAGCGGCGCTTCATCGTGGTAATCGCCGTACGCCGCGAACAAAAGCGCAGGATCCTTAACCGCATTGGTGGAATATAACTTCATCATCGTCTCATTGAGCGACTCCTGCGCGACCTGCGTCGCCAGATACCCCATCGAACCCGTCACATCCAGGCCGATGATGATCGGCAGCGACTCCGGATGATCCTCGGAATCGCGCGCCTCGCGCACCCGGATAAACTTAGGGTCAAACCGCGGATCGCACGATGTTCTTCGGAATATCTCCGTCTCGTTCTTCGCGCCTCCGAGATTGCGACTGTTGCGAAGCTTCGCCCAGTCCGCTGCCGTGTAACTTCCTCTTCCCATAGTGGTTCCTCCTTTGAATCAAAAATCAATCCCCATCCTGGAAAATCTCCGTCCGCCGAACCCCTTCTCGATCACCTGATCCCATACTTCAAAGTCCGCAAACGCATCCTCCTCGGGACTGTCCGCAAGAAACTCCGTCAGCGCCTGCGGCGCGTCCGCGCGCTTCATGCCGAGCACTCTGTCCGCGGTCTTGCGAAGGTCCTTCAGGTCCTTCTTCGCGCTGTCGGCACCGAACAGCGACTGCACGGCGCCTCTCAAACCGTCCGCCGCGCCCTGCATCGATCTTACATCCCACCAGTGCCCCATCAGCACGGCATGATGGCTGGTTGGGTTGATCCACAGCGACTCCTCGGAGATCCCGCCGTGAACAAGTGAGGAATACTGCAGTACGCAGCATATATTTTCCATGCGCGAGATCACCCACGCCACATGCTCCGGCCGAAGGCTTCCGAACATCGCCAGCGGAAAGAGATTGTCCTGCCGCTCGAACGCCAGCAGCACGCCGCCGTCCGCAAGCTCATACCGGCCGCTCAACTTCGGAAAAGCATCCGCCAGGCCCTTGACATCCGCCGGAGGGAACTGCACTTTCGCAATGTTCTGAAGCACACGGTCCGCCTCATCACGCTTACCCTTGGGGAAGACGAACAGCGCTGCCTTTCTCGTAAGGTACGAGGTAACGCCTTCATCCTCGTGGTCGTACAGATACCGGACCGTAATGTTGCTTCCGTCCCCGGCCTTAAAGCTGACCGTCTCGGCGTTCTTCCACAGCTCCTCCTCACGCCCGCTGCCGGTGGTATTCTGATCGTGGATCGCGCGAAGATACTCCAGCATCTTGCTGCGGAACGCCCGGTACCCCGTCAGATCCCGGTCGCTGAATTCATACTTTGCGCCGCAGTATCCGCAGTACAGTCCCCCGCTGCTGTCGACGGACATCTCGCCGCCGCAGCTTCTGCATTTTACGCTTAACATCGTCGGATACCTCCTTCCACACCTGTTATGATCTGAGTATACCATTTTCCGGCGGCAAATACAACGACGGATCGCCGCGCCGTCACCCGGCAGGCAGCACGGCACGGCTGCCGTGTTTTACTTTTTGCGGCTTGTATGCTATACTGTGCGCGATTGCAGGATGACTGCGGCGCTTCCGTGCTGTTGAGGGACATCTGTCACACTTGAGGAAGGAGGTCAACGATTGCCATGAATACAGACGCTTTCGGAAAATACCTGCGCGAGCCGCAGCGGATCCGGCTTCTTGTGCGTGATTCGGTGACTTCCACCAACCTGCTTGTGAAGGACCTCGGCGCGCATGGGGCGCCCGAGGGCACTTTGATGGTCGCGTCGGAACAGACGCAGGGGCGCGGTCGACTCGGGCGGAGGTTCGAATCTCCGAAGGGCACCGGTCTGTACGCGACGCTTCTGCTGCGGCCGGAACTCCCGCTTGCGCAGAGCCTGCAGATCACGATCCTGACTGCCGTCGCAGTTGCGGAGGGGATTGAGGCCGCAGTCCGTTACACACAGAAGAACGCCTTGAATAATGAAAGAACCACAAACCCCGTCCCTGTGGTTCACCCGGAGATCAAGTGGGTGAACGACATCTACCTCGGTGACCGCAAGGTCTGCGGGATCCTCGCCGAATCCTCTCTCGTTCCCGGCACTGACCGGATCGCGTACACCGCGCTCGGGTTCGGGATCAACTTAGAGGAACCGCAGTACGGCTTCACGGGGACGGCCGAAGGAATCGCGGGTGCGCTGTATCCGTACGCAGGGATGCCGGAGGGCTTTCGCGAGCGGCTGCTCGCCGAGGTGGTCAACCGGATCCTCATGTATTATGATGAACTGGTTTCCTGCCGAACAACAATTGAACAATCCGACATTGCGGATTCCGTCAATACCGCCGGCAGAACCGTCACTTCCGGCACAGAGCTCTCCTACATGGCTCGCTACCGCGCGTCCGATTATCTCTTCGGGAAGGATGTGTGGCTTCTCGATGATATCACAAGGCCGGACAATGCACGCCCCGCGCACGCCGTCGCGATCGACGCGGAAGGAAGATTGATCGTAACGCTGCCGGACGGTACCACGGAGGCGATCTCCGCGGGGGATGTGACCGTGAGAACGAAATGATATTGCCGGGTCTCGCAACGCGAAACCGCGTTTAAAAAGGAGAAGTACCGTTGCCGTGGGGGAACGGGGTTGTATGCAAGAACAGAAAGAAGGCACAAAGAATGAACATAGAAGAATACATCAAGGCCAAACGGGCCGGTGAGAAAGAATACGACTACTGCGTATCCAAGGGTATCCACCCGTATCTGGTGTGCCTGGACGATATGCTCGAGCGCTTCGAGGTCGACAGCCGCGTCAAACTCGGCCTCACGGACATCCCGATTGAGAAGATCGCGGGCACGTACAACGAGGGCCGCAGCAACGCGTTCGCGCGCAACTTCATGCCGCTCCTCGACAAGGACTCCGAGTTTGCCATGAAATGGGCCAACCTCTACGAGTCGATGGAGGCCGAGGGCATGCGCGACCCGATCATCGCCTACGAATTCCTCGACAAATACTACGTCCAGGAGGGCAACAAGCGCGTGAGCGTCTCGCTCTGCATGGGCGCCGTGACGATTGAAGGCTTCGTGACGCGCATCATCCCGAAGAAGACCGATACAAAGGAAGTCCAGATGTACTACGAGTTCCTGGATTTCTATGACAAAACACAGATCAACTACCTCTCCTTCTCGAAGGAGGGCAGCTACTCGCTTCTTCTGAAGGCGACGTACAACAACACGGACCAGCCGTGGGATGATACAATGAAGGCGGACTTCCGCTCGGCCTACATCGCGTTCAGCAAGGAATTCCTGGCGAAGGGCGGCAACAAGCTCGCGCTCACGACGTCAGATGCATTCCTCGTGTACCTGAGCATTTTCGGTTACGAGGAGGCCAAGGAAGCGCTTGCGTCCGAATTCCGCGACAATATCGGGAAAATATGGAACGAGTTCGAGCTCTACAGCCATCACCGCACGATCTCGATCTCGCTAAATCCGATCACCGAGCCGAAGAAGCACACCTTCTCGATGCTCATGTCGCCGAAGACCTACGCGGCCGCCTGGGTGTACGAGAAGCCGAAGGAGATCAGCGCCTGGACCTACGCCCACGAGCTCGGCCGCGAGTACGTCGACGAAGTCTTCGGCAAGCGGATCAACACCGAGGCCGTGTTCGGCGTGACTACGGAAAATGCCGTGGAAACGATGGAACAGCTGATCGCGGACGGGTACAACGTGCTCTTCACGACGTCGCCGCAGTATTTTCCGGCGTGCGCGAAGGTTGCCGTCGAGCACCCCGACGTGAAGGTCCTCAACTGCTCCATGAACCTCTCCTCACGCCACGTGCGCTCCTACTACCTGCGCATGTACGAGGCCAAGTTCATGATCGGCGCTCTGGCGGGCGCGCTCGCCGCGGATGACCGCATCGGCTACGTCGCGGACTACCCGATCTTCGGCGTCACCGCGAGCATCAACGCGTTCGCGCTCGGCGCTCGCATGGTCAACCCCAAGGCCGAGGTGTACCTCGAGTGGTCGACGGTCAAGGGCAACGAGCCGAAGGAACGCTTCCGCGAGAAGGGCATCACGCTCATCTCAAGCCGTGACCTTAACGCTCCCGCGAGCATGTCGCGCGAGTTCGGCCTGTTCCGCCGCAACGGCGAGGAGGTCGCCAAGAATTACGCGCTCCCTGTCTGGCATTGGGGGAAAATGTACGAGGACATCCTTCAGACCATCCTCAACGGCAACTGGAAGGATGAGGAGGAATCTGCCGGCAACCGCGCGCTCAACTACTGGTGGGGCATGTCCGCGGGAGCCATCGACGTGATCTACTCCGACCGCATCCCGACCGGCACGAAGCTGTTGTTGAAGATTTTGAGAAATTCACTCACGACCGGCGGGTTCAATCCATTTTCCGAATTATTGAAATTCCAGGACGGCACGCAGCTGGAGGCCGGTGACGGTCTTAAGCCCGAGGACATCCTCAAGATGGACAAACTCCTCTACAACGTGCACGGCTTCCTGCCGGCGATCGACGACATCCGCGACGAGTACCGCGCCTTCATCGAGGCGCAGGGCATCTTCCGCCCGGAGGCCGACACGCACCTAAGCGACTCCAGCCCCGTGCCTGCTCCCGCGGCGATCCCCGAGGGCCCGCAGCGCGACACGGAGGATGTGCCCGATTTCCTCGAAGGCAATGAACCTGAGCAAATAAACTAACAGGAAGGAACCCGACCTCCCATGAAAATCCTCTTCGTCTCCGACAAAGAATCGAAAGCCCTCTGGGACTACTACGAGCCCGGCAAGCTGGATCCGTACGACCTCATCATCTCGTGCGGTGACCTCGCGCCGCAGTATCTCTCGTTCCTGGCGACGTTTACCAAAGTGCCCGTGCTCTACGTGCACGGCAACCACGACGACTGCTATGAGCAGACCCCGCCGGACGGATGCACCTGCATCGACGGTAAACTGTACCACTACAAGGGCCTGCGCATCGTCGGCTTGGGCGGCTCCATGCGCTATCGCCCCGGAACCAACCAGTACACGGACCCGGAGATGAACCACCGCGCGCGGATGCTCCGCTATCGGCTGTGGCGCAACCACGGCTTTGACCTTCTGGTGACGCACTCCCCCGCCAAGGGGCTCGGCGACTGCGAGGATCTCACGCACACGGGGTTCGAGGCATTTGTGAAAATGCTGGACCGCTACCACCCTGCGTACCACGTGCACGGCCACGTCCACGCAAACTATTCCTACAAGAAAAAGGGGCCGATTCAGTACGGCCCCACCACAATACTCAATGTATACGAATCCTACGTTCTGGAAATCCCCGATCCGCCCGCGCCGGCGAAGAAACACCGCCGGCGCCTGCGTAAGAAGAAGCAGGCACCGAGCGAGTGATTTTCTCGAAAAAGCTGCCGACATCGAAGCGGATCATTCCGCTTCGATTTTCTTTCCGAATTCCGAACTGTCAATGGTTCCGGCCACCACCTGCGGAAGTAACTCGTAATACGTGTTGTACTTCCAGTTCGCGATGACACTGACTTCCGGGATCAGAACTTCGACATTCTGAAGCAGTTCCGCAACTTTTTTCGTGCTGATATCCGCGTTGGAATCATCATAGTCCACCGTCCATACCGGAGCCATCTGATACATCAGATACGCGTTCCGGCTGACGCGTTTGGCAAGTTCAAACGCATACTCCGCTGCAAATTCCTGATTTCCGCCGTCCTTGTTGCATACTGCAATTGAATCCGACGGCGCGCCGACAAGCTGTCCCGCTCCTGCCGAAGCATCGATCTCCGGAAACGCCCCCACACCGAGACGTGCATTGAGGAACGAGCTGAACTCGCATGCAGCGGCACTGTAGCATAATAAAAACGCGTTTTTTTCTTGATCAAACTGATTTTTTACTGCGTCGCCGGTATATTCATTTCCTTCCGTGTCTTTATCGCACACCTCCACGTACCCCTTGTCAATCATTTCACGGAATATGTCGACCGCCTTCGCAACCTGCGGATTGTCCCAGGACGAGATCCCTTTGTAGATTTGTTCCACACCTGCCGATCCGCATGTTTTCTGCAACAGCGATTCCATGAAATACGATATATACCAGGTGTATTCCTTCGGCACCGCGAACGGCGTGATGCCCTTCGCAAGAAGCTTGTCACAGCAGTCATAGAGATCGTCAAGGGTTTTCGGGATCTCATCGAAGCCGACCGACTCCAAAAGGTCCATGTTGGCGTACAGGATCGCGCCACCCGCAAGATTGAACGGAACTGCGTATTTGCTGCCGTTGTACGTAAGCGCTGAGAACATTTTCTCCTGAAGAACCCCTTTGTACGGGGCATATGCGTCGTCGAGGCTGCAGATCATGCCGGATTCTGCGGCACTCTCAACCTCGTGTCCGCCCCACATATAGATGAGATCGGGCAGAGTATCGTTTTGTCTCGCCTCCGTCAGCTTTTCCCAATAATCATAATAGTCAATCAGCTTCAGTTCCAGCTCCGCGTTCGGATACTTTTCCTTCAGCTCCTTGATCGCCTCCATAAACGGCTGATAATACACGTCGTTGACTTCCATCGCACACCACATGGTCAGCTGCACCTTCCCGTCCGGTGTCGGCGTCGGTGCCTCCGTAGGCGTCGGCGTAGCCGTCACAAGATCCGCGACAACCTCCGGCGTAGGCGTCGGTGTCGGCTTTTCCTCCTTCGGATCATCCGACGTACATCCCGCAAAACACGCCGTGATCAGGACCGCTGCCAGTATCAAAGCGATACGGCGGAAGCATTTTCCCCAAAAACATTTCATACTGCTGTCCCCCTTTTTGAGTAAATATAATTTACTGCTATTGAACCATAAATCGATATCCTTGTCAACTGTTTTTCGTCAGTTCCGCGCGATTCGCCCCCGTTTTTCTTAACGGAAGATCCGTCCCACACGCAAAATCCATTTGACATAGCGGGCGCTCTGTGCTATGCTCTGCGATGCGGCGTTTCCGCCGCGCACAATCACACAACGGTGAGTTCGAAACCATCCTCACCTAAAACAAAACTATGGAGGTTTCTTTATGAAACAAAAAATTACAGTGAAACGGAACTCTCTTCTGTTTCTCACGCGCGCGGCCGCGATCGCCGCTCTCTATGTCGTGCTCTCTGAGATTGCCAATCTGCTCGGACTTTGCAGCGGCGTCATCCAGTGCCGTCTCTCGGAAGCACTGACCATTCTTCCCGCTTTTTTGACTGAAGCTATTCCCGGACTGTTCATCGGCTGTCTTCTCACAAACATCCTGACAGGCTGTGCACCTTTGGACATCGCGTTAGGGCCCGTTGCCACGCTGATCGGCGCGGTCGGAACCTTCCTGATCGGTTTCGCAGTCCGTTCCATCCTTCTTCGCTCCTCGGAGAAAAAAGCATCCCTGTCTGCGGCTGACGCTTCCGCATCGACGTTCCGCCGTGTACTCAACGGCATTCTCCGGTTCCTTCGCTACGCGCTCCTTGTGGCTGCCCTCGCGCTTCCGCCGATCGTTGCCAACGCCGGGATCGTGCCCTATGTCCTTCGCCACGCCTACGGTGTGGAGGACGGATACGGATACCTCATCCTCACGGTAGGTGCCGGTGAAGTCATCGCCTGCGGCATCTTAGGCGGCATTCTCCTTGACGCGCTGCTGCGCAATGCCTTCACGAGAAACATGCTCGCCGGTGAGCCGAAAAATAAAGCGAAAAATCAGCCGGAAGAAGAGGCCTTAATCGCAGATTGAAACAACGATTCTAAAAACCAAGGGAGCCCCGCTGCGTGAACAATCACGCAGCGGGGCTCCCGTTTTTTACTCTTTTTCACACAGCACAGCGTTCCTCGTCACGTGCTCTCCGCACGGAGCGCGTCAGCGGATGGCCCTCGCCATATTCTCGATAAACGTTGTACCGTTATATCCTTCGTCGTACCATGCCTGAGATGAAACATCCACGAGCTCCCGAAGGTACATGGAAGCTTCCTCGATCGGAAGCGCGGAGTCGCCGAAGTAGATAAATCCATCCGCATTCAGCAGCATTTGCGCCGTGTCCCTGCGCATCTCGCTCAGCTGCGTATCGGCATAATCAATCTCCCAGACCGGGAAGATCGTTCTTTCCAGATACTGGTATTGGCTGATCAGCTGCGCCAGTTCGCAGGCGTACGGGATCGCGACGTCCTGATTCAGCGATGCCGTAGGAACCGCGAGCCCCGCCACGGGACCTCCGATATATTCGTTGATGCTGCTCATCCCGTTGCCGAAGCCGGGGAACGGCACAGCCTGGATCCGGTAGTCGTCCATGTATTCGAACTCGTAGACATTCCATGTGCCGTTCACATAGAACGCGTACTCGCCGTTCATAAATCGCTGCTTCACCTCGTCATTGTGCATGGTGAACATATCCGGACTGAAGTACCCTTTTTTAACCATCTCCAGGAAGAGATCGACCGCGGCGGCAATGGCCTGGTTGTTCCACGTCGCGCCGTTGTAGTAAATGTCCTCAAGCATCTGCCGGCCGCCGATGCGGAGCATAAGGAATTCCAGGTACTCGGAGACACACCACTGCTCGTCGCAGGCGCATCCGAACGGCCGGATCCCCGCCGCGATCAGCTTATCACAGCACAAAAGCATTTCATCCCAGGTCATCGGGACTTCGGTGTATCCGGCCTTGGCGAGCAGGTCCATGTTGGCGAACATGACGACACAGTTTGTCTCACACGGTACCGCATAGCTCTTTCCGACTACGGAAAATGCCTTCCTCATGCTTTCGGGAAGCTTCTCCCCGTACGTAAGCAAAGCGTCATCCATGTTGCAGAGCAGACCGTTCTTGACCAGTTCCTGATAATCCGCGTTCGGATTCACAAGGAAAATGTCCGGCAGCGCGCCGTACTCGCCGGCAGCCCTCACCTTCGTCTTGTAGCTGTCGGAATACATGGATTCCACCTGCACCTGAATGTCCGGATACCGTTTCTGCATCTCGGCGAATGCCTTCTGGAACGGGATATAGTAAGCGTCAGTTTCCGGGACATCCGTCCAGATCGTCAGTGTTGTCGGCTCCGGTGTCGGAGTGGCTTCGGGCAAGCTCTCCGTCGGCGTCGGATCTTTCTGCGCATCCGTCGGTGTCGGTGTGTCCGGCGCGTCCGTCGGAGTCACTTTTTCGTTTTTCTTCTTGTCACGGCCCTCTCTCTCCTCCGGATCGGAACCGGAGCAGGCCGCGGCGCAGATCATCATCACGACCACCAGAAGCACCGCGATGAAACGCATCAGTCTCTTGTCAGTATTCATTTTGTTACCCCTTATTCCGTTGTCACTGCCTACTACAGGACAACGCTCTCTTCTCCGGGTGCACTCACCCCTCGCCGTCCGCGGATGCCCTACCCCCTTCCGGTCACGCGCCCCGCCACGGCAAACACAATAAACAACACAATATCCAGCACCACGATGGTCGAGCCGACCGGCGTTCCCGCAAGGATCGAGATGAACACACCGAACATCGATGTGATCACCGCCGTCACCATCGAGCAGATGGTCACGCCGCGGAAGCTCTTGAACATGCGCATCGCGGAGAGTGCCGGGAAAATGATCAGCGCGGACGCGAGAAGCGATCCGACCAGATTCATCGCCAGCACTATGATCACGGCAGTGACAGACGCGATCAGCAGATTGTACGCCGAGGCGCGAAGGCCCGCAGCGCGCGCGAAGGTCTCGTCAAATGTCACCGCAAAGATCCGATAGTAATACAGAACGAACACAACGATCACCACGACGGACATCGCGAGGCACAGCCACACGTCCTCCGCCTTCAGCGTCAGCAGCGATGTCGAACCGAACAGCGTGCTGCACACGTCGCCGGAGATATTGGCCGACGTCTTGAACACGTTCATCATCAGATAGCCGATCGCCAGCGCGCCAACGGAGATCATCGCGATCGCCGCGTCCCCGTGGATCTTCTTGTTCTGCCCGGTCCACAGCAGCAATATCGCCGCCACGATGGTGACCGGGAACACGAACCACAGGTTGTTCGTCAGCTTCATCACCGAGGCGATCGCCATCGCGCCGAACGCGACGTGCGACAGTCCGTCGCCGATGAAGGAAAATCGTTTCAACACAAGAATGACCCCCAAAAGCGCGGAACTAATGGAGATCATCACCGCGACGAAAAGCGCGTATCGTACGAACGGGTACGACATGTATTCCTGTAGCGTACTGATCATGGGTTCATCCTTGTGGGTATAGTAGTGTAATAATTCATAGACGCAATTCGCAAAAAAGCGTCTATGAAGTCACCTTATCACAGGTCACAGTTATTTACTGTACGCGGGAACGGGATCACGTCTCTGATATTGCTCATGCCCGTGAGGTACATGATGCAGCGCTCAAAGCCGAGACCGAAGCCAGCGTGGCGGGCGGAGCCGTACTTGCGGAGGTCGAGGTAGAACCCGTAGTCCTCCTTCTTCATGCCGAGCTCCTCGATGCGCGTAACGAGCTTGTCATAGTCGTCCTCACGCTGGGAACCACCGATGATCTCGCCGATGCCGGGGACGAGGCAGTCTGCCGCTGCCACTGTCTTTCCGTCCGGGTTGAGCTTCATGTAGAACGCCTTGATCTCCTTCGGATAGTCCGTCACGAAGACCGGCTTCTTGAAGATCTGCTCGGTCAGGTAGCGCTCATGCTCGGTCTGCAGATCGCAGCCCCAGTATACCTTGTATTCGAACTTGTCGTTGTTCTCCTCGAGAAGCTTGATCGCGTCGGTGTACGTCACGCGGCCGAAATCGGAGTTTGCGACGTGCGTGAGACGCTCGATCAGACCCTTGTCAACGAAATTGTTGAAGAACTCCATCTCCTCGGGAGCATTTTCCAAAACATAGTTGATGATGTACTTCAACATCGCCTCGGCGAGATCGCAGTCATCCTTGAGGTCGGCAAATGCGATCTCCGGCTCGATCATCCAGAACTCCGCCGCGTGGCGCGTGGTGTTCGAATTTTCCGCGCGGAAGGTCGGTCCGAACGTGTAGATGTTGCGGAACGCCATCGCGAACGTCTCACCGTTGAGCTGACCGCTCACGGTCAGGTTCGTGGGCTTGTTGAAGAAATCCTTCGTGTAGTCAACCTTGCCGTCTTCGGTCATCGGAACGTTCGCAAGGTCGAGCGTCGTCACCTGGAACATCTCGCCTGCGCCCTCACAGTCGCTGCCGGTGATGAGCGGGGTGTGAACGTACACAAAGCCTCTCTCCTGGAAGAACTTGTGGATCGCGTAAGCCGCGAGCGAACGGACGCGGAACACTGCCTGGAACGTGTTGGTTCTCGGGCGGAGATGCGTCATCGTACGCAGGTATTCCAATGTGTGGCGCTTCTTCTGCATCGGATAGCTCGGATCGGACGCGCCCTCAAGCGCAACCTCCGTCGCCTGGATCTCGAACGGCTGCTTCGCGTCGGGAGTAGCGACGAGCATGCCGGTCACGATGACCGCGGTGCCCGCGCCGAAGTGCGTGATCTCCTCAAAGTTCGCGAGAGCGTCGGTGTACACAACCTGAAGCGTCTCAAAATAGGTGCCGTCATTGATCACCAGAAATCCGAAATTCTTCGAGTCGCGATTCGAGCGTACCCATCCTCCGACGGAAACCGTCGTGCCGTAATAGTCTTCGCGCTGTCTGTACAGCTGCTTCACAGTGATCAAATCCATGGTAACCTCCTCGATGCGGTGTTCCTCCGGCCCTCTTTCGGACCGTCTCACCCGCAGCTACGCGATCGCGCGCCCGGCCGCATCAATTTATTAATGTATAATGCGCGAATATACTCTTGTTTCACGCAATTGTCAAGCATTTTTCGGAAAATGGCATGCCCGTCCCGGGCGCATTACGCCTGCTTTAAGTACTTCTTCTCGAACTCTGCGATCGGCATCGGGCGCTCGAAGAGGTAGCCCTGCGCCGTCGTGAAACCGCAGCTGTGCAGGAATTCCGCCTGCTCCTCGGTCTCCACGCCCTCGAACACCGCCTCCTTGTGGACCGAAGCGATCATGTCGCACATGCAGCGGACGTACTCCTGCTCGGTGCGGGACGTACCGATGTTCTTGAGGAAGTTGCGGCTGATCTTCACATGGTCGACCGGAGCCGTGATCAGCATGGACAGTGACTCGTTGCCGGAGCCGAAATCATCGAGCGTGATCGTGAAACCGCGGCGCTGCAGATCCTTGATACTGCTGCTTGCGCTCGACTGGTCCGCCGCGAGCATCGCCTCGTTAACCTCGAGCTCGAGGAATTTTCCGTCGACGCCGTACTGCTCGGCAAGGCGGCTGATGCGCTCATCAAACTTCGCGAAACCTGCGTTGTGCTTGGAGAAGTTCACCGAGATCGGAACCATCGGGATGCCCTTCTTCTTCCAGTTGCGGAGCGTCTGCAGGACGTTCGTGTAGATGCAGAAGTCGAGGTCGGCAATGTGGCCGGTCTTCTCGAGGATCGGGACGAAATCGGCGGGGGAACGGTACGTTCCGTCGTCGTTGACCCAACGCGCGAGAGCCTCGGCGCCGATGACCTTGCGGCCTTCGAGGGAGAACTTCGGAAGCAGGAACACCTCGATCTTGTTGTCGCGGATCGCGGTCTGGATCTCGCCGGCGATCGTCTGCTCGTAGGAGCGTTTCGCGCGGAGCTCGTCGGTGCAGATGCAGTACAGACTGTTCTGCTCCGCCTTCGCCTGCTTTCTCGCGAGGTTCGCGTTGTCCATCGCGAGCGCGATATCATGCTCGCCACGGCGCAGGAAATACACGCCGTTCGTCAGCTGGATATCGATGCCCGGGTACACCTTCGACTGATGCTCCACAAACACCTTCGACCAGCTGCGAAGCTTCGCGATGACCTGGTCCTCCGTCTGCCCGTTCACGTAGATCAGGAAGTAGTCGGAGTGGATACGGCAGGCAAAACATCTCTTGCCCTTGCGAAGGAACATCGAACCGAAGTCCTTCAGGATGCGGTCGCCCGCGGGATATCCGAATTTTTCGTTGATGTACGAAAAATCATTGATGTCACAGTAAATGATCGCGTGCACGGGATCCATCTCGGGATCGGCGAGCACCTCCTGCACACGGCCGCGGAACGCGGTACGGTTGTACAGGTTGGTCAGGCGGTCCGTCGAATTCAGACGGTTGATGATCATGCGGTCGTTGCTGCGCTCCTTCTGGCGGCGACGCTCCTCGTCGATGACCGTCAGACGGCCGTAGATGTAGATGACCGCTCCGTTCGCGTCCTTGATGCCGATCATGTTGACCTTGCACCACTTGTATTCCTTGGCATCGAGCTTGATGCGGAACTCACCCTTGCCGTTCGTGCCGCCGAGCGCGTTGCGCAAAACTTCCATGAACTGCTCATAGTCCTCGGAGTGGCAGAACTCGCGCGGCAGATCACCGCTCAGAACGTTGGCGATCATGCTCTCGCGTCCGAACTGCTCGCTGATGCGCGAAGGCAGGCTCAGGCGGTCCTCCTTGACGTCGTAGCTGAACTGCACGTCGTCCGAGACATCCTCAAGCTGGCGATAGCGGTCAAGCTGATGCTTCATGCTCAGCTCCGCGTTGATGCGCTGCGTGATATCCGTCAGGACACAGCTCACGAGCGAGTGTCCGTCATCCGAGTGCCATACGACGAGCGCGTTGCAGTGAACCCACGCCACACTTCCGTCGAACCGGTTCACACGGAACTCCGCCGCCGACACGGCGTTGGTCTCGAGCCGCGAGTCGAACAGGCGCATCACGGCCTTATTGTCCTCTGCCGCCACGATCGCCGGCAGGAAATTGTCATGGATCTGCGTGAACTCGTCCTTCGTGTGTCCGATGATGTCGTAAAATACATCGTTCGCGTACACAACCTCAGGCACGTTGTCTCTTGCGATACGGCCCTGGTACTCGAACACCGCGACACCCACGGGGAGCGTCTCCAGAAGGCCGGAAACCTGGCGCTTGCGGAGCATTTCACCCGTGATCTGCGTGATGGTAACATCGAACAGGCCGTTCTTCATCATTTTCTTCTGTCTGCGCACGAAGCACTGCACCGGGATCGCGCGGCCCTCCGCGGAGATCATGCGGTGCTCAATGCAGACGACCATCTGCTTGCGGATCTTCTCGTCGAGAATGCGACGGATCGCTTCGCGGTCGTCGGGGTACACATAGTCAAGGTAGCTGCCGAAGGTCGCGCCCGCATGGCTTCTGGTGCGGCGTCCGCCCTCGCTCTCGTCGGAGAGGCCGAGCATCTCGCTCACGCCGGCGTCGCAATCCACGATCGTGTACTGGTCGTCACCCTTGATGGTGCATGTTCCGTAGTACACCTGGCGCGCGGTCCCCTTGCCGCCTTCCGCCGCAAGGTTGCCCTTGTCACCGACAAGTTCATTCAGGAAACCCAAAAGCACGGGCTCGCCGGCGTAGGAATTCAGGATCAGCTTCCTCGCCCGGGGCTGTCCGGTACAGATGAACAGGCATGACAGGAATATCGCCCACGTCAAAGGATACGCTCCACGCTCGATGGAACTCACCGTCTGCCTCGTGATACCGATCGTCTCGCCGAATTCTTCCTGCGACAGTTTCATGTTCTTCCGATACGTCGGCAGGTTCTTCGCAAAGATGGTCAGCATCTTCTTCCGTTCATTGTCCTCCAGTCTCATATGCACTCCTCTCTCTTCCGCCGCGGTTCCCGCCCGCCCCGCTCGCGCGTTGCGTCAGCGTTTCCCTGCGGCTTTGATACAACATTTTTCCGTTTCTGTATATACGTAATATTGCTCAGTCTGTCCGGCTCAATCCGATCGATCCGTTTAGATCAGTACAGCCCCTCGTCCCGGTCAGTCAAGCCTCCCGGGACCGTCCCCGATCTCGACGACGTAAAATGTCGCCGGATACCCGATCGTCTGCCCGTACGTCTCACCGACCTCGCGGATCAGCTGCTCGACATTCTCCTCCTTCACAAGGCACACGGCACAGCCGCCGAACCCTGCTCCGGTCATGCGCGCCCCGATGACGCCCGGCACCTTCCACGCCGCCTCGACTAATGTGTCGAGCTCTCGGCCGGTCACCTCGTAATCGTCGCGAAGCGACACGTGCGACGCGTTCATCAGCTGCCCGAACTCAGCGAGATCACCGTTCTTCAGCGCTTCCACCGCACGGATCGTGCGACGGTTCTCATACACCGCGTGACGCGCTCTTCTATAGCGCACCGGCGACGCGATCGCACCGGCCATCGCCTCAAACTCCGCTTCGGTGAGGGATCCGAGCGACGGGATTGCCGCTGCCTGCGCTGCCACAGCATCCGTAGCTTTCGCCGCAGCCGCCTGCAGCTCCGCAAGCGCCTCCTCACACTCCGCGCGCCGCTCGTTGTATTTCGATTCCCCAAGGCCGCGCTTATGGTTTGTATTCATGATGACGATCCTCACACCGTCCATGGCGATCGGCGCGTACTCGTACGCAAGCGTCGCCGTGTCGAGGAAGATCGCGTGATCCTTCTTGCCCATCGCGATCGCGAACTGGTCCATGATGCCGCAGTTGACGCCGATGAAGGCATTTTCCGCGCGCTGACCGATCAACGCGTTCGTGATCCCGTCGTAGTCAAATCCGAACATGTCCCGAAGGATCTCACCCGTCAGAACCTCGATGGATGCCGACGAGGACAGACCCGAGGAGTTCGGTATCGTCCCGCAGTACATAATATCGAGCCCGCGGTCCGCAGCATACCCCTGCTCCGCGGCCGCCCACAGAACGCCCTTTACGTAATTCGTCCAGCCGTCCTCGGCGCGGTACGAAAGCCCGTCCAGCGAACTCTCGATCACACCGTTCTGCGGAAAATTCACCGAGTACATCCGCAGCTTCCGATCATCCCGCTTCCGCGCGACCGCGTAGGTTCCGATCGTCAGCGCACACGGGAACACGTGCCCGCCGTTATAGTCGGTGTGCTCGCCGATCAGGTTGACGCGACCGGGCGCAAAATACACCCGCGCATCCCCGCCGTCGCCGAACACCTCGGCAAACTGTCTGCGCAGCTCTTCGATTGTTATCGTATCCTGCTCCAAAGCTGTGTCTCCAACCAGAAACCTCGCTTCCCGCGATCACTCCTCGGGAGTCTCGCGCAGAAAACTGCGGGATTTCTTATTTTCCGTCTTATTCTCGTACATGCGGTCGTCGCTCATCGTCATCCACTCACCGAGCTCACGCTCCTCCGTGCCCTTGCAGATGGCGTGGCCGTAGCTTGCGTACACCAGGTACGGCCGCTTCGAGCGGTTGTTGTAGTCCTCGAGGAAGGCGTCGAAGCGCTCGTAGAACCGCTCCACATCCTCCTCGTTGTAATCCGTCGCGAGCACCTGGAACTCATCTCCGCCGACGCGGTAACACAGCTCGTTCGAGAAGCATGCCGCGCAGATGGAGTTGGCGATCGCACGCAGCGCGAGGTCGCCCTGCGCGTGTCCGTAGTTGTCGTTGATCTTCTTTAGGTTGTCCATGTCGATGGAGATGATGGCGAGCGTGCGCCCGGTATCCTTCACCTGATCGTACATGCGCTGCGAATCCTCCTCGAACCCGTAACGGTTCTTAAGCCCCGTCAAAACGTCGCTGACATAGAGGCTCGACAGCTTCTTCACCAGTCTCCTCATGCGCGCGTTGATGCGCAGGCGCTCAAGGACGTTGCTGATGATCGTGATGATGTATTGGAAAAATGCGAGCGGCGCCTGATGGTCGCGGAAATTGATCATCGCGTAGCCGTAGCATAGCTCCTGAAAATGAAGCGGCACAATGTAGTAGCCGCACGGCACGTCGTACACGTACTCATCGGGCAGGATGTCCTCCCTCGCGAACACCTGGTCCACGTGTCCAAGGAGGATCGTCTCCTGGATCGCCGTTCGCAGATGCACCTTGTCCGTGAACGTGCGCATCTCCTCCGGCTCCGCCACCGAGAAATCCGTATCGTTCAGAACAATGAAGAAGTCGCGGAAATCCTCGTTGTTGAAAATGTATGTGTAGATGCATTCGTTCAGATCATCCATGTTGTCGGCATTTTCCACGTCGATGCTCATGAAGATCGTCTGCATGTTGTTGTGGTCCGCAAGCTTGTTCGCCTCAAAATACTTGCGTACCGCTGCCGCTGCCCCCGCGACGCCGTCCCCGCGGCAGCCGCACGATTCGCGGCACACAACACGCGTCGTCACGTAATCGATTTCCGGCACGGTCTCGTTCTTCATCAATCCGACAAGCATGTCGACCGCGCGGCGTCCCATACCGGCGACGTCGACGCGCACCGAGGTGAGCGACGGGATCTGTGTCTCCGCGTCGCGCGCATCGTCAAAACCCGTGACGGCGATCTCTTCCGGCACCTTGATCCCGCGGTCCGCGAGCGCGTTGCACACGGCCATCGCCATGTAGTCGTTCGCGCAAACGATCACGTCGGGGTAGTCGGTGCGGATGTCCAGAAGCTCCGCCACGGCGGCGTTGCCCATGTTTCTCCAGAAATCACCGTAAAATATGTCATCCTCATCGAGGGGAATATCGTACTTTGCCATCATCCGGCGGAAGCATTCCAGTCGCTTGATCGCATCCGGGTGATCCTTCGGGCCGCTGACGTAGCAGAAATCGCGGTACCCGTGCTCCTGTACCAGATGGTCGACGATGCCCTCCATCGAGTTGTCGTCGTCCACCAGGACGCTGTTGTACCCGTCGTACTGCCGGCGCACACAGACAACCGGGCAGGTCGCCCTCATCCGCACGCGCTCAAGTAACCGGTTGACAACGGTATCGTCGGTAAATGTGTCCAGACACAGAAGCAATCCGTCCAGATTGCGGAAGTCCGGCAGATCCGCGAGCATGCGCTCGCCGCGCACAAACAGTTCGTTCTTGCCGTACCCGCCGAAAATCGAATAGACCAGCGTATAATAGCCGTAAGAAGCAGCTCTCTGTTCAATGCTGCTGAGAATGTCGTGCTGGTACTCCGCCGTCGGCTTCGAGATCAGCACACCGATCTTTTTGCTCTTCCCTAAATTCATACTCTCCTCCGGCCGTCCACGGCCCGGTCCAAGCTTCCTCTGATACGCTTACTCAGTGACAGTTTCCCATACTGCTACATTCGACATTTTACACTGTAATTTGCACTTTTTCAACGTTAAATTGCTCATTATTTATGTTTTTTGCAATATTTCTATACATTTTCAACGTTCGGTGCTATACTTCAGAAAAAAGTACTTGACAAATATAACGCGTTTTTCGTTCGAAAGGAGTCAGTTCATGTCCAACCAGCAACCGGACCATTCCTATTTCATGCGCAAAGCCATCCATCAGGCGCATCGCGCAACGGCGCTCGGCGAGGTTCCCATCGGCTGCGTCATCGTCCACGAGGGCAAGGTCATCGGCCGCGGTTTCAACCACCGTCTCACCTCGCATTCCACGCTCGCGCACGCCGAGATCATCGCGATCCGCCAGGCTTGCCGCAAGCTCGGTGACTGGCGCCTGGAGGGCTGCACGATGTATGTCACGCTCGAGCCGTGCCAGATGTGCTCCGGTGCGCTCGTCCAGGCACGCATCGACCGCGTCGTCGTCGGCGCGCCCAACCCGAAGGCCGGCTGCGCGGGCTCCATCCTCAACCTCCTTCAGGTTCCTCAGTTCAACCATCAGGTCGAGATCGTGAACGGCGTGCTCGCAGAGGAATGCAGCGCCCTGCTCACCGACTTCTTCCGCGACATGCGCACGAGAGAACGAAACAATAAGAACAACGCGGATGCCTGACGCATTTTCCGTCAGATAAAATATCTGTCTCTTTCGGAAAATGTGCCCTTTTGATAGACTTTTTCCTCTAATCGCGGTACAATACTTGTATCCCGTGGGGCAGTCTTTCGATACCGCGCCCCACTCACGGAGGTTCCCATGCAAATACACGGTCTGCAGAAGCTGACGCTTCTTGACTATCCCGGCCATACGGCCGCAACGATCTTCACCGGCGGGTGCAATTTCCGGTGTCCGTACTGCCACAACAGCGAGCTTGTTCTCCAGCCGGAGAAGATGCCGATGATCTCCGAGGAGGAGCTCTTCAAATTCCTGAACCTTCGGGCGAAGGTCCTGGACGGCATCGCCATCACAGGCGGCGAGCCCACGCTGCAGCCGGATCTCCCGGAGTTTATCGCGAAGGTGCGCGCGCTCGGCTACAAGATCAAACTCGACACCAACGGGCAGTCGCCCGCCATACTCGAGAAGCTGTTGAAGGCGAACATGCTCGACTACGTCGCGATGGACATCAAGAACTGCCGCGAGCGCTACGGCGACACGATCGGCATTCCCAACTTCCGCACGGACGCCGTGGAGGCTTCCGTCGAACTTCTGAAGCACTGCGGCATACACTACGAATTCCGCACCACGGTCGCCACGGAGCTGCATGACACCGAGGCGATGGCCTCCATCGGCCAGTGGATCGCGGGAGCGCGGCACTATTTCCTGCAGCCGTACCGCGACAGCGACAACGTCATGGTCAAGGGACGTTTCCACGCGCCCGACCCCGACACCCTCCGCACCTGGAAGGAACTGCTCGCCAAGACGATCCCTCTCGTCGACCTCCGCGGGGTGGAGTGATACGAACAATAACCCATAACAACAAAAAGACCATCCGGCACGATGCCGAATGGTCTTTCTTACTGTCTTTCTGATTTTTGATTACTGATTGCCGCCGATGAGCGCGTTCACGATCGGGATCAGGACAACCGCGTTGTCAAACTTGCTTGCGATCGGATTGACGACCGTATGGGTCTGATCCTGAGCAAGAATGCGAACGAAGCAGGACGAAATCTCCGAGCCGCCGACGTCGGGCATCGGAACCGTTGCCTTCTTGAGACCGGACTTGCCGGAAATCTCGTTGGCTCCGACGGTCACATTCGCGATGGTCACGGTACCGCCGTTGCGGATCGTCTCGAGGTACTCAGCCGCGCGCGCCTTGAAAAATGTGAGCATGCATGCCTCGTACATATTTGCAAAATAATCTCTCTTGAGCTTGTTCTTACCGAAGCCGAGGAATGCGTTGCCGTTGATCTTCCACTTCAGCTTTCTGCCGTCGCGGAATGTCATCTTAATGAAACCGGAGAAATTCTCAAGCAGGATACCATAGCGCATTGCGGAAGCATACACGCTTACGGTGTCCATCTCGCCGTACTTGTACGATTCTCCCTTATACTCCATGTGATCTGCGTAAAATACTGCCGGTTCCTTGTCCTTCTTCTTGCGTTTGCACTCAGCAATGATATTGTTGTTAGCGCCCTGTTCCATGTCTCTTCTCCTTTGTGCGTGTTTTTATATACTGTTTTCCTGCTGCGGCAGTACTGCCATATGCATCTTACTGCATTTTCCGAAGAAACGCAAGCATTACCGTTCTTCGCGGAAATACGGAAGTCCGAGATGCGCGGGCGGCTGCGTTTCCTTCTTGCGCCTCGTGCTGATCAGGATCAGGATGAGGATGGTCACCGCGTACGGCGTCATCTTGATCAGCTCCTGTGTTGCCATCGAAATCTGCAGCGACTCGATCTGCGCAAAATAGAAGTGGCATACACACAGTCCGCCGAAGAGGATCGATCCGAAAATGGCGAGCGCCGGGCGCCAGATCGCGAAGATTACGAGCGCGATGGCGAGCCAGCCGCGGTCGCCGAAGCCGTTGTTGGACCATACGCCGCTGGCGTAGTCCATGATATAGTACAATCCGCCGAAGCCGGCGATGATGCTGCCGAGGCAGGTTGCGACGTATTTGTAGCGGTTGACGTTGATGCCCGCCGCGTCCGCGGTCGCCGGGTTCTCGCCGACGGCGCGCAGGTGAAGACCGACACGCGTCTTGCGAAGCACAACAGCCATGATCACTGCGAAGATCACCGCGAGGTACGCGAGGAAGCCGTAGGACAGCACCTCGGGAAGACCTCCGAAGCTCAGCTTGCGCGCGAATGCCTCACTCGTCTTCGTCACCGTGATGGACGGAACATCCGCTTCGGTGAGCTTGATCAGCGAGCCGCCGAAGAAGTTACCGAAGCCGACGCCGAACGTCGTCAGCGCCAGACCGGCCACGTTCTGGTTCGCGCGAAGCGTGATCGTCAGGAAGCAATAGATCAGGCCCATCAGAAGCGACCCTAAGATTGAGCAAAGGAGTGTGATCAGGATCGCTGTCCCGCCGTGAAACTCCGTCGCCTTGGTCTCGTAGGTGAACGCGCCGATGACGCCGCCCATCGCGCCGACGTACATGACGCCGGGGATACCGAGGTTCAGGTGACCCGATTTCTCGGTCAGGATCTCACCGCACGAACCGTACAGAAGAGGAATACCCTGGATGACTGCTCTGGTTATTAAATCACCGATCATCGCTCCTTCACCTCCTCTTCCGTATTTTCCGCCGATGCGTTCTCTTCCGCTGTTTCTTCTGCAGCTGCGTTCTCAAGCTCAGCGTTCTCCGCTGCGTCCTCTGTCGTTGCTTCTGCCGCTTTCTCAGCTTCCGCTACCTCAGCAGCTGCCTTCTCCGCTGCCGCTTTCTCCTCGGCCGCCTTCTTCATCGCAACCTTCTTGCCGTGACGCGAGCGGTGGTCATGTTCCTGCTCGGCCGCCTTTGCGGCTTTCTTCTTACGTCTGTGGCGGAAGACCACGCGATAGTTGATGAAGAATTCGCTGCCGATGATGCAGAAAATGATGATGCCGACCAGGATATCGGCAAATGCCTCGTTCAAATGCAGGATCGTCGCGATCTCCTTCGCGCCTCTGGACATGAACGCGATCAGAAGCGATGTGACAAACATGTACAGCGGGTTGAAGTGCGCCAGCCACGATACCATGATCGCGGTAAAGCCTCTGTTGCGCACCGAGTTGGCCGCCACCGTGTGGTCCGTGCCGCCGACGATCAGCCAGCCCATGAGACCGCAGATCGCGCCGGACAGGAGCATGGTACGGATGATGACCTTCTTCACATTGACGCCGATGTAGCGCGCCGTGTTCTCGCTCTCGCCGACAACCGTGAGCTCATACCCGTGCTTCGCGTAGCGCAGATAGATGTACATCACGCCGGTGAGTACGAGGACAATGATGATATTCAACAGATAATCGAACTCTCCGATCCTCGGCAGCCAGCCCGCTTCCGTGCTCGCGTTGATGATACCGATGTTCGCGGAGCTCTTCGGGAACGCCTTGAGGATGTAGTAGGACACGAGCTGCATCGCGATGTAGTTCATCATCAGCGTGAAGAGCGTCTCGTTCGTGTTCCACCATGCTTTGAAAAATGCAGGGAGAACCGCCCAGAGGGCTCCCGCGACGACACTCGCGATCAGCATGACAAACACAAGCAAAATCGACGGGATCTTGTCGCCGATATAGATCATACACAGTGCCGAGGCAAATCCGCCGGCAAGCACCTGACCTTCGCCGCCGATGTTCCAGAACCGCATCTTGAACGCCGGTGTCAGTGCCAGCGCGATACCGAGCAACAGCACCGTCTCCTGGAGAAGCGACCAGATACGGTTGTTCGTTCCGAACGCGCCGTCAAACATGGCCTCGTACAGCTTCACCGGCGAAATGCCGATGATCATTGCCAAAACGCCGCACAACGCGAAGCCGACCACCACGGACAGGATCCGGATCAGCCATACCCGATGCCACGGCAGCTCTTCCTTCTTGACGATATGCATCAGCGGCTCTTTCACGCGCCGATGGACCCTGCCCGCCGCCGCGGGTGCATTGTCCGCCGCGTTCTCCGCGGCTTCCGTCACGGCATCTGCCGCTTTCTCGGATACGGCTTCCGGGGTCTGCGCAGCATTTTCCGCTGCCTCCGCAACGTTCTCTGCCGCCTTCTCCGCGGTTGCCGCTACAGTATCCGCCGCCGCGTTTCCTGAGGTCATCGCCAGACCGATCTCCTCCTTCGTGGTGCTCTTGGCATCCACGATGCAGGCAACCTTGCCGGCGCTGACGACCATGATGCGGTCGCAAAGTTCAAGAAGAACGTCCAGGTCCTCGCCGACGAAGATGACGGCGGTTCCCAGCTTCTTCTGTTCATTCAGCAAATTATAAATCGTGAAGGAGGAATTGATGTCCAGTCCGCGCACGGGATAAGCAGCCATCAGCACCGCCGGTGCCGAGGCGATCTCGCGGCCGACCAGGACCTTCTGCACATTACCGCCCGAGAGACGGCGGACCGGCGTCTTGGCGCTCGGCGTCACAACCTCGAGGTCGTTGATGATCGTCTCCGCAAGGCCGCGGGGATCATCACGGTTTAAGAGAACTCCCGAGCCCTTGTTGTAGCTGCGGAGCATCATGTTGTCGATGATGTCCATGTTGCCGACGAGGCCCATGCCGAGACGGTCCTCGGGAACGAACGACAGACGCACACCCAGGTTGCGGATCTGCATCGGGTTCTTGCCGATCAGGTCCTCGATCTTGTCATTTTTCGGATTGTTGTACAGGATCTTGCCTTCGGACACCTGCTGCAGTCCGGCGATCGCCTCGAGAAGCTCACGCTGGCCGCTGCCCGCGATACCGGCGATACCGAGGATCTCTCCGCCTCTCGCCGTAAAATTGATGTTCGACAACACCGTCGCGCCCTCGCGGTTCACGACCTTGAGGTCCTTCACCTCCAGTCGGTCGATCGGGTTCGTGACCTCGCTGCGCTCGATGTTCAGGCTGATCTTCTTGCCGACCATCATCTCCGTCAGTTCGGAGATGGACGTCCTCGCGGTCTCCACGGTGCCGACATAGCGTCCCTTGCAAAGCACGGCAACCTTCTGCGAGAGCGACATGACCTCGTTCAGCTTGTGCGTGATAATGATGATGGATTTGCCGTCGTCGCGCATGCGTCGAAGGACGGCGAACAGCTTCTCCGTCTCCTGCGGCGTCAGCACGGCCGTCGGCTCATCGAGGATCAGAATGTCCGCGCCGCGGTACAGAACCTTGATGATCTCCACGGTCTGCTTCTCCGACACCGACATGTCGTAGATCTTCTTATTCGGGTCGAGCTCGAACCCGTAGCGCTCGCTGATCGTGCGCACGCGCTCCGCGTACGTCTTGATGTTATAGCGACCCTCATCCTTGAGGCCGAGGACGACATTTTCCGTCGCAGTAAACACATCCACCAGTTTGAAATGCTGGTGGATCATGCCGATCCCGTGGGCAAATGCGTCGCGCGGCGAGCCGATGGAGACTTCCTCGCCGTTGACATAGATCTTGCCGCTGTCCGGATAGTAAATGCCGGCGATCATGTTCATCAAGGTCGTCTTGCCGCTTCCGTTCTCACCGAGGATGGAGAGGATCTCTCCCCGCTCCACGCGGAAACTCACATTGTCGTTGGCAACAACCTTGCCGAAAGATTTGGTGATGCCGACCAGCTCGATCGCGGGAACGGCATTGCGCACTTCCGTCCGTACCAATTCCGTGTTGTCGTGTTCGTTCACAGACTTCCTCCTGAAACCACTTCAGCGGGGCGCTACGGCCCCGCCGAAAGGATTGGGATAGATGCGGTCACTCCGCATCATTTTTTCTTAATTCATCGGAAAATTCCGACCGGTCAACGTCAAACCGCGATCACTCGCCGAAGTTCACGTTCAGAAGCGTGATACCGTCGATCTGGAGATCGAACGCGGGAGCGCTTCTCTTCTCGGACTCATGGAAGTAACCGTCGCTGATAACTTCCGTATCCGGAGTAAAGTTCTTATCGTAGTCAACGTCTGCCTTGTAGGAATCAAGCTTCTTGCCTTCCACGGTGAACGTGTTGGTATCGAACACCTTGATCTTGCCGGCCTTGAGGTCAGCAACAACGGCGTCAACCTTCTCCTTCGTTCCCGGAGCGGCAGCCTTCTCGTTGATGGCGGAAAGCTCTACGGAACCCTCGGCAAAACCGCCGGTCCAGTCAACAGCGATCTCCTTGCCTTCCTTCACGCAGTTGTAAACATACTCATAGTACTTAGCCCAGTTGATTCTCGAAGATACGATGAACGTGTTCGGGCAAGCCGAAACGGTGCTTCCGTTGTAGGATACGTTCGGAACACCGGCGGTCTCGCAGGCCGTCGGAGCGCCCATGGAGTCTGCATGCTGGCTGATCAGTACGCAACCCTGCGAGATCAGAGCGTTCGCAGCTTCCTTCTCAAAACCTTCGTTGTACCAGGAACCGGTGAACTGAACCTTCATCGTAACCGAAGGGCAAACCGACTTAGCGCCGAGGTAGAACGAGGTGTAACCCGAGATAACCTCTGCGTAGGTGAATGCGCCGACATAACCCATGACAGCCTGCTCAGCGGTGATCTTGCCTTCCTCGATCATCTGGTTGAGCTTGAGACCTGCAGCAACACCGGCTGCGTAACGGCCTTCGTAAATGTTGGCAAATGCGTTGTGGAAGTTCGGAAGGTTCTCCGTATGCGCCTTCGTACCGGTCGCATGGCAGAACTGAACATCCTTGAACTGCTTCGCAGCCTGGATCAGATAATCCTCATGACCGAACGAGTCGGCAATGATGATCGTGCATCCGCGGTCAACAAGGTCCTTGCATGCATCGTAGCATACGTTGGACTCGTCAACGTTGGTCTTGTAAATAACCTGGTCTTCGGAAAGGCCGAGGTTCTTCTGCATTTCCTTCATCGCGTCAATGAAGTTCTTGTCGTACGTAGAGTTCTCATCGTGCAGACAGATCAAACCGATCTTGATCTTGCCCGTCTCCTCCTCTTTACCGCAGGCTGCAAGGCTCAGAGCCGCAACCACGCAGAGGATCAATACCATGATCTTCTTCATCTGAACACTCCTTTGCTGTGTATATTGGGAGTTCCGAAAACCCGCAGCTCCCTGTTTGCGGAACCGCTTCGGACCCGTCTCGGGACCGCCCCGGTTTTCCCGCAAAACTATGCCTTGATTATAGACTTATTACGTCGGAAAATCAAGGGAAACTGTGGCGGAAAATACAACATTTTCCCCACAGTTTCCTCTCTCTGTTACACTGTATTTACTTTCTGTTTCCGCTGTCAGTCACAGGGTATTTACATTGACAAATCCTACTGTTTTTCTTCGGTTTCCGTCTCTGTCTCAGACACCGTTCCGGTCAGCTCTTTCTCCGCCTCAGTCGCTGTCTCGACAAGCTCTTCGGCAGTGGTCTCACCGGTCTCCTCAGAGGTTTCCGCGGACGGATCTTCGTCCGCCTCAGGCGTTTTGTCCTTCTTTACGGAACCGGGCAGCGGCTTGTTGCCGTGCTCGTCCCAGTCCTCCTCGGCCTCCTCCACCATGCGGCGGATCAGACCGCGCACCGTCGTGCGCTTCGGTCTGCGCGTCGCCTCATGCTCGCGCTCCAGCTCATCGGCGATGCCGTTGTCGTTGAGATCCTCCTCGCCGCCGGACATCAGCCACTCGCGCTCCAGGCGCTTCTCACGTTCCACACCGGACTCGAGATCGCTGTACGCGGACAGGTCGAGATCGCCGCTGTCATCATCCGAATCGAGCAGACCTGTTCCCTGCAGGAACGTCCTCGTCGCGCCGGTTCGGCGATGCCTCCTCTTTCTCTTGTTTCCGGTCACGGCAGCCGCGGATTCCTCCGCCGCCACAGCCGCCGCCTGCTGCGCGTCAAGCGCATCGGATTCGGCAACCAACCTCTCCGTCACGAGGTCGACGCTCATGGCGTGGTTCGCGATCACCGCGCTCGGATGCGTCACGTACTCGCGTGTCTCAGTCGGAAGGTTCTTGCTCTCAAGGCGAACCTCAAGATACGATTTGGTAAGATAGTATACAAGGGCACAGGTCGGTGTCGCGAGGATCAGTCCGGGGATGCCGAACAATCCGCCGCCCAACATACATGCGCACAGCACGTACAGCGGACGAAGGCCGACCTTCTTGCCTACGATATGCGGGTCGAGAATGTTGCCGTCAAACTGCTGCAGCGCGACGACGAACAAGGCGAACACAAGACCGTGCAGCGGCTGGATCGAGAAGATCAGGATCGCGCACGGGATACCGCCGAGGAACGGTCCGAAGAACGGGATCACGTTCGTTACACCGACGATCACGCTGACCAGCACCTTGTACTGTCCGATCGCGTCGAACCAGTATCCGAGGATCGTGGTACCGATGAAGCAGAGGATACCGATGATCAGGGAATCCAGCATTTTCCCGAGAATGGCCGCCGAATAGATGATGTTAGCCTTGTGCAGCGTCTGGATCGCATTTTTCGAAGTACGCTTCGGCAGGATCGCGAAGAACAGCTTCTTGCACAGACCGATGTAGTACTCCTTGCTCACCAGAAGATATACGCTGACGATCGTTCCGACAAGCCAGATGTAAAGAACCCGAACCACCGTCCACGTGCTCGAGAGCACAAACTTCGTGGCGTCGCCGGCCATGTCGATATTCATGTGCTTGGTAATGATCTCGGCGATCTTCTTCGTATCGCTGAACTTGTCCGTGATCGGCGAAAGCACCTCCGCCACACGCGGGTTGCTCAGCAGGTACTCGTCGATCGTCTTCTTCAACTGCTCCAGGTACCCGGCCAGGTTCACGGCGAGTGCCTCGACGCTCTTCGCCAGCTCCGGGATGATCGTGATCAGCAACAACGCGATGATCGAGAGCACGACCAGAAGCGTGATCAGTACGCTGAACCGTCTCACTCTCCCGCGGGTTTTGATCATCCACTCGGAGTCGATCGGCTCATTCTTCCGGTTTCTGGTCGCGAACTTCATCAACCGTGTTTCCACGAAACGCACCAGAGGCGACATGATGAACGCGAAGACGAAACCGGCGATCGCCGGTCCCAGCGCCCGGAAAATGTTCTTGATGAGCTTGCCGATCGCCGGCAGCTTCAGCAAGAAAAACAACAGAAGCATGAGGGCCGTCAGAACCATGAACGCGACCACGCCTTGCGGCGCATAGTCTTTGATCCGGCTCAGGTTCCGTTTGGTCCGCATGTTTCGCTTTGTGCGGTTCATAGCCCGCTCATTGTTTTTTTCCATGCGAAAAAAACCTCCCTTTCTTTGGGCATAGCCCGAGATCGGAGCATTTTACGAACAAAACGGTCCCTGATGCGCGCGAAAGAAAACTCTTTCCCCATCACGGGCAACCGCAGCCAGAGCATCAGTCGTTCCCTCGACGCCCGAAATCAATCCCGCTCCCGGTGGCTACGGACGAACCCTCGAACAAATTCTCGGGATGCGCCGTAAAATGTGGGGAGGCGCGGTCGCGCTCGCAAAAGCGGGCGGTTCCGCAGGAACGGGAGAACATAGGCGTGGGGTCATCGCGACGAGCTCGATGACCGTGCGTCTCAACCTGCGGGGAATCGCTATGGCGACTGCAACCCGCAGGGAAACTGCATATCAATATGTTCGGATAAAACATTCCGTCACTGTATATACTACGCCATTCCCGCGTCCCTTGCAAGAGAAAAATAAAGGGCGCCGGCACAAATGCCGACGCCCTCAGGTAATTCGTTACTGTTCTGTGTGATCGCTCACACATTGATCGAAATCCGATCCGTCAGGATCAGTTCTCCTTCATGTTCGTAACCGACTCGCAAACAGACTTTGCAAGATCTGCACTGCCGATAACGGAAATACCTACGTAGGTGTCACCGGTTCTCTGGATGCATGCAAACATGCCGTCCGTAAGCTTGTAGATCGACCAGCCGTTCGTCGGATCGAGCTTCTCATACGCGGAAGCGTACTGCTCAAGCAGAGCCTGGAACTGCGCATCCGGAACACCGGTCATATCCATGGTCGTAAACTGTACATAATCGCTGCCCTTCGAAAGCATCAGCTCACCTTCCGAAGCATCGAACAACGTCCAGTCGCCTGCAAGATCAAACGTAATGGTCTTGCCGTTTTCCATCGCGATCGTAGCCTTGCCGTTCGAGTAACCGGTTCCGTTATCAACGTCAGCCGGGGTAGGAGTAGGATCGCTCGGAACATCCGTCGGCTCCGGAGTAGGCGTAGCCGGAACATCCGTAGGAGCCGGTGCCTCGGTAGGAGTCGGGGTAGGATCGTCGATCACGATCGGAGTAGGCGTAAGGTCCGGATTCGGATTCGGAACCGGATTCAGGGAAAGAAGCGGAACAACGATGTCAGCGATCTCCTTGACGCTCATAACACCGTCCGGAGCCTTGACGTCAGGATTGCCGGGCTTCACGGTGAGCTTCAGGCTCATGGAACCCTTCGAATCCTCAGCATCCGAAGCAAGCTTCAGATCTGCGACATAGGTGTCATCATCAACCGCAACGCGGATGGTCGACTTCAACGGAACCTCGCCCTCAAATGCCTTGATCTTCTCAATCGCGTCATCGAGTTCCTTGGTCATCTCATTGATCTGCTCATCGGTGATCACAGCCTGAGCTGCCTCTTCCTCGTACTGCTTCTTCATCTTGTCGAACTGCTCGTTCAGCTTCATATCCTTCACGGACTGGATCATCTGATCAAGCTGCTCCTCGGTAAGACCGTAGTCCTTGCCGATCTCCAAAGCGTCTGCCTTGTAGGTCGAAACAAGCTTATCAAAGTACTTCTCGACATCAAAATTGAAATCCGTAACGGACTTCTTGGAATCCTCGAAGATACCCTTGAAATCGCTCTTGATGAAATCACGGATCGCCGTGACAGCCTGAGCGTAGTCTTCCTTGGTCTTCAGAACTGCGGTGTAATCGCCGTCCTCGCCTTCCTGCTTCGTGTTCTTGAGCATGTTCTCGAACAGGCTTACGAACGAGTTCACATAGTTCTTCTGGAGCTTGTCATTGTAATCAGGCAAGTCATCCGGAAGCGGGAACTTGAACCAGCCGAGCTTGGAAGTGTCAAGCGAACCCTTCAGAGCCTCAGCCTGATCCGGGCTCATGGTAACCATCAGCTTCATAGCCTCATCGGCAATACCCTTGAGGTTGATGTAGAGATTGCTGTCCACAACCTTGGCAATGTCGTTGAGCGCCACGCTCATCTTCTGGCCCTTCACGTCGATGTCAAGGGAAAGACCGAAGCTGCAGGACTTGCTCGCTGCATCAACATCGTAAGTGATCGCACCCTTGCCGGTCTGGCCGTCAAAGTCAAATGCGAACTCTGCCGTAACTACACCGGAAGTGGTGTTGCCCATAGCTTCAAGCATGTCAAACATGTCACCCTTGACAAGCTTCGGCTTGGGATTCTCATCTTCCCCATCCTTGCTTCCGCAACCTGCGAGAAGCGTAACGGAGAGGCAGAGAACCATAAGCAATGCTATAAGTTTCTTCATTCTTTTTTTCCTCCGTAAAATCTGTTCCTATACTGCAGGGAAATACCATTTACCGTCCCCACGGACTAATAATACTCCATTGCGCCGAAAAAATCAATACTTTTTCGCAAATGTGAAGGGACTGTGAACACCGCGCGGATACGGTTCTACGCAAAATGATCCGCGATCTCCGCAAATTGCTCCAGGGTGAGTGCCTCGCCGCGCACGGTCTCCGGAAGCCCCGCGGCAGCCAGCGCTTCCGACGCCTGCTCCTTCGTGCAAGCAAGTTCGGAGCTGCCTGCCAGGCTGTTGACGAGCATTTTCCGACGCTGCGCAAAGGCGGCGCGGATCACCGCAAAGAGCACAGCCTCGCTCTTCACCTCGACCGGCGGCTTCTCCCGAAGCGACAGCCGGATGACCGCCGAGCCTACGTTCGGGCGCGGCATGAAGCAATTTTGCGGGACGTACGCCGCGATGTAGGTGTCCGCGTAGTACTGCACCGCAAGTGACAGCGCGCCGTAATCCTTGCTGCCCGGTCCCGCCTGCATGCGCTCCGCGACCTCGCGCTGCACCATGACGGTAATGTTCACAACGGGGATGTGCCTCTCGAGAAGCCCCATGACGATCGGCGTCGTGATATAATACGGAAGATTGGCCACCACCTTGAGAGGGCGCCCGCCGCGCTCCCGCACGAGAGCATCGACATCCGTCTTCAAAATATCATCGTTGATGATCGTGAGATTGTCGTACTCGCGGCACGTGTCCTCGCGGAGGATCGGGATGAGGTTCTTGTCAATCTCGACCGCGATAACCTCCTTCGCGCGCTCGCACAGCACCTGCGTCATCGTGCCGATGCCGGGGCCGATCTCGAGCACGACATCCTCCTTCGTCACGCCCGCCGCATCCACGATCTTGTCGAGCACATGCGCGTCGATCAGAAAATTCTGCCCGAATTTCTTCTGAAACATAAAATGATACTTCTGCAGTATCTCGATCGTCTCCTTCGGGTCGCTTAAGTAAGCCATTAGGGTCTCCTTACGTTCAAAAAATCACAGTTCCCGGATCGCAAACAGCTGACGGGCGGTTTCCGTCGTCGTGCGGATGACATCCTCCTCCGACACGCCCTTGATCTCTGCGATCTTCGCCACGACATACGGCAAATACCCGGAATCGTTGCGCTTCCCGCGGAACGGCACCGGCGCCATGTACGGCGCGTCGGTCTCCAGGACGATCTGCTCAAGCGGCGCCGACGCCACCACATCCGGAAGGCGCCTTGCGTTTTTGAAGGTGATCACGCCACCCACACCGATATGGAAGCCAAGTTTTCGGTAGGCTTCCGCCGTCTCGGGCGAACCGCTGAAGCAATGGATGATGCCGCCGGGGAAGGATTTTCCGGAAAATGAGAGGCTCTCCGTGCCGACCGTAAACCGGCCGTTCTCGCCAAATGCTTCCGCGTATTCTTTCATTATAACCAGCGTGTCGCCCTCGGCGCCGCGCGAGTGGATGATCACCGGGAGTTCCAATTCGACAGCTAACGCCAGCTGGCGCCGGAACCAGTACTCCTGCGCCCTGCGCTGCGCGGACCGCTCCTCGTCCGTGAGCTCGTCCTCGTGCCCGTAGTCAAACCCGATCTCGCCGATGGCGACAACCTTCTCATCGGCTGCCAAGGCGCGCAGCTCCTCGATGTCCGCCTCGCACATCGCCGGCGCATGATCCGGGTGCACCCCGACCGACGCGTACACGAACGGCCACTCCTTCGCGAGCGCCACGGACTCCCGCGAGCCCCGCATGGACGCCCCGACATTGACCACCGTCCCGATGCCACGCGAAGAAAGACCGCGAAGCAAAGCTTCCCGGTCCTCGTCAAACCATTCATCATCGTAGTGCGCGTGAGTGTCGAAAATCATGCTATACACCTGTCTGCATTACTGTCTTCGAAACAACCGCCCTCAAAGTTTACCGGCCAACTTCTGAATAGCGGTTCATTCCCGAGCCATAACTTCTCAGCCCTGCTTTCCATTCGACTGGCGGATCATATCCTCCACAACAATGTCGTAAATCTCGCCCACCGAATTGCAGTACTCAAGCAATTTCCACGGCTCATTCGTATGAAAATGAACCTTGATCATATCCTCGTCACCGACCGCGATCAGCGAGTTACCCTCGATGTGCGTGGTGATATACTCCGCGATCTCGTCCTCGTCAAGATCCCTGTCCCGACGATCAATCAACATCTGCGTGTCAAATCGATATGCGAAAGGATCGTCCTCCGCATCGATGCTGTGGATGGGTTCCATAGTGGGTCCTCCATATTATTAATGATGTATTACCGTGATACGGCATTGCTAAAGTCTTTATAAATACTTTCAAAGTTCGCTGTCCGAGCCCTTTGTCTGTCTGTATGCCTCACGATTACTATTATGCCTTCAACTAGTCCTATTATACTGATTTCTTGTTGTAATTCCACTCTTTTTTCCGGTTGACAGCAAACGGATGATCTTATTGTTTATTCTCAAGCAACGAAGCTTTGGGGTATCGTTATCGGCAATGTCTATCGTCATAAATACCTTGTCATGTATATCCTCCAAAACATGAGTATAGACATTCTTCCCCCTCGGTCTAGGTGAATGCAAAACAACGCTACTTCTTTTCTCAATTGCGGCCTTGGTAAAAACTGACAAGCCCATCTTATGTCCGGGACAATTATGATTATCGGCGTACATCTCAAGGCAACTATGAGAATAATTACCCCAGGTCATTATTTTCTGTTGTAGCTCTTCATCATCCGGACATTCCTATAAACAAATGATATCCGCAGATACTTTCTCCAGGATCCTTTGAAAGAGCACTACATTCTGCTCATAATTACCGTTTTCGTATAAACTTCCCATGTTCCATGTCGCAATCTTCATGCCCATTCTCCCTTTTTTGTTATGGCTGGTGGACATATTTGTCTTCGGTAAGACAATCAAAAATGCAAAGATAATGGTCAGAAAAATTCTTCACTTTTTCTACATTGACAACTTTTACTCCGGATGTTACAAAAAACGAATCCAACTTCTTCCCTCTGGGGAAGTAATGTCCCTCTCTCATCCCGGGCGGTGTAGTCGCACCAATTAGTCGATCAGTTATGATGTCTTTGAGATCGGGAAATATCTTAATAAAGTCACGTGTATTTAGATCCCCTAAAACAATCATTTCCCTATCGCAGTTTTTTATCGCTTCGTAAAGGGGGCGATACGATTCCGGATAATCCTTCGCTTTTTTCCCAAAAGGCGCAAAACTTATTCCATGACAATTGAACAAGCGCAGATTGTCTGACACAGACGACACAATAAATGCTTTGTCAAAAGACTTATATACAATACCTGTTCTGCTGATCTTCTCAAGATTCGGATTCATAAAATAGATAATCTCATTTTCCGTGAATTCTTCCTTAGAAAATGTAGCAATGCCAATTCTTCCCCCTTTAAAAAGGAAGGAGGGACAGGTGTCAATACACGCAAAATGTTTCAGTCCGGTTGCTTCTGAAATTGTCTTTTTCAGACAATCTTCTCCATCAATAAGAAGTGGAAACTCTTGAAAGCAAACGATATCCGGATCGTAGTCTACGATGGTATCAATAATCGATTGAATTATCTCTTCGATATCGTCAATCGACGATAGTTCAACTCCCTTTTTGAAGTCCCATACTGCAGGCACACATTCGCTCAGGTTCCAGATACATATTCTCAATTTACTGATATGGCATCACACCCCTTAACCGATTTCATAGACACAACATATTTATGTTTCTCAGCAGAACCATCAAAGCCTTTATAACTATGTTGAAAAAACTATTTTGACCTTAGTTTTTTTATCGGTCCAACCGAGAAACCAGCCAGAGACAGTAATCCCGATGTAACGGTATTTTTGATATCCACTTTCAATGCGCAGTAAGCGCAAACTCCTGCTGCTGCCACACCGATAGCGACAGGCACCGCGTTCGGCATTGTTGCACTGACTATTGCTTTCGGATTCTTTTCATTTTGGATGAATTCAATAAGACAGCACTGCAAGTCATACAACCCGTAAATCGGGTAAAACAACGGCTCCTCACGTTTGCCCTGCAAAGCAACATATTCGTTATCATTACCCTTGAACCTGATCCTTGTTACATCCTTTAATAATCTGCAGTATGCGATGTAATTTGCCTTCTTTATTGTTCTTCTCTGCATCGGAGATAACTTCATAAAGTAACCCGACTTTATCAACCGTGTACTGTAACTGAGAAATACATATTCGGGAATTATCTCGTATTTGTCTTCCAAAAAGCTACCGCTTACAGCACCGTTATGTGTTTTGCATTCATAATAGTACTTGTACGTCTCGAGCAAGTCACTGTTTACATCAAGTTTAAAATCATTCAGATGGTCCAGCAGATACTTTACCGATTTGGAAAATGCCTTTACGCTTTCTTCCTCCAATTCCAGATCATACAAAAACACTATTTGGATCAGACAACTATGCAACACAGAAGGCATTTTTTCACTTGCGCTGGTTTTTCCGACCCCTCCGTCAACGGAATCTATGATTTTCCTTTTTGCCCAGGTTTCGAACTTAACACATGCAGCATGAATCCTATCAAGAATCCTTTTGTTCGTTTCTTGTGCCAGTTCATTACTTCCTTCGTCAGAATCGAAGAACAACCGATATTTCTTCAATGTTTCATAACAGAAATGCGATGAAAGAATCGAATAGCGGATTTCCGTCCCGTCCGTTGTCTGGCACTTATCTCCATATGCCCACGCCGATTCCTTTTGACATCCTACCAACCAGGATAAAGCCCCGACAATCAGCTTATAACGTTCGCGAAGTTCCGTTTCCGCCTTCTTCTGCTCATCCCCCTCCGGCTTTTTATTCACGTAGCTGTTACTTATAAAACCTATTCTTAACAGTGCAGACAATGCTACTGTCGTTTGATTACAAGTTCCTGAGGAAACACTGTTCGTCTTATCAATTTTCGTCGGCCAGTAACATACTTCGTTTCCGTCCTGATCGGTTTCTCTACACGAAACTACTGTTAATGTGTTAACAAGGCGATCGATAAGGATCTTTATATTATCTACGTTTTCTCTTTCGCCGGTTTTTTCTATCTGTTCCAACCCCTTATATAAAATCAGAAGCGCAAAAGACAATGCGCAGACATTGATTTCATCAGTGGCGACTTTAAAAAAGACCGGGCATATAACAAATGGTGTGGGATCACCCTTCGTTTTCAGGCCGTAGCGTCTCGCATCCTTTTCCCAATCCACACCATATATGTTTCTTAATGTATCTCCGGTTATCGGCTCGCAGGCATTGCATACAGTATTTACACTCTCTTTCACATAAAACTTGCTAAGTGAAAGCATTTTCTCTACGCTGACACTCTCATAATTCTTATCGAACAAGCTAATACTTTTTTTCATGCTCGGTCTCCTATTCCATAGATAGTTTGTTTTATGTGCAAGCATTGGAAAATACATTAGATATACTTATCGACTATATATTCACCATACAACGGCTGCTCTTCAAGGATGGACTCATCAATTGAAAAGCCTTTTATCCAACTGTTATTAATCGTGTCAGTCATCGACAGAAACATATCCCAAATATCCTGTCCGTTAAGTTCGGCCAGATCATATACAGGAACGCTCTGACGATCATAATTCCGCCAGTCATGATCATGAATGATCAAATCTTTTTCTGAAAAACGTTGTTCATCAAACGGGTATGGCACAAATACACAGTTCTTGACCTCGTCAATCATCCTTTCTTCCAAAAGCGTGGTAAACAGAGATGTGGTTGCATTGATATTCTTCATGGTGGATCCAGGAAATCCGATTGCTGAATACAACGAAATATACATGTCGGAATTATTCCGGATCATCTGAATTGCTTTCATTAATCTGCTTGTCTTAAGTGCACGTTTGTTGTGCAGCAACAATTCATCATCCGCTGATTCCGCTCCAAGCCGGATTTCTCTAAAGCCGGCTTTTACCATATTCTCTATTGTTCTTTCGTTGATCAGATCCGCTCTGAAATCACAACTGAGGATGAACTCATGCCCTGTTTCCTTAATCTTTCCACAGATTGTCTCGATCCTTTTAGAATTTCCTGCTCCGAGAACACTGTCAAAAAAATGAACACATGTGCGCGGCGGAAGATGCTCCTTGAAAAATGAAATGTTGCCATCATCATAAACCGGACAATAAGGAATCAATCTATCCTGACAGTAGTTGCATGTAAAAGGGCATCCAAGAGTGGAAAATGTATTGATAGCATATTCGGAAATCTTATCCGGTAGAAGCCCAAATTCCGCATACGGTCTTTCAATCGGCATTAATTCTGCCCCGACGATTTGCTCCGCTGCCGCAGCATCAAACCCTACTGCATAAACATCAAAATTACCAAACAACTTTTGAGTAGTAATCGGTGCAACATTCAATTGTGCTCCACCAAGTACAAATCTCGTGGTTGGAAACAGGAGCCTATACTTGTCAACCGCCTCAGAGCACCCCGGAACGGTAGGACAAACCGCTGAAAAGGCAATTACGTCCGGCGGAATCTCCAACGTCAGCAAGTATTCCTCCAGGTTCTTAAACTCAATATATTTTACATCGTAACCATTATAATATAAAATCGTTGCGATCCTCAACAACCCCATTGCGTATGTTTTCTGTTTGGGCGGAATATGTTCCCCTAAACGCGTGTATCTCACAATGTTTTTTATCTTAAAATAGCGCCGCTTAAGATCTCGTAATCTTGGATCAATATCCTTGTCATATGTAGTTGCATCGACCAGAATTACCTTCATACGCAATTTCCTGCCATTTCATTTCTCTCTCATACCACCCAAGATCTGTTCCGCTCACGCATTCTTAAACTTAATGGTAATCGTTCGGATATTCTTGTCGCACGTGTACGTATAAGCGTTGCTCTTGATCTTCCGGTTCATGGAAGCCGCGGCGGCTACAACCTCGTAACCGTCGTTGCCGGTGTTGAACAGGCGATCCATCGCGGTCAAATACAGATCCTTCGTGGAGCATTTGAACGCAAAGGACTTCCTCTGCTCGCTCGCGGCCGTTCTGGCCATTGTTTTGATCATGCCGAGGTTGTACTCGTCAAGGACGTAATCGTTATGCGTAAAATAATTCGCCCGAACAGCAGCGCAGACCGGCATCGGCACGGGGCACAGGTCGATATCGCGGGTTCTCCGGATCTCCTCCGTCGTGACACAGAAATAGTCAAATCCAAGATCGGTGGACTTTACGGTCTGGACCGTATCGGAACTGTCATCCCATGTCGCATCGAGGTAATAATAATCCCCGTCGATCTTCACGATGTTCCAAGCATGGGTCTCGCTCTTGCCGTTGTTGCTCTCTTTACGGATATTGCCGACAACTTCCGCACACTCAACGCCGCATCTCTGGAGAAGGTACTGCAAAGCGCGCGCATAGCCTGCGCACACTGCCTTTCCGTTGATGAAGACGCCGCAGATCGTACGAAGAAAATCGATCTTATCCTTGTCTGGACCGCCCTTCTCGTCCTCCTTATTCAAAGCGATCGTGTCGTAATCAACCGCCGCAATGATCTTCGCCTGAAGACGAAGCGCTACGTCGTAGGCGCTCATGGAAGGCTCGATGTCATGTAAATACTGGGACACGGAGCTGTAGATCTGCCGCTGCAGCGACTCCGTCTCCTCCTTGGTCGCACCGTATTTCAAGGTCACAGTGCTGCCGATCCACGAGCATGTCTTGTACCAGAACAATTCCGGATGGTCGTATTTTACGGCGTCGGAGACCTTGTCGATCTCCTCGGAAGTGCCCGATACGGTTATCGTTTCACTGAAGTTGCGGATACCCTCGACAAACTGATTGTACATGGTCTGCATTGAGGAATTGAGCCGGTTATAGTAGAAATACGGCACCTTGTCCGGCGCAACGCGGTCCATCCGCTTCGGAATGTACGGCCGCCCGAACTCATTGGGCGCGATCACCCTCGGGATCCTCGTGCCGATCTCCTCACCGTTCTTCTCGCGAAGATACCGGAACGGATTGTTGTTATACTGCGGGTTGGCCAGCAGTTCACTTACCAATGCGCGGTATCCGATGCCGGCAATCCCCTCCGTGCTCTCGTAGTACGTCGTCCGCGCGGACGCAAGCGAACTCTGATGCAGAAACCGCAGGTACTGCAGTGAAACAAGCGCGATCTGTCCTTCCGCAAACGCCTCGTCGAGCAACGGCAATTTCTTGATCTGCCACACGTGCGTGAGCTCACGCACCAAAAGCTCCGAAAGGTTGGCCGCGGGTATTGAATTTTCCACATAAACCTTCCGGTCGAGAATATACGACTTTAACGGGATATCCTGGCCGCGCTTGCTCACGGTCTTGTCATTTTTCAACGTGTTGTCGATCTTCTTGCTCGCGGCAAAGCAGAACTCGTAATCGAGCTCATCGGTCGCTACGCCGTACGTACTTTCGAGGAAAATCTTCGCGTGCTCCAACGCGGTTTTGAGCGCTCTCCTGTCGTTACCCACAAGCTTCAGCTCGCAGGCACGGCACATGCGGCGCCCGTCCTCCAACACATGGAGGTGCTCGCTCTTGGCGTATCTCTTGCCGCAGAAATCACACGTCTCGGTCACCATCACGGCCTCGACATCGGTGAATTTCAGGTCATGCTTGTCATCGCCCAGGATCTTCGAAAGCTTGAACAGGGAATCGATGTCGAAGCAGGACACTTCGTTCGCGTAACCGAATTTCAGGTAGTTGCTGTCCCCGAGCGCTCCGGTATACCAGTTCAGGTACTCAAAGACCGGATTGAACAGCGTGTTGAGGACATCGTCGCCGCCGGTCGCAAGCACCGACACGACACCGAGATCCGTCTCGCAGTCCTCGATGATCACGAGCGTAAAATCCTGCTCGGAGATCAGTTCGTCATCTCCCGCGCCCTCCGGATCCTTTCGGAGCACAAGCTGCGGCTGCGTGCGGAGAATGCTCTTCGCCTCGTCGTCCGTGAACTCGCCGTGAAGCACGGGGCACACGACCACGGAATCGGCAACGGACGGGAACATCGAGTGAATGATCTCGTTCAGCATCACCGCCGCGAGAAGCATTGTCTTATCAAGATTCTTTCCGAACTGTCCCTTGATCCGGATCGACATCATGCGCGCATCGTTCGCGTACGCGTTGACGTTGCCGGACTGCAGGAAGAAGTCCGTCGGGGAGGTTGTGTTCCCATATTTGCGGTACGCCTGCTTCGCGAGCGCATCGTTTCCGGGATCACTGATGCTCACATACACGCTCCGTCTGCCCGAATCGCCGACATTCAGCGCCAGGGTGTGCGGATCGATCTCATAATATCCCTTTGTGAGCACTTCCATAGGCGCGCGGAACACGGACACATAGACATCGTCGATGCAGACGTCGTTGTCGCGGCGATGCAGCTCGATGTGCTTTGTGTCTCTCGTGATCTCGCGGTTCAACTCGACATGATACTCTCTCGCCTGGACATACCTGTATACTTCGTTGTTCTTTCCGCCGACTGCCAGCCGGACATACAGACGTCCCTGAGAGATATCGATCTTGTCGATGTGGTAAATATTTCCGTTATACAGCAGGTTCTGCCCCGCGATATAATTCTGCGTGATCCTTCTTCTGGGCAGCGGGAGGATGATCTCCGAACCCGCGAGCGACATGACAGCCATGTCGCGGCCGTTGATCATATCATAGATCTCACCGCGCTTGCGGAGTTTCACACGATTTTCCGAACAATAATCGCCGTTCTCGTCGAAGTCCTGCGACGACGAATACTCAAACGTGCGGAACAGCTCCGCATTTTTCTCGGGCGCATAGACGTGGAGCACCTCGCGGAGGATCGCCGACACATTGCCGGTGCCCGCGTAGGACGCGAACTGCGCGTCCCCGGACGCAAGGGAAAGTATCTCCCGCTCGGAAACACCGCCGGAGTTGGCCTTCACCATGATCCTCTGGGCAATGTCCTTCGAGGTCCCGATCTCGACGGGGATGCGCTCGATCTGGCTGCTGCTCCACAGGGAATTCACGTTGCGGATGTAGTAATCGCGCATCAGGTACGGTCTGGAAAATACCATGATCAACGAAGGCGTGTCGGACACCATCGCAGCATATCTGCGGATCGTTGCCGGGAGATTGTCCCCCGAATCCATCGCGATGATCACGGAATAGTTGTCCGGGTTGCAGAACGGGGCGTTCAGGCGGATGTTGCTTCCGTCCGCGCTGATCGACACCTTCCCGCGGTTCGCCTGGATCGTCTCATCGATGTTGGCATACGGGATCAGATCCTCGGCGAAAACGGTGACCGTAGACGCTCCCTTTGCCAGGCAGAGGACTGCCATGTTCATAAGAACGCCGACTTCCTCCTCCTTGGTATCGATAAACTGCGGATAACTGCGGCGTCCCTGACTGTCGAGCGCGCCCTCGTATCGATAGCAGCGGACCATGGTCGTCTTGTTGGTGATCATGGTGTCAGCCGCCTCGAACGGGACATCCAGCAGGTTCTTCAAAACCTTGTCAAGGCCGGGCGTGCGCGTGTCGTCAAAGCACACGTACCGCACCTGCTTCGACATGTAGCGCACGCGGAATCCCGCGTTGACCATGCTGTCCTTGGAAAGCAGCGCATTGCGCTTGGTAATGTGGGTCAGTTTTGTGTTGAACATGGTCAGCTGACGGTTGAACATGTTCACGGTATTCAGGCTGTCGACAAGCACGACAACGCTGAGCAGCTGCAGGAATCTGCTGTGAAGGCTCTCGAAATCCGTGGTGCAGAGGTATCCGAGCGATGTGACAAATATGCTGCAATCGTCGATCACCGCATTTTCCACGGACGTCTGCTCGCCCTTCGACTTGGCGATCTTCCAGATCGGATTGTCGAAATTGATCTCGAAATGGGGCGTTCCCTCGTAGTAAATGCTTGCCTGCTGCGAAAAGCTTTCCTGCAGATAGCGGTAGACCTCGTCCACCTGCGCGTCGGAGTTACACACGAAGACAACGTTGTCTCCGCGCGCCACGACTACTGAAAGATACCGCAGAAAATAAGCCGAAAACTCGGAGAAGAAGGACCCGTTGATCAGCACGCTGTCGTCGGTCTCCGTAAGCTTGTCCGTGCACTTCAGATAGACGTCCCTGCACACCTGCGGGTTGCGGGGATCCTTCTCCACTGCCTCCGCGATGCATTTGGTCAGTGCCGAATGCGTGGACGCGATCTCCTCGTGAACGCTGTCCTCCAGATTGACCTCGCACGCGAAAAATCCCTTGAACTGATTTCTCACTTCCCTGTCGATCTCCGCGAGATCAACGGTCGTGTCCTTCAGTTCCACTTCATCGTTCAGAAGCTCCGGGCACTCGTATTCCACAAGCTCGATGCCGCGAAGGAAGAAATACGCCTCCCACAGCGCGAGCAGCGTGATCGTCGGGTACCGGTAGCCGATGCGGAACAGCTTGGTCAACGATTCGTACGGAAGCCAGTCAGCATGGAACACGGTCGGTATCTCATACAGAACGAACAGCGTGACATACAGTGCCGTCAGGATAAAGCAGAGATACTTTATGATCTTTCCTACAAAGAACCAGGTCTCCGAGTAGAAGTAGCGGATAACCCGTCTCTCGATCCTCTGGAACAGGCTGAACGTGCCGTCCTTCTTCTTCGGAACGACCAGATTGAGTTTCCTGGTCCCGGCCCTGACCGGGCTCGCAAGCCAGCGGAACAGAAGCCCGATGACGCCGTTGATGATGACAGCGGCGCTCACGCTCACACAGAAGATAAACCGGTCGCTCAGAGAAACTTTCTGCGCGATCCATCGCACAGCCGAAAGGTCACTCACTCCGGCGATCAGGTCCTTGACTACGGAGAGCAGGATCGTGATCAGAATTATGTATATGAATGTGAAGACAACAATACGAAACCGCTTGTACGTCCTCTTTTTTCTCTTATCCCACCAGTAGGAAAGTCCCTCCAGCAAAAACGGCAGCAAAAGAACAAGAGCGACAGCAAGCAGGAACAATGATTTAATTAGAATTGTTCGGAAACTCATCCCGCACCCCCGTTCTTTCAGTTATATATGGTCTTAATAAATCGTTTGTCGAAAATGGAATAGAAATTCCGGTTGTTCTCGCCCGAGCAGAACGACAGGCAGTAGTCGATCTTATCGCTCGCCGTATCGAACGGATCCGTGCTGCCACCGTCGAGCACGGCATTGTCCACCAGATCCTGGTTGATATTCTTGACCGTCTCCGCGCGGCGCTCAAGCTTCTGCGAATGATGCTGCAGCTTCGCTCTTGCGATCTTGCAGCAGTCTTCGTAAAATTCAACATCCACCTTGTACTCGTAAATCCATCGAAGCGATGGGATGTAACCGGACAGCAGACGGTCAAACGCCTCCGCCGAGGCTGCGTTCTGCTGCAGCTGCTCCCTCGATTTCGCCCGGAATTCCTCCCAGACTTTACAGTATTTTCTGCGCTGAATGATCATTGCCACGGTCACGATGCAGAGCGTGATCAGCAGCGGCACCCCGATGCATCCGAGCGCGGCCAGCGCGTTGCGCCAGTTGCTTGTGATCGTCTTCTGCTGGAGCACAATGTACGGCAGATAGATCACCAACATTGCCAGGATCATACCGAGGGCGATCCGCTTGATCATCCTGAGGCTTTCGGTGATCTGCTTGATCCGCGTGACATACCAGTTGTGCTGGTCCTCGATGTTGGCGACCGAAACCTCTCTCCCGGCGCAGTACTCCAGGTACTCCTTGCGCTTTGTATCGTACGCGGCATCCGAGATATCTCTCACCGTGTCGAGTGACTTTGTCTCTGCTGTCTTCGCCTTGCGGGCATACCGGTATTCCGTGCCGGTCCCCTCATAGTCCTTGTCTCCGGTGCTGACGGTTCTCTTCTTCAAACGGATCGGACCGTTCTCATCGGAGCGTCCGGCATAGTTTGCGAGCATCTCCGAGACATGTACCTTCAGCTTGCTCAAGTAATCCTCGTGGTTCTTCCGAAGCTTCTCTCCCGCCTCAAGGAACCGTGCCTCCGGGGACTTCGGAGTCAGCTTTGAATCGTCGACGAAACCGTTGTAGTCGAACAGCTCGTATTCCTTTTCCGCAAGCATGTTATCGGTGCGGACCTGCTGCGCGTCGACCACCCACTCCCCGTCGGGATGAATGATACGGTTGTCCGTTTCCTTCTTCTTCGTCTCCGGATCGACCTTGGAGGTAACCAGAACCTTTCCGGGCTTTCCGAACTCATCCAGCGCAAACCGTTCATTGTCCAGCTGCAGAAGGACCGGCGCAAGTCCGATCTCTGAATACTTCTGCAGATTACCGGTCACTTCCTTGTACTTCCGGCGGAACACGCCCTCCTCGCGCGACAGTTCATCACACACGAGGCTCCAGTCGATCTCGGGGAAGCCTTTCGGCGCATTCGTGTTTCCGCTGTCAAGGACCGTCTCATCCTCCACACAGGAAAGTATGAAAAAACACAGGCGCAACTCACGCCGCGTCTGTTCCTGCTTGTTTACATTGAAGTCCGTGAACCTTCGGTTCGAGACAAGCGAGGTCATCATTATTTCCCTGTCATCCGCATCCCCGTCGACAACGCGCTGATAGAACAGGTCGAGCGCCTTGGTGTCGGCGCCGCTGCGGACTTCCTGGATGAACATCGCGATCTGTCCGCAGTATGCCGCCAGGAGTTCCCTGTCCGCACCATCCCTGATCAGCCCGTCAGCCGTTTCAAGAAGCTTTTCGGGCTTGAGTTCCCCGTCCTCTTCCGCAATCGGAAAATCCTTCGCGAATTTCATGAACGAGTCGTCGGAAACATGGAACAGTTTCGATACGTTCTCATAGATCAGCCGCTTTCCGTCCGGGGAATTCCTGTCCTCGTCGTCCGGCTTGACATGCTCGTCAAACACGATCAGGATCTGCTGCGGCTCACTACCGCGGACCTCCCGCAGTTCTTTCACAAGCGTGCTGTTTATATAGTGGCGGAGCATCGACCTAAGCGCAGTGAGGCAGGCAAACCGCTCACGGTGCCGCTCCTGCAGATCCGGAGGAAATATTTTCCTGGTCTCAAACGTAAACAGATCAATGTAGACGATCAGATTGAAACCGTTGTTGATATCCTCGTAGCTGTCGATCAGCTCGCCCATCTTGTTGACACAGGCTTTGAACCCGAGGTTCTCTTCATTCCATTTGGCCAGCGGACAATTGAGGGAAACCAGTCTGTGCGTTTCCTCCATTACTTCAAACACTTCCGGATACCTGGTCAGTTCATGTTCCGAAGTATTAACGAAAAATGTATGCATCCCAAAAGCCTCCTGTCCAAATCTCGGTTTGCGGGAAGCAGCGCCTCCCGCAAACCGAGTCCGAATACGTTAACTAACTTATAGTACAGCGATCAAAACCAATGCTGGATCAGATCAATGTTCTTCTTCGTGCGCGACGTCGAATTCTCGTAGATCGTCCTGCAAAGCTCAAGCGCCTTGCCCTGGATCTTATCGTCCTCGCTCACCGTCTCGTAATTGCTTGCCACAAGCTCACGGCAAAGTCTCTCAAGAGACTGGATCATCATCACGCAGACCTCTTCACTGTGCTTCGGCAGCGCAAAATATCTGGCGATGATCGTGACCGCGTTCGAATCGTTGTTCGAGCCTACGCCGCCGATCTTCTCGACCTTTCCTTTGCCGCCTCTGGTGTTCGTCGTTCCGCTGAAGAACTCCGTTCCCTGATACGTGGACAGCTGGCTTTCCTCCTCGAACTTCTTCTCCAGGCGCTCCGCCTCGACCATGAAGCTTCCGTCGATCCGTAACGCCGCGATCAGATCGATAATGCTCGCTACGGGGATCGGCTTACCGTTGTTCAGGATCACTTCCTGCGACAGGTAGGAACCGGTCGCCGTAGTTTTCTTCCGTGCGATCTGGTATTTGCCTTCCGCGTTCACGGAGATCATCTGATACGCGATCGCAAGCCAGAACAGGCGGAAGAACTTGCTGTCCTCACGGATCTGCTTCTCGGGCGTGATGTACGGAAGGAACAAGTGCCATGTCTTATCCAGATGAGGCGTGTAGATCAGTTCGCTCTCGTTGCCCTTGGCCGTCTCCGAAACCATGCTGCGCACGACATCATTGTAGTTTCTGAAATATTCGCCGCCGGCAAGCTCGTTGAACTTCGGCACGTAACCCGCCTGCACGCCGTAGACCGCGCGGTAGCAGTCCAGCTCGCTCTTGCGGTACGCGTCCTTCTGCTGCTTGCTGACGTCAACTCCGAGGATGCTCGCAAGCTCCGGGCACTCTCTCACGACAACCGGGTTGAAGCCCCAGAACGTCTTGCGCTTCTTGATCGGAGTGAAAATGAGGCTGTCGTCTCCGTCATCGTCCGAATCCGTAAGATGCTCATCGGGATCCTCCGGGCACTCATCGTCCGTGATCAGGAACGGTGCGCTCATCGCGCGCAGCTCCTTCGTGAGATCCATCATCGCCTGCACGTGTCTTCTGTGACGCTGTGCCTGCTCGGTTACCTCTTCCTCATCAAGGCCTCCCTCGCTGAGGCGGGCAGCGCTGTCGTCCTCCTCGTCATCCAGCTGCGCCTTGCGGCTTCTCTCCTCCTCATACGCAAAATCGGAGCTCGCGCACACGGCTGCATAGATGTTCAGATCGATGTCGCTGTTGTTCTTTTTCTTGATCCTCTCGCCGTACGCCTTGGTAACTTCCTTAAAGAACACTCTCTCAATGCTCTCATCCTTGTACTTCGCGTTGTTCGCCGCTTCGGAGTTTTCCTCCACGCAGAACCGGCTGTAGATCGCCTTCGCGATGATCGCGTTGATGTACTTGTTGCTGCTCACCGTATCAAGCTGCAGCGACTTGTAGCGTGCTTCCTTCTCCTTCTCGCTCGCGCAGACGTAGATGATCTTCTGGTTCGCCTCAGCGTTCTTCTGAATATTGTCAAAGAGCTCGTCGCGGACCGTGTTCGAAACCTTCACAAGGTTCCGGAAGAAGGTCTCCACAACCTCCGTCAGCGTGCTGATCCGCTCGGACAACTTCACCGCGGTATAGTACTTCAATGCATCGATCGCATACGCGCGGCACAGTTCAACCTGGCCGCTGTTGTGCTGATAGTAAAGGTTCCTGAACTCCGCGAGGAATTTCGCCTGGCTCTGGAATCTGCCCTTGCTCTTGAGGTACGCGATCGCGTCCTTCTCGACCTCGCGTGTCTTGGGGTTGTCGAAACTGATCTTCTTCTTGCCGTTTCCGTATCCCTTCTCAGCGCTGGAGTACGAGGATTCCAGATCCGTCTGGTTCTTGATCTCCTCCAGTGCGTCGTTCAGCTTGTACAGCAGGTAACGGATCGCGATCGGATGTACGAAGTACGTCCTCTCCGCGTTATCCTTCTTGGTGAAGAAGCCGTAAACCGACGAACTATTTTCCTGGTTGATATCTCCGATGTTGGTAGGGCAAAGTGCGTCGACCACGCCCTCTGCGATCTCATCCACAGCGTTCTTAAAGTCCGTGAGGTATCTGGTCACGTTCTTGGCCTTCGTCTGAACGGTTCTCTGCAGGGTGCCTGCGTCATCCGATTCCTGATTGACCCAGGTCTTGGGCAGCCGAAGGGAGCTGACGCTTCCTCTCTCGTCGGAATCCACCGCTCTGACGACAAGCTCGTTCAGCTCTTCGACGAAATCCTCCACCTTATCCGTGTACTCCGGCTCGTAGGTGCCGTCCTCCTGCTTTCTTCTCACCTCGTTCTTTACGTCGAGGGCGATGTTGACAAACAGGCGGTCCGATCCGATCTCATTGCCGGTCTTCGCAGCCTTATCCTCGAAGAGTCTCATGTACTCAGCACGAGGATCGATGCGGCGGATGGAAACCATACCGTTTCTCACCTTCTCCTCCTCGCGGCGCTGCTTCTCCTGGATCTCCTCGTCGATTCTTCTCCAGCCGACGGAGATCGATTCCTGCGTTGCGCGAAGCACGCAGTACTCAAGCACGTCATCGAACGGGTAGACGGCCTTCGCGGTACCGCAGGCACCGAACACCGGCTCCTCGCTCTTCTGGAAGCGCTTGAACAGATTGTCCTCCTCGGAGTACATATCGTCATGCATCGGGGCGAACAGCTGCATGTACACCAGTCTCGCGATCACCTGCTCGTAATCGCCGAGGCTCTTGAGTTCCCCGCCGCCCTCGGCAATATCGTCAACGAAAAATGCGTAGTTGTACACCGGAAGTCCGTCCGGCTGATTCTTCTCGCTGTTAAACAGATCGTCGATGACAAGCGGACGGGACAGCTTGAAGCCCTCCTTCGTCTTGATCTTCGTGATCGCGTTCAGCTCACGGATCGCACCGTACGCGTTTGCGTACAGGCTCTGCTTCTCCGTATCATCATCGTGGATATCCTTGATCGTCTTGATGAAGACATCCGGAAGAACGAAGATACCGCGGATGGTGATCGAGCATCTGCGGCTGTTGAAGAACTTCCGCAGCCACAGCGCAACCTGGATGAACATGCCGGATCCGGTTCCGCCCGCGAGGGAGGAAACGATCATGACGCGGACCTTGTCGTCGTCGCTCGTGCCGAACAGCTCCACAATGTATTTCTGGAGTTCATCGATGGTCTTATCCGCGATGCAGTCCATGAGAGCCAGTCTCGACTTCGGTCTCATCTGGGACGCACCGTCCTTCATGCTCTCCATCAGCAGAGACGGTGACTCCGGCATCCAATCCTTGACGCCCTTCGCCGCATACATGCGGATATAATCCTTGATCGTACGGTTCTTGCTGGTCGCGATCACCGGCACACCGACCTTCGTATTGAGCAGCCGTTTGTTGTCGTTGGAGTCGGTATCGAGCACCGCGCAGCAAATCTCTCCGTTGTTAAATCCGATCTTGTTCCTTGTCAGTTCGTCAGCCACGCTGTTCACGATACGGCTGCCCGTACCTCCAAGTCCTAACAATAGTGTACGTGCCATCTTCATCCTCCTTTGATGATTTATTGCAATGTAGAATAACAAAATGCGTTAGCGCTCTCAATCACTTCCCGCTTGCCGGGACCGGAACGTTCGTAATCGATCTCAGCGCTGCTGAAGTAGTACACCGTATCATCCTGCGATACATGTCTGTCCTGCTCATCCATGACGCGCGACGGCGAGATTTCGTAAATGATCAGCTCTCCGTTGCCCTCGCTGCAGTACTCGACCACTTCCTTGGGTGACCGGATGACCAGTCCCCTCGCCTTCGGCCGGATCGCGTCCGAGTACCACGGGAACTGCTCGTTACAGATGATCGTATTCCCCCGTCCCGCAGTGACATTGATCCCGCCGACCGACACGGTCAATTCCTTGAACGGGTTCCACAGGTTCGAGAACTTATTGTATTTTCTGAGCGGGAACTCCGCCAGCTCCAGGCTGTGCGAGCCTCCGCCGCCTCTGTTCCGTGTGATCGAACCGACATACAGCACGCCGTTCGGCGCAAATCTTGCCTTCGTAAAATACCTTACGATATATGCGATGATCGATGCCAGCAGAAGAAGCTCCAGCAGAAGCGGCGCGTATACATTCCACATGACATACCTGGAATCCTCGCCGACAATATCGATCTTCGCTTTGCCCGTGCCGTACTGGTGGCGAAGCGTCACTTCAATGTCCTTGCCGGACAATCCGAAGTAGTAGGCCCAGTTAGTCCACCAGTTGCCGAACGTCAGCTCATGCTTTTCCTCGCTGTACGGCGTGACCGTGATCGTTCCGTCGTCGCTGACCTCGACCTTGGTCTTCAGCTTCTCGTGCTCCTTGTTCAGCATGATGTCGATCTGCTGCTCCACATCGGCTTTGCCGAGCCGGACACCGTCCTTGGTGATGTAAAATGAAACCGACTTCGAATTCTCAAACAGTTCCGTCTTTTTGACCGAACCGTCGGCGTCGACGGCAAACACCTGATAATCGGCAAGCAGTACGGTATAGCTTTCGCGTGCCGAGGTTCCGCCGAGGATCGTGCATGTTACATCCACCGTATAGCTTCCCGCGCTCATATCCTGCGTGGATGCCGAATTCGGTGTAAAGATGATCCTTCCGTCATCGGAATATGTGACGTTGCCTCCGTTCCCCTGCGGGGACACATCGATCTTGGGATCTAACGCCTTAACCTCTGCCGGATCGGTGATCGCCGTTCCGTCGGCGTATACCGTGAAACTGATCGCCAGATCTTTATTCGATGCTATGTCGTCATACTTAACACTTTTTGTATCACTCTCGAACGCCGACGAGATCGTATAAACAACCCGCGGCGCATATTCCTTGGGTGTAAACCGTACGAATCTTTGGATCGGGCTGAACCCTTCGATGATCACGGCCGCCGAAAGTTCCGTGGGTACCTGCTTTAACACGTAGTCGGACAGTGTCATCTCCTGTCCTGTGCTCTTCTTGACCTCCGTGCCGTTCTCAAGCACGGTTATCTCAAAACTTGTTCCTGCCGGCAGAAGCGAAGGGTCGATCTCCTTGTTCGTGCCCATTTCGTATATCTTGCAGGATACCGAAACCTTGTCATTTTCCTGAGCGTCATCCAGCTCGCTGTTGTCGACGATCTCCTTACCGTTCAGGGTGATTGTCATCCGGGTTTCAAGGGCCGGCTCAAAGAGAACTACGACATCGTTAATGTCCACTTCCTTGTCAAACACGATATTGTACGTTCCCGAACCGATGACCGTCTGCGAATCTCCGAGCAGATATGAGCTGCCCTGAAGGTTCGGATGGTTTGGATAATTGATCAAAGCCTGCCGGCTGATCGGTATTATCGAGTCCTGTCCGTGAGTTGCCTTGACGATCCTGACGTCGCTGCCCTGAACGAATGCCGCGATATTGAGCAGCGGGATCGCCGAGGAAACCTGAAGTGTATTGCTGTCAAGTATCGTAATGCTGCTCCGGTCAAGTCTGGTCCGTCCGGATACTCTGTCCGCCAGCCCGTTCATCGCGTCGATGATCTCCGCCGTGTTGTTCGCGTAATATGTGTATATTCCTTTGCTTTGATCCTCATCCGGCGCGAGGGCTCCTGCGATACTCAGGTAAGTAACCTTCGGCGTGGTGCCATTCGGCATCACGGTTTTGGTATACTCATCCAGATGATTGTTCAAAAACTTTCTGTCTTTGTCATCGATAACTCCGTCGGTCGCGCATTCGTCAAACGCGCCGTCGGTAATGACAACCAGCCAGTATTGTGTGTTCGGATTGGCATCCGGCACCTGTTTCAGTTTATCAAATGCCAGTTCAACAGCAGTGTACGGGGTGGATCCGTCATCCTTGATCGCGCGGATCGAGTCTACAGACGCCTGTATCCCGACCGCCGACAGGTCGACCTTCTCCGGCGTGTACTCCGAAATGCTCTGCGAGCGATGCATGTATGTGACATACAGCTGGTCCTCGCTGTTGAGCATGCCGCAGAACATCTGCATCGCATAGTTCGCGTTCGCCCATCTGTCCTGGCTCTTCATGCTTCCCGAATCGTCATATACAACCGAAACGATCTTCCGGATGTACATTGACTCGGCCGTCGCCACTTCCGTCCTGTCAAAAACGAGCAAACTGCAAAGCAGCGTTAGCATCACTGTTATCGCTGTCTTTCTCCGCATAGACAACCTCCTCCCCCGGCAGGCTTATTGCAGGCCGGGAAGCCTCTTTCCCCCGTGCATCGGTATCGGTTTTCACAAAACCGAAAGAGTACATCATATTATACCATATACAGCCGCTTACAAACAAGTTTTTCGTCCGCAACTTTCCCGCTGTTTTTTCGCTTGCCGCATACTATACCACACTTCCTGCGTAATGTCAATATTATTTACATATGAAAGTAATTAATATTTACTATTAGTATTCCAACGCACAAAAAAGGCACGCGAAACCTCGGTTTGGCATGCCTTTATTTTCCAAAAAATGTTCTGCAATTAATCTGTGAAACGCTCCGCCGCCCACTCGGCGCACCCGGCTCACTCCAACGAATACTTCTTATCGAACGTGTCGTAGATCTGGTTGAATTCCATATTGCCGAACTTGATACCGCTTAAGTATTCGTGCGTGTCAAATCCGCCTCGCTCAACCTCGATGACCGCCACGGCGATGTTGCTGCAGTGGTCGGAGATACGCTCGTAGTTGTTGAGGATGTCGGAGAGGATAAAGCCCATCTCGATCGAGCAGCCGCCGCGCTGCAGGCGCGTGATGTGGTTGGTCTTGATCGTGCCGGTGAGCTTGTCGATCACCTGCTCGAGCGGTTCGACGCGGAACGCGTGCTCGAGGTCGTCCTTGGTGTAGCACTCGGTCGTCATGGCGAGGATCTCGTCGATGGCGTTCGTGAGAACGCGGAGCTCCTTGGTCGCCTCTGCGGTGAAGCTCAGGCGCTTCTCACGGATCTCCTCGGCCGCCTTGTAGAGGTTGACCGCGTGGTCGCCGAGACGCTCGAAGTCGCCGATGGTGTGCAGCATTTTCGAAATAACGCGTCCGTCGTGGTCGGAGACGGTCTTCGAGGAAAGGTTCACGAGGTAGCTGCCGAGCTTGTCCTCGTACATGTCGAGCTCATTTTCCACGCGAAGCACCTCGGCCACGCGCTCATCCGTGTAATTGTCGAACAGGCTCATCGCGTCGTAGAGGTTCTGGCACGCGAGCTCGGCCATTTTCTTCGTCAGGTTGTTACACTCGGCAACGGCCACGGACGGGGAACGAAGGACACGGACATCGAGGAAGCTGAGGTTCTGCTGCATCTCCGACTCTTCCTTCGGCTGCTTGATGATGCGCTCGGTCAGGCGGGTAAGGCCTTTGGAAAATGGCAGGAGCACGATCGTTGTCAGAATGTTAAACGCAGTATGCACGATCGCGATGCCGACGCTGCCGATCGAGTTTGACAGGAATGCCGGCGGGTTGATCGCCTGGAGCAGGCAGAACACAGTCAGCCAGATCGCCGTTCCGAGGATCTTGATCATCACGTGCACGGTCGCAACGCGCTTTGCCTTGTAGTTCGTACCGATGCAGGAGATCAGGGACGTCGCGCAGGTACCGATGTTCAGACCCATAATGATCGGAATGGCCATCGCGAAGGTGAGGATGCCGCCCTCGGAGATAGCGATCAAAATACCGATGGTCGCCGCGGACGACTGGATCACGGCCGTGATCAGAAGGCCCATCAGCACACCGAAGATCGGGTTGTTAAACTTGGTCATCAGCTCGCGGAACTCGGGGACGTCGCGCAGCGGGCTCACCGCCTCCGACATCATGCTCATACCCTTCATCAGGATGGCAAATCCGACAAACACGGTTCCGATGCTCTTGTACCGGTCCTTCTTGGAAAACATGATAAAACCGATACCGATGAGCGCCAGGAACGGCGAGAAAAATTCAGGTTTCAGAAGCGTCAGCCACCAGGTACCCGACGAGATCGAGCCGAGCGTCAGCAGCCATCCGGTAAATGTCGTTCCGATGTTCGCGCCGAAGATGACGGCGAGCGTCTGTCCGAACTGCATGATACCGGAGTTTACGAGACCGACCAGCATGACGGTCGTCGCCGAGGACGACTGCATCGCGATCGTAATGCCCGCGCCGAGCGCGATGCTCACGATCGGATTTGCGGACGTCTGCTTGAGCATTCGCTCCAGCCGGCCGCCGGCCATTTTCTCAAGAGCCTGTGACATGACCCTCATGCCGAACATAAAAAAAACAAGACCACCAACGAGCTCGGCGATGTTCATCATACTCATCCTGTTGCCCGCGGCAGTCGTAGCCAATACACTCATCATACGCGCTGTAATCATTGTTCATCTCCCTGCTTCCGGCGAATGAAGGAAGGCTTGTAAAAGCCGTGCAATACATGTCTTCGGGCCGCGCCCAAGGCTTGCGATAGTGCCGGAATGCTCTCCGCTTGTTCACTGCGGTTGTCTTTTATCCTTAATCTACACCCGCAGTGTATCAGGGAAACGTGAAGAGACCGTTATCGTTGTGTTAAATCCATGTTAAAACATGCGGGGAGCAGAATCACTCCCCGCGCTGGCGCACTATTGTCGGCATTTCCGTCGGATCATCCATATAAAACTTTTTGTTTTCCTCAAGCTGTTCCTTTGAGATTTGGATTTCCTTGTATTGGTATGTCGTACAGACACCCTCGTTCGAGCCGCTCCACTCGCGGATCAGATTTCCGTGCTGATCATACTCGTAATACCATCCGTCACTCTCGTCCGCCGACCCTGTATAAATCAGCCTTCCCTCCTGATCATACCGGTATATCGTCTCCGTAAAATTCTCACCGTCTTTGGATGTCTTGTTCTTCAGGATGTGTCCGTTCTCATCATAGGTGTTGCGGACGATCCAATAAACCTTGCCTTTCGAATCGACACACTCTTCCCAAACAGTCTGTCCGTCCCGGTCATATTCCCCGGTGGACACGGCACCGCTATTGTACACACGTTTTTCCGTATACCCTCCGTTGTCGGTATACTCGTAGGTTGTCAGGCATTCAACGAAGGGTTCGTCCGCAGACCAGTAGTCGTACTCCGCCACTTCGATCAACCTGTCGTCCGGATCGTATCGCCAGGAAAGTTTCGGGAGATCTCTCCAGGTACCGTCCTCCCGGCTTTTCGAATATCTGGTATAATCCGTCTGACGCCGCGCTCCGTCGTCATCATACTCGATCTCGCAGGTCAGCTCCCATTCGCCGTCATTCAACACGTATCGCTTCCGAACTCTCCCCTCTTCGTCGCACTCACTTTTAATATTCGCAGACGGTGTCCACTCATCATTTTCCGGCTCCCATATTTCGTAGGAGATCTCATAGCCGTTCCTGTCAAGTTGATTTCTGTACTTGCGCTTCACACTGCCTTCTTCATCGTAGTCTGTCCAACCGGTCTCATGTCGTTTTTCATCATAATACGTGCATCTCGAATACGATTGCGAATCCTCCTGCCAGTACTCCGCGTGGCTGCGGATCTTACCCGACGGATAATACTCGTACCTGTCTTTCTCAACCTCCGTGATGTCTTCGGTTTTGGTCGAATAATACGAATAATAACTGAGCGTCATCCGCGTAACCGGCAGATCCCCATCGTAATAGTATTCCAGATCATATGACCTGTAAAGCTTGCCCTCCGGATAATACGACATGTTCGTCAGTCTTCCCTTCGAATCGTACCGATATTCCCATACGTCCGTATCGTATTCCTCCTGATCTTTGCCCAAGTAGGAATATGACTTACTTGTTCTCTGCACCGACTTCAGTACCCAGATGGCCTCATCCCCATCCCCGCTCTTCTTCGAGCCGTGAAGCAAAACAGCGATCAGCACTCCCCAGACCGCGAGCATCAGCACGCACGCCCCGATGAGCACCAACCGCATCTTCTTTGACCGTGTATTCCCCATGTATTCTCCCCCCACAGAAGCTTACCTTCCTGTAATTGTACCACATCCGGACATGTGCCACAATCCTTTGTTTCTCATGCTTTCGCGGAAAATGAGCCCGCTCCCCGCGAGGAACTCATTTCATCCCACGGAAACGCGACGCTCCCACGCAAGAAAGCCGCACCTGCAACCGTTCGGTCGCAAATGCGGCTTTTCTATGGTTCGGAAAATGTCGCTGCCGTTGCGGCGGCCATTTTCCGCAATATTATTCAGCCTTTTCGGCAGCCTTCTCAGCACCCTTCTTTCCGAGGAACAGGCCCGACACGACGCACAGAGCCATCGTGATCAGCATGTCCGGAAGCGTGTTGCCGACAGGGATGTCGACGCGCATCAAAAGGCGGTACACGACGAAACCGATCACCCAGATGATGAGGTTGCGCCAGTCGAACGACTTCTTCGTTCCGTCGCGCTTGAGGATGAAGAAGTCCGCGATCTGCACCGCGATCATCGGCGCGAATACGGAGCCGATGAAGTACAGGAAATCGGTGATGTCATCCATCGGGAACAGGATCGCGCCGACCGTACCGATCACGGTCACGCTGATGCCGACCCACCGGCAGTTCAGCTTCTTCGAGACGGACTCGCTCGATACACCGGCCGAGTACGCGTCGAGGAACGTCGTCGTCACAGTGGAAAATACGATGATCAGAAGTCCGACAACACCGAGGCCGGCTTTCACAACGATCTGCGCGATGTCCGACTCCGCCGTGAAGATCGAGGAGCCCATGCCGATCACATACATCCAGCAGCTGACGATGCCGTAGACGATCGCGCTGGCCGCCGTCGCACGCACCGGTTTCTCCGCGTCGCGCGTGTAGTCGCTGATCAGCGGAAGCCACGACAGAGGCATTGCAACCGACAGCTCCACAGCCGCGCCGAAGGTCAGGCCGTCATCGGCAACCTCATGGATGATGCCGTCGCCGAAGATGACAAAACTCAGGATCACGGTCAGGATGAACAGTGCCGACATTGCGACCGTGTTCACCTTGCCGAGGTTCTTGATGCCGATGAAGATCCACAGGATGATCAGGCAGCCGATCACAAGGCACCACACCCATTTGATCTTCTCGCCCCAGATCCCGCCGGCAGCACCCGCGCCGTCATAGATCATGATCGCCGTCCAGCCGACGAGCTGAACGATGTTGAGGATGGAGAACAACAGGCCGCCCTTCGAGCCGAAGCTCATCTTCGCGATCTCCATCGAACTCTCGCGGACTTTGCCGCCGATCAGGCCCGCGAGGAACAGCATGACGCAGCCGATCACATGGCCGAGGAGGATCGCCAGCAGGCCCTTTGTAAAGCCAAGCGGCGCAAAATAAGTACCGGTCAAAATCTCCGCGATGGAGACCGCCGCGCCGAACCAGATCAATCCGTTCTCAAAGACGGAAGTACGTTTCTCATTCATGTCACTCCGCCTCCTTCGCGTATTCGCCGGTCAGGGCAAATCCGTGCGCCATCGGGCCGGACCCCTGTCCCAGATCGAGCATCGCCGAAAGAGCGTCGGAGATGTATGCCTTCGCCCGCTTCACCGCCTCGGGAAGCGCGAACCCCTTGGCCAGGTTGGCCGCGATCGCGCTCGAGAGCGTGCAGCCCGTGCCGTGCGTGTTCGGGTTGTCAATGCGCTTGCCGTTGAACCAGGTCATCGTCCCGTCCGCGTACAGCAGGTCGTTCGCATCGTTGATATTGTGGCCGCCCTTCATGAGGACCGCGCAGTGATACGTGTCGCCGATCAGCTTCGCCGCCTTCTCCATGTCGTCAGCCGTCACGATCTTCATCCCGGAGAGGATCTCGCCCTCGGGAATGTTCGGCGTCGTCACGGTCGCGAGCGGAAGAAGCTCCTTCGTCAGCGTCTCCACGGCATCGCTCTTGAGCAAAACCGAGCCGGAGGTCGCCACCATCACGGGGTCGACGACGACATTTTCCGCCTTGTATTCGCGAAGCTTCGCCGCGATCACGCGGATCAGCTCCGTCGAGGAGACCATGCCGATCTTCACCGCATCCGGACGGATGTCCTCAAAGATCATGTCAATCTGTTCTCCCAGAAATTCCGGGTCAGTCTCCCGGATCGAACGAACACCGGTCGTGTTCTGCGCGGTCAGCGCGGTAATCGCACTCATCGCGTACACACCGTTCATGGTCATCGTCTTCAGATCGGCCTGAATCCCGGCGCCTCCGCTGCAGTCGCTGCCCGCAACGGTCAATGCTGTTTTCATCTTCATTGTGTCACACTCCTTTTTACTTCAGCATTGTTTTATCACGGATCACGCGTCGCCGCGCTCTCCGAAGCGACACAAGGTGGTGCCCCCGGTGTGCCGCTGTGATATCATTTTTCGGAAAATGGGTTCACTCCCCCGCGAGATCTCTGCGCTCCGCAAAGGCTCCCGTCACTCTTCCACGGTCTCCTCCGCGATCGCTCGAAGCTCGCGGCAGGATTCCTCGATGTCGTCCGCGCCGAAGATCGCGCTGACGAGGGCAAATCCGTCCACGCCCGTGCCCGCAAGCTCGCGCATGTTGCCCTTGCCGATCCCGCCGATGGCGACGACAGGTACATCAACCGCGTCACAGATCGCCTTCAGCGTCTCCTTCGGGAGCACATCCACATCGGTCTTCGTCGAGGTCGAGAACATCGCGCCGACGCCGAGGCAGTCCGCCCCGCCCTGCACGGCCTCGATTGCCTCCTCCACGCTGTGCGCGGAGACGCCGATCATCATGTCCTCGCCGACACGCTCGCGAACCTTCGCGGCAGCCATGTCGTCCTGGCCCACGTGAACGCCGTCCGCGTGGCAGGCGATCGCAATGTCCACGTTGTCGTTGACGAAGAACGGAACGCCGTAGCTTCTGCACAGCTCCGCGATCTCGATCGCCTCCGCGCAGAACTCCTCCTCCGGCAAATCCTTCTCCCGCAGCTGCACGCAGGTCGCGCCGCCCCTAAGCGCCGCCTCAACCTGCTCGTATAATGTCTGCTCCCCCGTCCAAGCGCGGTCCGTGACCGCGTAGAGAAGCATCGTCTTTCTGTCACACTTCATAGGTCTGTCCTTTCACTGTCCGAAGCCCACGCCGCTTCGGGCTCATCGGATCCTCGCGGATCCTCCTGCTTACCGGATCTCGTACTTCGCGCCGCTCTCGAGCTGTTCGGGCGTCATGCGGAAGATCGCGTCGATGATGTAGTTCCGGTACGTCGAATTCCCATCCTGCTCGGACAGTCTTTGGAACGCGATCTCCCCGGCAAGTCCCATCGCGCAGACCGCCGCTGCCGCTGCCTCGAGCGTGTTCTCCGGGTTGGCCGTGATGTATGCCGCGGTCATCGCCGAGAGCTGGCAACCCGTGCCGGTGATCGTCGACATCATCGGATGGCCGTTCCGGATGCAATATGCCTTCTCGCCGTCCGTCACGATGTCGATCGCGCCGGTGATCGCGATGACCGTGCCGAGCGACTTTGCTGTTTTCTTGGCAAACGCCACAGCGCCGTCGAGCGTCTCCTCCGTCACGGCGTCTGCCGTGTCGGCGTCCACACCCTTCGTAGTCCCGCTTCCCGCGGCGAGCGTTTTGATCTCGGAAATGTTTCCGCGGATGACCGCGAGCTTCGTCTCGCGGACGATCTGAAGTGCCGTCTCCGTGCGAAGCTTCGACGCGCCCGCGCCGACCGGATCCAGCAAGACCGGATGATCAAGTTCGTTGGCCTTCTTGCCCGCGACAAGCATCGCCTCGATCGTGCGCGAGTTGAGCGTACCGATGTTGATGTTCAGTCCGCCGCAGACCGCCGTGATCTCCTCGACCTCCGCAACGTCGTCCGCCATGATCGGCGAGCCGCCGCACGCGAGCAGGATGTTCGCGCAGTCATTGACCGTCACATAGTTTGTAATATTGTGGATCAAGGGCCGTTTCGCCCTGACGTTCTCAAGCATTTTCCCTAACATGGCTCTTCTCCTTCCTGCTGTCCGGCTCACTCTGCCGGTCACCGTCCACCGTCTCCTGCATCATGCGGAGCATCCCGGCCTTCTTCAGGCTCATGATCACAACGCCCGCGACCGCGGCTCCCACAGCCGTGGAGATCAAAAACGGCACGATATATGCGTAAAATGCAACCTTCGACGCGTCGGTTCCCATGAACAGCACCGCGATCGGATACGCGCACAGGCCACCGAGCACGCCCGTTCCGAAGACTTCGCCCGCCACCGTCAGGGGCACATTTTTCGACTTCTTGTACGCGAGCCCGCACAGAAGCGCGCCGATCATGCTTCCCGGAAACGCGAGCAGTGTGCCAAGCCCGGTCAGGTTCCGGATCAGCGACGCGACGAACGCGGTCCCGACGCCGTACAGCGGTCCGAGCAGCACGCCGCAGAGCACGTTGACAAGGTGCTGCACCGGCGCACATTTGCTCCCGAACACCGGGAACGAGAACATGCTTCCCACCACGGCCGCGGCACAGAACATGCCTGCCATGGTCAGTTTCATCAGATTGTTGTTTTTCATACAGCTCACTCCTTTGAGATATCGGAGACGGCTTTCGCAGCAACGCCTCCGTAATACAACGAAAGCCCACTGCGGGCCTCCGCCGGAAGTTCGGTCGATGCTTACTGGCATCCTCTCACGCCGGAACACGGCTTCCCATCGCTGCTGATACAAGACGCAGGGCGCTCCCCCTCCGTCCGCCGCCGAAGCGGATCGTTTCCTCTTACCAAAGGAATTCACACAAAACCATTTCTCCCTCAAGAAAACTACGAAGGGAGGCATGACCCATGATCAATGCCTCCCGGTACACTTCGTATAACGACTACCTACGGCGGCATGATCCGCATCAGGTTGAAGGGTCGAAGTACACTAACTTCCTCTCAGCCTGTCCGCACAGACTCCCCTGTCACTGTTTTGCACTCACGTTATACACTCATTTTCCGAAGAATGCAAGCATTATTTCGGAAAATGATCCAAATCACCGATACATCCCTCACTCCGGCAAATGCACGATCACCGCAAGCCGCCCGTCCGCGTACTTCGCCTCGGCGCTGCCGCCCATGCGCTCAGCTAAGGTCCGCACGATGGAAAGCCCGAGCCCCACGCCCTTCGCGCCGGTCTCCACGGTGAAGAAGCGGTCGAACAGCTGCCCTGCCAGGACAGGATCCAGTCCCGAAGCCGCGTTTGCAAACGTCACGTCGCCGTTCTCCGCGAGCGTGACCGACAGGTCTCCGTCACTGTAGCGCACGGCGTTTGTGAGGAGATTCGCGAACATCCGCGAGAGCTCCGTGCGGTTCGCCCTCCGGATCACGGGTGCGTCCGGAAGCGTCACCTTCGGCGCGATCCCTCGCTCCGTGAGCATCGGGTAAGCGCCGGCGATGCTCTCCGCGAGCACCGTGTTGAGCGACAGCTCCTCCGCATCCTGCGTGTGATCATCCGAGACGATGACCGAGTACTGCAGAAGTTCCTCCGTGAGCTGCCGCATGACCGCGGTGCGCTCACCGAGCACCTTCAGGTACTGCTCCCGCTCCGCGGGATCCTCGGTCTCCGAGAGAAGTGTCAGGTATCCTCCGATCGCCGTCAGTGGCGTGCGAAGGTCGTGCGAGAGATTGGCCACCGCGCGGTTTAAGTCCGTCAGGCTCTTTCCGCAGGCACGCTCCGTGGCGCGCATCGTGTGGAGTTCCCGGTTGAGCACGTCCACAAGCCGGCACAGATCCTTATCGCGGTCCGGCGACCCGACGGAAGTGTCGGATTCGTCGCGCATGCGCGCGCCGAACTCGTCCGCGATCTGCCGCATCGCCCGCTTCATCAATGCAATTTTCACAAGAAGGCCCGCGCACAGGACGGCGAGGACGATCGACACGGCAATCCACATGGTTTTTCCTCCGCGAAAGGAGACGCTGCCCGTCCGCAGCGCCTCCTCCGGCTTTATCACAAGTATTATTATCGATTGACGCTTTCGCGTCAATCGCCGCCGAATGCGCGCCCGCGCAGCGGGCATTCCGCTGCGCATTCGTGCGATCCGCCGGAGGCGCTGAGGAAACGCTTCAGCGTTTCCTCAGCTCAGGTCTTTCCTCTTAATCACATACGCGCCGAGGACTACGCACAGCGCGGAAAATGCAAGCGCGCACAGTATCGTCAGCCACGGCCGATCCGGCATGACGCTGACATTCAGGCCCGTGACCTGCCCCTCAGGGAAGCAGCGGGCGAGTATTTTCACAATCTTGCTGTCCGGCGCGGCATCGTACATGATCACAAAGAACATCAAAAGCGCGTAGGTGAACAGGTAGTTGAACAGCATTCCCTTTGCGCCCGGGATGATCACGGAGATCAGGATGCTCATGCACAGTTTGGAGATGAGCATGCAGACGACGATCGCCGCGGCAGCGATCACATTTTCCGTATCAAGGGCTGACGTATCGCTGAACAGCCCGATGAAAAGCGCCGCGGTGCCGAGGGACGCGGCCAGCACGATCAGCCCGTCCACCAGCCCGATCAGGTTCCACGAGAGATACACGTTCTCCCGCCGATGTCCGACGATCAGCTTGTTGCGGATCGCGCCGCCGGTAAACTCCGCGGAAACATACAGCATGTACGCGCCGCCGACGAAGAGCGGGACCAGCAGCACCGACATGGAACACAGCGTGTTGCAGATGGAAACGACCGCGGCTTCATTGTCCCCGCCGGAGCTTAGGAAGATACACGCATACACGATCGCCGTCACACCCACAAGCGCTACGTAAAATGACTTGGTCTTCAGAAGTCTCACAAAATCAGTTCTTAAAAGATTACGCATGGCTCTCACCTCCCACCAGCGAGAGGAAGAAGCCTTCCAGATTCTCGTCCTGCTCCCTGCAGGTTATGATCTCGCACTTGTCCTTCCAAAGCGCCAGCGCAAGCTCCGTGATGTTCGGCTGCGCATAGATGTCCACGCTGTCCGCGCCCGTTACGGTGTAGTCCGTGCCGCGGCGCTCCAGCTCACGCACGAGCACATCCACGTTTGTCACGCGCACGCTCACGCATTTGCGGCAGGCGTTCTGAAGCTCATCCGCGCTCATTTCCCGAACGATGCGACCGCCGTCGATGAACCCGTAGTGGGTGGCGATCCGGGACAGCTCGTCGAGGATGTGGCTTGAAATCAGGATGGTGATCCCCTGCTCACGGTTGAGCTTGATGATCAGCTCGCGGATATCGACGATACCCTGCGGATCCAGGCCGTTGATCGGCTCATCGAGGATCATGAAATCCGGATGGCCGCACAGCGCGATCGCGATGCCGAGCCGCTGCCGCATACCGAGCGAAAACTGCTCCGCCTTCTTGCTCCCGGTGTCCGCGAGGCCGACGAGAGCGAGAAGCTCCTTGACGCCGTCGAAATTCGGCAGTCCGAGCACGCGGTACTGGTGCTTCAGATTTTCCTCCGCCGTCATCGCCGGAAAGATCGACGGCGTCTCCACGACCGCACCGATACGCTTGCGCGCCTCGTGGATCGCGTCATCCGTATGCTTCGCCCCGTACAGCGTCAGCTCCCCATCCGTCGGGAACTGAAGGCCGCACGCCAAGCGGATCAGCGTTGTCTTGCCTGCGCCGTTTCGGCCGACGAATCCGTAGATCGCGCCTTTAGGCACATGCATCGACAGACCGTTCAGGGCGTTGAAATTCCGGTAGGTTTTTCGCAGGCCCTCGGTAGTCAGTACAAACTCCATATAGATTAACCCCCTTTGCGGAAGGAGTGCTCTCCTTCCCGATTGGCCGTGTCCCGGGCTTCACCCGTGATCACCGGCTCTGAGAGGAGCATATCGGATAATGGTTAAGAAAACAGTTAACGCTTTCGATATCTTCCGGTTAAGATTTTTCGCTTTTCAATATATACCCGATTCCCCAGACGGCCTCGATGACCGTATTCTCCGTCACGGACTGAATTTTCCGACGAAGATGATGAATGTGGATCTTCAGCGAATCCTCCGTGCAGTCCGGCGTGTCATGGCTGATGCAGTCGAGGATCGTCAGCTTCGCGACGACCTGCCCCGGGCGCTGCATGAGAAGTCGTAAAATGGCTGCCTCCGTCCTTGTCAGCTGTGCGCTCTCGCCGTTTGCGACAAGTTTTCTCGTGTCCGCGTGCAGAGTAATGTCTCCGAAGCTGTAGATCTCGGTCTCGGCGATCGTGCCCTTTCCGCGCAGCTGTACCGTGATGCGCGCGAGAAGCTCGTGCAGGTCAAACGGTTTCGTGACATAATCCACCGCGCCGCCCAAAAGGAGCGACACCTTGTCCTCCGCGGACGCGCGGGCGCTTAAGACGATCACCGGCACGGACCCGAGCTTCGGCAGAACATCCTCGCCGCTTAAACCCGGCAGTCCAAGGTCGAGTAGCACCAGATCCGGCTGCGCCTTTGAGAGCGCCAGGAGCGCCTCCGTTCCGGAGTATGCCTGCACAACGGAAAAGCCCCGCTTGGTCAGAGCCGTACGGAGCATTTCGTTGATAGATACGTCATCGTCAATTATAAAGATCGTTGCCATGTTTCCTCCGTGGCAGGATTACTTCTCCGCAGCTTCCTCCGCGGGTTTTTCCTCGGTTTCCGCCGCTGCCTCACCCTCCGCCTTCTTCGGGAAGCGGACCGTGATCTTCGTGCCCATGCCGAGCTCACTGTCAAGCTGGACGGTCGCGCCGTGGAAGGCTGCGCCGTGCTTGACGATGGAAAGACCAAGGCCCGTGCCGCCGATCTCCTTCGAGTGGCTCTTGTCCACGCGGTAGAAGCGCTCGAACACGCGAGGCAGTTCCGCGCGCGGGATGCCGATACCGTTGTCGTGAACGATCAGGATCGCGTCGGTGCCTTCCTCCTCCACCGTGATCTGCACACGGCCGTTTTCGTTGTTGTATTTGATGGCATTGTCGATCAGGTTGTAGACCATCTCACCGATGATCTGCGGCGAACCCGTCACCACCTCATGGGTACCGGAGAGGAACACGTTGACATGCTTGGCCGCTGCCGCATCGGACAGGACGGACATCATCTCCTGCGAAACCTTGTACAGGTCGACCGGCTCGCTCGAGAGGATCGTTTCATCCTTCTCATCGAGCTGCGAGAGCTTGAGGATGTCGCCGACGAGCGTGATCAGGCGCTGTGCCTCGTCGTGGATCTTGTTCGCGAAGCGCGTCACGTCCTTCTGCTCCACCATGCCCGCGCCGAGGATCTCGGCGTAGCCGGAGATCGACGTGAGCGGTGTCTTCAGCTCATGCGACACGTTGGCCGTGAACTCGCGGCGCATCGTGTCCTGCTTCTTGTGCTCCTCCTTGAGCTCGTTCATCTGCTCAAAGAGCTGACGGTTCTGCGCCTGGATACGCTTCACGAGCGGCTGCAGCTCCGGATACGCGTCGCGCACCTCAGGGTTGGACGGGTCGATCGCGTCGATCGGCTCCGTCACCTTGCGTCCGATCCGCGCGGCGATCACAGCGGAAAAGATGAGCACCAGCACGAGCATGACCGTCATCGGGTAGATCAGGCGGACCGCCAGCTGTCCGGGCGTAAAGCACTCCTGCGAAACGCGGAGCACGCGGCCGTCGGTCAGCTTCACGGCATAGTTAAATGTCGTCCTCTTCAGCGTGTCGGAGTACCGTTTGCTCTCGCCCTTGCCGCTTGCGAAGGCTTCCTTCACCTCCTCGCGTTCGGCGTGATTTTCCAGCGAGGACGCAACCTCCTGGCTGTCGTAATCAACGCTTCCGTCCGGCTTGATCACCGTCACGCGGAGACGGATATTTTCCGTCGATTCCGCCGTCTTCAACACATCCGTTCCCGACGTCTCAATCAGACCACTCAGGTACTCGGCCTGCTCGCGGAACTCCTTCTCCTGCTCCGAGCTGACATAGCGGTATTCGATGAACAGCGTGACAAGAGTGGTGATGATGAACACCGCCACAGCCACGATGAATACATTTTGCAACACCTTAACCTTCATACTCGTTCCCCTGCCTTCTCTCTGTCTTCTCTATCTTACCGATCCGCACGGATCATTCCCCGCAATTGGAAGTGGCGTCATCGAACATCGACTGAATAACCGACGCTATCGTTACGATGTACTGTTCCGTCTCCGGCACATAAATGTCAATGCTGTACCTGTTGTGCATGGACCAGTTCTTTCGTCCGATGAAGGCAAGTATCCTGCCCTCTGCATCAAACAACGTGCAATTGCGGGCGAACCCTTCCATGCGAACGATCCACCCGAGCGGCACAATCTCAATAACGTCATTGCTGCTGTACAGTTCCGGCGTTGCGCCGTCATTCATCTGAACGCAATACCGGTAGTGCAGCGACAACACTACCCTCTCATAATGAGCAACCAATTGAGCCGTTGTATTGTCATAGATATCCGTCTTGCCATGGAGTGACAGTATCTTCCTTCTTACCCGGTACAGAACCCGATCCCCGCTGTCGACAATTTTCTCGGAATCCATATACAGGGAACGGACCGGCAGACCGTGCTGTGCCACGATCGCCTCGTTGACCGGCTCCCATGGTTCATGGTATCTGAACGTGCCGAACAATCCCATTATTATCCCCCTTTACGAGATCCGGTACCCGACGCCGCGGACGGTCTCAATGTGCGCCCCGGCCTCGCCGAGCTTGCTGCGGAGCGTTCGGATATGGACATCCACGGTCCGGTTCTCACCGTCGAAATCGTAGCCCCAGATCGTATTCAACAGACGGTCCCTCGAAAGTACGATGCCCCGGTTTTCCAGAAGCATCTGCAGTATGTCGAACTCCTTCTTCGTGAGCGTAACCGGCTCTCCGTTCACGGTCACCGTATGCTTCTCCGGGCACACATACAGCTCGTCAAGCACGTACTCCGTCTCATCGCTGCTGTCCTCGGCTCTCCGCAGAAGTGCCTTCACGCGCGCCAGCAGTTCCATCATTCCAAACGGCTTCGGCAGATAATCATCCGCCCCCTGGTCGAGCCCGACCACCTTATCGTACTCGCTGCTTTTGGCCGTCAGCATCATCACCGGCGTCTTCTTCGTGGACGGATTGGCGCGAAGTCTTCGTAATATGGACAGCCCGTCCTCCTCCGGCAGCATGATATCCAACAGGACAAGCCGCGGCAAACAGTCCCTGCACGCCCGGTCAAACTCGGACGGCCGCTCAAACCCTTCGGCCTTCAGCCCCGACTGCCGCAGCGTGTAGATCACGAGCTCGCGGATGTTCGCATCGTCTTCCACAAGGTAGATCATGGCTCACTTTGTCCCTTTCTTTGGATTGTCCTATTATTATCGCACAAAAATGCTTGATTTACAATACTTTGCGGGTGTTCGGGATCATTTTCCGACAAGGCGGTCGATGTCCTTCTCCGAAGCGTTCGGGTACAGTTTGCGAATATGCCCCGCAATCCTCTCCCGAGATGCCGCCGGATCCTCCGAGTACGCCGCCGTCACCGCCTCGTAGCCCCAGATCGCCTCAGGCGGAAGCGGGATGGACACCGCCATGCCGTACTCCTCGCCGCGCTTGTTCTCGCGCCGCCTAAAATCTGAGATCACCAGGTACGTCTGCATCTGCAGTCCGGTCAGAATTCCCGGAAAATTCTTCTCGCCGCCCTTGCCGAACCCTGCTTTCTTCTTCAGCTCCGTCGCCAGGATCTGCTCGTCGCGGAACACGGTGTCGCCGTTCTCGTCCTCGCCGACATAAAAGTCCATGATCCGCTTCTCGCGCCGGCTCGCCAATCCGTCCTGCCACCGCGCGTCGAAGTCGTACCCGTTTCTTCGATAATTCGCAAAATACGGCAGCCACGTAAGGCTGATGAACCCCGCCTTACCGTCGAAGAATTTGCCGTAGGCCACCTCCCGCTCGGCTGCGATGATCTCTCGCCACTCCCACGGGTCCTCCTTGCGGTTGCCCGTCCACCAGTACCGCGTCGAGGTGTGTTCCTCCACGGAAAATCCTTTCACTTCATTGCGGAACAGCGGCACAAATCCGATCTCGTTGATCCACGCCACCAGCTCCTGCCGGCTGCGGATCCGCCCCGGATCGTTCCAAGCGAGGCCGCGCATGATCCATTCACCGTTTTCTACGTGCGACATTGGTTTTCCTTTCTGTGCCGAACACCGGCAGTTTCACTTCTTGCCCCGCAGTTTACTTTTGAGGGGCCGCCGGCCGGTTACTCTGCCGGGAACTCGTACTCGCGCACCTCACAGTTTTTGATCCCGAAGGCCGCGTACTCGTCGTTGGTCATCTCGAAGAAGTAGGACTGCACGACGCGCGCGATGCCGTTGTGCGCGACAAGAATGTAGGTTTTGTCAGGCTGCGCCTTCAACTCGTCCAGCAGATTGTAGACGCGCTGCGCGAGGTGAAGCATCGATTCGCCGTGACCGCCGTAGCGGCTCGCGAACTGCTTCTTCGACTCGCGGAATTCCGCGCCGTCCCGCGCGGTGGATTCGTATTTGCCGAAATTCTGCTCGAAGAGCCGCGGCTCCTCGCGGGCCGGAAGCCCGGTCACCTCGGCGATGCACATAGCTGTGTCCTTCGCCCGCGACAGCGGTGAGTACAGGATGCAATCGGCCTGAATGCCCATTGCGCGTACCTTCTCCGCGACCTCGGCTGCCTGCTGAAGGCCCTTCTCGGTCAGCGGACTGTCGGTCGCGCCGCAGATCTTATTTTCCGAATTCCACACGGTCTCGCCGTGGCGGATGAAATAGACCTTTGCCCTGGCAGAATTCCCGTTCCGACGTGTCTCCCACTCGTCCCGCAGGATCGCGTACACCGCGATATCGATCAGTCCCTGATTGTTGCGGCTCGCCTTGCGCATGACACCTTCCTTGTGCATCCCGACCTTCTCCATCACCTTGCCCGAGTTCGGATTGTTGATGTCGTGCGCGGCCTCGATCCGGTTGACTCCGACCTCGTCGAACAGGAAATCGATCACCGCGTTCAGTGCCTCAGCGGTGATTCCCTTCCCCCACCAGTCGTAGCCGAGCGCGTACGTCACCTCCACGGTCTCCGTCCGCTCCTTCACCACCGGCGCCGCGATCGTGCCGATCACCTCGTCCGATGTCCGCTCGACGATCGCCCAGCAGTACCGCGACGGGCTCTCGTACCGCTCCTCGAACGTCTTAAGAAGCTCCACCGTATCGTCTATGGACGTATGAAGCTCCCACGTCAGAAAATGATTGACTCTGCCGTCGGAGTTCAGGTTTCGATACATGTCCTCCGCGTCTGCGGCAGTGAACCGCCGCAACAGCAATCGCCCGGTTGTTATCTCTTTTGTTCCGCAATGATTCATCCGTATAGTCCCCGTTTTTTATATCTTCAGCGTCACTCTGTGTATTCGGCGGCGTCACTCCGTATATTTCGCGCTGCTTCCGTTACAACTGCCTCTCGTACTCCGGACAGCTCACCTCGCAGATATCCTCGATTGGGATCACCTCGCCGCTCTCCAAAAGGATCGTATGTCGCAGCGCGTCATGCTTTTTGATCCGGCCGGTCACCGTCTCGTAGGACCCGCCGGACTTCATCTTGTCAGGTACAAAGTAGGTAAATGCTGCCTCCGAAGCCGGGTTCGCCGTCATCCACGTAAGCACGTCGTTGACCGCGACCTTCTCCTCCTCCGTCAGCTGAATTCTCGCGTCCGTGAGCCTCGCGGATTCCGCCACGAGATCGTCGTAGCCGGTCAGCGCCGCAAAGGGGGAAAACTGCGCTGCACGAGCGATCCTCGGCATCGGCTGGCGATGCTTCGACACATGGTGCTCCCGGTCGATGATGTCCGCATAGTCTTTTCTTGCGTCGTTCACGGTTTTCCCTCCTTTCTGCGATCTCGACTTTCAGCGTCGGTCTGTTACACAGCCGCGCCCTATACTAAACACTCTTTTATTTTCCGAAGCGGTCACGCCTTGTGTCCGCCGATCTGTTCGTTCCGATCCATCGCGGTCGCCCCGTCCTTCATGTTCATGCCACGGACGATCGCGTTCTTGCCGTATTTGTCGCGGATGTTCAAAAGAGCTTTCTGCACCTTCTGTTCCTTCATAAGCTCCGCCTGTTCCTCGGCTCGCTTGCGGTCGCGCTCCTCGTAGTCGACCAGGAAACTCATCTGCTCGTACTCAGGTTCCGCGCCTTCCAGTTCCTCCTGCGTCAGCAGGCGCGTCACCGCGATGCCGAACCGCCTCACCAGAAGCGCCGGATCGACGATGCGGTCGTAGATCTCCGTCGCAGCCTCGACGATTTTCCGCGTGGAGGCCGTGTGACGGTCGAGATTGTGTGAGCCGTGAACACCCTTCGGAACCTTGCGGCCGTACCAATCCGTCGCGACCTCGCCATGGAATTGCGCGCCGCGCTCGCCCTTCAGGTTGTCGACGTCATAGGTAACATCGAGCACCACCTGGTCGGTGAACAGCCCCTTGCGCACAAGATCCATCGAGAGCTGGTCGGCCATCTCCTGAACGACAATGCGCCCTTTGTCCGCCGGGTACGGCCCCGAGAGCACCTGCCCCTGGCTGAGGCTCTTGGTCTCGGGCGTGTAGGATTTGCAGTCGGCGATCTCCGTCGGCTCCCAGCCCCAGGCGTGGTCGATCAAAAGCTCCGCATTCACGCCGAACAGACGGTACAAAAGATCCTCGTTGTGGACCGCGCCGTCCGCCCCCTCCGAGCAGCGGGCAACATCGCCCATGGTGTACATGCCGTACTGCTCGAGCTTGCGCGCGATGCCTCGGCCGACGCGCCAGAAATCCGTCAGCGGCCGGTGACTCCACAGCTGCTCGCGGTACGTCTGCTCCGTGAGCTCCGCGATGCGCACGCCGTCCTCGTCCGCCGGCGAGTGCTTCGCCATGATGTCCATCGCGATCTTGGCAAGGTAGAGGTTGGTGCCGATCCCCGCGGTCGCGGTGATGTGCGTCTCCCGCATCACGTCGCGGATCATGGTCCTCGCGAACTCGTGCGCGGTCATCCCGCGCGCCTTCAGGTAGTGCGTCGCGTCGATGAACACCTCATCGATTGAGTAGACGAGCAGGTCGTCCATGGAGACATACCTTAAGTAAATCTCGACGATCCTGCGGGAATAATCCATGTAATAGCTCATGCGCGGCGTCGCGATGACGCAGTCCAGCTCCAGCGACGGGTCGGCGGCAAGCTCGGACGCGAAGACTGATTTTCCGGAAAATGTTTTTCCGTAAATCCCGCTTTTCCTCGCTGCGTTGACCTCGCGCATGCGCTGTTTGACCTCAAACAAACGCGCGCGGCCGGGAATCCCCAGCGATTTCTGCGCGGGCGAAACAGCCAGGCAGATCGTCTTGTCCATGCGGCTCTCATCCGCCACGACAAGGTTGACGTTCAGCGGATCGAGCCCCCGCTCCACCGCCTCCACGGAGGCATAGAACGACTTCAGATCGATCGCAATGTATTGTTTTTCCTGTGACATCGCATGCCTCCTTTCCGCGGGGCGGAGCATTTCCGAACACGCCGCAGCTAACCCGCATCATATCAGAATGATTATACCACAGAATGCGTGTTCGGTATATAATTTTGAGCCGAAACCGGCGCCTTTGCATCCGAAAATCAACCAAAAAACAAGACCGCCGCACGTTCCGTGCGACGGCCCCGTTTCCTATTCCGCTGTTATTCTGCGCTACGGATTTTCCGGATTCCATCCCCTCTCCCTGTCCTCGTCCGTCAGGCATTCGATCGGGATGACGAGCGGTTCATACTCATACAGCATCTGATCAACCAGCCTTGCATTGTTATCAAGGTCCCCGTCATACGTCCTCTCACTGATCAGATTGCCGTAATCGTCATACCCGTAAATGACAGTCGTATTCGTAAGGTCCGCCTCTTCGCTGCCATAGGACTCGATTATGCTGACTCTTCCGTCGGAATCATACTGATACAGATAATAGTAATAATCCGGCGTTTCCGGATTATACGAGGATCTTCTCACTTCCTTCATGCACCGGAACACTCCGAAGCGGTCAAGTTCATACTCGCACTCTTTGGATACATATTCCTTCCAGGGTTGATCAAAATCTCTGATCTTTGAGATCACTCTGATCAAATTGTCATGCTCATCATACTCCATCGCTGCCGCCTGCCGTGAATAGTAAGGCGTATCATACTGTTGCCAGCAGATTTCCCTTCCCTTCTGATCATACGCACTGTAGTCATAAATATGTCTGTCTTCGTCAGGGCAGGTTTGATATATTTCACGGTAACTCCCGTCCTCGGCATACACGGTTTCATAGATGACCTCAAATACAGTACCTTCAAAGTCGGTACCGATTTCTTTCCGCACCACCTCACGACCGAGCGAATCATATTGATACTCCGCAATCTCGTCTTCGGGAACGCCTTGAAAAAATGTATGGCGGACTTTTTTGATCAATCGGTTCTGTTCGTCGTAAAATGATTCTGTTATGCTCCCGTCTTCTTCCGTCGTCTTGATCCGGTTCCCGTTCGCATCGTACTCATATTCCGACACCAGGGTACTGACTACGACCGGATCCATCCCCAGATAGTTATGCTGCAGCTCCTCCCTCTTCACGCGGAACACAAGCGCATACCCCTCCAGGATCTCCGGGATATCATAGGGAACCGACTGCGAGTCGCCGTTGTTCGGCTCTGCGTCCCGCAGCTCTTTCTTTCTCTTCTCATATGTCGTTTCGGTTGTTCCGGCACGTTCCGTGTTGTTGTCATTGGAACTCCCCGGGGTGCACGCGCCGAGCAACGCCGTAAACACAATCGCTGCGATCACAAGGACCATGCGCTTCATTTTCCTGCTCCTCCCTTTCTTCAACATCCGTTCGTTCGTATTACAGTTTCACCTATAAAGACGAAAAAAACAATCAAAGATTGCATTTCCTGTACAATTCCCTTCGAAACGGGTCATGGCCGGCTTTTCCGCTTGCGATTTCCTCGGAAAATGGGTATATTGTAAAAGGCAGGAAAATCACTGAAGAGGGTTTGTTTTATGCGCAAATTGCTTCGCTTCATGAACGGTTACCGGCTCCGCGCCGTGGCCGCTCCCATGTTCAAATTTTTCGAGGCGGTCATGGAACTGCTTGTTCCGCTGATCGTTGCCTCCATCATCGATATCGGTATCGCGCAGGGCGACCACGGCTACATCGTGCGTCGCGTTCTTTTGATGGTCCTCTTCGGCATCGCGGGGCTGGCGTTCGCCGTGACGGCGCAGTATTTTTCGGCCAAGGTGGCCGTTGCCTTCACCGGGCGGATCCGCCGCGCTCTCTTCAAGCATCTCGGAACTCTCTCCTACACGGAAATCGACACCATCGGCACGAACACGCTTGTCACGCGACTCACGGGTGATATGAACCAGATCCAGAACGGCGTCAATCTGACGCTTCGTCTGCTGATGCGCTCGCCGTTCATCGTCCTCGGCGCGACCGTCATGGCGTACACGGTCGACCACCGCGCTGCGCTTGTCTTCGTCGGTCTGATCCCCGTGCTCGCCGTTGTTATCTTCACGATCATGCTGATCACGATCCCGCTCTACAAACGCGTGCAGGGCCGTCTGGACCGCGTGGTCGGAGCGCTTCGCCGCAACCTCGCGGGCGTGCGCGTGCTTCGCGCGTTCAACAAGGAGGAGGCTGAGCGGAAGGATTTCCGCGAGCGCACGAGTGAGCTCGAGCATGAGCAGCGCACCGTCGGCGGCGTCTCCGCGCTTCTCAACCCGCTCACGTACTGCCTTGTCAACATCGCAATTCTCATCCTGGTCTACACCGGCGCTTTGCGCGTCGAGGCCGGGATCCTTACGCAGGGCGCGGTCATCGCCCTGTACAACTACATGAGCCAGATCCTCGTCGAGCTCGTCAAGCTCGCGAACCTCATCATCAACATCACCCGCGCGATCGCGTGCGGCAACCGCGTGCAGAGCATTTTCGAGATCACGCCGTCCGTCGTATCGCCGGAGGGTGCGATCAAGGTGGATCCTTCGGAAAATGAGGCCGCCCCGGTCATCTCCTTCAACGACGTCTCCCTCCGCTACGCGAAGGCTTCGTCGGAGATGCTTGAACATATCACCTGCGATATCTTCCCCGGCGAGTACGTCGGCGTCATCGGCGGCACCGGCTCCGGCAAGACTTCGCTTGTCCAGCTGATCCCGAGGTTTTACGATATCACGGGAGGATTGCTCAAGGTCTTCGGCCACGAGGTGAGCGAATACGACCTTGATTCGCTGCGCCACGCCGTCCGCATCGTTCCGCAGAAGGCGGTCCTGTTCGCGGGCACGATCCGCAGCAACCTTCTCTGGGGCAACCCGGGCGCGACCGATGAGCAGCTCTGGGATGCTTTGGAAAATGCATGCGCCGCAGATTTCGTCCGCGCTATCCCCGAGGGACTGGACGCCCCCGTCAACAAGGGCGGAACGAATTTCTCGGGCGGACAGCGGCAGCGCCTTACGATCGCGCGCGCATTTGTCACTGACGCGCGCATTCTGATCCTCGATGATTCCGGCTCGGCGCTCGACTACGCCACGGAGCAGAAACTCCGCAAGGCGCTCCACTCGATGAGCGACCGGACCATCCTGTACGTATCGCAGCGCGCTGGCGCACTCACCGCCTGCGACCGCATCCTCGTTCTCGAGGACGGCGAGCTGGTCGGCAACGGCAAGCACGAGGAGCTCCTCGCGACCTGCCCTGTCTACCGTGAGATCGCCGCTGCTTCCGGGATCACGGAAGCGGCAAACCCTGCGGACGGTTCCGGTGACAGTTCTGCGCCTTCCTTCACGGTTGCGACGGAGGGAGGTGCGAGATGAAGACGAAACAGATCCTTTCCCATCTCTACCGTTACCTGCGCCGCTCGCTGCCGCTCCTCGCGCTGGCGCTCCTGCTGGCGGCCGCGTCCGTCATCCTGCAGATCCTCGTCCCGAAGCGCATCGGTGACGCGATCGACACGATCGTCGGTCCCGGCGAGGTTGCATTTTCCGCACTTTGGGGCTTCCTGCGCACCGCAGGCATCTTCGTGCTGATCTCCGCGGCGTGCTCGTGGCTGATGACACTGCTTCTCAACCGCGTGTCCTTCCGCACCGTGCGCGATATCCGCAACGACGCGATCAACCATGTAACAAGACTTCCTCTGTCGTACCTCGACAGCCACCAAAGCGGCGACATCGTGAGCCGCGTCATCACCGACGTTGACCAGGTCGCGGACGGCCTGCTGCTCGGCTTTGCACAGTTCTTCACCGGAATCCTGACCATCGTGGGAACGCTCGTGCTGATGTTCATGACGAACATCAAGATCGCTCTCGTGGTCATGCTCTTAACGCCGCTCTCGCTGTTCGTCGCGCGCTTCATCGCGTCGCGCACGTTTAAACTGTTCCGCGAGCAGAGCCTCGCCCGGAGCGCCCAGACCTCGCTGATCGACGAACTTGTCGGCCAGCAGAAGATCGTTCAGGCGTACTCCTACGAAGGCCGCGCCGTCGAGAGCTTCAACGCCTGCGACGAGAAGTTGTGCGACTGCGCTTTGAAGGCAACATTTTTCTCATCGCTCACAAACCCGTGCACGCGGTTCGTCAACTCGACCGTCTACGCGGCATGCACGCTCGTCGGCTCCTTCGCCGTCATCAGCGGCGGCCTCTCGGTCGGCATGCTGACCGCGATGCTCGCGTACGCCGGCCAGTACGCAAAGCCGTTCAACGAGATCTCCGGCGTCGTCACCGAGCTGCAGAACGCGCTCGCATGTGCGTCGCGCATCTTCGAACTGCTCGACGAGCCTCTTCCGGCAGATGAATCTCTTGCGGAAAATGCTCTGTCCGCAGACGGAACTCCCGTCGCCCTTCCGGAAGCGCTCCGCGGCGACATCGAGTTCAAGCATGTTGCATTTGCCTATGTAAAGGACCGCCCGCTCATCACGGACATGAACATCTCCGTGCGCGCGGGATCGCGCATCGCCATCGTCGGCCCGACCGGCTGCGGCAAGACGACGCTCATCAACCTGCTGATGCGCTTCTACGAGATCGACGACGGCACGGTCACCTTCGACGGACTGACACACCGGAGCATCCCGAAGCCGTTTTTACGCCGCAACATCGGCATGGTCCTTCAGGACACCTGGCTCTCCGACGGCACCATCCGCGACAACATCGCGATGGGCAAGCCGGACGCCACCGACGAGGAGATCAAAGAGGCCGCCAAAGCGGCCCACGCGCACAGCTTTATCCGGCGACTTCCCGACGGTTACGACACCGTCCTCGGTGAGCACGGCGGCGGACTTTCCGCCGGCCAGCGCCAGCTTCTGTGCATCGCGCGCGTCATGCTCTGCCTGCCGCCGATCCTCATCCTCGACGAGGCAACCTCCTCGATTGACACGCGAACCGAGTGGAAAATTCAGGATGCATTTTCCGCAATGATGAAAGGCCGCACGAGTTTCATCGTCGCGCACCGTCTCTCGACAATCAAAAATGCCGACCTCATCTTAGTGATGAAGGACGGCAATGTGATTGAGCAGGGCACGCACGACACGCTCATGGCGAGCGAGAGCTTCTACCGCTCGCTGTACCTGGCGGGAAGCCGGGAGGCGTAAGTACATTTGTAAATCGCATATGGAAACAAAAACGGCGGGGCATGTGCCCCGCCTTGTTGTTATACTCTGAGACAGATCTGCGATCAATCTAAAATTTCGCCTTCCTTCCAACAAGTAGCTGTTTCCGGACCAATATCCTGTGCGTAAACCGGTGTACCACACTGGTCTGAAGCAGTGCATGGCAAAACAAAAAACCGCAAAATATTTTTTGTAAATCCTATTGACATTTGTTTGAAGGTGTGATATTTTCCTATCAAGACGATATCAAATTGATATCACCTGATGCGTAATTTGGTTAACATATATTCTATGAGGAGGATTTACTATGAGTAATCAAACAACGATGCAGGCCAAATCACGTGAAGCCCTTGAAAATCGCAAGGAGATCACGCTGAAAGGCCACAAGAACGGTATGGCGGTGCTTTTCTTCGTCGCCGTGCTCTACGTCTTTTCAATTCTGCTGGTGATCTTCGGTGCCTCGGAGCAAGACTTCATTCTGCTTATTCCGGGCGTTGTGATCCTCTGCATCGGCTGGTTCCCGATGCTCGGCCTTCGGGTCCTGAAGCCTGAGGAAGCTCTCGTGCTCACGCTGTTCGGCCGCTACTACGGCACGATCCGCGGCGACGGTTTCTTCTGGGTCAACCCGTTCTGCAGCTCGATCAACCCCGCTGCGAAGACGCAGCTCAACCAGAGCGGCGACGTCAAGACCGTCAACCCGATCACGGTTTCTTCCGCTGCCGGCCTTGTGAACAACAAGCTTTCGCTCAAGGTCATGACGCTCAACAACAACCGTCAGAAGATCAACGACCGCCTCGGTACGCCCGTGGAGATCGGTATCGCGGTTACCTGGAGCATCGCCGACACGGCCAAAGCTGTATTTAACGTAGAAAACTTCAAGGAATATCTCTCGCTGCAGTGCGACACCTCGCTCCGCAACATTGTCCGTATCTATCCTTACGATGTGGCACAGGGTGTTGACACGACCGGCGACGGCATCGCCGACGAAGGCAGCCTGCGTGGCTCCAGCGAGATCGTCGCGGACCGCATCCGCCAGGAGATCCAGGACCGCGTGGCGATCGCAGGTCTCTGCATCCACGAGGCTCGCATCACCTACCTCGCATACGCTCCCGAGATCGCGGCGGCAATGCTGCAGCGTCAGCAGGCTTCGGCCATCATCGACGCCCGCAAGATGATCGTGGACGGCGCCGTCGGCATGGTGGAGCTCGCGCTCGAGCGTCTTAAGGAAAATAACACCATCGACCTCGACGAGGAGCGCAAGGCTTCGATGGTTTCGAACCTGCTCGTTGTCCTCTGCGGCAACCACGACGCGCAGCCGGTCGTCAACTCCGGCAGCCTGTATTGATCAACTGAGCACTGAACGCGATGGATGCGACCGCCACCCCCCGGCGGTCGCGCTACCGCTTTTCTGACATAGAAAGGAAGTATCATTATGGCAGAAAAAAAACAGATCCCGCTCCGTCTCTCGGAGTCGTTATACAATGCGATCGCTGCCTGGGCGGAGGACGATTTCCGGTCGGTCAACGGCCAGATCGAGTACCTCCTGACGGAATGTGTCCGCCAGCGCAAGAAAAACGGAAGTCCGCGCCCGAAGGAACTGGACGTTCCGCCGGATCTGGACCTCTCCTAAGCAACCCTGCGCAATTTATTAACAGAGGAATTAGCAATGACTCGTATTCATCAACGTAAAATCGACATCGTCGTATATGCCCTCTGCCTCGCGGCAGTCATAAGCATGCTGATCTACGCGGCAGCTGCGTACGACCGTCTTCCCGAACAGATCCCGACACAGTTCGGAATTCTCGGAAAGATCGGAAGTTACAGCAGCAAGAAATCCATATTCTCACTACCCTGCGTAATGCTCGTCATGCTTCCGTCACTGATCATCATAGGCATGTTCCCCGCCGCGTGGAATCTCCCGCGGATCAATGTGACCGACGCCAACGCGCCGTACATCGCGGCCGTCGTCCGCAACATGCTTGACATCATGCTTTTGGTCATCACCGCAACCATGTCCACACTCTTCGTGTGCCAGGTCCGGAATACCGACGCGCCTGCATTCCTGCTCCCGCTGATGCTTGTCATATTCCTTGTCAACATCATCGTCTGTATGGTCCGTGCAGGGCAGATCAGCCGCAGCATCGTTGAGGTCCCGACAGAGCCCGCAGATCAGGAACAAGAGTAGGAGGGAGCCCGCGGAGCAGGACACACTAATAAGTGATCAGCGGGGTAGGAAAGTCCCCTGTTGGGATAGCTAACCCATACAAGTGCTCCCGAGTAACACGATAAACAGAATTGCTGTGGAAATCGCCGATTTTGGCGATTTCCACAGCAATTTTTTTCAACCACTCAACTATGAAAAACACGCCAATCAGCAAAATTACTGTTGTCTTCGCCCGGATCAGCGATTTCAACAGTAATTCTTCCCAATCGTCCATTTTGTGAAACGTGCCGGTTACAAAAATTACTGTTGTTTCCGCAAGTATCAACGAATTCAACAGTAATTCTTAGCAATCTTCCGTTTTAGGCATTCCGGACAGCACTCCGACCATCAAAAAAGCGGTGGTTTTCGCCCGTTCCGGC